>NZ_JBCGHT010000002.1:0-623687 GCF_039549175.1 Paenibacillus sp. 102 | reverse complement strand
CTCACCCCTAGTAAAAAAACGAGTATATATTAGGGGTCTTTGGTATGCATGATAACAAGTACTTGTTCATTCTGATATTCACTCCAGTAAAAACCTAAAAATACAGGTTGACTAATCGTAAGAAAAACACCCAAGAGCTATCAAAGGTGTTACTTCGCCTGTTCAATCTCATACAGCAAAACGGGCGGAAATCTCATCGATATGAGAAAAAAACGGTCTTTGATATATTAGGTGTCGTTTACAATTGTACCATGTCTGATAATCAAGCCGCTTAATTCAAAAAAGTGAAACCCGTTAGGGTTTATTTCGTATGCAAATCTTTCAATCAACTAAATTTGCCCTTTAGAAAAAAGAAACAATCTCGCCTAAAATTGACTTTGTATAAGCTTAGCTTGATGGTGATGGGGTGCTACCAGCAAATTAGAAAAATCTTAAGCTAAGTAAAAAGGTTTATCTCGTATTAAAAAAGAGATAAACCTTTTCTATTGTACAAGTTATATACTGATAAAATGCCTCACTTAGCCTTTTTCTGCATTGCCACCTCACCCAGTGATTTCTCACTATACTCATAAGCTTTCTCCCCATGCATCGAAATATCGAGTCCCATTTGCTCTTCATGCTCATGCACGCGAACAGGAAGGAAAAAGTTAATCGCTTTAATAATGGCGTATGTCATTACGATTGTAAAAGCGTATGTTGCTCCAATTGCGACAAGTTGTTTCCAAAGTAGCGCGGCATTTCCGTAAAATAATCCGTCAGCACCGCTGCTATTTACAGAAGTGGTTGCGAATAGTCCAGTTGCAATACCGCCCCATGTACCACCGATGCCGTGACATCCGAATGCATCAAGTGCGTCATCATATCCAAGTTTATGTTTTAAAAAGAAGACAGCTCCGAAACATAGAACCCCTCCAATCGCTCCGATTAAAAGGGCGGAGAATGGAGTGACAAATCCGCAAGCTGGCGTAATCGCAACGAGACCTGATACTGCCCCGCAAGCGGCTCCCATTACAGTTGGTTTTGATTGGAAGAACCATTCTGCTAAAATCCATGTTAAAGCAGAAGCTGCTGCTGCGGTATTTGTATTAATGAATGCAGTTAGTGCTACATCGTTTAGTGTAAGGGCACTACCAACGTTAAATCCGAACCAACCAAACCATAATAAGCCTGCGCCTAGAAGTGTAAATGGTAGATGGTGAGGGGAAGGGCCGTTTATGTCTTTTCGTTTCCCTAGGAAAATGGCTAATACAAGTCCAGCAACCCCTGATGTGATATGGACAACGTTACCCCCAGCGAAATCTAATGCACCGAGTTCGCGAAGCCAACCGCCAACGCCCCATACCCAGTGCGCAACAGGGTTATAGACAATTGTCGTCCATAAAAGAATGAAAATAAGAAAAGCAGAAAATCGCATTCGTTCAGCGAAAGCTCCTGAAATTAACGCTGGAGTTAAAATTGCAAACATAAGTTGAAACATCATAAATAAATTGTGTGGAATAGTAGCGGAGTAGTCTGGATTTGGTGCGTAGGTTACGTTTTGTAAGCCGAACCAATCTAATGTACCAATGATGCCGTTCCAATCTGGGCCGAATGATAAAGAATAGCCGATAAAGATCCACTGAATTGAAATAATCGCCATTGCACTATAGCTATGCATTGTTGTACTCAGTACATTTTTGCTGCGAACCATCCCGCCGTAAAAAAGTGCCAAACCTGGCGTCATAATCATAACCATTACCGTCGCTAAAAATAAAAACACAGTATCTCCCATATTCATTCTTTTCCCCTCCTACAATGTTATAAAATATTACATTTAATGTTATGTTTCATATCATATTCAATAATTAATAAAAAATCAACCTATTTTTCAGAAAATTTTAAATTTTATGTTAGGAAATCTAACATGAATTTTATGTAAGTGCGGTTTGTTCGAAAAATTGATATACTATTCTTACAATTAGAAAGAAGTTGGGGGATATTCTGTGAAGAAGATGTGGAGAAGAGGAGTGTTGATTTGTTTTTGTATGATATTTGCTTTTTTGGCGCCTATGCATACATTAGCGGAAGAAAAAAGAGAGTGGCAAGATGAAGTAATCTATTCTATTATGGTGGATCGTTTTAATAATGGAGATGCAAAAAATGATAAACAGCTTGATGTCGGGAATTTAGAAGGATACCAAGGGGGAGATATACAAGGAATTATAAAGCGAATAGATTATATAAAGGACATGGGATTCACCGCGATTATGCTTTCGCCAGTTTTTAAAAGTGAAACGTATGATGGACATGGTACGGTTGATTTTCAAAAAGTGAATGAACATTTTGGATCAGTGCAAGATGTGAAACAACTCGTGCAAGAAGCACATAAACGAGATATGAAAGTTGTATTTCAATTTGTTGCAGAAAAAGAGAAAGAAAGTCTTATTGATTCGATCAAGTGGTGGACGAAAGAAGCGGATATAGATGGAATTTATCTTCTCCGCAGTAAAGAAATATCTCGTATTTCTTTAAATGAAGTAAAACAAAGTGTTCAAGGAATGAAGAAAGATTTCCTCGTTATGACTGATGGGGAAGCGGATATACATAATGAGTATTATAAGCACATAACAGATGTCTTCGCGAAATCGGACACGTCTATTAAACCGCTTTATGACGCTAGTTTAATAGAAAATGGTAAAGTGACAAGTGCTTTTGTAGATAGTCAAGATACGAAGCGATTTGTCAGAATTGCGAAAGAGAACGCAAACTATCCGCCATCGCGTTTAAAATTAGCGCTTGCGTATTTATATACATCACCAGGGATACCGATTGTTTATTATGGAACGGAAATCGCGCTTGATGGCGGGGATGTACCGGATAATCGGCAGTTAATGGATTTTAAAACGGATGAAAAGTTTTTACAATATGTCACGAAATTAGGGGGTATTCGTCAGGATTTTCCATCTCTCCGCCGCGGGACATTCGAGTTGTTATACGATAAGGCTGGAATGAGCGTACTAAAAAGAAAGTATAAAGATGAAGTGACACTTGTTGCGATTAATAATACAAAAGAGACGCAGAAAGTTTCATTTTCTGCTAACGAGGTAGGGAAAGATCGAGAATTAAAGGGATTGTTGGAAGATGAAATCATTAGAGAAGAAGACGGGAATTATTATCTCGTATTGAAGCGAGAAGAAGCAAATGTATATCAAGTGAGAGAAAAAACGGGGATTAACTGGGTGTTTGTATCTTTACTAGTTTTAGTAAATGTTTTATTTATTGCATTTTTAATTGCTGTAAAGAAGCGGAAGAAATCATAAGGGTGGGCATATTTTTGTGCGTCGTATATTGTGTATAGCTATTGCTATGAAAGCAAAAGGAGGTCTCCACTCATTATCTCCTTTTGCTTTCATGCAGCATGGGGCTAAAAAAGACCATGACTGCTTCTATGCATAGGTGGACGCTCTCTCTCCAAAAAAAGGTTTCAATCAGTTTTTTAAATGCTAAAAGAAAAAAATCCTCCGAATAGAGGATTTTTTTCTTTTAGCGATAGTTAATGAATTGTACATCAATTGGTAAATCTGCACTACGAACTGCTGCGATTACTGCTTGTAAGTCATCACGGCTTTTCGCTGTTACACGTACTTGGTCATCTTGTACTTGTGTTTTCACTTTTAATTTTAGCTCTTTAATGATGTTGTTGATTTTTTTTGCGTTGTCTTTATCGATACCTTGCTGCAGTGTTGCACGTTGACGTACTGTGTTACCAGTAGCACTTTCCACTTTTCCGTAGTCCAAGTTTTTAATTGGTACTTCGCGTTTAACTAGTTTTGAAATAAGAACATCTTTTACTTGTTCTAATTTAAACTCATCATCAGAAGTTAAAATAAGTACTTCTTTTTCTAATTTAATATCACTTTTGCTTCCTTTAAAATCATAGCGATTTTGAATTTCTTTTAATGCGATGTTAATAGCATTTGTTACTTCTGGTAATTCTACTTTTGAAACGATGTCAAAAGAACTATCTTTTGCCATAATAAGCACCTCCAAATTAAATTCCACCTTCTATTATAGTTAAATTTGGGCAGTTGGACAAATAAAGGAAAAATCGTGTTATAATGAAGCTTTCTTTGGAATGATAAAAATATACTTTATATATAGAAGGGAATTAAAAATATATGTATTTACAACCAGGATCGATTGAACAGGTAACTGTTTTACGTGAAACGGAAATTGGATATATGGTCGGATTTGATGATGAAGAGGGCTATGAAGAAGTATTTCTACATAAAAACGAAGTAGCAGGAGAAATCGAAGAAGGCGATGAGATTGATGTATTTTTATACCTTGATCATAAAGAACGAATTTCTGCCACAATGAAGACGCCGGTAATTACAGTACATGACTGGAACTGGGTGAAAGTTGTAGAAGTAAAACCTGATCTAGGTGTATTCGTTGATATCGGTGTTTCTAAAGATATCTTAATCCCAGCTGATGAGTTTCCGATTTATATGCCAGTTTGGCCAGAAGAGGGCGACGAATTATATTGTACATTAAAATTGACAAATCGCGGCCGTCTGATCGCTCTTCCAGCAAGAGATTCAGATATGCAGGAAATCATTGTAGATGCAACGCCATCTATGCGTAATAAAAATGTGAATGGACGCGTGTATCGCTCGCTTCAAGTTGGTTCATTTGTATTAACGGATGAGCATTTCCGTGCCTTCCTGCACCATACAGAAAGAAAAGAGCAAGTTCGTATTGGTGAACGTGTAACAGGTCGTATTATTGATGTGAAAGATGATGGTACGATTAATATCTCACTTCTTCCGCGTAAAGAAGAGGGAATGGAAGATGATGCTGCGGTGGTTTATGAGTATATGGAGACGCGCGGAGGCGCAATGCCGTTTTGGGATAAGAGTCATCCAGAAGACATTAAAGAACGTTTCAATATGAGTAAAGCAGCATTTAAACGTGCACTTGGTAAGTTGATGAAAGAAGAAAAAGTTTATCAAGAAGAAGGTTGGACTTACTTTAAGAAATAAAAAATCAGAACAAGCGTGTAGCTTGTTCTGATTTTCAGAGTGTTGGGAAACAGGAGTCAGCAAGCTCCTGTTTTTTGTTGTTATGTGTCGGAACGTCGATATCCTTTGTCGAATCGCCGATGGAATTCTATTTACTAAATATTACCAATAGATACTAACCTAATTTGTCGCTAGATTTTTCATTGCCCTGAAAGACGAGAGAATGTATCTTTCAAATCATTATCTTTTACTTTAATATCAGCTTTTTTGAATTCGTCTAACAATATTTTTTGGCCAGCAGTTTGATCTGCTAAGCGCTGTTCTTCGAGAGTTTTACGAATAGAATCTTTTACTTCATCATATGGTTTTAACTCTTTTTCATCAGTCAGTTTAATAATGTGGTAGCCGTTTGATGATTTGATTGGTTTGCTAATTTCACCGACCTTTAATTTATAAGCAGCGTCCTCAAATTCAGATACCATTTTACCTGGACCAAAGTATCCAAGGTCTCCGCCATTCTCTTTTGAACCTGGATCCTCAGACTTTTGTTTTGCTAGTTCTTCGAATGACGCACCTTCATCTAGTTGTTTCTTAATGTCATTGGCTGTTTTTTCGTCGCTTACTAAAATATGACTAGCTTTAATTTCAGGTTTATAGTTTGCTTTTACATCTTTATCTGTAATGCTTTTCTTAATGGCTTCGTTCATTGCTAATTTGAACCTGATTTGATTTTTAAAGTCATCTTCATCTTTTAAACGGTTACTTTCTAGTACCGTTTTGAATTGATCACCAAATTGTTCTTTTGCCTTTTTTAATTCTTTATTCACTTCATCATCAGATACTTTATATTTTTTGGTAATGATATCTTGTGCCATCATTTCATATAACGTATCTTTCCCGTACCGTTCTTTTAATTGTTTGTCAAAATCACCTTTTGTAATGGTTGAAACTTTTGATGTTGCAATTGCCTCTGAGCTATCTTTTGAGCCACAAGCAGATAGCATTAACGTTCCAAGCGCAGCTGTGGCCATCAATAATTGTTTTCCTTTCATACTAACACCTCATCTAATTATGTTGTTGTTATTGTAAAATAGTGAAGTGAACATGAAGTGAAATTGAGATGTTTTTCGTGAAATGAAAAAGTACATCAACAAGATTGTTGATGTACTTTATAAATCCATTTTGATTTTCCGGCATATAATCCGCTGCTATGAAGAACAAAAGGTAATCGCTATTTGCTTTCTCTTTTTGTTTTAACATGGCATGGGACAGAAAAAGGATCTGACCGCTTCTATGCGTAGCTGGATGCGCTCTCCTGCCTAAAAAGAGGGTATGTTAAGAAGTAATCTTTTTGTTACTGCCCAACACACCCTCTTATTTACATACAGTTATAACCAGCAAAGTCTATTTGCGGCTGTGAAACCAAAAGCAGACTTGCACTCATAATCTCTTGTTGTTTTAGCGTGGCATGGGGCAAAAATAGGCCCTGACCGCGTCTATGCAAGATCGGATGCTCTCTCCCACTTAAAAAGGAAGGTTTTCTGTCGGTTTCTTAATAATTAAAGGTGATCTGTTTTTTTAGAATAGGTACGTTTTCCTTGCTGGATATTTTTTTGTTCCTGTTCATTTTTTAGCGTGCGCTTTGCATTATTATCGCGTGCTTTTTTGTCGTTATCGCTCGTGTGTGGCATACGTATCAACTCCATTTCTAAACGGTTGTACGTTTATCATTTCCGTTTTCGTAAAGACTATGTATGCAGGTAGTGGTGAACTCATGATCTATAAAGGTGGATGGAATATGGATTTGAAATTAAATTATGCTGAATTAATAAAGAAACTAATTGTTGTTATTATTGCAGGTTTATTAAATGCGATTGGAATGAACTTGTTTTTAACACCAGCAAAAGTATATGCGAGCGGTTTTGCGGGATTGTCTCAATTGCTTTCGCAAGTATTAAACGATTTTGCATCGATTCACATATCAACTGGGGTACTTTTTGCTTTATTCAATATTCCGGTTGTTATTTTAGCTTGGAAAAAGGTCGGGAAAGCGTTTACGTTATTTAGTTTTTTATGTGTTGTATTTATGACACTGTTTTTAGAAATTGTGCCAGTGAGGGCTGTCTCAAATGATATTATATTAAACGCCATTTTCGGAGGGATTATTTCAGCGATAGGAGTCGGAATTGCTTTGAAATGGGGGGCTTCCACAGGTGGTTTAGATATCATCGCAATGATTTTATCAAAAGTGAAAGATAAGCCGGTTGGAACGTATTTCTTTTTCTTTAATGCAATTATTATCATTGCAGCTGGCTATATGTACGGTTGGGAAAAAGCGTTATATACATTAGTAACGTTGTATGTGTCAACACGAATTATCGATGCGATTCATACACGTCATGTGAAAATCACAGCGTTTATCGTTACGAAAAACGGTGTCGATGTAAGGAAGGCGATACAATCTCGTTTAGTAAGGGGGATTACAACTGTGCCAGCTACAGGGGCATATACAAATGAAAATAAAGAAATGTTAATGATGGTGATTACGCGTTATGAATTATATGAATTAGAACGGATTATTAAACAAGTAGATCCAGGAGCGTTTACAAATATAGTCCAAACCGTTGGGGTGTTTGGATTGTTTAGAAAAGATTAAAGAGGACCAATTTTGGTCCTCTTGTTTTAATGCGTGTTCGTAATGTCTTGTAGTTGCTGTTGCATTTCGCGCAGCTGAACCTTTTCAGCTGTTGAAGAGTTTGCATAAGCAGACTGCAAAGCGTTTTTTGCTCGATAAACAAGCTCTTCTTGTTCAGCACCGCTAGAACAAGAAACGGCACTAGAAACAGCATCTCGCGCTTGCTGAAATAATAAGTTACCCATTTAAACCCCTCCGAGAGAAGAGTTGTTTCGTTCTTTTTCTGCATCAGCTAATGTACCGCGGTACGGGAATCTTGCAGCATGCTGCATGACAGCATCGGCCCCTTGTTGGGTGAAACGTTTTGATTTGTTCTTTTTACCCATTCGTAATTCCCCCTTATTTAGCAGAAAATGACTGACGCATTGATGCGTCTGATTATAGTATGAGCGTTTTGCGGTAAACTATAAGTAGGGAATTTTTAGATTACAATCCAAGAACCTCTTCTAAATAAAGAGCAATGCCGTCTTCTTCGTTTGTTAATGTCGTATGGTTTGCGAGTGACTTTAATTCAGGGATAGCATTTCCCATGGCGATGCCGTGACCTGCATATTCGATCATCTCAAAATCATTATCTTCATCACCAAAAGCGATGATTCGTTCCTTTGGAATGTTATAATAACTAGAAACTTTTTGAAGTCCAATTGCTTTATTAAGACCACTTTTTACAATTTCGATAATCGGCCAAGGAGCACCCCATTTACGGTGATCAATTACTTCGGCATGCATATCTGTTAAATGCTGACGAATAGCAGTTGATTGTTCATCCAGTGCATCAATTAATAAACATGTTGGATGATCTTGTAAGATGTTTAGTAAGTCTCCTGTAAAAATATTTGGAGAGCCAAATTCAAATATATGTTTTTTATCCTCATCAATTTCGCGAACATATACATCATCAATTACTTCCGCATAAATGTTTTTTACGCCAAAATCAAAGCAAGCGCGAACGATTTCTTGTGCAGTGGAAAGTTCAAGAGGAGAATGGTGTGTTCCCCAATTTGCATCAAGAGGGTGATGAACATAAGCGCCATTAAAGTTAACAATCGGTGTATTTAAACCAAGTTCTTTATAATAAGCGTGACTAGCACGAAATGGACGTCCTGTTGAAATGACAACAACATGTCCTTGTTCTTTTGCTTTTTCAATTGTTTTCTTTGTTCGTACAGAAATGATTTTATTGTCAGTAAGTAAAGTGCCGTCTAAATCTAATGCGATTAAATGTTGTTTTTTCATGTTTTCACCTCTTATGAAAATTTTTTTTGTTTCTATCTGTATTTCCGTTGTAATATGCAGAAATAAGAGGTTGGAAAGTGTATAACGAAAAGACCATGAATGGAAGTTTCGTTATATATTCATCTTACGCCCGGAAACATGTTAGTGTCCACTATTTCCTACCAAAAATCAGAAAAGTCAATGATTTTTTCGAAAGTTCAAATAATGTTTCTTTCATTTTGTACAAATTGTGAAAAGGGTTACATTACGCACGTAGCAAGACGTATAATAAAAATGTAATCTTCTCGTATATGTTTGACTCTCCTTTGAAACTGGCCTGGAATAGGTCGGTTTCTTTTTTTTCAACAAAAGCTGCTTTTTCTCCTGCGTTCATATGTAAATCCATACATATGAACGGTAATCAAAAATATGACTCGTTTCCTAAACATAACAGAAAAGCTTTTTTTAAAATGGGCATACTAACGGTGTAAAGATGTCATGGAAGGAGAATGAAGATGGGACAAAATCGTAGGTTTCATTCTGGGCAGAAAGCACCGAATGATGGAATATATGTAGAAATTGGTGAAACAGGGAGTATGGTGAAAGATCCGCAAATGGTAAAATTAACTGCTGGTGAAAGATTTCCTGAAAATACAAATCAGAATCGTCAGTGGACATATAAAAGAAAACCGTAAGAGAAGCCGCAATTTATATTGCGGCTTTTGTGATTGGAGAGCAAAGGTATACATACTTTTTTGGAAACAAATTTCATAATCAAATTTATTGTATAAAAAAGACAATTGGCGTATAATCAAATCAAAGGTCAAAGAAAGTCAAAAAATCAAAAAAGGTCAGATACCAAGGGGATTTCAATGTTTGGAGGTTTGTGAAGATGGACTTAAATCAAATGACGACGAAAACACAGGAAGCGATTATGAGTGCCCAGTCTTTAGCGGTATCTCATCATCATCAAGAAGTAGACACTGTTCATCTATTACTTGCATTACTGGAGCAGCAAGATGGATTGGCAGTACGTATTTTTCAAAAAATGAATGTTAATATAGAACAATTTACGAAAGAAGTGGAAAGACTCGTTCGAAAAAAGCCGTCGGTTACAGGGAGTGGTGTAGAAGCTGGCAAAGTATATGTGACAAATGCTTTGCAGCAATTGCTTGTTAAGGCAGAAGCTGAAGCGAAAAAATTGAAAGATGAATATATTTCAGTGGAGCATATACTACTTGCCTTTTGTGAAGAGAACAGCGATATAAAACGTTTATTTACAACGTTCCAGATAACAAAGAATGAGCTCTTACAATCGTTAATGGAAGTTAGGGGGAATCAAAGAGTGACTAGTCAAAATCCAGAAGTAACATATGAAGCATTAGAAAAGTATGGCCGTGATTTAGTGGCAGAAGTAAGACAAGGAAAAATTGATCCTGTCATTGGACGCGATAGCGAAATTCGCCGTGTTATCCGCATTCTTTCGCGTAAAACGAAAAATAACCCTGTATTAATTGGTGAACCTGGGGTTGGTAAAACAGCGATTGTGGAAGGATTAGCGCAGCGGATTGTAAGAAAAGATGTACCGGAAGGATTAAAAGATCGAACAATTTTTGCATTAGATATGAGTGCGCTTGTAGCTGGAGCGAAATTCCGTGGTGAGTTTGAGGAACGTTTACAAGCTGTATTAAATGAAATTAAAAAAAGCGAAGGTCGTATTCTTTTATTCATTGATGAGCTCCATACAATTGTTGGTGCTGGTAAAACAGAAGGAGCAATGGATGCAGGGAATATGTTGAAACCGATGCTTGCGCGCGGTGAACTTCACTGTATTGGGGCGACTACTTTAGATGAATACCGAAAATATATTGAGAAAGATCCAGCATTAGAGCGTCGTTTCCAACAAGTGTTAGCTGAAGAACCGACTGTCGAAGATACAATTTCTATTTTACGTGGTTTAAAAGAGCGTTTTGAAATTTATCATGGTGTAAATATTCATGATCGCGCGATTGTAGCGGCGTCTGTATTATCAGATCGATATATATCTGATCGCTTTTTACCAGATAAAGCAATTGACCTTGTTGATGAAGCGTGCGCAACAATTCGAACAGAAATTGATTCCATGCCAACAGAATTAGATGAAGTAACGCGCCGCATTATGCAGCTAGAGATTGAAGAAGCTGCTTTAGGAAAAGAAACAGACCGTGGTAGTCAAGAACGACTCAAAACATTGCAACGTGAATTATCTGATTTAAAAGAAGTTGCACATGGAATGCGAGCGCAGTGGCAAAAAGAAAAAGAAGAAATCCATAAAGTTCGTGACTTAAGAGAACACCTGGAACGCCTGCGCCGTGAGTTAGAAGAAGCAGAAGGAAATTACGATTTAAATAAAGCAGCTGAGCTTCGTCATGGTAAAATTCCAGCAATGGAAAAAGAGTTAAGAGAAGCTGAAGAGGCGGGAACGCATAACGGGCAAGAGAACCGTTTGCTTCGCGAGGAAGTAAGTGAAGAAGAGATTGCCAATATTGTTTCACGTTGGACAGGAATTCCAGTTGCGAAACTTGTAGAAGGTGAACGTGAAAAACTGCTTCGTTTAGAGCAAATTTTATCAGAGCGTGTGATTGGGCAAGAGGAAGCAGTGAGTCTTGTAGCAGATGCGGTTCTTCGTGCTCGCGCGGGTATTAAAGATCCAAATCGTCCAATCGGTTCGTTCATTTTCTTAGGACCTACAGGTGTGGGGAAAACAGAGCTTGCAAAAACATTAGCACAATCTTTATTCGATAGTGAAGAACAAATCATCCGCATTGATATGTCTGAGTATATGGAGAAACATGCCGTGTCTCGCTTAATTGGAGCTCCTCCTGGATATGTAGGTTATGAGGAAGGTGGACAATTAACAGAGGCGGTACGTCGTAAACCGTATTCCGTTATTTTATTAGATGAAATTGAAAAAGCGCATCCAGAAGTATTTAACATTTTACTGCAAATGTTAGATGATGGACGTATTACAGATTCACAAGGGCGAACAGTAGATTTCAAAAATACCGTTATTATTATGACATCTAATATTGGTTCAGGGTATTTGTTAGAAGGTTTACAAGAAGATGGAACAATTAAAGAAGAATCAAGAGAACTTGTGATGGGGCAACTAAGAGGTCATTTCCGTCCGGAGTTTTTAAACCGTGTGGATGAAATTATTTTATTTAAACCACTTACAACAACTGAAATTAAAGGCATCGTTGATAAAATTGTCAAAGAGTTACAAGGACTTTTAGTAGACCGTCATATTACAGTGGAATTAACGGACTCTGCAAAAGAGTTTGTTGTAGAATCTGGATTCGATCCGATGTACGGGGCACGTCCGTTAAAAAGATATGTACAGCGTCAAATTGAAACGAAATTAGCAAGAGAATTAATCGCAGGGACAATTACTGATAATAGTCATGTCGTTGTTGATGTGGAAAATAATGAACTAGTTGTTCATGTTAAATAAAAAAGAGTTCGGATTCAATCCGGACTCTTTTTTATTAGTGCTGTTCTACTGGTTCGTTTGGAATTGCTGCTGCAATTGTCATTACAAGTATAGCGAGAACAATTGAGAATTTAGACGCTAGCGCGAAATCGTATACACCGCCAGTCATAGAGCTAATTACGTAGCTCATCATATGTACAAGCATAAACGACCAAATAAAGGCCCAAATTACACGCATCTTTTCACACCCCTATTCGTACAATCTGTCTATATTGTAACACAATTGAAAACAGAATATAGAAAAATATTTGTGGATTTTTCAACGCAAATTTGTATTCTGTTCATACATTATAAAAGAGTAGCTTTTATGTTTAGAAAATAAGGCGGGAGAATAATGAGTGTTACGGAACGTTTTTTTTACTTAGAACAAGAACCATGTGTAATTTATTTGCCAGAGAAGCCGAATGGATTCGGTGTTATGCTTCTTGGTGATTACAATTATTTTATTGAGAATGGTACAAGTTTATGGACGCAGCATGCGGGGCGAGCTCATTTTTTAAATGGGCTGATAGAAAATGGATATACAGTTTTTTCATCCAATTTATACGGAAGACATTGGGGGAATGATCAAGCAGTTCGTTTAGCGAAGCGTTTGTATCATGTTGTGATGAAAAAAGAAACACTAAACGAACAAATTCATATTGTTGCAGATGGAATGGGGGCGCTTGTGGCTCTTGAAATGATGACTCGTTATCCAGAATGTATTCGATCTGTCGTGATGCTGACCCCATGCTTAGATTTGCCCGCGCATGTGGAATTTGAAAAAGAGCATAAATTTTTTTATAAAAGGTTAGTGAAAGAATTATCGCTTGCGTATGATGTGAAGGAAGCGGAGTTAGAAGCGAAGATTTCTAAGAAATCCTTTTCTTATTTACCTTCTTGTGTGCCTGTGAAAATATTTGTATCCACACAAGAACAAAAAGCGCGTAAGCAGTTATTACGTGAATATGAAAAAAAACGAATAAATGAAAATTGTGAGACATCACTATCGTTTCATTTACAACATGTAAAATATAAAATGGTTCAACATACATGTCGTTTCTTTAAAAAGTATGAAGAAGAATTATGAAGCTCCCATATACATAGATGAGGAGCTATTTGTTTAGAGTGAGAAAGGGCTGGTGACATGAAGCGTGTACTTATTATAGGGGCACTTTCATTTGTAGGCTATCATCTTGTAAATAAAATGATTGAAGAAGAAGTGGAAGTATATGGCCTTGATTTTGATGATCTAGAAAGTATGTCAAAAATAAGTGAAGAAAAGTTATTTTTAATTGGTAGGAATAGTTTGTTTGCATATTCATCTATAAGAGATGAGAACGGGTGGAAGCGGATAGAAACGGGGCAGTTTGATGTAGCTTACTTTTGTTTATGTGAACCGAATAGGCAAAATGGATTCCGGAACGAACGAATCATTTTACAATATTTAAAGCGTGTGATTCATATGTGCGAAAAGAAACAAGTAAAGTTAAATGTACTTTCTTCTATTGAAATAGCGAATGTAGAAGATCAGTCTGAAAATAAAAGATTATTTATGAAAATAGAGGAAGAAGTTGAGAAAGCACATATTCGCTATAGTATACTTCGTGTTCCAACTTTATATGGCCCATGGCAACCTTCTTTTATGATGTACCACAGACTTATCCTTTCTGAAATTATGGAAAGGGAATATCAGCTTGTTCAAAATGAAAATAGAGCGGATCTTCTTTATGTAGAAGATGTGTGTGAATATTTGTGGGAAAAAGGTAAAAGTGAAGAGAATTTAGGTGTATATAATATGGTCAGTGGTAAAAAAGGTTTATGGGAAAAAGGAATGATCCTGTTAAATGCTAAGGATAAGGTGGAGAAACCCTTTAAAGAAGTGAAGAAAAAAGAGATAAAAAGTATTTGTATAATAAAAAACACTCCGTTAGAATTTGGTTTAAATAAGCAATTAACACATATAAAACGTTATAAAGAGTTATACGAAGGGCAAAACACGTGTTAAACTATATAAATATCCATTGAAAGATCGGCAGAAACCCATTCTTTTAGGTGGGAGAGAGCATCCAGCCATGCATAGAAGCGGTCAGATCCTTTTCCTGCCCCATGCCAAGTTAAAACAAAGAGAGAGAATGGAAGTAGGTCACCTGTTGTTCTTCGGAGCAAGTACTTAATATGTTGGAAAATCAAAGTGGATATATATAGTTGTAGAGATAAGGAGTGTATAGCTCCGTGTATGGAAAGGATGAAGAACTATGAACGAAAAAAATATGCAGTTTTTACAAATCGCTATGAAGCATTTGCCGGAAGCAAAGGCTATTTTGGATGATAACGGGATTGCACTTGATATGGAAAAAGCGCAGCCAGTACTAGAGTTATTAATGAAAGTAATGAATGAAGCATATGAGCTTGGAAAAGCGGGAAAATAAGGTCGACAATATGTCGGCCTTATTTTTTTACTTAGAAATATATTCTAGACAAATAAACATTTATGTTTTAGAATTAGTACCAAGTCATAATAATTGATATAAAACGGAGGGCTGCGATGTGAACGTAGGCATTTTAGGGATCGGTAGATATGTGCCAGAAAAAGTAGTCACTAATCACGATTTAGAGAAAATCATGGATACATCCGATGAATGGATTCGTACGAGAACGGGAATTGCAGAGAGACGCATTGCCGATGATACAATAGATACTTCATATATGGCGGTAGAAGCTGCCAAGAAAGCACTTGAAGATGCAGGGATTAGCGGAGAAGAGATTGATCTTATTTTAGTTGCGACGGTAACGCCAGATCGTTCTTTTCCCGCGGTTGCTTGCGTGATTCAAGAACAAATTGGTGCAAAGCATGCAGCTGCGATGGATTTAAGTGCGGCATGTGCTGGGTTTATGTACGGAATGATTACAGCGCAGCAATTTATTCAAACTGGAACTTATAAAAATGTATTAGTAGTTGGTAGTGATAAATTATCTAGAATTGTGGACTGGAATGACCGCAATACAGCAGTATTATTTGGAGACGGAGCGGGTGCTGTTGTAATGGGAGCTGTTTCAGAAGGGAAAGGTATTCTTTCGTTTGAATTAGGGGCAGATGGAAGTGGTGGCAAGCACCTTTATCAAGATGAATATGTTATGATGAATGGCAGAGAAGTCTTTAAATTTGCTGTTCGCCAACTTGGTGAATCTTGTCTTCGAGTCGTTGAAAAAGCCGGTTTTACGAAAGAAGATGTGGACTTTTTAGTTCCACATCAAGCGAATATTCGCATTATGGAATCGGCAAGGGAACGATTAGATTTGCCACAAGAAAAAATGAGTACAACAATTGAAAAGTTTGGGAATACGTCAGCTTCTTCAATTCCACTTGCTATCGTAGAGGAATTACAAAATGGGCGTATTCAAGATGGCGATTTAATTGTTTTAGTTGGTTTTGGTGGCGGATTAACCTGGGGAGCAGTTGCTCTTCGTTGGGGTAAATAAGGACTGAGAGAAAAAGGAGTGTATTTTGTATGGGAAAGAAGCGTGTCGTAATTACAGGATTAGGAGCTGTTACACCGATTGGAACGGATGTTGAAACGGCTTGGAATAACATTAAAAATGGTGTATCTGGAATCGGACGTATTACACGCATAGATCCAGAATTATTTCCTGCAAAAGTAGCAGCAGAAATTAACGACTTTGAAGTCGAGAAATATATAGATAAAAAAGAAGCGCGCCGTATGGACCGCTTTACGCAATATGCTGTAGCAGCAGCAAAAATGGCCGTTGAAGATGCGAAATTAGAAATTACAGAAGAAAATGGCCCGCGCATTGGTGTATGGGTAGGATCTGGTATTGGTGGTATGGAAACATACGAGGAACAATTTAAAATCTTTACAGAAAAAGGGCCACGCCGCGTTAGTCCGTTTTTCGTACCAATGATGATTCCTGATATGGCTGCTGGGCAAGTATCGATTGCAACAGGTGCAAAAGGAATTAATACTTGCTCTGTAACAGCTTGCGCATCAGGAGCAAATTCAATCGGTGATGCTTTTAAAGTGATTCAGCGTGGTGATGCAGATGCGATGATTACAGGCGGGGCAGAAGCGCCATTAACAAGTATGGCTTTTGCAGGATTTAGTTCAGCTAAAGCATTGACATTTAATGAAGACCCAGCAACTGCTTGTCGTCCATTTGATAAAAATCGTAGTGGATTTGTAATGGGAGAGGGCGCAGGTATTCTTATACTGGAAGAGTTAGAACATGCATTAGCACGTGGTGCGCGTATTTATGCTGAACTTGTTGGATATGGTGCAACAGGTGATGCGTTCCATATTACAATGCCTGCTCCTGGCGGTGAGGGCGGTGTTCGTGCGATGCGTCAAGCATTAGC
The DNA here is from genome assembly GCF_039549175.1 of Paenibacillus sp. 102. NCBI lineage: Bacteria > Bacillati > Bacillota > Bacilli > Caryophanales > Paenibacillaceae > Paenibacillus > Paenibacillus sp. 102. Next base: position 606,888 of record NZ_JBCGHT010000002.1, on the reverse strand, counting down.
AGATGCAGATCTTCAGCCTGAGGATATCGATTACATTAATGCGCATGGTACAAGTACAGATGCGAATGAGAAATACGAAACGATGGCAATTAAAGAAACATTCGGTGAACATGCATATAAAGTAGCGATTAGTTCTACAAAATCAATGACTGGACACTTATTAGGAGCAGCTGGTGCTGTTGAGGCAATTTTCTCTGTTAAATCAATTACAGATGGAGTGATTCCGCCAACAATTAACTATGAAACACCAGATCCAGAATGTGATTTAGATTATGTGCCAAACAAAGCGAGACATCAAGAAGTGCGTACGGTTTTAAGTAACTCATTAGGTTTCGGTGGTCATAACGCAGTGTTAGTATTTAAAAAATATCAATAATATGTAGTAAGAGGGTGTTTTGGGAGGTAGCAGATGAGCTGTCTTTCAAAACACCCTTTTTTAGGTGGGAGAGAGCGTCCGATCATGCGTAGAAGCGGTCAGTGCCTTTTTGAGCCCCATGCCATGTAAAAACAAAAGTAGAAAGTGAGAGTAGGTCAGTTTTTTCGTCCATAGCCGTAATTAGGATTAGGTAGTTATAACGCAGTGTTAGTATTTAAAAAATATCAATAGTATATTGTAGTGAGAGGGTGTTTTGGGAAGTGGCAGATGAGCTGTCTTTCAAAACACCCTTTTTTTAGATGGGAGAGAGCATCCGATCATGGGTAGGAGCGGTCAGTGCCTTTTTGAGCCCCATGCCGAGTGAAACCGGAAGTAGAAAGTGAGTGTAGGTCAGTTTTTGTGTTCATAGCCGTAACTAAGGTTCGGTGATCGTAACGCAGTAGTAATATTTAAAGCATAAGTAGTGAGAGGGTGTTTTGGGAGGTAGCAGAGGAGCTATTTCTTAAAACACCTTTTCTTTTTGGGATGGGAGAGATCGTCCGTCCATGCGTAGGAGCGATCAGTGCCTTTTTTTTGCCCCATACCATGTGAAACCAGAAGTAGGAAATGAGAGCAGGTCAGCTTTTGATTCCATGGCCGCGTGAGATATGTTGAAAAAATCCCGTTAATGCGGGATAAAAGTTTCATTTCATTACTTCGCGTTCGCCTCTTTTCTTGCATATATATAGAAGAAAAGGGAGGAGTGAAGATGGGGGTTATTCAAACGGCAGATTGGTTGCACCTTTATTATGGACGTCCCGAAAAGCTTTGTGAGAAGTTTACAAAATACATTCCATTGCCAAAGGAAAGGTTGTACCGTTTTTTAATTTCTAAAGGTATGTATCGTCCGGTGATGGAAGGACAAAAAGAAATTGAGCAGCTAGAAGAAAAACAGATTTGGAAAGAGCTTGCTAAGGAGTATGCAGAACTAAAGAACTGGTTGCAAGGTCCAGATGTCCCTGTCTTTATTTTATTATCTGATTCATATAATCGGACTGTGCAAGTGGAATATAACGGAAAAGCTGGTTTAACCATGCGGCATGTTATTTTTTTGTTTGTAAGTGGCCGAAATTCAGTGAAGGAACTAAAAGCGTTACTTACGCATGAATATCATCATATATGTCGGTTATATCAAATTGGAAAGAAAGAAAGAGACTATACATTGCTTGATACAATCATTATGGAGGGGCTGGCAGAGCAAGCTGTGTATGAAAGACATACAGAAACGGATTATGCGCCGTGGACTTCATACTTTTCAAAAGAGGAAGCGGTTCATTATTGGGAGGAGATTGTAAAAGAGAGAATAGATATAAAGAGAGGAACAAGGGAGCATGATTGTTTACTAAATGGAATGCAAATGTACCCGAAGATGCTTGGGTATGGCATCGGATTTCATATTGTCAAAGATTGTGTAGAAGTTGAGAAAGATAATACGCTTTCTTTATTGTCTTTGGATGCTATGCGTATATTAGATAAAGCGAATGCTTTTATTTCTTAATAGGTGATAAATAAAAAACTTGGCGCTGCCAAGTTTTTTTGTGTAATCAAAATGGAAGTAAGGAGTCATGAAGAAATAATATATAACGACATGAATCATTCGATTAAGTATAGAAGTAGTCAAGGTACTAAGTGAAATCAAAAATAAATATATGTGTAGAATATATTTCCTTTGATGGAATAAAATTTACAAAAAATGAACATAATGAGATGTACAAACAGTAGTGAAGTGAGGGGTAGAAAATGTTATATCTGCATGATGTATGGGTAAATTGGTTTGAAGGTGAGGAAAATGGGTATAACGTTTGTCATTTTTACGAATGGCGGAAGGATGATACGATCGAATTATTAGATCAAGTGCCATTATTAAAAGTAGATTCCACATTATATCATTACATCGAGAACGAATTATTGGAACTTCCGCAAAAACTATTGGAAGACGTACATCATAAGGCGTATATTCGTAAAAATCACGAGCGTTTGCAACAAGAGTATTGTTTTGTTGTCACAGATGGAAAAGGAATTATTGCAGTAGATTCAATTGGGTACAATGTACCGATTCGAAAAAGTAGGCTTATTCCTCGTCAAGAGCAGATGGTATATGAGATGGTGGAAAATGTCCAAGCAGAAAAGTATGAGTTTCAAATGGAAGAATCACAAAAAGAACATCATATTTTATCGCCATCGCCATATATTATGAATGGCTTAACTCGTAAAGAACGACAATTAAAACAATTGCTTTTTATGGCGTTAGATCAACTACATACAACGAAAAATCCAGCTGAAATTCGTTATTGGTATACAGAATGGGATCCATCTGCATATGGGACTGTTCAACATATGAAATTTGAAGATGTCTGGAAGCGCCTTTATGAGGAAGCGCAATATGGCTGGTCAGAGAAGCATGAACAGCTATGTGAACGCCTGGTAAAAGGGCAACCATTCTTTGAAAAGTTATGGGAAATGGAAAATGAACAAAAGGTAAATTAAAAAACTCGCCAAATTTGGCGGGTTTTTTAATTTCGTCTAGCTTCAGTGGCAAGCTCTTCGTGTCTAAGAACCTTAGCCAGTCAGGGCTAAGCAGTCGCCTCCGCTTTTTATGCAATCTAGCTCCAGCGGCAAGAATCTCTGGCTGTTTCGCCCCTTCAGTCGAAGTAAAAAGCACTTCTCAGTCAGGAGCTCCAACAACCTGCGATTCTAAACGAGCCGCTTGCGCTTTTTATATTACCTACGCTTTCTACTCAATCCCATTGCATTTTCTACTTTGCGTAGTTGTTTGAAGGCAACGCGGTTGGCTTTTTCTGCACCTTTGTCAAGGATTTCATCTAATTCAGGAGAGGTAATGAGTTCATTATATTTTTCTTGAATTGGACGAATTGCGTCTACGACTACTTGAGCTAAATCACCTTTAAAATCACCGTATCCTTTTCCTTCATAGTAAGCTTCTAATTCTTCAATTGTTTTGCCTGAGAATGAAGAGTAGATTGTTAGTAAGTTGGAAATACCAGGTTTGTTTTCTTTATCATATTTTACAATGCCGTCAGAATCAGTTACGGCACTTTTAATTTTCTTTTCAATTGTTTTTGGATCGTCAAGCATACTGATCATTGATTTTGGATTTGGATCAGATTTACTCATTTTTTTCGTAGGCTCTGTTAATGACATAACACGTGCACCTACTTTTGGAATACGAATCTCTGGGATTGTGAAAATTTCACGGAAACGTTTATTGAAACGCTCTGCTAAATCACGAGTTAATTCCATATGTTGTTTTTGATCGTCGCCAACTGGCACAATCTCAGTATTATAAAGTAAGATATCAGCTGCCATTAACGGTGGATACGTAAGTAATCCTGCTGGAACTGAATCTCTACCAGTTGATTTATCTTTATACTGCGTCATACGTTCTAATTCTCCAACATATGCGATAGATTGCATAATCCATCCTAGTTGAGCGTGTGCTGGCACTTCTGATTGCACAAATAAAGTTGATTTTTCAGGGTCAATGCCACAAGCTACATATAGTGCAGCAAGGCTGCGGATGTTTTTACGAAGCTGTACAGAATCTTGAGGGACTGTAATTGCATGCTGGTTTACAATGCAGAAATAACAATCGTGTTCGTTTTGCAATTCTGTAAATTGCTTCATTGCTCCTAAATAGTTTCCAAGCGTAATTGTTCCGCTTGGCTGAATACCAGAAAAAATAACTGACATAAATAACTCCTCCTTGAAATTTGTATGTATTGTTGAAGAGTGGGGGAAGTAGGTCTGTATGAGCCGCTTCCGCTTTATATATAATCCAGCTTCAGCGGCAAGAATGTTCGGTGGCTTCGCGCCTTCCTGCGAGGCAAAGAACGCCTCTACGTCAGGAGCTCCATCCCCCTCACATTCTGAGCGAGCCGCTTCCGCTTTATATATAATCTAGCTCCAGCGGCAAGCTCTTCGTGTCTAAGAACCTTCCGCATAAGAAGGAAAAGAGCGCCTTCTATGCGAAAGAACCTTAGCCAGTCAGAGCTGAACGAGCCGCTTCCGCTTTTTATATATACAAAAAAGCCCATTCATCCCTATATATCTAGGGACGAATGGACCGCGGTACCACCCTAATTATTTCACAAATTGTGAAATCTCTTTTCTCCATTATAACGTCTGGATGTAACGCCAAAGCCTACTTCTTACGGTTCGGTTTGGTGCTCAAAAGCCCATTCCATACTGTACAATTACTTGTTCACACCAACCACAAGCTCTCTGAAATTGTTGCAATATGTACTCTTCTTTTTCATCGCATACATATGAATTCATTATAATCTAGCTCCGGCTCCTAGCCCTTCGCGGCTAAGCAGTCACCTGCGCTTTTTGTTGTAATCCAGCTCCGGCGGCAAGAATGATCGGTGGCTTCGCGCCTTCCTGTGAGGCCAAAAGCGCCTCTACGTCAGGAGCTCCATCCCCCTCACATTCTAAATGAGCCGCCTGCGCTTTTTGTTGTATTATATCATATGAAAAATCGTTTGCAAACTACATCAAAATAGTAAAGCTAATGATTGTAGAGGCGAGGCCTAAAAGAACACCTGTAATGCAGATCGGGTATGTCCATGCGAAAGAATACGTTTTATATATTCTTTCTTTTTTATCTATTGCGGATTCTTCTTCTTCAATTAAAGACTCTACTTTTTTATTTGTTCCAAATACTTTTTGGAAAGCGTACATCGTTATGTTGAAAAATCCACTTTGAAATAGAAATAAAAAACCGCCTAAAATAATGAAAAATAACGCAATATAAAACATAATATTGACAAAATTCAACAAATATTGCACTGGAAATAGGAGTGCGCCAATACTAGAAGCGATTAATGCCAATGCTATTAATATGCAAGTACGAAAATAAAGTCTATTCAAAATGTTCCCCTCCGTCAAAATATTACTAGAATTATTATACTATAAAAGTTATAATGAGTACTAGGAATAATTATTTGAAAATTATACACAATTCTGCATTTTATTTCAATATGATGGGAGCAATGTTAAGGAATCCCTTTACAAAAAATAAAGAAAATAAATATTTTATTAAAAATTTTAACAAAAAAACAAAAAACTATATTCACAATCGTCGTATTATATGTATAATGAAAATTGTAGAAACTTGGAGATTATTCTTTCAATTCTATCTTTTAACAAGTGAGGGTACAGGAAGTGCAAATAGGGGAGGCAGTACAACATGAAGAAAAAGATACCGCTATTACTTGCATCGACATTGACGGTCAGTATGCTTGGCGCTTGCAGCTATCAACAAGAAGATACGAAAGCAAGTGCAAAAGGATCCAGTACTTCGGGGAAACAAGTGTTAAATTTAACTGAAACTGCTGAAATTCCGACAATGGATACGACATTATCAACTGATGCAGCATCTTCCAACATAATGAATAACACAATGGAAGGATTATATCGCCTTGGGAAAGACGATAAACTCGTTCCAGGTGTGGCAAAGTCCTACGAGAAAACGGAAGATGGCAAGAAATATGTATTTAAATTACGCGATGATGCGAAGTGGTCTAATGGGGAACCTGTAACAGCTAAAGATTTCGTCTATTCTTGGAGACGAGCTGTTGATTCAAATACAGGTGCGAAATTTGCTTACATATTATTCGATGTAAAGAATGCCGAAAAAATTAATAAAAAAGAGTTGCCAGTCGAAGAACTTGGCGTAAAAGCAATTGATGATTACACACTAGAAGTGGAGTTAGACAACCCTGTTCCTTACTTTGTTAGCTTAACAGTATATCCAACATTCTACCCATTAAATGAAAAGTTCGTAAAAGAACAAGGGGATAAGTTTGGATTAGAATCTAATACGACGCTTTATAACGGCCCGTTCGTCTTAAGTGAATGGAAACATGAACAAAGTTTCCAGCTTAAGAAAAATGAGAAGTATTGGGAAAATAAAGTGGTGAAGTTGGAAGAAGTAAACTTCAATATTGTAAAAGATCGTTCAACTGCAATAAATTTATATGAGACAAAAGCAATTGATCGTGTCGTATTGACATCAGAATTTGTAGATAAATATAAAAAAGATTCTGATTTTAAGACAATTAAGAAACCTTCTACACAGTTTATTCGTTTAAATGAAAAGAACAAGTTCTTAGCAAATAAGAATATCCGTAAAGCAATATCGATGGCCTTTGAACGTGGAAACATCGGAAAAGTTATTTTAAATGATGGTTCACAGGGGATATACGGTTTTGTTCCGAATGGTTTAGCGAAAGGACCAAATGGAAAAGACTTCCGTGAAGAAAACGGTAAGCTGATCAAAGAAGATATAAAAGAGGCTCAAAAATATTGGGAAGCTGGTAAAAAAGAACTTGGTGTTGATAAAGTAGATTTAGAGTTGCTGAACTTTGATACAGATGATGCTAAGAAAATCGGTGAGTATTTAAAAGGGCAATTCGAAAAGAATTTACCAGGCTTAACAATTTCAATGAAAATGCAGCCATTTGCACAAAAATTAAAACTTGAAGCAAGTGGAGAATATGCAATGTCGTATGCAGGATGGGGCCCAGATTATATGGATCCGATGGCATTCCTAGATATGTATACAACAGGAAATGCACAAAACAAAGTAAACTATGCAAATCCAGCATATGACGAATTAATTAAGAAAGCAAAAGTAGAGACAGATGTACAATCTCGTTGGGATGCACTGTTAAAAGCTGAAAAACAATTGCTGGATGATGCAGCAATTGCTCCAGTATACCAACCAGGAAAAGCATATTTACAACGCGGCTCTATTACAGGGTTGTTAGAACATAAATATGGTGGCGAATTTAGCTACAAATGGGTTGAAGTCAAAAAATAAAAATGGTTTCCATCATGAATAAGGGTATATGCCTATGATGGGCAGATACTCTTATTTTAAAAAATATAAAAGTAAGAATATTTCAAACTATCTTATTGCTTTTGAGAAAAATGGGGAGGTGCTTGACGATGGGACGTTATGCATTAAAACGTTTCGTGTACATGGCTTTGACATTATTTTTAATTACTACGCTGACATTCTTTCTAATGAAATTACTGCCGGGTTCTCCACTTAAGAACCAAGAGAAATTATCTCCGGCGCAAAAAGAAATCATCTTGGAGAAATATGGTTTGAATGATCCAGTACCAGTGCAATATGCACGCTACTTAGGAAACTTAGCAAAAGGTGATTTAGGAGTATCATTCCAGTACGATAACCGTCCTGTAACGGATATGATTGTCGATCGTATCGGACCATCAGCACAGCTTGGTTTACAGGCAATCATGTTAGGAACATTTATCGGTTTAATCTTAGGGATTATTGCAGCACTTCGTAATAATACATGGGTCGATTATGGGGCAACCATTATTTCTGTACTCGGAATGTCGGTACCATCATTCGTATTCGCAGCATTACTACAATACTTTGTAGGGGTAAAACTTGGCTGGTTCCCAGTAGCATTCTGGAAAGGGCCTGAATTTACAGTTATGCCTACTGTTGCTTTATCAATGGCTGTTACTGCAACAATCGCGCGTTTTGCTCGTGCAGAGTTAATCGAAGTTATGCAAGCTGATTACATTTTAACAGCAAAAGCAAAAGGAATTAGTCAAGGTGTCATTATTATAAAACATGCACTTCGTAATGCATTGATTCCAGTTGTTACAATTTTAGGACCAATGGTTGCAGGGTTAATTACAGGAACACTTGTTATTGAGCAAATCTATGCTGTACCTGGCCTTGGGGAACAATTCGTTAAATCAATCCAATTGAATGATTATACAGTTATTATGGGAACAACAATTTTCTATAGTGCAATCTTTATTTTAGTTATCTTTATCGTGGATATCTTATATGGAATTATTGATCCTCGTATTCGTTTAGCGGGAGGGAAAAAATGATGAAAGATTTACAAAAATTATCTCCAGATTTATTTCAACCAGCCAATCAAAGTAATGTTGATAATGAAGTCATTGCCCGTCCAAGCTTAACGTTTTGGCAAGATGTAAGAAGACGTTTGTTTCAACATAAAGGAGCAATGTTTGGTTTTGTATTACTTATCATCATTGCGCTTTTAGCAATCTTTGGGCCGATGGTAAGTAAACATTCCTATAAAGATCAAGATTTAGGCCGTGCAAAAATGCCACCTAAAATTCCGGTGATTGAGAACATTCATTGGTTACCATTTGATGGTACAGATCAATATGGCGTCGATCAATATGAGAAACGTGATATTAAAGAGTATTTCTGGTTTGGTACAGACGATCTTGGTCGTGATCTTTGGACAAGAACATGGGAAGGAACACGCGTATCATTATATATCGCTCTTTTAGCAGCGGCAATTGACTTAGTAATTGGGGTTGCATACGGAGGTATTTCAGCGTTCTATGGTGGACGAGTAGATAATATCATGCAACGTATTATGGAAATTATTAACGGTATACCGTATTTAATCATTGTAATCTTAATGGTAATCATTATGGATCCGGGTATTTTATCAATCACATTCGCGATGGCAATTACAGGTTGGATTGGAATGTCGCGGATTGTACGTGGACAAGTATTAAAATTGAAAAACCAAGAATATGTATTAGCATCTCGTACATTAGGTGCAACAAATACACAATTAATTGTGAAGCACTTAATTCCGAACGTAATGGGACCGATTATCGTTATGACAATGTTTACAATTCCTACAGCGGTGTTTGGTGAAGCGTTCTTAAGTTTCATCGGGCTAGGTATTCAGCCGCCAACTGCATCACTTGGTTCTCTTGTAAATGATGGATATAAATCAATTCAAACGTATCCACATATGATGTTCATCCCTGCGGTTGTTATCAGTATGTTAATTTTAGCATTTAACTTAGTGGCAGATGGATTACGCGATGCGTTAGATCCAAAAATGCGTAAGTAAACGAGGAAGGAGAAGTAAAAATGAAAACATTGTTAGAGGTAAAAGATTTACAAGTCTCCTTTGATACACATGCTGGTGAAGTACAAGCTGTTCGCGGAGTTACATTTGATTTGAAAAAGGGAGAAACATTAGCGATTGTAGGAGAATCTGGTTCTGGGAAATCAGTTACTTCGAAAGCGCTAATGGGACTAATCCCAAATCCCCCAGGACGTATTAAAAATGGAGAAATTGTATTTGATGGTCGTGATTTAACAAAATTATCGGAAAAAGAAATGCAGCAAGTGCGCGGGAAAGAAATTGCAATGATTTTCCAAGATCCGATGACATCATTAAACCCAACGATGACAATCGGTAATCAAATTATGGAAGGTCTTATTAAACACCAAGGAATGAGCAAAGCGGATGCTCGTAAAGTTGCTTTAGAGCTTCTTGATCTTGTTGGAATTCCAAACCCAGAAGCACGCTTAAAGCAATACCCGCACCAATTCTCTGGTGGTATGAGACAGCGTGTTGTTATTGCGATGGCACTAGCTTGTAATCCGAAATTATTGATTGCAGATGAGCCGACAACAGCACTTGACGTTACAATTCAAGCGCAAATTTTAGAGCTTATGAAGGATATTCAACAGAAAACAGAAGCAGCGATTATTTTCATTACGCATGATTTAGGCGTAGTGGCAAACGTTGCCGACAGAGTTGCGGTTATGTATGCAGGTAAAGTTGTTGAGATTGGTACGGTTGATGAAATTTTCTACAATCCAAAACACCCATATACATGGGGACTAATCGCATCTATGCCAAGTTTAGATGGTTCAGAAGCAGAGTTATATGCAATTCCTGGAACGCCTCCTGATTTATTAAAACCGCCAAAAGGGGATGCATTTGCACCACGTAACCCACAGGCGTTAAAAATTGATTTTGAAATGGAACCACCATTATTTAAAGTAAGTGACACACATTATGCGGCAACATGGTTACTTCATGAGCAAGCACCAGAAGTACAACCGCCAGAAGTTGTTCAAAAACGAATTCTTCAAATGAAAGCAGGTGAACAACATGACTAAGCAACGTGAGAAATTAATTGAAGTGAAAAATGTGAAGCAACACTTTAGCGTGAGTGGCGGTGTTGTAAAAGCGGTTAACGATATTTCATTTGATATTTACCGCGGTGAAACATTTGGACTTGTAGGAGAATCTGGTTGCGGAAAATCAACAACTGGAAGAACGATTATCAGGTTATACGATGCAACTGCTGGTGAAGTGTTGTTCGATGGTGAAAACGTACATGGTAAAAAATCACGTACAGAATTAAAGAAGTTTAACCGTAAAATGCAAATGATTTTCCAAGATCCATACGCTTCATTAAACCCTCGTATGACAGTTGGAGATATTATTGCAGAAGGCATTGATATTCACGGTTTAGCAAAAAGTAAAAAAGAACGTATGGATCGTGTGCATGAATTATTAAACACAGTTGGTTTAAATAAAGAGCATGCCAACCGTTTCCCGCATGAGTTCTCTGGTGGACAACGTCAACGTATCGGAATTGCTCGTGCACTTGCGGTAGAACCAGAATTCATTATTGCGGATGAACCAATTTCAGCACTTGACGTATCCATTCAGGCGCAAGTTGTAAACTTATTGAAACAACTGCAAAGAGAAAAGGGCTTAACATATTTATTCATTGCCCATGATTTATCAATGGTAAAATACATCAGTGATCGCATCGGTGTTATGTACCGTGGTCAAATTGTTGAATTAACAAGTAGTGACGAGTTATATGAGAATCCAATTCATCCATATACAAAATCATTATTATCAGCAATTCCGCTTCCAGATCCAGATTACGAGCGCAATCGTAAACGTATTGTATACGATCCATCTCAGCATCAATATGGAAATGAAGAGCCAAAGATGCGAGAAATTCGCCCAGGACATTTCGTTCTTTGTTCTGAAGCAGAATACAAGAAATATAAAGAAATCTATCAATAATAAAAAGAAGCGGCCGGAGAGGTCGCTTCTTTTTTTATATAAATCCAAATTAGAAAACTGATAGAAAACCTTTTCTTTTAGGCGGGAGAGAGGATCCGTTCATGTATAGAAGTGGTCAGAGCCATGCCAGGTAAAGACGCAAGGAGAGAAGGAAAAGTTAGAGTAGAGATTTTAGCAATAGAGTGGGATGATAGAAAAATAGTAAATGAAATGTTATCGGCGATTCGATAAATAATATCGGTGTTCCAACAAAGAACGACACGAAAAACAGGTTGGAGAAGAGTTTCTCCAACCTGTTTTTTCTGAATATCAACATGAATGTTAGGCTTGAACAGGCGCTGATTCTTCAGAAGTCTCCGGTTTAACAAGTGCATAATTTTCCCAAGCTCTACTTCTCCAGCGGAAGAACATGATGATAGCACGCGTCCATTCATCGATGGCAATCGCTAACCATATGCCTGGGAGTCCCATATCTAAATGAAAAACAAAAAAGTAACCGAGTGGTAAGCTCATTAAGACCATAGAAAATGCTCCGATTAAAACAGGGTATTTCGCATCACCAGCTGCTCGCAGTGAATTAATGATGACGATATTCATCGTGCGTCCAGTTTCAAGTAGTACGCTTAATAAAAGAACAGTTGCTCCTAAAGCGATAACATGAGGATTATCTGTAAATAACCCCATTAATTGTGTACGGAACGCTATGACAAGAATGACCATACATAACGTAACACTGATGGCCCACTTTACACTTTTCCACACACGTATATATGCTTCTTCTTTCTCATTTCCACCGACTAAACGTCCGACGATGATCGCTGTTCCCATTCCAATCGCAATAGCGAATAGGAAAGTAAACATGGAAATGTTTGTTGCATATTGTCTTGCAGCTAATGATTCTGCTCCTAAGTATGTTGCGTAGTATAGGAAGACAATTTGGCACGCTTGGTACATCACTTGCTCAAAAGCCGATGGGATACCAATTTTTAAGATTTTGCTAATATATTCTTTTGATAATGTAATATAGTAGTTCAATTTAACACGGTATTCCATGACGCGGTATAGTAGCCAGAAAAAGACAACTAGTGCGATAAGTCGACTGAAAGCAGAGGAAATTGCTGCTCCTTCAACACCTAATTCAGGCATGCCGAACTTGCCGAAAATAAGGACATAGTTACCGGCAATATGAAGAATATTCATTCCGAGTGAAATAAACATCGCTTGTTTCGTAAACCCATGTACACGGATGATTGCTGCTAAGGAATTAATAATAGCTTGCAGAAAGATTGCTCCCCCGACAATTGATAAATAATTTTGTGCGTAAACTAATACATCGCCTTGCAAGTTCATTGCACTCATCATATGTTTTGAGAATAAAAGAAAACCGGCGCTTATGATGAGCCCGACCCCTAAATTTAATGTAACCGCTAATGCAGATATTTTTGATGCTTCCATATATCGTTTGGAACCAAGATATTGAGAAACAACAATCGCGGCACCGTTTCCGATTACTTCTAGTACTAATATTGCGATATGAAGGTATTGATTTGCAGCCCCAACACCTGATACCGCGTCATCTGACAATGCACTTAGCATAAAAGTATCGGCAATCCCCATTAACATAAAAAGAAAAACCTCTAAGAAAATAGGCCATGTTAAGAAGAATAAATTTAATTTTTCTTCTTGCCCTTTTTTGGATGTAACCTCTGTCATATCATCCCCCACTTTACCGATATCCTTTTTGAAACAAAATGTATCTTAACACACTTTAGCAACACTTGCATTTATTTTGTAGCGCAGTTAACAACTATTTATTAGAGCAGTATTTTTTAAGTATATAAGTATGAATTGAAACCTTGAAATAAACCCTTTTCTTTTTAGGTGGGAGAGAGAATCCGTCCAAGCATAGAAGCGGTCAGATCCTTTTTTCGCCCCATGCCGCGTGAAACCAAAAGGAGAAAACGAGTGGAGGTCTCTTTTTGTTTTCAAAGCCGTGATTTGTGTGTTGAAAAACGAAACAGCGCCTTTTGGGGGCGGGAGAGAGAATCCGCTCAAGCGTAGAAGCGGTCAGATCCTTTTTTGGCCCCATGCCACGTGAAAACAGAAGGAGAAAACGAGAGGAAATCTCTCTTTGTTTTCAAAGTCGTGAGTTGAAAAATTAAAATAGATTTATAAAAGCGATAGAGTTTTTACAGATTGATTTTATACCGTAAAAGCTCGATTGGCGAAGGTTAATAATCAGTGGGGGGAAGAACCACTTCCGTTGATTAAAGTTTCACTTTATTTGAAAAGAAAAAATGGTGCATGCTAGAGGGAATAATTATACAAAAGATATTATATAATATAAAATTAATTATACTCTGATAATTTAGATAATTATAAAAGTGATTGAATTTAGTATTTTAGTTATGAAAACACGCAATATAAAACGTTTACAAAAGGTATAATATTAGCAGAAAATTTTAATAAGATAGAAAAATAAATATACAAAGAATATATTTATATGTATAATATGAATTATTAGAACATACATATATTTCTTTCTATTCTAAAATGAAAGGGCTAACATTTTTAGGAGGGGTAGCAGAATGAAGAAAAAAGTACCAGTTTTTGTAGCGTCGACATTAGCAATGAGTATGATTTTAGGTGCATGTAGTTATCAAAAGGACGAGCCAGGGGCGAGTGCAAAAGGGGATAGCGGAAAGGCTAACGGGAAACAAGTCATCAATTTAACTGAAACACAGGAAATTCCAACAATGGATCCAGCATTATCAGCTGATGCAGTATCATCGCGAGTGATGAATAATACGATGGAAGGACTATATCGCCTTGAAAAAGGAGATAAGCTCGTTCCAGGCGTAGCAAAATCAAGTGAAAAATCAGAAGATGGCAAAAAGTATACTTTTAAATTACGTGAAGATGCGAAGTGGTCAAATGGAGACCCTGTAACAGCGAAAGACTTTGTATACGCTTGGCAACGCGCGATTAATCCAGATAAAGCAGCAGTATCAGCCTATATCATGTTTGACGTGAAGAATGCACAAAAAATTAATAAGAAAGAAATGGCACCAGATCAATTAGGGGTAAAAGCCGTTGATGATTATACATTAGAAGTAGAATTAGAACATCCAGTTCCTTACTTTGAAAATTTAATGATTTATCCACTCTTCTATCCAGTAAATGAAAAATATGCAACAGAGCAAGGGGCCAAGTTTGGTCTAGAGGCAAACACAACACTGTATAATGGACCGTTTGTATTAAGCGACTGGAAGCATGAAAGAAGTTTCCAAATACAGAAAAATCCATCATACTGGGACAATAAAGTAGTGAAGCTAGAAGAAGTGAACTTTAATATTGTAAAAGACTTAGCAACATCAATTAACCTATATGATACAAAAGCAATAGATCGTGTTATTTTGAGATCTGAGTTTGTTGATAAATATAAAGGGGACAAAGATTTTAAAACTGCAAATGAAGCTTCCGTATTCTTCCTTCGTTTCAATCAGAAAAATGAAGCTTTAGCAAATAAAAATATACGTAAGGCAATCTCTCTTGCTTTTGAGCGTAAACCATTTGTGGATACAATTTTAAACAATGGTTCTACTGAGGCGACAGGACTGATTCCAGGTAAATTTGTTACAGGTCCAAATAAAAAAGACTTCCGAGCTGAAAATGGAGATTTAGTAAAAGCAAATGTGAAAGAAGCGAAGAAATATTGGGAAGCTGGTAAAAAAGAATTAGGAAAAGATCAGATTGAGATTGAACTATTAAATGAAGATGTAGATTTATCTAAGAGAACAGGGGAGTACTTAAAAGGAGAGCTAGAAAAGAACTTACCTGGTTTTACATTGAAAATTAAGCAGCAGCCATTTGCGCAAAAGCTTAAACTTGAAGAAAGTGGAGACTATGACATGACGTTCGCTGGATGGAGCCCGGATTTCCCAGATCCAGTAACGTACCTTGATATGTTTGTAACAGATGGTGCGCAAAATAAAATGAAATATTCTAACCCGAAATATGATGAAATTATTATGAAAGCAAAGACAGACGGCGGCGATGTAAAGGCACGCTGGAATAGTTTACTTGAAGCTGAAAAAATGTTGCTGGATGATGCAGCAATTGCCCCTGTATATCAACGTAGTGCAGCTTACTTACAAAGAGGGACAGTTAAAGATATTTATAAGCATAATTACGGCGGAGATTTAAGCTTCAAGTGGGCATCAGTAGGGAAATAATGAAAAAGAAGCAGGCACATTCCTGCTTCTTTTTAGTATGTTCGTTTTTTATAAATCCCTTTCCCGCCAACTTGCTTCCAACCAGATTGCACTTCCGCACTTTTATCAACAAATTTCATTTTTTCTTTCCGACCAAATAAATTTTCACCAATACCATTTGTAATGACGCCAATCAATGCTGTGATTCCGATGACGAGGGCAGCGACAATGGCAAAATCAATAAAAAAAGCAACCATATGGAATCCCCCTTTGCCTGTCTATATTTTTATTGTATGAGAAAAAAAGTTAAAAAGAAAGAAAAGTTTGAAAACAAATATTTTACTTAAAAATAGTATAGACAGTAACTAGGAGATTTGATAGAATTAAAAAAAAGAACAAGTGTTCTTGTTGTGCGAGATGATTTATCAATGATATGTCTTACATTTAACCGCTGTTTTATGATGAAAAGAGTAAGGAAACGCTATCTTTAGCAACGGATTGATTGGATGGACAGCTTCTATAAACATGTTAAGAAGTAGCACTAAAGGTATATATGGTAATAAAACAGAGGGGTTTGTTCTATGAAAAGTCCATGAAAATTTCAGCTTAATGAAAGATGAGTTTTCCTATTGGAAAGGAAATTTACTGTATATTTCTTTCAGAATCTATTGTATAATGATTATAGAAGTTACTTATTTAAAGTAATTGTTGTTTAATAGAAGTTGCTTGCTTATAAAGTTGTTGTTTACATGAAAAGCAATTTTTCATTTTGCTGTAAGACAAGTCATAGTGAAGAATTGCTGCCAAATAGAAATTAAAACTGTAATTAGTACAGAATTTGTACTCTTTAAGGAGAGTGAGTCTTGTATGGTAACACTATATAGTTCTCCAAGTTGTACGTCTTGTAGAAAGGCGAAATTATGGCTAGAGGAAAATCATATTCCTTATACAGAACGTAATATTTTCTCTGATCCATTAACGATTGAGGAAATTAAAGAAATTTTACGCATGACAGAAAGCGGAACGGATGAGATTATTTCAACTCGTTCGAAAGTTTTCCAAGAGTTAAACGTTAACTTAGAATCTTTACCACTTCAAGATTTATATAAGATGATTCGTGACTATCCAGGCATTTTACGCCGTCCGATTATGATTGACGAAAAACGCCTTCAAGTAGGTTACAACGAAGATGAAATTCGTCGCTTCTTACCACGTACAGTAAGAACATTTCAATTACGTGAAGCACAGCGTCTTGTAAATTAATAATATAAGTTTTGTATATGAAAACCTTCTACCTTACAGTAGAAGGTTTTCATATATATATTTATTGTTTGTATATAACTTCATTTTGGTTTTCCGCATACAAATCACAGCTTTGAAAATAAAAGGAGTCTTCCACTTATTTTCTCCTTTTGTTTTTACGTGACATGAGGCGAAAAAAGGTCCTGACCGCTACTATGCGTGAGCGGACGCTCTCTCCCACCCAAGAAGAAAGGGTTTTTGCATGTTTCACTTTACATTCCCTAATTTGATATGCTGAACAATAAACCCAATAGCTAATACTGTGAAAGTAAAGAGGAAGGGTATACTTGTTGCAAAGGTTGGATTATGTTGAAAAAAATTCACAAGTCTTATTTCATGGGTAATCATTCTTCCAGCTGTGTAAGCAAGAACTGCTCCCCCGCAATAAATGAGAAAGGGAAATCGCTCCATAAATACTAAGATGAGCTTGCTGCCCCAAATGATAATGGGAATTGAAATTAATAATCCGATAATCACGAGTGTGATGTTTCCATGAGCTGCTCCAGCAATCGCAAGGACATTATCAAAACCCATAACGAGATCGGCAAATACAATTGTACGAATCGCTTGAAATAATGTTGTTTTCGCTTTTATAGAAGAAAGATCATTGTTATTATCGGTAATTAAATTTACGGCAATAAGTGTGAGTAAGATGCCACCAATAAGCTGTAAGAAAGGAATATCGAGTAAGTAGACGGCAAGTATTGTGAGAAGAATTCGCAGTACAATGGCTAGGCCAGTACCAATAAAAATCGCTTTATTCCGTTTAGATTCGGGTAAGTTTCGGCTTGCAAGTGCGATTACAATTGCATTATCACCGCCTAATACAACATCGATACCGACAATCATTAGTATAGATGTCAAAAAATCTAACTCCATCATTTTGCCTCCATTTATTCTGTTTTAATCAGTAATATAGGTGTAGATGTATGTATAAAATGAAAAAGCTTGACTAGCTCTATTACAATTGTACGGTGCTAGGTGGAATTGTATGTCCAATTTTTTATCCCGCTATTTGTGAGCTGATTAAAATTTGACTATATGAATGAGAAATGATGAGGTTTATATCGTAAGTGTATATACTGCAATATATAAGGGTAAGGAATTATGATTATTAGTGCAAGATAATCTAGGTGAATGACTGTTTTTATAAAATAAAACGATTTTATTTCCATTCTGGAGAATCTTATCATAAAATGAAAGTACAAGAATCTATTGATTTGTCATATGAGTGGGGAATCCCTTCATAACAATTCCAAATAGGAAGGGAGAGTTGGATTTTGGACATTGAAAGAATTAACGATCATACGATGAAATTTTTTATTACGTACGTTGATATAGAAGATAGAGGGTTTAATCGAGAAGAGATTTGGTACAATCGTGAACGAAGTGAGCAATTGTTTTGGGAAATGATGGATGAAGCTCGTGATCACGATGATTTCTTTATTGATGGGCCACTATGGATTCAAGTACAGGCGCTTGATAAAGGCATTGAAGTACTTGTAACGAAAGCACAGCTTTCAAAAGATGGACAAAAATTAGAATTACCAATAGGTGTAGATAAAATTATTGATATCCCTCTAGATGAGCGAATCGAATCGCTATTTCAACAAGAATTAGAGGATGAGATAGAAGCGGGAACAAACTTTAACGAAGATGGAACATTTGGCTTTTTAATTAAATTTGATGATTTTGAAGACGTCATTTCGTTAAGTCATCGTCTTATATTTGAAGATATAAAAGATGAACTATATTCGTTTGAAGACCGCTATTATGTATATGTTGAATTTGATGAAGTGCTACACGATGAAGAAGAAATTGACCGTGTTTTAAGTATTATTTTAGAATATGGGGAAGAATCTACTTTAACGGTTCACCGCGTGAGTGAATACGGCAAACAAGTTGTTAAAGAACATGCACTTGAGACGATTCGCAGTCATTTTCCTTCTAAGACATAGGCCGATTTCAATATTATGAAATCGGCTTTTTATATGATGGGTATAATAATAGTAGAAAAGCTTTGTAAGTAAGGGGGGTAGGAATGAAAAACACATTAAAGTTACTTTTCTTTTTTCTAGGTTTATTCGCAGTGTTTGTTTCGTTACGAATGTTTATTGATGTAGCATTTTATTCGGATGTTATAGGCATGAAAAACATTTCGTTTGTAGGAATTATAAGCATTCTATTTACTGTTTCTGCATTTTTAATTGGCTGTGTTATTTTCTTGGAAAACAGGCATCCATCTAAAACGTTGACATGGTTAATTGTACTTGGTATTTTTCCTGTATTTGGATTTTTTGCGTATTTACTCTTTGGACAAAATTTTCGCAGAAAACGAATGTTTCAAAAGAAGGCTCTTTTGGATGAACAAGCTTTCTTACAGTACAAAGGACATGAAGATTATCAAGAACGCATTTTAAAGAATCATAAACATCAAGAACTGCTATTTCGTCTCGCAGATCGGCTTGGTGCTTTAAATATTTCATTTCAGACAGAAACGAAAGTGTTAACGAATGGTGATGAAACGTTTCAAGCCATTTTACAAGGTTTACAAAAGGCGAAGCATCATATTCATATGGAATATTATATTGTGCGTGATGATAAGCTTGGCACACAAATTAAAGACATTTTAATTCAGAAGGTGCAGGAAGGTGTTGCCGTCCGTTTTTTATATGATGCGGTTGGAAGTTTTAAACTGTCAAACG
Organism: Paenibacillus sp. 102; assembly: GCF_039549175.1. Lineage (NCBI taxonomy): Bacteria > Bacillati > Bacillota > Bacilli > Caryophanales > Paenibacillaceae > Paenibacillus > Paenibacillus sp. 102. Next base: position 587,345 of record NZ_JBCGHT010000002.1, on the reverse strand, counting down.
CCTATATTGATGAATTAAACGATGCAGGTGTCGAGATGATTCCATTCTTTCCGGTAAGGTTTCCGATTTTAAACGATAAAATTAACTATCGGAATCACCGGAAAATTGTTGTCATTGATGGAAATGAAGGCTTTGTAGGCGGACTCAATATTGGTGACGAATATTTAGGGAAAAATAAATATTTTGGATTTTGGCGAGATACGCATTTATATTTACGCGGTGAGGCGGTTCAAAGCCTGCAGCTCATATTCCTGCAAGATTGGTTTTATATGACGGGTGAAGCTGTACTAGCACCTGAATATTTACAAGCGGAAGCGGTAGATGGAGATCATTGGGGGGGGGTACAACTTGTTGCCGGTGGACCGGATAATAAATGGGAGACAATTAAGCATCTTTATTTTGCAATGATTGCTTCAGCAAGAAAGTCCATTTGGATCGCGACACCTTATTTTATTCCGGATGATGATATTTTATCTGCATTAAAAGTGGCAGCTCTTGCTGGCATTGATGTTCGTTTATTGATGCCGAGTAAACCGGATAAACGAACGGTGTTTTATGCATCGAGGTCTTATTTTCCGGAGTTATTAGATGCAGGGGTAAAAGTATACGAATATGAAAAAGGTTTCCTTCATAGTAAAATTGTCATTGTTGACTCTGATTTAGCATCAATTGGGACAGCGAATATGGATATGAGAAGCTTTCATTTAAACTTTGAGGTGAATGCCTTTTTATATGATACGGATAGTATTCGAAAGCTTGTTAAGGATTTTAAGGAGGATTTACAAGAATCCAGTGAAATTCATGTAGATCATTTTCATAAGCGCCGCCTTCATAAGCGGATTGTGGAATCGACATATCGTTTATTATCACCTTTATTATAAGGAGGATGTTCTAACAAGTAAGTAGTTCAGATAACGTGGAGAAAATACGAAAAATCAATTAGAAAAACAAATCAATTAGAAAAACAAAACAATTAGCAATGATAATCGCACACTAAATAACAGTGAAATCAGCAAGAAAGAAGACCGACTTAATTAAGTTGGTCTTTAGCACTTCTACATATTGTAATCTTCACCAAACGCACCAAACGCACCCGTTAGTTAAAGATTATGGATAATTATTTTGTAGTTGTTTTTATTTAAATACACCTTTTTTTTTGGAAAGCCAATCTTCTAAGGCATCTTCGTGTTGTTTTGTGAATAATTTCGGTATTTGGTCTATTGGGAAGTATTTTAAATCTAAAGTCTCAATACCATCTGCGTTAAGTTCCCCATCAATTGGCTTGCATTGAAAAAAATGAGTGATAGTCTGAGCTTTATCTCCGTTCGGAAACTCACCAGAATATTTAGAGTAGACACCAATAAGATGTTCAACCTCAACATTTAATCCTGTCTCCTCAAGTATTTCTCGTTTAGCGCTTTCTTCAAGAGATTCTCCAAGTTCCATAGCACCACCTGGAAAACCCCACTCATTTCTATCTCCCCGTTTTTGTAAAAGAATTTCATTTCGTTCGTTATAAACAATACCTCCAGCAAAATTAAGAAATATTAAATCGTGCCCCACTTTTCCCCGAATATAACGAATGTAGTCCTTATTTGTAGTCATAAATTCCCTCCCATTTATAGCCTCTATCTAATTATACAAAGTATAAAGATAATAGAGTTATTAAATTAACCTTCACCGTTAGTTTAAGAACATTCTTTCACAAAATTTTATATCCATTATAACATACTTCTTTTTAAATTTTGAATTGCCTTATAACTTACGAAAAGTAGCATATAAAATAGCAAACCTTCTAGAATAACAATTAGCAGAGTGACAATAACCATTGTCACTCTGCTAATTACAGTGCGATTTCTGGTGTCAATTTAAGTCCAAAAAGCACATAAACACAGATATAGCACTCTATTTGTGATGTTATTTGTGATTTTCTCCACAAAAACTGAACTACTTATCTAACAAGGACGTCCTCTTTTTGTTTTGAAAGGAATTTGTAACAAATTGTAGAATAGAAACCAGTATAGAAAGGATGTGGTATGATGTTTGTCGCAAGGAGAGAGAACGGTGAAAAGGTTCATCTTCTTCATAACCACGATGAAAAGAAGCTGCAAATCATGCGAAAGAAGGAACGCTTTTTTTGCCCGATTTGTAGGCGAGAGGTGCAGCTCAAGTTAGGGAAGCAAAAGAGGTGGCATTTTGCCCATAGAAAAACAGATCAGTGCCATGTTTCATCTGAACATGAATCTGCCTACCATATGCGTGGAAAGGAACAACTGTATAGATGGTTCAAATCGCAAGGTGTCCATGTAGAAATTGAACATTATCTTCCAGCGATTCGGCAAAGGCCTGACCTCTTTATCGAAAGGAATAGGAGACAGATTGCAATTGAATATCAATGTGCTTCTTTATCCGCTGAACAGTTATTAAAACGAACTTCTTCATATTGGAAAGCAGGAATACAAATCATTTGGATATTAGGTGGGAATCAAATGAAAAGGCATTCTGCTTATTGGATTTCATTATCCTCGTTTCACTTTCTCTGCATACAATCTTATCCGCAGCCATCACTTCTCTTTTTTTGTCCAAATGAAAAGTCATTTATGAAATGCGAATTTCTTACCCCGTTTTCTACAAATGTTTATTTCTCACATATCATTCATTCCCCATTGCGTACCATTACCTTTGAGGAACTCTTTTGTCAAGCGTCAATTACGAAAAAACGATTGGAGCGGGAATGGCAGAATAAAAAGAACTACTTTCGAACGAATGTCCTTCGAATATGGAATTATAGTCATAAATCACTTTTACACCTCTTATATCAATATCATCTTTCACCCTCTTGTTTTCCATCTGAAATTGGTGTTCCTCTTCCAACTGCATTTGCATTTCGAACACATCCTTTTGTATGGCAGGCTTTCCTTTGTATAGACTTCATTGGCAAATTTGAAATTGGAGATTATTTTTCATTGCATGCTGTTTTTTCCTATGTAAATAAAAGGCGTAGTATTCAAAGACGCACGTTACCGTATTTTTCGCAAAATGTATGGAAACGGGCGATCGTAGAATATGTCACGTTTTTATGTAAAGTGGGGATAATTGAAAAGGTGGATGTGCATAAGTACCGAAAAATAAGGCGATTTACGATGCCGAAAACAGAAGGAGAAATAAAAGAATATGATGCGATTTGTTTGTCGCATGCGTTATCTCTGTTTGAGATAAAGTACAACATGGGAAAAGGAAAAACGGATATAATAAAAGAGTACATGGAAGGATTTACATAAAAAGAATCGAATTTTACTTAGGTAGAGAATTAAAAGGAGGTATATTTTATGTCTGAACAAACAACAGCAAAAACATTGCCAGACCGCAGTGAGATTGAAGAAATGAACACATGGAGATTAGAAGACATTTTCCAAACGGATGAAGAATGGGAAAAAGAATTTCAAGCAGTGAAAGAATTACTTCCAAAGTTAGCTGAATTTAAGGGGAAACTTGGTGACTCTGCTGATTCATTATTAGAAACATTGCAATATGAAGATGAAGTCTCAATGAGATTAGGAAAATTATATACATATGCTCATATGCGTTACGATCAAGATACAACAAATTCTAGTTATCAAGCGCTAAATGATCGAGCAACAAACTTATATTCGCAAGCATCTAGCAGCATGGCGTATATCGTTCCTGAAATTTTAACAATTTCAGAAGAAAAATTACAATCATTCTTACAAGAAAATAAAGAATTAAGCGTATATGAACATGCGTTAGAAGAAATTACACGTCAGCGCCCGCATGTATTGTCAGAAGCTGAAGAAGCGTTGTTAGCAGAGGCAGCTGAAGTTATGAGCGCATCAAGTAGTACATTTGGTATGCTGAATAATGCGGACTTAAAATTCCCATCTATTAAAGATGAAAATGGGGAAGAAGTAGAGGTAACACACGGCCGTTATATTCAATTTTTAGAAAGCGATGATCGTCGCGTTCGTCATGATGCATTCCATGCTGTTTTCGAAACGTATGGAAAATATAAAAATACATTTGCAAGCACACTTAGTGGTGCAGTGAAACGTAATAATTTCAATGCACGTGTTCGTAAATATGATTCTGCACGTCAAGCGGCGTTAAGCAATAATAACATTCCTGAAACAGTATATGATCAACTTGTTGAGACAGTAAATGGTAACTTACATTTATTACACCGCTATATTGATATTCGTAAGCGTGCATTAGGACTTGATGAACTGCATATGTACGACTTATATACACCGCTTGTACCAGAAGTGAAAATGAATGTGAAATATGAAGAAGCGCAAGACATTCTACTCAAATCATTAAATGTTCTTGGTGATGAGTATGTTGAAATTTTGAAAGAAGCATATGAAAATCGCTGGGTAGACGTATATGAAAACAAAGGAAAACGAAGTGGAGCTTATTCATCTGGTGCGTATGGAACAAATCCGTATATTTTAATGAACTGGCATGATAATGTAAATAATTTATTTACACTTGCACATGAGTTTGGTCATTCTGTGCATAGCTACTATACAAGAAAAACACAACCACATGTATATGGTGACTATTCCATCTTCGTTGCGGAAGTTGCATCAACTTGTAACGAAGCAATTTTAAATGATTACTTATTAAAAACGACAGAAGATAAGAAAGAACGTTTATATTTATTAAATCATTATTTAGAAGGATTCCGCGGGACTGTATTCCGTCAAACGATGTTTGCTGAATTTGAACATATCATTCATAAAAAGGTACAAGAAGGACATGCGGTTACGCCGGATATGTTAACAGAAATCTACTATGACTTAAATAAAAAATACTTTGGCGATGCTTTAGTCATCGATAAAGAAATTGGTTTAGAGTGGTCTCGTATTCCGCACTTCTATTACAACTATTATGTATATCAATACGCAACAGGATTTAGTGCAGCAACAGCTTTATCAAAACAAATTTTAGAAGAAGGACAACCAGCAGTAGAGCGTTATATTAACGAATTCTTAAAAGCTGGAAGCTCTGATTATCCAATTGAAGTGCTGAAAAAAGCAGGAGTAGATATGGCATCACCAGAGCCTGTTAAAGAAGCACTACAAGTATTTGAAGAAAAGTTAAATGAATTAGAAGCGCTATTATTTGAAGGTAAATAATAGAGGAAGAGAGAAGGCGAGAGTGAAAACTCTCGCCTTTTTTGTTTTAAAAACCTTTAAATCGCTTTCGATGATTGAAATAAGAGAGGCTAATGACAATGATTGCGAATAAAAGCGGCAACGCAATAATCTTTGGAAAGGCTTGTAATAGTGAAAGAATGTACAGGAAAAAAGAAATGCAAATACAAAAAAGTAGAAAGAAGATATGTGTTTTTTTCATGAAATCCCTCCTAAAGAACGCCTTTTTATAGCCTATTCAGTAATGAAAACGTTTAGAATGTGACAAAAATGTGAAATTCGACAAAAAGGGTTGTCATCTGATGTCGAACCATGTAATATAATAGACGTGAACGAATTCACATACAAACATATACCCCTTTGTTTGAACGTGAAAATTTCTCCCATCCCCTTTAATATTTTTATAAGCCGTAAAGAAAAAGACCTGGTGTTTACACCAGGTCTTTTTCTTTTGCAATCCATTTCCAATAACGCTCACATTTCACTTCAATCATTCGTACTTTTCTTTTCAATGACAATTTTTTTAGCTCTCGTTCTATTTCTTGCTGCGAACAGTCATAGATAAATGCAATTTCTTTAGACGACATAAATTGAACCATTTCTAGTAATACCTCTAGTGGTGGTAACGGAGCAGGCTCAATGTTGCACTTCACAATTTCTTTTAACAACTGTACATATACGTCATATGAATAAATTCCCGCAATCTTAATACCTTCCTCATCTGAATTTGCATGAAAGAATACGAGAGAAGGGATTTCGGTGATGTGCATTTCATTTGTGAACTTTAGATCGCACTGGAATGCTTTTTTTGCACTAATCGAATGCAAATCTTTTTTAAATTCTTCTACATCAATACCGCTTTGCTCTGCGCATGCAAGTAGTAATTCCAAATCTGGTTTTGATATATTTTCAAGAAAAATGTATTCTTGAAGTTTCCGCAAAAAATTCGAACCTGCTTTTCGGCCCTGTAACTCAGCTGCTTTAATTGCAATAGAAACTAAATACGGTGTAGATGAGGCATCTTGCATATGCACTTTTCCATCACATGAAAAGCCTTGCAAACTTGTTGTTTTTTCCCACACAAATCGAATATTAGCAGGCTTATTCCATTTGTGTGGGGAGGCGATTGCCCCTTCCACTTTGCCGGTTAGTATGTGCCGAATCGAAAAATATTTTCCGTATTCGAGCCATAATTTTATCATAACTGGTTCGATTTCCCAGCAATCCATGCAAAGTGGATCAATAAACAAATAGGCTTCTACAGACTTATGTTCGCACTTGGAAAGAGAAGGAATGCGCATATGCTTTGCTTCCTGTTTATCCATTACGCTTCACCTGTTTCGTTTGGAGTATTGACCATATGCTGCGCAGTTAATCTTAAACGTTCAAAAACAAATTCTCGAATCTGCCCATGTACTCCTGTATCTTCCATCGCTTGCTCCATACATGCTAACCAGGCTTTTGCTCGCTTTGGTGTAATCTCAAAAGGGAGATGGCGTGCTCTTAGCATAGGATGACCATGTTCTTCTGTATACAAACTTGGCCCACCTAAATACTGCGTTAGAAATTGCTTCTGCTTCCTGGCTGTTTCTGTCAAATCGTCTGGGAAGATGGGAGATAAGTCAGGGTGTTTACTGACATAGGAATAAAACGTATCGACTAATGTTGCAATGACTTGTTCACCGCCAATTGCTTCAAATGGTGTCATCGGTTGCTTGTTCATCCTGTATAAACTCCTTTTTCCATCAAATGTATATCTATTGTAGCAATGGATTGTCACGAAGAGCAACTAAACAGCTCTCGTGCAATCTTTTGCCCACTTTCTTCCTTAAGATAAAGTTAAGTATAAGTGCCCGGTTGGTGAGGGCTAACCATTAGCGAAAAAAACGTTCGCTAATGGAAGTTTCACTTTAGCGTTCTTCGTTTTGTTTTGCAAGAAAAAAGCGCTGTACTTTATTTTTTGTATGGCGAACAGGTATATGATGTTTGTTTAATAAATTGAGGAAAGCGGCTTTGCCCGCTGCCTCATCTTGTACTTCATATTCAAGTTCATAATCATCGTGATTGTAATAGAAACTATGATCAAATACAAGCGTGCCGCCTTCAAATGTAGTTTCTGCTCGCTCTGTTGTTAAGCTTCCCATATAAGTTAAAGTAGAAACAGGGATTTGAAGTGTATGTAGTTGATCTAGCACAGAGCCTGCAATGATCTGATTTGTTTTCATCATTTGCTGTGCTTCTTCTTCTGTTATAGATTGATGAGTTTCCAGTAACCCAATTTCAGCCGGTTGTTTTAAAGTTAATGTATAAGCTCCACCTTTATGACGAATACGAAGAGCAGAGCCTGCTGCTTTTAAAGAAAAATGAGGTGTTTCAAAATAATGATTCACTTGTTTTGTAAATGATTGGATAGAAAAGGCATCGCATAACATTTGAAATTCTGCTTGCGTTACCATATTTTTAAATTCAATTTCAATTTCTTGTGTCATTGTATAGGCTCCTTCTTAAAGTAATTCTTTAGACATTATCGCTTTTTCACAAATTTGGTTCAATGTTTTATTTGTTTGCGTCTATGTTATGATACAATACTAATGTGAAGTAAGACAGGAAGTTGATATGGAGGAGTTAGAGCATGCAAAATAAAATTCAAGTTAAGAGCGTAGAAGAAAGAGAAAATGCTCTTATTTTTTGTGCGGAAAATACTGAAATACAAGTGGAGGAGTTAAAAGCACGCAATCACGTACTTGTAGACTCAGATCATTTATCATTTTTATATATTTTAGAAAACGAATCAGCTTTCATTTATGTAAGCATTCCGCATACATGCTGGGAAGCAATGAACGGTGCAATGAAGAGTGATAAAGCAATGTTCGTTCGCGTAAATAATACTGAAATTGAATTAGAGCAATTGAAAGAAGAAGTGGAATATTTAATTGAAAATATTGAAGGTAATGCAAATTACGGAGAAGAACTTGTAACGGCTGTAGAAAAGGTATTTTTATAAGCAAATGGATTGACTTTGGTGGTGGTTTAAATGAATCGTAATTGGGAAGAATTTTTAGCGCCGTACCACCAAGCGGTGGCAGAGCTAAAAGTGAAATTAAAAGGAATGCGCTCTCAGTTTACAATGTTAACAGAACACTCTCCGATTGAGTTTGTAACCGGCAGGGTAAAATCGGTTGCAAGTATTATTGATAAGGCGGAAAAGCGCAATGTACCGCTTGATCGGCTCGGAGAAGAAATGCAGGACATCGCCGGTCTTCGGATGATGTGTCAATTTGTAGACGAGATTAAGCCTGTTGTTGAATATCTTCGAAAACGAAATGATTTTGAAATTGTGGAAGAACGAGATTATGTGACGCAGAAGAAAGAAAGTGGTTATCGTTCGTATCACGTAGTCGTTAGTTATCCCGTTCAAACGATCCGCGGGGAGAAAAAAGTATTAGTTGAAATTCAAATTCGGACGTTAGCGATGAATTTTTGGGCAACAATTGAGCATTCTTTAAATTACAAATATAGTGGGCGTTTTCCAGAAGATATTAAAATTCGTCTTCAGCGTGCAGCAGAAGCGGCATTTTTATTAGATGAAGAAATGTCTTCGATTCGTCTCGAAATTCAGGAAGCACAAAAGATTTTTTCGCGCAAACAAGAAGCGAAAGAATCCGAATCATAAACTAAAGGGTGTTGGGCGATGAAATTTGCAATTATGTCAAAGGGAGATCAATCATCAAACGCACTTGCAAGTACAATGACAGACTACTTGCAGGATTTCGGGTTTACAATGGATGAAAAAAAGCCGGATATTGTAATTTCTGTTGGGGGAGATGGGACGCTCTTATACGCGTTTCACCGCTATTATAATCGGTTAGATGAGACAGCGTTTGTTGGTGTGCATACGGGACATTTAGGCTTCTATGCAGATTGGTTGCCAACAGAGGTAGAAAAACTTGTGATTGCGATTGCGAAAACGCCGTTTCAAGTTGTGGAATACCCGCTTTTAGAAGTCATTATTCGCTATGTAAATGGCAGTAAAGAATCACAGTACTTAGCAATGAATGAAGCAACAGTAAAAAGCTTGGAAGGAACATTAGTAACAGAGGTAGAAATTCGCGGGGAATATTTTGAAACATTCCGCGGGGACGGTCTTTGTATTTCTACTCCTTCTGGAAGTACGGCCTACAATAAAGCGCTAGGCGGAGCAATTATTCATCCTTCGATTGAAGCGATTCAAATTGCGGAAATGGCTTCAATTAATAACCGCGTGTTCCGTACAGTAGGTTCGCCCCTCGTTTTACCAAAGCATCATACATGTGTTTTGAAGCCGACGAAAAGAATGAATTTACAAATTACAGTGGATCATTTAACGATGGTTCATCAAGACGTAAAATCAATTCAATACCGCGTCGCAAACGAGAAGGTGAGATTTGTCCGTTTTCGTCCGTTTCCATTTTGGAAACGTGTTCGTGATTCGTTTGTTGCGGATGAATAGAGAGGGTTTATGCATGTGAGAAGATTTACATTAAAATGGTGTATGACAGAAGCAGAGAAGGGAATGCTCATTCGGGAATTTCTAAAAACGAAAGGAATTTCTAAAGCTGCTTTGACAGATATAAAGTTTCAGGGCGGAGCAATTGAAGTTGACGGTAAGCATGCAACAGTGCGGCACGTATTACAGACTGGAGAAGAATTACAAGTCTTCTTTCCACTTGAGGAAAGAAGTGAAGGAATGCTTGCTGAAGATATTCCTTTGAACCTTATATACGAAGATGCCTCTGTACTCGTAATGAATAAAGTCCCATACATGTCAACGATTCCGTCTAGGGAACATCCATCTGGAAGTGTTGCGAATGCACTCCTATATCATTATGATAGGCAAAACCTTGCAAGTACAGTACATATTGTAACGCGGCTCGACCGTGATACGTCAGGACTGATGCTGATTGCGAAAAACCGTTTCATTCATCACCTTTTATCGAAACAGCATCAGCAAAAGCAAGTGAAACGAACATATGAAGCAATTGTTCATGGACAATTGCTAGAAGAATCAGGAACGATTGATGCACCAATTGGAAGAAAGAGTGACAGCATTATTGAACGAATGGTATGTGAAGACGGTCAAAAAGCAGTTACGCATTTTCAAGTGCTAGATAGATCTCCTGATAAGACGCGAGTTTCACTGCAATTAGAAACAGGAAGAACACATCAAATTCGTGTACATATGGCATACTTAGGCCATCCGTTGTTAGGAGATGACTTGTATGGAGGTAGTAAGTCGCAAATGAAGCGGCAAGCACTTCATAGCACGAGTTTAACCTTCTATCATCCGGTGTTAGAAAAACAGATGACATTTCATGCGGATGTGCCGGAAGATATGAAAGAATTATTGAAATAAGCTGCCTCCAGTATTGAAGTGACCCGCAAAAGTTAGACAGGTTATTTCATTGGGCAACTTCTTGGGCATGGGCCCGGTATTGTACCGGGCCCATGCCCTTTTCGTTTAGTCTTAATTCTTTTATAGTTGCATTAAATTATTAGGAACATTTAATGTTGTTTCACAACTGAAAGGAAATTGAAAAAAAACTGATACCTTTCTCATTAAAATTCAATCTTACTTAAAAAATGAAAGAAAAGTGAAATTTTCCAAAAGAAATTCTTTGTTAAAATAAAAGCATAAATACAAAAAAGTGTTGACACATGGAGAAAAATGTACTTTTTTCAAGATATAGTGAGGGAAAAAAATGAGATTAGAAAAACAATTAATAAAAAAGATATATTATGAAACATTCTTAATGGAGAATGAAACACATCCACCTCTTCAAGTACTTGGAGCAGCATATGTAAACGAACAAAAAAATGAGATTTCCGATGGATCTTATATTCGTTTTGCACAAGGTGAATTTTATTATCATCATCAAGATTTTGAAACAGCTGTTTTTAAATGGGAGAAAGTCAGTAATGAATTAGCACCATGGGCACAAAAAAATATTGCGGATGCTTACTTCGAACTTAACCAATTATCAGTTGCTGAAAATGTTTATACCTCGATTACTACTGATAACAAAATACTTATGACCGAAATTGTACTGCAATTGCTGTCTCTTTACATCGAGCAAAATAATCTTGATTCAGCTTTCGCTGTTATTAAAGAAGCGGTTTCTTTAAATCCCGATTATCCAAACGTTACAACAATTGCACGTTCCTTTTATGAAGAACAGCAAGATTTTGACAGTGCAGTAGAGCTTGCTGTGAATGAATTAATTCGAACAGAATCTTTCCCATGGTTTGAGGTTCTAAAAGAATATATCGATAAAGGATTTACTAAAAATATTTCACCAGACTATTTTTATAAAGTATTAGTTACATTAAATAATGTAGATCAAGTGCAGTTTACGCAAATTGTTTCATCACTTTGGCACAGCTATAAAAATGAACAAAATTACTTATTATGGCTTAAAACAATAAATGAATTTTTCTTACATATCGAAATACATTCGTCCGATATATGGGACAAAATTTCTTCTCTATATGAAGAAACGTACTTTGAATTAATTCAAGGTCAATATATGCTAAGACAATTACACGATATCATTCCAAGCTTTTTAACAAATTGGTTAAAGGTAGCTAATCCGTCTCATTCTGTATTTCCATCTGCAGCAGTATTGGCATGGGATGAGATTTTCCCTTCCCGAATAGATTCAGCAAATATAGAACATGCGGAAAGCCTACTGTCATATTCTGTTAATCATGTGGATGGCTTAGAGTATAGCTTACATCTTTTTGAATCTATTACACAGTGGGCACAAAAACAGGATTTAGAAATTGGTCATCGATTTAGATGGTTAGTTGGCGAGCTTGCAGATGTAAGAACAAATCGCATTTTAGTAACTGGAACTTCAGGAAACGGAAAAGTCTCATTTATTAACTCTATACTAGGAGAAAATATATTAGAAAACTCAATCTCAAATGTAGTTGTCTTTAAAAATGATGCTCATACAGAAATTAACGCTATAACAGATTCAGCAATTACAACAACTGAGAATTTCTCTGATTTCCATAACATGATGTCCTTGCACCGCCAAACATATAGAGATAGAGCGTGTGTTGAATTTAAATTACCATGTAGATTTTTAAGTAAAAATAAACTTACATTCGTTGTTACACCTAGCTTTAATAGGAACAATGACACTAGAGATGAGATATTCGAATATTTAAATTCTGTAGATGAATTATTATTCGTATTGAATGCGGATTCACCTTTTACTGACAAAGAGCGTGACATTCTATTAAATATTCAAGAACATATACCAAATCTACAAATTCATTTCTTATTAAATAAAATCGATAACATTTACAGTGAAGCAGAAGCAAAAAGAGTTATACATGATACGCAAGCAAGAATAAACGGATATTTCCCGCAAGCGAGAATTTTCCCTTACTCTTCGTTATATACAAATAGTCAACAGCTAAACGATTTAACTGAGTTTATTCAGTTTAACTTTAACCATAAAAATATCGATGCAGAACGTACTGAAAAGCTATTGTTTTTCATCCGAAAAACAATTACCTATCTTTTGGATAAACGCGTCGAGATGGAAAACAACCTAGTGGATTCTATTAATTGGAATGAAGATATAGTAGTTAAACTAAATGGTTGTATGAATAACCTTACTGCTTTTGAGAAGGAAAAAATTCATTTCATTACAGAATCATATCGTACAATGAAAAACGAAATTACGAATGATCTTACAGAACATATTCCGAAACTATTGCAGAGTTGTTCTGATTTAATTAGTGAAGAAAGTGATTTTGGACACATTGATATTGAACTAAACACAGCGATGAACGAAAGAGTTCAAAAATATCTAGAACAAACTGTGTTACCTAATTTTGCTCGCTCTATGCAAAATTGGATTGCAACTTCTAATAACGAGTTCCTTCAAAGTCAATCGTACTTAGAAGAAATCAGTGAAGGGCTTAATTCTTTATGTGGAGAAAATCGAATACAGTTAGAATGTGACTTTAAAGTGCTTGATGACTGGCGCAGAGATACTGATAGAATGACAACTAGAATACATATGGAAGAAGTAAATATCTTACGCCGATTTACACCAGCACAATTTTTACTGAAAAGCGCCGGTAAATTATTTGGAGTTCTTCCTAAAAATAAAGCTATGCTATATAACAAATACAAACAGTATTTAGAAAATGAAGATTATACCGATGTAACGGCTTCTATTATGAGCAAATTTTTCTTGCAATTTGAGCTATTTGAAAACGCACTAGAGCGGGATATTAATATATTCTTTAGAAATCCATTGGGCGCGTTGAAACAAGCTGTAGAAAACACTCATTTAGAAATAAAAGAAAAACAAGATACACTGCATAAAATGAAATCAGATCCTGAAGTTTATCATGATTCTATAACGCTCTTTGAATTGAGATTACGTCAATGTGAAGTAATCCTAAATATAGGTGAGGATAATTCCTATACAGATGTAACTTTAGAAACAAACATAGAGTAAACGTAAAGTAACTCCAAAATCTACAATAAAAGTTGATTTTGGAGTTATTTTTTGATTACTTCACTGTGTCTAACAATTGGGTTGCAGTTCGTATGAGGGAAGCTTATTTCTTATGTAATTGCACGGAATTTCTCAGGAACAAATGGCATAGAAGAAGGAACAGAAATTGTTTCCATCTCTGGATAGCGCAGTCCTGTTAGTTTCCCGCCAAATACAGCTCCTGTATCAATATTCACCGTATGATTGACAAAGCGAGGTTCTGCGACAGGGGTGTGACCGTATACAATCCACGCTTTTCCTTCATAATGCTTCGCCCAATCACGGCGAACAGGAGAGCCGTCAGAATGTTTTTCCCCCGTAATATCCCCGTATAATACGAAAGTTTGGACTTTTTTATCCGTCCTTCCAATATAATCTTGGCGAATACCGGCGTGACAAACGATGAGTTTTTTGTTATCAAGAACGTGATAGAGTGGTGACTGTTCGTAAAGATCAATAAACTTTTTCTGCACGATTTTTTGCTCACGAGTTTTTAGCGCTTCATACTCAGCGACGGTCGTTTCTAATCCGTGTGCAATTGTTACATTACGTCCGATGAAAAAACGGTACAACTTATTACAATGATTGCCGGGAGCATAATAAGCAACTTTTTTATTCATCACAAGTTCCCATACAATTTCAATCATTTTTAGGGATGCTGGCCCACGGTCGGTAATATCTCCAACAAAAGCAAGTTGTCGCTTCTCTGGATGAACAGGAAGACCGCTATCCCAGTTATAACCGAGCTGCGCTGTTAACGTTTGAAACTCTTCTAAACAGCCGTGTATATCCCCGATAATGTCGTATTTCATTTTGTAACCTCCATCTCGAGTTTTTTCTTAGTATACCTAAAGTGGATATAGAAAAAACCATACCCAAGTGGATATGGTTTAGTCAAACATAAATGTTTTCGTTCGTGATCGTACGTTCAGTATGAAGCCGATCGCAATCATATAGGTTAGTAAGGAACTACCTCCATAACTCATAAGAGGAAGCGTAATCCCTGTAATCGGAAGCAATCCAATTGTCATCCCGATATTTTGGAATACTTGGAATGTAAACATTCCGATCGTTCCTGCACATAAATAACTACCGAATGGATCATTACTTTCCAAAGCGATATGAATCATTCGATAAATTAGAAGGAAGAACAGGGAAATGACAACACTTGCTCCTAAAAATCCGAATTGCTCGGCAATGTTTGTAAAAATAAAATCGGTATGCGGTTCTGGAAAATATACTTGACCATTCTCCCAGCCTTTACCATGTAATTCACCTGATCCGGTTGCTAAAACAGCCTGACGTAACTGATATCCTTGCGTTTCGTATTCATAAGGTGCTAGCCAGCCGTAGAAACGATCTAATTGATATTCTTTTAAAATATGTTCTTTAAAGAATGCTGTATGTTCAAAATAAATATACGTTAGCGTCGAAGCAGCTGCTATAACAATAGTAGCTAAACCGAAAATAAAGCGCCAGCGTACACCTGAAACTAAAATCATTGCTGCAATCATTGCTGAAATAACCATTGTATTTCCTAAATCAGGTTCTTTCGCAATTAAAAGCAGTGGTGGTAAACTCGCAGCGAATATTTTACCGAGTAAAATTAAATCCTCGCGTGGCGAACGAAATGAATACTTTTCATTATGATTGACGATAATGCGGCCAATAACAATAATTAAAAATAATTTCATAATCTCAGAAGGCTGGAAGTTACCAAGGCCTGGCACGCTATACCAAGCAGTAGCCCCTTTAATTGTTACAGCTCCAGGAACTTTTAATTCAAGTCCAATCAGTAAAACCATCGCAAATCCATACAAATACCAAGCGATTTGCTTATATCGGTCAAAATCAATAACCATAATCGCAACAATTGCGATCGTCCCAATGACATACCATTGAATTTGTTTTGCTACAAAGTTTACTTTTTGCAATGCTGGTGGTAAAGATGGCTGAGCACTTGCAATAGCAAAACAACTAACAATTGCAATTGCGAGTACAATCAGGATTAATATGTAATCTATTCGATATTGGGAATTCTTATCTTTCACCGTACGTAGTCCTTTCTATTGCTCTTTATAAAATGAAAAAAAGACGCTATTACCATATTAGCGGATTTTGAGTGGTTTGCAAATATGTTGTTTGGATTTTAGAGCAGAGATGTTAGATTTATAATTACCTTGTATATAGGAAATAAAGAGCGTGCCTTCATAATAGCAGGAAAGTGAAAGAACGAAAGAGAATTAAAGAACCAGTCATACTAATAATTTTATTTTGCCTTCTTTCGAATTTGTGATATGATATAAATATATTACCAGGTACTAATAACTGATGTTATTTAATAAATTTAGGGGGATAAACAAATGAATCTTCTCAACTTAAAAGGAAAAAACATTATTGTAATGGGAGTTGCGAACCAACGCAGCATCGCTTGGGGTATCGCTCGTTCATTACATGAAGCAGGAGCAAACTTAATTTTCACATATGCAGGTGAGCGTCTAGAAAAAAACGTACGTGACCTAGCAGAATCATTAGAAGGACAACAATCACTTGTTTTACCATGTGACGTAACAAACGATGAAGATATCGCACGTTGTTTCCAATCTATTAAAGAAGAAGTTGGAGTTGTTCACGGATTAGCACACTGCATCGCATTCGCAAACCGTGATGACTTAAAAGGCGAGTTCGTTGATACATCTCGCGACGGATTCTTACTAGCACAAAACATTAGCTCATTCTCATTAACAGCTGTAGCAAGAGCTGCGAAGCCATTAATGACAGAAGGCGGCAGCATCGTTACATTAACATACCTTGGCGGCGAGCGTGTAGTATCAAACTACAACGTAATGGGCGTTGCAAAAGCATCACTAGACGCAAGCGTAAGATACTTAGCAAACGACCTAGGACAACATAACATCCGCGTAAACTCTGTATCAGCAGGACCAATCCGTACGCTATCAGCTAAAGGTGTTGGCGACTTCAACAGCATCCTAAAACAAATCGAAGAACGCGCACCACTTCGTCGTAACGTAACACAAGAAGAAGTTGGTAACACAGCGTTATTCTTATTCAGTGACCTAGCGAGCGGAGTTACTGGTGAGAACATTCATGTGGATTCTGGGTATCATATTTTAGGATAACGGAGAGTCTTATTAAGCTGTAGGACAGGTGTTAAAATTAGGTATATGTTTTTTGGGGAAAAATACCAAGCATGTTCCTTAAGCTAAGTTTTTATCTATATAATATAAAGAGAAAACGCTATTCTTTTGCAAAAATGTGCAGAAAGGATAGCGTTTTTTATGTCTATTTTAATTTAAGACGAATTGTAAATCTTATTTGTTTTTCTAGTATGCTTTGGATGGAAGAACTAATACTAAGGGGAAATAAAAAGAGCAAATTGAATATAAAGCTATGAGTAATACAAGGAAATACTTAAGAACACATAAAGATTTTTTTCGAGTTTCATTTGTTAGAAAAGCGAAAGAAAGTCGCAGCTTTATGAGAAAAAATTTTTACATACTAGGTGTTACCTAAAAGTATGCTATACCTGGTGCAATAGTAGTTTAATTGTAACCAATCAAATCCGATAGCGCTTATTTATCATGTATGTCTTTAGAGTTAGAAAAAATTATTTTTTTGATTAGATAGTTATAATATCCTGTTATTGATTCTTGTTAATTGAAAATACAAAATTACAGTTCATGAATTTAAGCAGAGAGAGTAACACTTTCTATATCTTCACAACTTATGAATATAAAATTTGTAGAGGGTGGTGTTATTGAACTTTCTTCTTCTAAGATAACTAGGCAAAGATTGGAATGAAATGCAAGAAGAGAAGCAGGCCCAATAATTTGTCCAGATCTGGTTGTTATTGTAACAATAGTTCCTGGTGACCAACTATCAAATAAAAAACAAACTATACCTTCGCAATTTGCCATTTTTTTCACCTACCTTAAATTTGATATTAGAATACATGTATTTTAAATAAAGATATAGTTAATATATGTATGGAAATAGAAAGTGATTGGGTAAATAAAACATGAGTGATTTTTTAGAAATGAAAGAAATACACTGTAGTAATCATTCATTTTATTGTAGCGATTACTTGAAGCGGAAAGTGCAGTCTTATTTTGCTATTTTACATGAAAAAGAATGTAAAATAGCAAAATTCATATAAAGGTGGGAGTATGTTATTGGAAAGAGACGGTGCTCAAAAAAAGAAAGGCATTTTATTTGTGATGAATCCTATAGGCGGGGGAGTAGAATACTATCAAAATACGTATATTGAGCAGAATAAACATAAGTATAGAATTTATAAGATGACGTTTAGAGCTGGAATTTTTCGTATAGAAGATATAAATCAAAAAAGCCCTTTGTACGATGAATACGAGTTTCATAATTATGATGAAAATAGCTTCCGATTACTACTCAAGTCAATGGATATTGAATTAATTTATATAAATCATCTCATTAAATTCCCTATATTTGATTTTATAAAATTCATTCAACATTCTGGAATTGATTACATCTATTTTATACATGATTTTTTTTGTATATGTCCTCTCGTTAATTTGATTAAAAGGAATGGTCCTTACTGCAATAATGAAACAGATGTAAATATATGTACGGCGTGTTTGAGTGGGAGAAGGGAAACAGATATTCAAACTTGGAGAAAAAAATTTGAATCTTTTTTATCAAATGCTCAGAAGGTAATCGCTCCAAGTAACAGTACAAAAGAAATTGTAAAAAAACATTTCCCTGACATTGATATAGATGTACAGGAGCATCCTTTATCTCCTAATATCTACTATGCATATACCCCTGAATTCGCAAGTGAAAAAAAGCTTAATGTTGCCTTCGTAGGAAATATACACAAAAATAAAGGATCGCACATTTTATATAAACTTAAAATGGAAATTGAAAGGGGAAAGCTACCCTTTTGTATAAAAGTAATTGGGTTAACAGACAGGCATAAAAGAAGATTTGTTAGCCGAAGCGGACATTTTGTTGTAACAGGACCATATGATAATAAGGAAATTTCTAATCTTTTAGCAATACATAAAATAGCTATCGTTATAACGGCTTCTATATGTCCAGAGACATTTTCTTATACAACCAATGAGGCTATGTTTTCGGGGTATCCGGTCATTGCATTTGATATGGGAGCCCCAGCGGAGCAAATAAGAAAATATAAAGGGGGATGGATTCTGAAAGAAGTGAGTAGCCAGAGTGTTTTACAATTATTACAAAATCTTTCAACAAATCGCGGTGAAATTTTGGAAAAAGCGCGTAATTTATCGGTAGCTTGTCAAAATGAAGAGATTTTATAATCTTTTCATCAATGAAAAGAAAGGAAAGATTAAAATGGTAATTGTGACTCTTAAAGATCTGTAGAACAACTGCAGATAAAGAGTTGTTTAGAGGCTTTTTCAACCATATAAAATGAAAGAGGGGTTATTTGATAAAAAATGACAATAGCCCCTGATAGAAAATACTTCATAGATAAAAAAATGCTGAAACTCATGTGGGAAGTTTGATTAACAGAGACAGGAATTTTGTTTTTTCATTTAAGGAGTTTTTCGTTAAATCAAATCCCAATTTACAGGTGTTCCCTTAACAATATCTTTTTTCACTTTCTTTCCTAGTAAAATAGGAAGGTATTTTGGTGCCAAACCATACCCAGGTCTAATGGCTTTTATATTCTCTGTTGTTAAAAGATCTCCAGCTTTCATATCTTGTGCAACATATAGAGAACGACGAAACTTTAATGAGCTTTTTTCCATCTCAGTCGGTCCATAATAAACCTTCCCTAGTGCCTGCCATGCTCGTTCTGTTTCCATAACAAGAGATTTTAGTTCGTCTGCTTCCATTGAAAACGCGGAGTCTACTCCTCCATCAGCCCTAGATAAAGTGAAATGTTTTTCAATTACAGTTGCTCCCAGTGCAACACTTGCGACTGCAGTACCTACTCCTAATGTATGATCTGATAAACCTACTTCACATTGGAATAATTCCCTCATATGAGGAATTGTATAAATATTAGTGTTTTCCGGGGAAGCAGGATACGTACTTGTACATTTCAACAAAATAAGGTCTTTACAGCCTGCTGATTTGGCAGCCTTGACAGTCTCATCTAATTCTGAAATTGTAGCCATACCGGTGGAGATAATAAGTGGTTTGCCAGTAGAGGCAGCTTTGCAGATTAGAGGGATATCAGTATTTTCAAAAGAAGCAATTTTATAACAAGGAACATTTAGGGATTCTAGAAAATCAACTGCTGTTTCATCAAATGGGGTGCTAAATGGGGTTATACCTAGTTCTTTACATTTATTAAAAATCGGTTTATGCCATTCCCAAGGTGTGTAAGCTTGCTGATATAGTTTATAAAGAGTGTTTCCTTTCCATAAGCTGTCTGCATCTTCTATTTTAAAATCTTTATTATCTATATCGAGTGTCATCGTATCAGCTGTATAAGTTTGAATTTTTAGAGCATGTGCTCCAGCTTTTGCTGCAGCTTCAACGATTTGTAATGCACGTTCCAATGACTGATTATGGTTTCCAGACATTTCGGCAATGATAAATGGTTGTTGATTACGACCTATTTTTCTTCCATTAATCTCAACATCTTTCATTCTATCTTCTCCTTTCTAACCGTTCATTTTTGCTTTACCTATTATATCTTTCACTGACGTATCCCATCCATCAGTAAGGAAATTCAAATACTTTTCTTTATCTTTTAATCTATGATAACTGCCGCCAAGAGATTGTGGTTTCCTCATAACTTTTCCAGAACGAATTAACTCCCAATTCTCAATAAAAAGTCGTTCTATTTCTTGGCATAGTCTATCATAAGAGGTTTTTAGTGTATCGTTTTCCTTGTAGGGAACTTTCAATTGAGCGATAATATCCCCTGTATCTAATCCGTTATCTATATAATGAATTGTAATCCCTTTAGGTGTATCTTCAAGAAAACTCCATAAATTGGGATCAGCCCCCTTATTCCAGGGAAGATAAGATATATGCAAGTTAATAATCTTGTTATTAAATTTCTCTATAATCGAAGGAGGAATCATATATCTATATCCATAGCTGACAATAAAATCAATATGAGTAAGAATAGGTGAGTGAATGTCTATTTTATCTTCATAGAAAACAACACGATCTCCATATGATTTAAGAAAACTGTACAAGTTATTACATTTAGATCCTAATAATAGAATGTTCATAATATCTTCCTTAACATTTAATATTGTAAAATCTCGGATACTACACGTGTTTTCCCGAAAGCGTCTACCATTTCTAATGCTTTTCTAGAAGATTCCTCTAAATCAAAGTTTCCGCTCCTAACAATCTCAATGGAATTACAAATATCTTTCTCATAAATTTCATCTGATTTTCCAATATAAAAATCAATACCTAAATTTCCTACTGCTTTACATATTTCAATTTGATTATATGCCACTGAGATTAATAGTGCAGGTAACCCTAAACAATATCTTTCCCAAGTTGTCGAACCTCCAGCACATATTGCCAGATCTGCTTCATTCATTAATCGGGACATATAATCAATATTATAATGGAAGGTCATATTTGAATGTTTTTTGCATGAATTTTGGATGAAGTCTTTTTGAGGATTTGCTTGACCGATAACTACATGAATAAGAAGCTGTGTACAATCTAGTGCTTCTAGAGCTTTGATTACTTTGAATGTTTCATTAGTGGGATCACTTCCACCAAAGAATATGAGTACTGTTTTAAGATTACCAGTTCTTTTTCTTACATTTTTCCGTCTCTTTAAAAATTCTGTCCTTAGCAGTGCATATTTGGGACCTAATAATTTTATACAATTTTTAGGGAGTAATTTTGTATATCTTTGGTCTATATTTGTATAATAATTTTGATCAAGCAGTATATCACACATATGTGATTTATCTGCTAAATCATCTATAACCATTATATATTGGGTGAATTCCTTCAATTTTTCTTCCCACTTTTTATCTAATGCGTAATGGTCTACAATAAGCCAATCAACAGGGGAAATGTTCTGATTTATAATATTTATTGTTTGTTGTGCGTCTATTTCCCAGCTAGTTTGAAGCCAGTGAGCATGAGCGGTATTACAATTACTATTCACTAGTTTCATTTTCGGTAACATATATACTGTGTATCCTTTAGATTTTATAAAGTTACACATATGGCCATTTAATTCCCTAGATATAAAAGCTACCTGATGTCCTAGATTTTTTAATTCCTTTGCTAAGGTTAAACATCGCATAACATGACCTGTTCCAATTTCTATAGAAGCATCTACTCGAATGAATATGTTCATCTGAGTTACATACCTATCTTCTTTTGTTCTATATGACTATTAATATAAAACAAATCTGGTTCTTGTTTTAATAAATTTAAAATATCGCTGAAAGAAAACTGACTATTAACTGGATATAATCTGGTAATAATGTTTTTAATAAGAATAAAGTCTTCTTTCGTGTCGACAGTCCAGCGATGCTTACTTTCATCTAAGTTATGATGGACATTTAACAGTTTGAATTTCCCGGGGTTGTTATATATATAAGCAGTCACATGCTCACGATATGATGGCTCATTGGCTTCTTCGTATGTTCGTTTTAAAATTTGATAGGGTATAACCTCTGTATCTAGTCCTCTCGGATACGTACGGGTTAGTGTATTAGAGATATAATCATATTCATTTTGATGTTTTAAATAGCAATTAACTACTTTATCAATAATATTAGGATCGATAATGGGACAATCTGAAGTTAATCGAACTACAACATCCACAGAAAATTTCGTTGCAGTTTCATAATAGCGTGATAATACATCATCTTCTGATCCACGATAATAAGGAACAGAAAGTTGCCTACAAAGCTCAATGATTGGATTATCATTGAGCTTTGTAGTAGTAGCTACAATAATTTGGTCAATTGTTCTTGCTTTTTTTACTCGTTCAATTTGATATTCTAATAGTGTTTTATCAAGAACTTTCTTCAGGATTTTCCCTGGAAGCCTAGTTGAGCCCATTCGGGCTTGAATAATAGCGGCAACTTTCATTTCATCACCTTTTTATTCATTTATTTTTTATAAAAATTTATTACTTTTTTAACTGCATGAATGACATCATTAGCGTCTTGTTCACTCATTTGTGAAAATAATGGTAGCGTAATGATACTTTCATATAATTTTTCAGCATGGGGGCAAATTCCTTTTTGGTAACCTAATTTTTGATAATAGGGTTGTAAATGAACCGGAATGTAGTGAACATTGACACCAATATTTTCTTGCTGTAACGCTTGAAAGATTTCTTTTCGGTCAACTTTCAACATTGATAAATTTAACTGAATGATATACAAATGCCAACTTGAATCAACATGGTTTAATTGTTTTGGTAAAATAATTTCAGGTAAATCTTTTAGTTCCGTCTCATACATTGCTACATATTGTTTTCTTTTAGTGATAAAAGAATCTAATTTTTGCAGTTGTGATAATCCAAGAGCGGCTTGGATATCTGTCATCCGATAGTTATAGCCAAGAAATTGCATTTCATAGTACCAAGGACCATGATTCTCAGTTAGGTTGTTAGGATGACGGGTGATTCCATGTGTTCGAAACTGCAGAAGTTTTTGATAGTAGTCCTCATTATTTGTTGTAATGATTCCACCCTCGCCTGTTGTAATATGTTTGACGGGGTGAAAACTGAACATGGCCATATCGCTAATTGAACCAATTTTTTTCTTTTTGTAAGTAGCTCCTAATGCATGAGCTGCATCTTCGATTACTGTTAGGTTATATTCTCGGGCAATTTTTGAGATTTCTTCAAGTTCAGCTGGTTGTCCTGTAAAATGTACAGGTATAATTGCCTTTGTCTTATTTGTAATCTTATCTTTTATTAGTGCAGGATCAATATTGTAAGTATCGGATTCAATATCCGTAAATACCGGTACTCCACCTTGATAAAGGACACAGTTAGAACTGGCAGCGAACGTCATTGATGTGGTGATGACTTCATCATCAGTGGAGATCCCCGCTGCAAAGCAAGCTCCATGCAGGGCGGCTGTTCCACTTGAAAATGCTACGGCATATTTTGCACCTACATATGCTGCCATTTGATCTTCAAATTGTTTTATTGTTGGACCGGTTGTAATAAAATCACTTTTTAAAATGTTTATTACGGCTTGGATATCATCTTCATCAATGGATTGCTTGCCGTATGGCAAATAATGATCCCGTACGGGTTTTCCTCCATGAAGCGCTAAAAGATGTTTCATGATCATTAATACTCCCTTATAGATTGTTTTAATTCATTTTAGTTATTCTGTTATCTTATTCATTAATGAATCTTTTTAACTCGTCCTTTGTTAACCAATGTTCATTTTTGTCGCTTGTATAACTAAAGCCTTCTGGAAGTGGCTTGCCTTCACTTATATTTGCTTTATCCCACCAATTGAATTCAGGTTGAATGATATAATAATCTTCAAATTCCAAAGTATGACGGGCATCATCCTCAGTGATCATAGCCTCATGAAGTTTCTCTCCTGGACGGATGCCTATAAACTCAATTTTACATTCAGGTGCAATTACTTTTGCCAAGTCTGTTACTTTCATGCTAGGGATTTTAGGAATAAAAATTTCCCCGCCCTTCATTCGCTGAAGGTTATCAAGAACAAATTGTACTCCCTGATCAAGTGTTATCCAAAATCGAGTCATACGTTCATCTGTAATAGGAATCTTCCCGGTATTTTTTATACTTTTAAAAAATGGCACTACACTGCCTCTGCTGCCTACTACATTTCCGTAACGTACAACTGAAAATCTTGTGTTTTTTTTTCCTACATAAGCATTTGCTGCAACAAAAAGTTTATCTGATGCTAATTTTGTTGCACCGTATAAGTTAATTGGAGAAGCAGCTTTATCTGTACTTAAAGCAATGACACGTTGCACTCCACAATCTATAGCAGCTTCAATTACATTCTGAGCACCATAGATATTTGTTTTAATGGCTTCAAACGGATTGTACTCACATGAACCTACATGCTTCAGAGCAGCTGCATGAACTACAATATCGACCCCAGCAAATGCTCGATATAAACGAGTTTTATCACGTACATCCCCAATAAAAAAACGAATACGCGAATCGGTATATTCTTGAGCCATTTCGTATTGTTTCAACTCATCACGACTAAAAACAATGATCTTGTTTACACCAAGTTCCAGGGCTTTTTTTATAAATCTTTTTCCGAAAGAGCCTGTTCCACCAGTAACTAAAATTGTTTTTCCTGTTAAATCCATTTTATTCACAGCCTTTTTTATTGAATACATTTTCTTTATCTATTACTATGAATATTTCGGAAAAACGTTTGGGTATCATCTCCATATTTCCTTATAGTTTTACCGAAATAGTAAATAAGCCTAGATTATAATTTACTTGTAATTGTGCCTTACCATTTTTTATTTCTTGGTTCAGGAAATGATAAATCTGTTTAATAGCTTCTTTTATATTATGGAAATGCTAGAAATCAAAATCTTCGTTTTTAGATATAAGCGGTACCTTCAAATTTTCTAATCTAAAAGTGTTACATATCATATGCTGTTTAAACTCAGAGAGAAAATTCTTTATTTAATATAGAGGATAATGCACCATCTTTTTTCAAGCTAGACTATGTAACTATACAAAAAGAAAAACAAAACATAGCATGATAAAAGGAAAAGCCTAAGTCCGATTTCTATTGTTTGAGTGCATAGTTTATATCACTAATTAGTAATGAATAAAAACATCGATCGTGTATAATTAGTCGATTATAAAACTCAAATAATAATAAAAATGTATCTTCATTAATAAAAAACACTTAATTCAATGAACTTTGAAATAGGCGTTAGATAGTGCTATTAAATAATTAGCAAAAAAGTATATATATCTTGTAATTTTAATAGTTAAATATTTTTGTTTTTTGAATTGTAGAATGAATTATATAAGCGAGGGTGAACAATGTGTTGCAAGGATTTTTAAATTTCAAAGGGCAAGAAGTGATACTGACAAAGGATTTATTTAAAAATATTAAAAATAACTTCACCTATGAGTTTTGGGTAAAGCCTCAAAAGGAACTTAACTTAAATTGGGAATTAGATGAAGGAAAGCATAGCACTTCCGGTCAAAGATTCATTATTAGTCCGGGGAAATCTGCAATGGAGCAAAAAGATGAATCGGGCACTGGGATATCAGTTGGAACGAATGGTGTAACGGTATATGAACATAGCCACAATGATGTATTTGCTCTACTCAAATGTGAGATAAAAATAGACGATTGGACTCATATAGCCATTGTTTATGAAAATCAAACTCCAAACTTATATGTGAATGGAGGTTTTGTAAAAAAAGGATTAAAAAGTACGAAGAATAATATCTTTGCATCAGGAAATATTGGAGGATGTGAAGGATACGGATATTTTGAAGGACAAGTAAATCATCTGAGGATTTGGGATTATTCAAAAAAAGAAAAAGAGATTAAGTTCTATATGGATAAATATTTAAATGGTGACGACAAAGGATTAATTTTAAATTTGAACTACGAAAAACCAACGGATATCCAATCTATTTCGAATATAAACGAAGGAGTTGATGAACCATCTTTTTTAAATGATTCTATTCTTGATCAATTTAGTTTAGAAACATTTAATGAAGTAAATTATGTTGAATATAAGAATAACTTATTTCAGAATACTGAAGTAGATGTGATTATACCAATATATAATGGTTATGAATTTACGAAGAGATGTATAGAAAGTATATATGATAATGCAGATCTTAAATTTAACTTATTTTTAATTAATGATGCTAGTACAGATGAGCGAATATACCATTTTTTAGAAAACTTGAAATCCGATAAATCATCTCAAAACTTAAAAAAATTAGTGGTTATACACAATGATAGAAACCTAGGATATGTACAAAGTATTAATAAAGGCTTACTTTTAACAACGAATCACCCCATTTTATTAAATAGCGATACAGAAATTCCACCACATTGTTTTCGGCGTTTAATTAACCCTATTCTAGTAAATAATAAAATTTCATCAGTTACCCCTTTCTCAAATAGTGCTACGATTTGTTCCTATCCTAATTTTCTTCAAGATAATGAATTACCGTACGATATGAATACAAATGAAGTCGATTCATATTTTTCAAAATATATCCTTAACAAAGGGATAGTAATCCCAACAGGTGTAGGCTTCTGTATGGCATTAAATAGAAATGTTATTCATGATATCGGAATCTTTGATGATGAGGTTTTTGGCAAAGGGTATGGCGAGGAAAATGATTGGTGTATGAGAGCTCAGCATAAAGGATATAAAAATATATTGATCCCAAATGTGTTTGTTTATCATAAACATGGTGTAAGTTTTAATCAAATAGATGGCAGTAAACAAGCGTTAATGTCAAGTAATTTAAAAAAATTGCTTGACCGATACCCCAATTATAATAAGATAATACAAAAATTTATAAAGTTGGATCCAATGAAAAATATACGAGAATTTATGAAAAGTGTAATGGCCGCAGATAAATATTCTTATAAAAAGGGTAGATTATTTATCGACCATGGTTTAGGTGGTGGTGCCTCAATCTATCAAGCTAACCATATAAAAACATTAGGCGATGATGAGAGGATATACACACTAATACCTGGGACAGATTATTTAATTTTAACTGATCATAATCATTCTGAACCAATACATTATCATCTTAAACTAAGTAAACTAAATGAAATAAATTTTGAAAAATTATTAAGTGCTTTAAGAATTGATCTAATTTTTATTAATCATTTATTTAAGTATCCAATTGAAAAAATGTTCAGTTTAATAAAACACTCACTGGTGGATTATTATTTTTTTGTTCATGATTTTTATTGTATTTGTCCAAGTTACAATTTAATTAACCACGAAAAGAAATATTGTAATGCTGAAACAAACCCAGAAATCTGTCAAGGGTGTATTGAAAAATTATATCCAAAAGAAACTATTAACATTGAAGATTGGAGAAAAGCGTTTCATTCTTTTTTGGTAGGGGCCAAAAAGGTGATAACGCCTAGTTATAACACGAAAAAAATTCTTTTGAAATATTATAAAGATATCCAGATAGAAGTAAGAGAACATTCCATTGATTCAAAAGTAGCATACACTTTTAATAAGGATTTTTTAAATAAACAAGAATTGAATATTGCTTTTGTGGGGGCAATCGATTTGCCGAAAGGATCAGGCATTATATATGAATTAAAGGATTTAATTGTTGAAGAAAATTTGCCAATAAACTTAAAAGTGATTGGTATAACAAATATTCATTTTAACCCATACAAAAGTGATGAAGGTAAGTTTGAAGTAACAGGAAGATATGAAGTTGATAATTTATCAGAAATATTAGCTGAAAAAGAAATAGCATTGGTGATTACTCCTTCAATTTGTCCTGAAACGTATTCATATACAACAAGTGAAACGATGTTATCGGGTTACCCCATTATTACATTTAATCTAGGTGCTCCTGCTGAACGAGTGAAAAGATACCAATGTGGATGGATTATTGATAATGTAACTAGTACTGAAATATTAAACTTATTAAAAAGATTATTAAAAAACAGAGAAGAAATTAATGAGAAAGCAACAAAATTAAAAAATTTTCAAGAAAGGGATGAATGATAGTAAATATTAATGGATTCAGTAGGCTTATTCCGCTATTTGTGGGCAGTAAGACCCCACCTCAAAGTTCAACAAAAGAAAGAAGTTAGGTGGGGGGAGCGCCCAGTAAAAGCTCGATTAGTGAGGACTAGTAATCAGTGGGGAATAAAGAAAACCTTCACTAATTAAAGTTTTACTTTATAAGAGAAATATAATGTAAGCTACTAAAGGCACGATTATTTTCGATTGAAAAAATAAGAAGGGGTGATGATTATGTCACAAAAGTTTCTCTACTTACCAATTGAATCAAAAACAAGGGAATTAGACGCAAAATTACTCTTAACCTATTATGCAATTAAAGGGAATTATCGAGTTATTCTGGGAACGCATACGCCTATTCTCGCTCATTTGGAGTTATTACCTAAGGGGATTATTTGTTCAAAGGGAACTCCTTATGGTGATGCAAGGAAAGAATATATGGATCACGCATACAAACTAGGCTATTCTATCGTTGAATTAGATGAAGAAGAAGGATTATTTCTTAATAGCAATAATTATAGCCGTCTTGGAAAAGATGATAAGTATGTCAAAATACTCGAGCATGTATATTGCTGGGGAGATGCTCATAAAGAAATAGTTACAAATACTTTTCCTGAATTTAAGCAGAAATTTCATTTAACTGGTCATCCACGGTTCGATCTACTCAAGAAAAAGTTCCGGGGTTTATATAGTGATGAAGTTAAAATGATTGAACAGCGGTTTGAAGATTTTATTTTAGTGAATACAAGATTTACTCAATATAATCACTTTTTAAGAGGATTTAATCCTAATGAACGTTATATAAAGAAGGTATATGAACATTTCATCCAATTAATTAAAGAATTAAGTGGGAAATATCCAAATCTTAATATTGTTGTTCGTCCTCATATTCATGAAAATGTGGATAGTTATCGAAAAGAATTGTCGGATTATAAAAATGTGTTTGTGGCCCATGATGGTAATGTTGTCATGTGGATTTTAGCCTCGAAAGTAGTGATACACAATCGTTGTACGACGGGCATTGAAGCTTTGTTACTTGATAAACCAGTCATTGCTTATATGCCGATTGATTATGAAAAGGAGAGAAAATATTTACCTAATGCAGTTACCCATAAATCAGTAAATAGTAATGAAGTATTCAACTTAATCGACTTCTATTTATCTAAAGGGGAAATGAATGAAGGGAAAAAAATTCTATCAAAAAATTATTATGGGGCCATGGATGAAGAAAACTATGCGTATAAGAATATTATTAGTTTATTAGATAAAATCAGTTTAACGGGTGAAAGCTCTATTGAGGAATCGTCTGTAAGAGCACTCTCTACAA
Organism: Paenibacillus sp. 102; assembly: GCF_039549175.1. Lineage (NCBI taxonomy): Bacteria > Bacillati > Bacillota > Bacilli > Caryophanales > Paenibacillaceae > Paenibacillus > Paenibacillus sp. 102. The sequence continues at coordinate 557,562 of NZ_JBCGHT010000002.1, read as the reverse complement.
TAAAAGGGGACCATACGTTGACTTCAGAGGAAGAAATAAAAAGTTTCTTCAAAAAATTGGATTTAATAGAAATGAATAAAAATGAAGTGAGTATTCGAACATTAGCTCCTGATTTATTTGAAATAACATCTTCAAAAAGTTGAGTTCTTGCTTTCTGTGAAGCTTAAGGTAAATTCCTTAGTTAAATCCCCCCTTGTTATCAAGGGGGGATGGTTTTATAGAATGAAAAATCAATTTTCAAAGAGCGTGTGTTTTTTATAGTAAATCAACCTATGCAGCATTTTGTTTTGAAGTCATTGTTATGAAAAAAATTTACTATTGTTACTTCACTGTGTTTTCTTCAAAAGCATTTTAGCAGTTTAAGGTTTCCGAGAAAAGAATAAAAAAATTTTATTCTTTATGTGTCATGAGCATAGTAAGAAGCGTATTTATGAAAAGATGAAGAATAAAAATGAACCCTAAAGAATTGTATTAATACTACAAAGAAATTTCATTGATACATTGTGGGATTTGAGGATAGAGACAGAAGGGTACCTTTAGATGCTTTGGAAATATGGATATTTCTCTGCTCTTACTTAAAACATCAGGCTACGTTTTAGATTTTTATAGAGGAAAGGGGCAACCTTATGAAAGGAATTATTTTAGCTGGAGGTACAGGGTCACGATTATACCCTATTACTAGGGTGACTAATAAGCACTTGCTGCCTGTAGGACGTTATCCAATGATTTATCACTCGGTTTTTAAGTTAAAAGAATGTGGGATTACAGACATTATTATCGTAACAGGAAAAGAACATATGGGAAATGTAGTTAATTTCTTAGGGAGCGGAACGGATTTTGGAGTTTCATTTACGTACAGAGTACAAGAAAAAGCAGGGGGAATTGCACAAGCTTTAGGGTTGTGTGAGACATTTATCAGTAATGATAGAATGGTTGTCATTCTAGGTGATAATATATTTTCTGATACATTATTTCATTATGTAAAAGGGTATCAGGAGCAAAAAGAAGGAGCGAAAATTCTTTTGAAGGAAGTTGATGATCCTAAAAGATTCGGAGTTCCTGAAATACAGGATGATTATATTATAAAGATAGAGGAAAAGCCAAAGGAGCCGAAAAGTCCTTATGCAGTAACAGGAATTTATATGTATGATGCAGATGTATTTAAGATGGTCAAAAAGTTAAGTCCATCTAACCGCGGAGAATTGGAAATAACGGACTTGAACAATGAATATATTAAAAGAGGTACCTTAACTTATGATGTATTAGAGGGTTGGTGGACTGACGCTGGAACTCATGATTCTCTCTATAGGGCAAATACGCTGGCAAAAGATTTATATTTTGGGAATGGATTTGATAGTACTCTTTAAGAGGTTGGAGATAAAAAAGAAATGCATATTGCAGCTATCGCTGAAGTGATAGCTATTCCATAGGAAATAAATTTTGATATTGTTATCCATTGTATTATTTATACAAAGATAGACTTTGTGGAAACGAACAAGATATGGAGCTGCAAAAGAAATTTTTAGTGAAACAACATAACATTCAACCTTTTTTCGATTTCTACGAGTGAGTTTCGTTGTGGAACATCTTTTTTGTTTCTGAAATTTCCCATCTGTATGTTCCTGGAAAGACGGAGTAAGGAAATGCTTTATAACAAGAAAAAACATCGGTTATCATATCGATGTTTTTTCTTGTTCAAATTTGAAAAGTAAAATTTGCTGCAAATAAGATTAAGTTCAAACATAAGTTATTTGGAACATAATGAATGGCTATTAAGATTTTATTCCGCAAAAGCCCGATTGATGAGGGCTTTCCATCAGTGGGGGATGAAGAAGAACTCCACTGATGGAAGTTTCACTTTATTTTTTAGATAAATTATGTTTGTGATAGAATACGATTTTTATGATTGAATAATATTCATCATTTCTTTTATTCTTTGACCAAATGTATGCTGCTTTATCACTCGTTTTTGAGCCTTTTGAGCAATAACCTGCCTCTTTTCTTTATTATTCATATAGGTAACCACTTTACATAGACAATCTTCATAATCCCGGTAAGATACCATTTCTTCTTCAGTAAAGAAAGAACGAAGATTAGGTTTTTCCTCTATTAGTTGAAAAGCTCCACATGCCGCAATATCAAACGTTCGGTTATTAATACTTTCGCTAATAATTCCAAATGTGTTTTGATTATGCAAGAAACTGTGGCTTCGATGAGGATTTAATACAATGCTGGCCCCGTTGTAAAAATAAGAAACCGCTTTGGGATTCATCCATGTATCTTTAATCAAAACTCTGGGGTTGTTTCTCCACAGTTTTTGTAGTCTATTACGCCATCCTTTTCCAACTAGGCAAATGTGATAGTTTGTATTTTTTAAGAGAAAATGGATGAGATTTATCCTTGTGGGATATGGATATCCTACAAGGAGTAAATCGCTTTTGTATGCGTGTCCCACTAGTAGAGGTCTAAAAGTTGTAGAATCTGTTCCTAACGGTAAATGATAGGCATTTGGATGGACTAATTGATAGTGTTTTAAAGACCCCGTATCAATGGTAAAGATATAATCAAATCTATTAATCATTTGATAAGTCTTATCAAAATAATAAGGGTCCTCAGTCATCCAACATGCTAGTTTAATACCATTTTCTTTAAAGTATTGAATAGCTTGTACAGAAAGATAGTCTCCTAATATACTTAGAACCACCTGTGGTTGAAACGTGGCAACAATAGATTGCAGCTTTTCTATAGGTTCTAATGGATGAAAGGAGATCCATTCACAACCATTATCGTTTAGCCCCGCTTTTATACTGTGATCTAAATAATCGTAAATACCGTGATAACCAGAAGAAATATACAGTAACTTCATTATATATCACCAATTGTAGCAATGATTTCTATTCTTCTGTTGTTATGATGCTTTCAACATTATTACAACTAATTTTTATAATGTTCGTCACACTTGGAGATGGTAAATCTTCTTCTTCTAATGTGACTATGCCAGTCCAGTTATTAAAGTCTATAAGTTTGGCTGGTCCATAAACAAAACCTGATTTACCTACGACCGTTATTATAGTTCCGAGTGGTATGTTGGAGAATTGGCGACAGATGCTACTTTTACATAGTAATAGAACCATAGACAAATGCTCCTTCCTTTTTATCAATTAAGTTGATATTTAATAACACTTATAATATATGTAAATAGATAGATTTTGTGCAGAGAATGTCCGATAAATACACCCTTTATAACAATTTCAATATCCATTTTTGATTAATAAATTTCATATATTTAAAAATCGTGTAACAGACTGGGGAAATTAGGAATCCATTTTATGTATGTATCAAGTTTAGATGAGGCTTAGTACCGGACGTTTCATTTCACTTTTGAATCAGTAATAAAGTAAAGAAGAAATTAAAATTGTACAGGATTCAGCTAGTACCGTGTGGTTATAAACAGCATATATATCATGTTTAAAAAGTAAAATAAGTAAAGAGGTAAGTTTATTCTGCTATTCATGGGTAGTAATGACCGAATTAAAGCTGCATTGTACAAGAAGAGGAGTGATTCTTACTTTGAGGGTACAGGATCAAGTCTATATCCCATGACAAAAGTAATAAGTAATCATTTACTTTCTGTTGGTCCATTAGAAATAACCTATTAAAATAACGAGGAATACTGACCTATATATGTATTCGGGGGTGATGAAGTGACGGAGAGGCTTATAATCCTCTTTGGCGTAGCAATGTACTCTCAAAAGAAATCCAATTCGGAAAGGAATTTGATGAAAAACCTGAATAATGGAGGTGATGGCGGAAATGAACGTAATTGAAACTTTATTCGAGAATGTACACATTGTAGAGCCGGACGTATATAAGGATCATAGGGGGTTTTTTAAAGAAAGCTATAATAAAAAAGTTTTTGAGCAATTACAAGTGCCATATCAATTTATTCAGGACAATATATCAAAATCGGTGGAAGCAGGAACAATAAGAGGATTGCATTTTCAAACAAATCCTAAAGCTCAAACGAAGCTCATACAAGTGATGAAAGGAGTTATATTTGATGTTATCGTAGACTTGCGAAAAGAATCCCCCACATATAAGAAATGGCAAGGATTTATATTAAGTGAATATAATCATCGACAATTACTTGTGCCAAAAGGATATGCACATGGATTTTGTACATTAGTCCCTAATACAATTGTCTTGTATAAGGTCGATGAACATTACGATTTCCAATATGATAGCGGAATACGCTGGAATGATGAAGAATTGCAAATTGATTGGCCGGTTAAATACCCGATTTTGTCCGACAAAGACCAGGAATTGCCGTCTTTACAAGATGGTAATCATAATTTTCATTTTAGGGAGAAACGCACATGAACATTTTAGTAACAGGCGGAGCCGGTTTTATTGGCAGTAATTTTATAAGATTTTTAGTACAGAAATATCCGCACTATAAAATTATTAATTACGATGCATTGACTTATTGCGGAAATTTATTGAATTTAGAAGAGATAGAAGGAAAAAAGAATTACGGGTTTATTAAAGGAGATATTCAAAATAAAGAATTGCTTTATCATGTAATAGATCAATACGAAATTAACAGTATTATTAACTTTGCCGCAGAATCACATGTTGACCGCAGTATTGAAAATCCACAAATCTTTTATTCTACAAATATATTAGGAACAACAACATTGTTAGAAGTTGCTCTTGCAAATCAAATTGAAAAATTTATTCAAATCTCTACTGATGAAGTATACGGTTCACTGGGGGAAACTGGATTCTTTGTAGAGGATACGCCATTGAATCCTAACAGTCCTTACTCCTCTAGTAAAGCAAGTGCGGATTTAATCGCATTGGCATACTGTAAAACGTATGGTTTGCATGTCAATATTACCCGTTGTTCTAACAATTATGGTCCTTATCAATATCCAGAAAAGTTGATTCCTCTGATGATTACAAATGCCTTGGAGAATAAACCTTTGCCTGTATACGGAACGGGTAGAAATATTCGAGATTGGCTTCATGTATACGATCATTGTACTGCTATTGATTTAGTGCTGCATAAAGGGGAAAAAGGAGAAGTATATAGTATTGGCGGAAATAATGAGAAGCGCAACATTGAAATTGTAGAGCTCATTGTTGAACAGCTAGGCGCCTCTAAAGATCAAATTACATTTGTAAAGGATCGGCTAGGACATGATTGGCGCTACGCTATTGATGCTGAAAAGATTAAAAAAGAGCTTGGATGGAAGCCAGTATATACATTTGAAGCGGGCCTTCAGGAGGTTATTCAATGGTATAAACGGAATGAAACCTGGTGGAAGCCTCTAAAATACGGTACATCTTAGTAGAGGGAGAGAGTTATGAAGAAAGTAATCGCGATTACTGGGGCGAATGGGCAATTAGGCAGACAGTTTGCTGAAGATTTACATGGTTTAGGTTATCGGGTTTGTGCTTTAAGCCGAGAAGATATGGATATAACGGATTTTTCAAAAGTTGATCTCATTTTAAGAAAAATAAATCCTAACATTATTATTCATTGTGCTGCATACACAAAGGTAGATTTAGCTGAAACTGAAAGAGAGAAAGCATTTCTTGTAAATGCTTTTGGAACAAGAAATGTTGCTGTAGTAGCAGAGAAGATGTCAGCTAAACTTGTCTATATTAGCTCGGATTATGTATTCGATGGAAAAAAAGATACTGGCTATGATGAGTTTGATACTCCTAATCCGATAAACGTGTATGGAGCCTCAAAATATGCAGGAGAAAGCTTTGTTAAGAACTTTCATTCACACCATTTTATTGTGCGTACTTCTTGGCTTTACGGCAAGTATGGAAATAACTTTGTTGAAACGATGTTGAAGCTGGCAAAATCTCAACTTGGAATTAAAGTAGTGAATGACCAAACAGGATCTCCAACACATGTAAAAGATTTAGTGCAATGTGTGAAAGAATTGATGGAGACAGAACTATATGGAACGTATCATGCATCCAATGCTGGGGCTTGTACATGGTATGAGTTTGCTAGAGAGATATTTTCTTTAAGTGATATAAGCGTTAATACAACACCTATTTCTACGAAGGGATTTGGCGCGGGGGCTCCACGTCCTGCTTATTCGGTTTTAAATCCTTGTGCGCTGCGATTGAATAGACTCAATTTAATGAAACCTTGGCAAGAAGGGCTGGAGGAATATTTGAAAGAAAGGGTAACGGGTAGACTGTAAAGTTCTTATTTGCTTAGTTCCCAAAGTATGCTGCACGAAAAATAATGCTAACTTCTAATGGTAGTTTTAAGAGCGAAGGACAATAGGTCTTCTCAATGTAAAAGGAAAGATATGATCGCGATAGACTTAGCTATTTAATGAAACATCACAGGGGGAATTACTCTATCCCTAACAAATCTAATTTTCATGTACGCTAGTGTTGGTGAATGTCTGTAGTAAAACGTATATGACATGGTGAAAACGGGGAAGGGAACGGATCTTTAATATTATCTTGTTGGTAAAGATAAATATCCATGTGAATTCCATTATTATAGATATAATTCATATATTATAAAGAAATTTAACATTTTGATAACCAAAAGAAGCGGGGCGCATAATTTAAAGAAAAGATTTAAAGATGTGCAAAAAATCAGCATGGAAAATAAATCGAATTCTGAATTTATAGGAGAAGATTAGATGAATAGTAAAAAAATAAGCTTTATATCTTGTGTTAATGATTTTGAACAGTACAAGATAGCGTTACGCCATATTGATTCTTTGAAGGTTCCTCATGGTTATGAGATTGAAACCGTAGCTATCGAAAATGCTACTAGTCTTACATCTGGATATAATGAAGCAATGAGAAAAATTGATGCGAAATATAAAGTTTATCTTCATCAGGATGTTTATATTCTGAACGAGCAATTTATATATGATGTAATTAGATTGTTTGAGAACTATCCTAAACTAGGAATGCTTGGAGCAGTAGGGGGAAAAACAGCCCCAAATGGATTATGGTGGGGGAGTTCAGAAGTATACGGAGATGTATATGATGGTTCTAAAGGAAGAGGTAACTTAGAGTTATTGGCGCATCGTAAAGTAATGAATGATTATGAGCAAGTGAGGGCTATCGATGGTCTAATAATGATTACTCAGTATGATCTTAGATGGAGAGACGATTTATTTCAGGGGTGGCATTTTTATGATATTTCCCATAGTTTTGAGTTTGCAAAGGCTGGATATGAGGTAGGGGTTGCGAAACAAATTAGTCCTTGGTGTTTTCATGATTCCGGTCCTCTAGATTTTACTGGTTATGAGGAAAATAGGAATATCGTTGTTCAAAATTATCCTGAATATGTTTTTTAAAAACAATTGTTATGAGCCTTGTAATAGTTTCATAAGAACTCGACATTGATAAGTAACGTTTTAACTTACACAGTGAAGGATAGCTTATTTACTATGTTATTAGATATAACTGTCAAATGTCACTAGGATAGTTTATTTGATAATTTTACAGGGAAAAGTAATAGATTATTGGATTTAAAACAATGCATTATATCGCATCTTATAAAGCATGGAAAATCGCGTATAAATTTTGATTTTTCGAAAAATAAATAAGTTTATCAACTAGAGAGAAATTTAAATTCAAATAGGAGGTAGCTTATTTTGAACTTTGAAGGATTCTTTGATGTTTGTAATCACCATATGCTTCTAGGATGGGGAATGAATAAAGATAGAGACGATCAAGTTATAAATTTTGATATATATGATTTTGATCAACTAATTGCAACAGTACCTGCTGATCAATTCCGTGAAGATTTATTAGTACTTGGAAAGGGAAACGGCCATCATGCTTTTCTATACCCAGTTCCGTGGTATTTAAAAGATGGTAAAGATCATGTAATTAGTGTGAAAATTTCAGGAACGAATATGCATGTAATGGGAAGTCCTAAAGTATTAGAGTATGATGTTTTTACAAAACAACGTATTGAAGTTGCAAGGGATTGTTTACACGGAATAGGTATTGAGATAGGTGCGCTGCATAGTCCATTACCAGTAAGAGGTTTAGGTGGCATCCAATCTCTCAAATATGTCGATAGAATGGATAAAGAAAGTTTACGTAAGTATTATCCGGAGTTAAATAATTATGATCTTGTAATGGTAGATATTATTGATGATGGAGAAAAATTAACCACAATAGACGACAACTCGTTAGATTTTATCATATGTAATCATATGTTAGAACATTGCGAAGATCCGATTGGAACAATTAAGAACATTATGCAAAAGTTAAAGGTTGGTGGAGTGGTTTATTTAGTAATTCCTGATAAACGATCTTGCTTTGATAAGGATCGTGAATTAACGTCGTTTGAACACTGTGTGCAAGATCATCTGCAGGGGCCGGAAACCTCTAGATATAATCATTATCTTGAGTGGGCTAAACTTGTTAATAAAGTACCTGAAGAAGAAATCATAAGTGAAGCAAATGAATATATGACAAAGGAATTAAACATCCATTTCCATGTATGGGATTGCTATAGTTTTTATGAATTTTTAGTTAAAACGACAGTATATTTGAATAATAGTTTTAATATTGAAAAATATGAAAAAAACACAGCAGAAATCATTACTGTATTAAGAAAAAAATAGATTGATTTCATATTCCCTTCATATATTTTAATGAAACAATGTGTAGTCGAGCATTAAGGTGTAAATAGAATATTTAGCTGTACTAAATAAGGATGATATTTATATTTTTTTTTATTGATTATCTATTTGGAAATGGATGACCTATTACCATAGTTTACAGCGAAAGGATATCTATTGTGATAAAAATAGAAAGATGAAAAAAGAGAGATGAAGGGAAATTTTAATAACAATGTTGGATATCATGTTGGATTTTTACTTAAAATGTAATTTATGGGTTTTATAATTTACTTTAAACCGTATTAACAGTTTTGGTGATAGCTATAAATTGTGTGGAAGTAAAAGTAATTATTTATTTTTTTATGAATATATTGGAAGTGGTCTGGGGTGAATATGTTCATTGAGTGTTTTTGTTGATAAAGTAGCATTGTAATAACAAGGAACTTTGAATGACGGATTATATAATTATGAAAACAAAGATATATCAATATCGTATGAAGGGGAGGAGATTATGTATACAGACCGCGGGAAAGAAATGTATATTGAGTTACTAAAAAAGGCGATTTTGTTTGAGATTTGGCAAGAGCATGAACAAGACCTTCTTGTTGGGTGGTTTGTTAAACGAGAAATGCCTGCAGATCCCGAAAAAAAGAGAATGGGAGAAATCTGGCCGAAATTTGCTCACAGTATGGTCGGACGTATGCGTATGGATAATTTACAGATGTGTATGGAAACGGTTCTGAATGAAAATATAGAAGGAGATTTTATTGAAACTGGTGTGTGGCGAGGAGGAGCCTGTATCTTTATGTGTGGTTTTTTAAAGGTTCATGGAATTGAAGACCGCAAAGTATGGCTAGCGGACTCGTTTCAAGGCTTGCCAGCTCCAAATGAAATAAAGTATCCGAGAGATAAAGGTGCAGGATTTCATACGTTTGATTATTTACGTGTATCCTTAGAGCAAGTACAGGGGAATTTTCAAAAGTATGACTTGCTTGATGGGAATGTTCGATTTCTACAAGGGTGGTTTAAGGATACATTACCTATTGCTCCAATTGATAAATTAGCAATTTTACGATTGGATGGTGATCTTTATGAATCTACAATGGATAGCTTGACAAATTTATATGATAAGGTATCAAAGGGTGGTTTTATTATCATTGATGATTATGCGTTGCCTACTTGTGAACCAGCAGTTACGGATTTTCGTAGAGAACGCAATATTACGGAGCCTCTTATTCGAATTGACAATCATGCCGTATACTGGCGAAAATTAAAAGATTAATTCTTTTTGATGTTGATTCTTCCCACCATTTTTTTACTTTATTCGTTATGAATGTATTCTTAGTTTTTATAGATTAATTTTCTGGATGTTTAGATTTTTATGGCGTGTAATCCACCATTTAAACATATTATATCCTTAGGATATTTTATAGAATAAAACGAAAATGTAGATGAGAGGTGTTCGATATGTATAACTTTATCGAAGAATTTCACAAACATTATTATAATAGCTTAGTATGGGATACGAGCACGAGATGGCTAGGAGTTCCGATTCAAAAATTGCCTTCAGATTTATTTTTATATCAGGAAATGATATATGGAATTAAGCCCGATCTTATTATTGAATGCGGGACACACAGTGGAGGAAGTGCGTTATTTTTTTCATCAATGCTGGATTTAGTTCAAAAAGGGAAAATTATTTCCATTGATATAGCACCTCAGCCTAATCTTCCTACTCATCCACGATTAACTTATTTGCAAGCATCTTCAACATCCCCTGAAGCGATAGACAAAGTCAAAAGTATGATTAATCCCGGAGATGTAGTAATGGCGATTTTAGACTCCGATCACAGTAAAAATCATGTGCTTGATGAATTAAGATTATATAGTAAATTTGTTACAACAGGAAGTTATTTAGTTGTTGAGGATACAAATATAAATGGTCATCCTGTATTACCGCATTGGGGACCAGGGCCGATGGAAGCACTAGAGGAATTTTTGAGGGAGAATAATGAGTTTGTCATAGATGAAAGTAAGCATAAATTCTTTGTAACCTTCCACCCTAAAGGATTTTTATACAAGGTGAGATGAGGAATGTAGTATCTTAAATTGAACTGTTTGCAAGTTTTTTACTGCAGAGAAAGGACTTTCATTTAAGTCAGAGTGAGAGGATGCATATAAACTGATATGGAAATCACACGTTTTTAATTAACCGAATGGAGGTTAGTGCATATTTTAAAAAGGAGGACTTAAAAATATGAAGAAAAGGTAACTATAATTTTTAACTAATAGGGGACAAATTGATGAATAATAAAAAAGTGTGTTTCATATCTTGTGTGAATAATTATGATGAGTACAATACGGCTTTACAGTATATTCGATCCCTTAAGATTCCTGATGGTTATGAAATAGATACAATAGCTATCGAAAATGCAGTTAGTCTTACATCTGGATATAATGAGGCAATGAAAAAAAGTGATGCGAAGTATAAGGTATATATTCATCAGGATACTTATATTTTACATGAAGACTTTCTATACGATATCATTGCATTATTTAAAAAGAATCCCAAATTAGGTGTAGCTGGAGTATTAGGGGCAAAAGGAATACCGAGTCTTTCTGGATGGCCACGTAGATTTACGTATGGAGGGTTATATCAAGCGCCTACCAAGGAAATAATACAGTTGTTATGGTTTCATACTGTAAAGAATGACTATGAAAGAGTGTTAGCTGTCGATGGTTTCATCATGTTTACTCAGTACGACCTCCCATGGAGAGAAGATATATTTCAAGGTTGGCATTTTTATGATATTTCCCAAAGCTTAGAATTTGTTAAAGCAGGATATGAAGTAGGCGTTGTTAAACAAGTAATTCCTTGGTGTCTTCATGACTGTGGAATTATAAGTATAGAAGGATACGAAGAAAATAGAAACATCTTTCTTCAGAGTTATAGTAATGATATTAAAAATAATCAGTGGCGTTTATTTTGGAATGTATAGTTTGGTGAATCGCCTGCTACGATGAAGATATTTCTAACGGTATTTATGAACAAGTAATATGGTTTAAGAAGAATACAGGTTTTCTAGATTATAAAGATATAAATAATGAGTAGAAGAAAACGATTTATAAATATAAATTATTTTTGGCAAATAGGTAGAATAGTAATTATTCTACCTTATTTTTATAGAGAAGAACTTTAGGGTATTAAGGGGGTATTTTTTGAGAGAAAGCTATGAAGTATTTATATGTAATTATAGGAAGTAGTAGTTTCGATTATTTTGTAACTGGAATTATTCTATTAGTTTGAAGTGAAAAATATTTGCTTGTATCCCGCATCAACGGGTAGCAAGGCTCCACCTCAAGTTCAGAGAGAAACAAGAAGGATAGGTGAGGGCTGATTAAAGTTGCACTTTATAATAATTATGATCTAAGGAAGGAGTGTATCAAAGTATCATGAAAGAAGAGTATGGATATCGGAATTTTTATGATCATCCTCTAAATTCTTCTCAAAATAATTCCAATCCGATTTCACAAAAAAATTTAAAAAACCTCATCATCATATTTGTATCCTCTGAATATGATGTCCCATATTGGCCATTAGAAAGAGGAATTATCGATAGTCTAAAAATGGCTGTACGGGAATTACATGTAGTATCACCAAAGCAGGATATAGTGCGGGTTGCACAAAAAATAAAACCAGATTTTGTACTTGTTTTTAGTGGATTTAAGCTGCCTTTTTCTCAAGTAGAAATGCTGAAGAACGTTGGTATAAAAACAGCCGTCTGGATGACAGATGATCCGTATGTTATAGATCAAAGCAAAAAAATCGCGCCTAATTACGATTTTGTTTTTACACAAGAAATCAATTGTATTTCTTTTTATAGATTAATAGGTTGTCAAAATGTTTATCATCTGCCGCTTGCTGCAGACACTAACGTATTTCATCCGAAAGATGTTGATGAAAAATATAAAACAGATATTTTGTTTATTGGGGTTGCATTTTCAAATCGTGTAACATTTTTTGATGAAATTGCCGACTATTTGGTAAGTAAAAACACGCTAATTTCTGGCGTCGGATGGAACAGTTTACAGAATTATCATTTGCTGCAGCAAAGAATCAATGCAAATAATTGGCTGTCTCCTGAAGAAACCGCGAGCTACTACAATGGAGCGAAAATTGTGCTCAACCTACATCGTTCACATGATGACCCGACTATTAATAAAAATAGCGAAAAGATAGAAGCTTTATCTCTAAATCCTCGAACATTTGAAATATCTGCTTGCGGTGCTTTTCAACTAACCGATATTCGATCAGACTTAAGCAAGTTTTATAGACCGGGCTATGATATTGACACATATCATACATCACAGGAACTTATAGAAAAGATAGAGTATTATTTAAACAACGAACAGGAAAGAACAATGATAGCCTCAAGAGCTTTAAACAGAGTTCAAAATGAGCACACTTTTTCACATAGAATCTTAGAATTACTGGGCATAGTTTTTCCTGAAAAAGAACTAAATGGGAATGATAGTAGATAGAGTTGATACAGAGAAACATTATAGGTGAGGACATTTATGTAAATGTTAAATATTGTATTTTGAAGTAAAAGAGAAAGCAATGTATAGAAGATTCTCTATACATTGCTATTTTTTAGAGAGTGAATGTTATTCAATTTCTAAGAATGCATAAGTGACCAGTAATACTGAAGCTGCAACAACAGTAGCATTTTGGATTATTTGAATTTGAACTGCATCACCAGCATTTAATGGTACATCAGGGACGCGGATTGTTCCTCTTAGTAATGGTGCAGCCACAATACCGATGTTAAGAATTGCTGATAGAGGGATTGAAGCAATCGTTTGCGGAGTATCAGTGCCGATTCCGCCTGGGAACCTTACTACTTCAGCAGTGAAATTTCCACCAAGCAGCCCTAAAACAGCACCAAGTACTGAAAGTCCAGCAGTAATATCAAATATACCGGTTGTAGTTACTCTTACAGCAGTAAAAGCACCTGCAGGGGGAATGAGTGTTCCTGCGAGTCCAGGAGGAGTAGGAGTTGCTGGTATCACAGTAATTGCATTTGGAAGAGGGGGTAATAAGCGGTCAAAAGCGATAGCAGTTCTGACAGGTCCTGCTGGTAGTAAAGCCAGCGCAAGAATTGCTTGAGGAATTACACCATCCTGGACTGCAAAAGCACTCTGGTCACCAGCAGGGCCAGGGAAAGGAACAGTGATAGGTCCCGGAGTAGGACATGGAACAGCATCCGGAGACCGGAAAGCATGATGATTCGATCCACAATGATTAAACATATATTCACCTTCTTTTCTTATAGAGTACATTATATTTAATGCAAATGGGTATAAAGTTGAAATGGACAAATTCCTATTTTTTTGTGAATGATGGAGATGTCTAATATATTTTAATCTGAAAATTCAAACTAGAAATACCAAACGAAATTTATCCTGCTATTTGTGTGCCATAACTATCAGTAAAAGTCCGACTGATCATTAGGGGAAATGGAGAAGACACCATTGATGAAAGTTTCACTTTATTAAACAGTTATTGCTTTTCTATTTATTATATAAGTACGAAAAGGTTGCTTTTTTTAGAGTGGTTATTACAATGATAATCGTGTGGCGAAGTGTTATATTTTAAGATTTATAATATTACCAAATATGATAGGTGAGTTAATAAATAATCTATATTTTAAAAGGTATATGAAACTGTATATGATGTCTGTATATAAAAAAAGAACGCAAATTTTCGTACTCGCTGAATATACATCTAACAGTAGGAGTTTGTAAGAACAGGAGGGAAAGGATTTGAAGCGGAAACCGAGCAAAAAAAAAGATAAGCGGTCGATTATATATATTTCACAACCTACATTTGATGAGGCTAAATTGAATATGCAAAAGACATTTGTTATAAAGCCGGAAAAACAAGTGGAATATGAACGGGAAGAGGAAATAGATACTAAGGAAGAAGAAATAATAAATATAAAGAAAGAAGCGGATGTGAAAGCAGAGGCTGAAGTTATTGAAAAAGTAAAGAAAGAGGCAATAAATATAAAGGAAGAAGCGGATGTGAAAGCAGAAGCTAAAGTCATTGAAAAAGTAAAGAAAGAGGTAATAAACATAAAGGAAGAAGCGGATGTGAAAGCAGAAGCTGAAGTCATTGAAAAAGTAAAGAAAGAGGCAATAAACATAAAGGAAGAAGCGGATGTAAAAGTAGAAGCTGAAGTCATTGAAAAAGTAAAGAAAGAGGCAATAAACATAAAGGAAGAAGCGGATGTAAAAGTAGAAGCTGAAGTCATTGAAAAAGTAAAGAAAGAGGTAATAAACATAAAGGAAGAAGTGGATGTGAAAGCGAAAGCTGAAGGCATTAAAGAAATAAAGGAAGGATTAAAAAAAGAATTGCAAGATGAGGGTAAACAACCAGAAACAGAGGTAATAGCTGAAAAAGAGAATAAAGAATTTGCAGGGCCAGCTTTAAATGAGGGAAAAGCTAAGGAAGTAGGCTCACCTAAAGGAGTACGAAAAAGAAAATCCTTCAAGGACATGAATAATGAAGAAAAAATCTATTATTTAATACATCAACCTAAATATATTCCGAAAGTAAGGTGTCAAATTAACACAGTAGAAAAAAAATTGACGGGATATGTACTTTCTTATAAAGAAGGATATGTAGCGATCAAAATGATTGAGAAAACAAAAGAAATTAAAGTTAAATTCGAAGATATCGTTCACATTAAAATGATGGGTTTATAGAAACAAATAAATATAGAAAGGTGACAGATACTCTGTCACCTCATAGTTTTTTGGTTTTACAATAAAATTACACTCTGCTAACGAAAGTGTCACGGAAACATTGAATTGCACAGAAGCATCGTAAGTCAACTGTAATACAGAAGTTAGTAGATGCTAAACCAAAGAATTCTGTTGTTAGTCTAGGAGCAACTCCTGAACCTCCGCCAGTATCTCTGAATGTAATGCCGTTTTGATATTTACAAATTAAAGTTCTTGCGATTGCTTGGAAATCAGCCTGTGTTACTGGAAGTCCTGAAGTTGGTAAGAATAGTGATAATTCTCTTATAAGATCATCTAATGCACCAGGGCTAAGGTTTGAAACATCTGGTGTTAATACTCTAAAGACTGCACAACAATCGCCATCTACACTTTCCACTCGTAAAAATGGAGAAGGGATAGGGATAGGCAGTTCAAAAGCATCAGCTGTTATAGATCCTGTATTAATAATGTTAAAACAGCTTGCTGGTAGAAAAATGTCACCTTTTTTGTTAAATACTGCAACAGGGCGAGTATTAGCGATTGGAGAAGTACCACCGCAGTTTGCGCCTAGAATTGGGTTTTCGCAACCAGTTGGGCAACCATCAAGTTGTACGTCTTGTAGTTCGTTGATAAAATTTACGACGTCACATACACAATTGACATCATGACAATGCTTTTTGTCATCATTGCAGCTCATATTTTACACTCCTTATCATTGAGTTTTGATTTACATTAATAGGATATTGAAGCGGGGGTAAATCGGTTACTCCTCTTACTGAGTTTTTTTTATATGGGTAGAAGTAATGTAAAGGTAGGAGAGGAAAATGTTATTTACAAGTTGGCTTACTTTCTTTATTTTTGCATGCGCTGTGTTTCGATTAACACGACTCATTGTTTATGATAAGATTACATCATTTTTACGGGTACCTTTTATTGAAGAGGTACAAATTACAGAACCTGATGGTAATATTTCCACCTATATGAAAATAAAGGGAACGGGATTAAGGAAATGGATAGGGGAATTATTAAGTTGTCATTGGTGTACAGGGGTATGGATAAGTGCCTTTTTATTGTTAGGTCATCATTGGATTCCAAAAATAACGGAACCGATTATTGTCTTATTAGCAGTTGCGGGTGTCGCAGCAACTATTGAGACGATTGTTAGTCGATTGATGGAAGAATAAGAAATGAGGGAACGAAACAGAGGGATTGTTCATATAGTAAATCGAGCGTAAAAAAATAGAGGAGATGTTTGCGATGACAAACTATCAGCAACCGGATCCATATCATAACATTCAATATTGGCATCAAATGCAGCAACATATGAAGAATCAACAAGCACAAAAGCAATTAGAGCAGCACCAGCTGTTAGAACAACAAGGATATGTGAAAAAGAAAAACTGTAATTGTAGCGGGAAGAAACAATTCTTGTCAGATCAACAAGGTCGAGGTTGAGTAAACACTCATGTTATCGTGAGTGTTTTTGTTTTGTTCACAAATATTACATATGATTTGATGTATTTGGTAGAGGAGGAGTGAAGAAAAGGGGGATTATAACCATTTTCAAACATTAGGGGGCTATTGAATCATTTTTAACGTTGTTCTATAAGATATTCATGGAGAAGAGATTTGTACTTACATCTTAAATATTTGGAAGATGTGTCGGTAGAGGATTGCTAATAATTAGAAAGGAGGGAACTTCAATTAGCAGTTTGGAATATATATATCACGTAAACATTGAATACCACAGAAGCAAGTTAAATCAACAGTGATGTAAGAAGAGGTTGCGTGTAATACAGCATCTGGTCTAGTTAGATACGTACAAATAGGGTTTGGATTAGCGTCTTCTTCCCGGTTTGTGACAACAATCAATGGTTGAAGTACAGCGTAGCAAGAGTCGTCTATATTTTCGACGCGAAAAATGGATGATTTACAGTTTGTAGTTATACTAGGTACATATGCTTCAAATGGATTTCCGGATTTTGTGAACAAAACAAAAGGGCGCGTGTTTGCAATTTTCGTCTCATAATGGGAATCAAGGAAGGGGATGTCATAATATAATGAAGGGGTAGGTGATGCACATTCTTGTAATTCATGTATAAATGAAACAACGTTACATACACAACCAGCATCATAATCTGAATCATGTGTATTGTTACAGTTACAGCCCATATGATTCACTCCTTACTTTTTAAGTTTATACTATATAGAATATGAGTCGGGAAGAGGCGATATTACGAGAGACAAAGCTGATTTCTTTTAGCTGGGTCTGAGTATTGTTTGAGAAAGATACAAAAAAACAGCGCCATATGATGTTAAGGCGCTGACTTTTTCGATAAATCTTTTCGAGCAATATATAAAAAGCGTGAGACATCTAATTTCTTCCCTCTAAAAAATTGCGGAGAGGAGATGTAAAGCTCTTCTTTAGCTCGTGTGATCGCGACATACATTAACCGTCTTTCCTCTTCTAATGCTTCAGAAGTATCGGTCACACGGTCATTTGCATCTTTTAAAGAAGAAGAATGAGGCAGTATGCCGTCGCTTGCTCCGAGTAAAAAAACGCATGGAAATTCCAGTCCTTTTGCGTTATGAATGGACATAAGGGAAACAGCATCTTTTTGTTGCATTGTTTTTAATGCTTCCATTTCTTTTTGGCTTTGAATAGCCGTACTAACAAATTCTAAATAAGCAGGGATATCAGTAAAGCGATTTGCTGATTCCATTAGTTCTTCGAGCATTTCTTCTTGTATGTCTTTATGCATCGTAAAGGAAGAACGGTCATTACTTTGTAAGTACTCTAAGTATTTACCTTTCCCCTTAATAATTTCTTTTAGTGCTTTCTTTGGTTCTAATTCTTTAATGAATTTAATGAAGTCAATCCGGTCGTTTATTTTTTTGACTTGGAATGGCTTTAAACTCGGATTTAGTAATAGGAAATGAAGGAGGGACGGGAATCTTCCTTCACCGTATTTCCACTGTTCACGTTCAATAAATGAAATACATTCATCACGGCCAATATACATCGTTGGTAATATGCTTGAGAGCGATTCGATTCGAAACGGTTCATACGCTAGGCGCAGTTGATCGAGTACTGGTTTAATTAAAGAATGTTCATAGAACGATTGACTTACGCCGTGTTTTATAAAAGGGACTTTATGAATTGTAAGCTGATCAAGTAAAGAACGGCTTACAGAGTGTGTACGATATAGTAAACAAAAGTCTTTATACTCGCGTTCGCCACTCGCTACTTTATCTTGAATGAGTTGCAGGATTTGATTTGCTTCATCAAGAGTAGTTGCAGGACGTGCATAAAATGGCTGTACGCCTTCTTCATGAACCGAATACAATTCTTTTTTAAAACGCTCTTGATTCAGTTTAATGACTTCGTTTCCAAGTCCAACGATAAATGGATTCGAACGATAATTTGTATTTAAAGCAATTATGGTTGTATCATCAAATTCTTTTGGAAATGATAAGATAATTTGATGGCTTGCGCCGCGCCAGCCGTATATGGCCTGGTCATCATCACCTGCGATAAATAAATTATTTCGCGGCGAAGCTAATAGTTTTACAATCTCATATTGTGCATACGACGTATCTTGAAATTCATCGACTTCAATGTAATGGAATCTATTTTGCAATTGCGTTAATAAAGGTGCATTATTTTCAAGCATATAGAATGTTTCTAGTAAGATATCGTCAAAGTCTATATACCCATATCTTTGTTTTACATCTTCATAACGCTCATACACTTCACGGAATTCTTGTTCCACTGGTGTTTTTGTTTGTACATCTTTTGGACGATTTAATTTGTTTTTTTCGAGTGAAATCATTGCGAGCATTGTTTCTGCGTCATAATCATCTTTTAAACGTAATTCTTTCAAGATTTTCTTTATCATAATTTGTTTATGTTTTTCATTTGCTAAAATTTGCTGGTTATACCCTTGGCTACGAAGCAATTTTAAAAAGACGGAATGGAATGTGCCTGCGACAACATACTGGCTTGCCCTGTGATTCATACCAGGTAAGCCTGCCACGCGGCTTCGAATTTCTTCAGCAGCTTTTTGTGTAAACGTAAGCAGTAAAATGTTGCGTGGATGAACATTTTTTACATTGATTAAATAGCCAACGCGAGTTGTTAAAACGGATGTTTTCCCGCTCCCAGCGCCCGCTAATGTAAGTACGGGACCTTCTGTTGTTCGCACTGCTTCTAATTGTTTTTCATTTAAATAAACACCTTGCTGCTCTAGGGCACGAAAGTAAGCCGCATCGTTATCTTTTTCTAAGATTAAACTAGTAGAAGTTTTTGGAATATGATACGTGGCCTGCGGAACGCTAGTGTGTGTTAATGTTTTTTGCGAGAATTTTTCTTGAGTCATACATTCACCTTCAAAATTATAGCATCAACTTTTAACTTTAGCGGAAGAAAAAGAAAATAGCAATGTAAAAAACAGGAGGGGTTACCTCCTGCTTAGAAAATCATAATTCTTTTATCATCACAACGTGCGGTATATCCGCCTCCATAAACACATCAGAAACAGTTTGATATCCGAGTTTCTTATAAAAGGATTCCGCGTGTGTTTGAGCATGGAGTTTCAATTTTGGTAGCGACTCTTCCTTGGCATAAGCCTCGAGTGAGTCCATAATGATTTTTCCAACCCCTTTTTTGCGATGGGAAGCGAGAACGCATATACGCTCCATTTTCCCAATGCCATCAACGATGCGAAAGCGACCTGCGCCGACTGGAGTATCCTCATCATATATAACAACGTGTTTAGAGGTTTCTTCAAATTCATCGTATTCTTCTTCAGCAGATACATGTTGTTCTTCAACAAAAACCTGTTTACGTACAGAGAATGCATCTCTTAGTTGTTCGTCTGTTTGTACGATTTGTGCTTGCAAATTAGTTGTTCCCCTTTCCAATATGGAATGTTTCATGTACTGTCCATGTTTCATTTTCTAATTGATATAGAAGGTGGAAACGGTCGATTGGTTGCTCGTAATAAAAGTCTTTCATACGTAAGCGACCTAATACATCAGCATGCTCTGCATCTGATAAGTGTTGTCCAATTGTTAAATGTGGTACGAATGCATATTCACGCTCTTGTGTAAAGAATCCTTTATGCATTTCTTCGTTTAAGAATGTAAGTTCAGGTGTTTTTTCTACTTTGAAATAAATAACATTATTAACAGGTGCGAATGAGCTTACCTTTCCTACGTGAAGGGTAAACGGATTTGTTTTGTTTGCGATTGTATGCAGTTCTTGTACAATCGATTCTAATTGTTCATCTGGTGCCTCAAAGGGTGCTTTTAATGTGATATGTGGCGGAACTAATGCATAATGCGGATCATAACGCTTACGCAATCCGTTCGCTTTATCTTGAATCATTTTTGATGGAAAAATTACAATGCCTAGTTTCATCTTTATATTCCTCCCTTTGTAAGTCTAGTTAGATTTTGAGAAAACAAATCTCTTTTTTTATTATATCAAAGAATTCTGAATACTGCTTCCTATTATTTCATTGATAGAATATGAGAAAATGCTTTTGGTAAATCTGTTTGCCAATATTTCCACGTATGATTTCCTTCAAATTCTTCGTAATGTGTGATGAAGTTTCTTTCTGTCAGCAATGCATGCAGTTCACGATTTGGCTCTACAAAATCAGAAACTTGTCCATCCGTTCTTTTTACAGCAGTTTCTTCTGTCCCAATTACATGATAAATTTCCAATGCTTGCGGTTCTGTAAAATCTTTTGCAAGGCTAAGTAAGGTTTCATCGACAAATGGAGATTGCATAACAACTTTTCCAAATGTATGCGGATACATAAGTGCTGTCATAAAGGACACTGTACCACCAAGGGAATCCCCGATTAATACACGACCTTTGCCCATTTGATAGGTTGGATAATTTTCATCAATATATGGAACAAGTTCGTGAGCTAGGAAACGAATATATGCGCTATTTTTTACCTCGTTTGGGAAGTATTTTTCTTTACGATCATGTACGTTTTTATATGGAATACCGACAATAATAGTTCGGTCAATTTCTTCATTTTCACGAAGACGTTCAATTACGCGGTGCGCTTTACCAAGCTGAAAATAGTCTCTACCGTCTTGTGCAATAACAACTGTGTGCTTATGCAGCGGCGTATAATTAACTGGTAAATAGACGAGAAGTGTAATCTCTTCTTGAAGTGATGTACTGTAAAATGAAAGTTCTTCGATTCTCCCGATTGCTTGATTCATGTGTGATCCCCCTAAATAAAAAGTATGCTGTGTTTCTCATTTTATATTTTACCATAATGATAAGAAGAATCTAAAAAATTAGTATTTATATGTTGAAAGAAAACCTTTCTTTTTTTGAGGGGAGAGAGGATCCGCTGATGGATAGAAGCGGATTCCACGTGCTAAATGAAAACAAAGCGAGAAGGAAAGTGCAGGTTCCCTTTTTTCATAGCAACGATTTATATGTTGAAAGATTAAATTGGATTTATATATAATGAAGTGGGGATTTTTACAGGGAGAGGGGTAAAACAACTTTGAAACAAGAAAAATCAATTGCACTACCGTTAGCAGTTTCCATTATAGCCATTTCATTTGCAGCTGTTTTCGTAAAGATGTCCTCAGCGCCATCTTCAATTTTAAGCATGTATCGGTTATGGATTATTGTAATCTTGATGCTTCCAATCGTTTGGAAAAAACGTGAAGAGTTTCGCAGAATTCAAACGCGAGATTGGTATTTTCTAATAGGATCAGGATTCTTTTTAGCACTGCATTTTCTTTTATGGTTTGCGTCTTTAAAGTTTACAACTGTTGCTAGCTCGACTATCATTTTAGCGCTCCAGCCAATTGTATCGTTAGTTGGAGGTTTTTTTCTGTTTAAAGAAAGAACGACTTATTCAGCGATTGCCACAATGGGGATTGCCATTCTTGGTGTAATGTGTATCGGATGGGGAGATCTAGGATTAAGTAAGCAGGCAGTAATTGGAGATGTTTTATCTTTTTTAAGTGTAATTGCAGTCGTTGGTTATTTATTCATTGGGCAAACAACTGTAAAAAAAGTTTCGCACTGGATATATAGTTTTACTGTGTTTGCATTTGCGGGTATATTTATCGCTATTTACAATGTAATCATGAGTGTGCCGTTTTCAGGATATTCTACATGGGACTGGTGGATTTTCCTCTTGCTTGCGATTGTACCAACTGCTTCACATATGATTAATAACTGGTTATTAAATTATGTGAATGCGACCACAATTTCAATGAGTATTTTAGGAGAGCCGGTTGGAGCGTCGATACTAGCATTCTTCTTACTAGGTGAGAAGCTGAATGGTATGCAAATTATTGGCAGCGTTCTCGTATTATGCGGTGTGTTTATTTTCTTGTTGCAACAGCAAAAGCGAGTGCATAAGGAACCGATGCAAAGTGCAGCATGTACGCAAGAACTGTAGTGTGTTTATAGATGATTAGTAGGCTGTTAGGGGGAATCCTAACAGCTTTTTTCGATATAAATTGATATAAAAACCTTTCTTTTTGGGTGGGAGAGAGGATCCGTCCGTGTATAGAAGCGGTCAGCGCCTTTTTTAGCCCCATGTTAAGTGGAATCAAAGAGAGAAAACGAGTGGAAATCTCCTTTTTGTTGAGTATAAATAAAATCGTTACATTTACAATCAAGATGTTTAAAAACGTCAGTCATGTTATTTCATTAAAGGGCCAGATTGTGGAAGATCAACTTGAAGATGATGAAAATATTTTGTTTGAATGGGAAGTATTACACTTAAACTAATAGTGCAGATTAATTGAAGAAGAATGGATTCCAGAAGATCGTCATTAGAGTCGATTTTTTTCTTTGTCACTGTTTCAGATAAAAGAGTTACTATCTGAAGTACGTTGGAACCACATTTATAGTAATAATACTTTATGAATTGGAAAACAATAGTGCTTAGGAAAGGAAGGATTGCGAATGTCTGTGAAAAAGTGCTTAACTGGATTGGTCGTTTTGCTTGCGATGATTGTGGGTGTGACAACTTCAGGCTCACCCAGTGTATTTGCCGAATCCGGCGTCGTAACACAGCCTATTGAGTCAGTGAAAGTGATTGAGGTCGAGTTGAACGATGATTACTTTAATCCGAAAGTCATCAATATTCCGATTGGAAAAACGACAACGTTGATATTGAAGAACCAAGGTAAGAAAGGGCACACCTTCACAGTGGAAAAGCTCAGAATTGACGTCGAAGTCCAACCGGGAAAAGAAAAAACCATTACCGTGACCCCTAAAAAACCCGGTACATATGAACTGATATGTCGGTACCACTTCCAGAAAGGAATGGATGGAAAAGTAATAGTCAAATAACAAGCAGGGCCAATCGGGCCTTGCTTGTTTAATAAGCAACGGTAACTTACTTATTATTACTCAGACATCATTATAACAGCTAGCTTTCCTCCGCAAACAGAAGTTCTTATGAAAAAATAAATGCTCACTTTTTGTAAAGGAAAGAGGTAGATTTGTTCAATAACACTTATATTTAAACAACTGTATTGTTATATTTTTAAATGAAGTATTTCACATCAAAAATTAAACAACTTTATTTTAACCCCTTCTTACAATCAGAACGGGGTTATACGTGTTTTAGGTTTTAAAATTAGATAACTTTATTGCCATTTTAGATTTTTGTTTTCATAGCATCAACTTATATGTTGAAAAATCAAAATGGACTTATATAGTTTCGAAAGTTTTTTAATGGTAATTGGTATATAATGGTTGTGTGGGG
This sequence comes from Paenibacillus sp. 102, assembly GCF_039549175.1. Taxonomy (NCBI): domain Bacteria; kingdom Bacillati; phylum Bacillota; class Bacilli; order Caryophanales; family Paenibacillaceae; genus Paenibacillus; species Paenibacillus sp. 102. The sequence continues at coordinate 533,366 of NZ_JBCGHT010000002.1, read as the reverse complement.
GTGGTTGTATATGTACTTTCCATCAAAAAAAGATGCATGGTTATATCCAATTTATTTAGAGGGAGTCGCAGCTTGTTTTGCTCCATTTCTTGCAGGGAGAGATTATTTTCTTCTATTCTTCACGCTTCCTTTTGCCCTTCTTCTCGTTTGGAGCTGGTTCACAACAGGGTATAAGGTAGAAAATGAACAAATTATCATTCGATATGGGCCGATGAAAAAGAGAATTTTAATCAAAGAGATAAGAAAAATTTCAAAAACAAAAAATCCATTAGCAGCTCCAGCACTGTCCTTTGATAGGCTTGAAATACTATATGGTACTCAATTTGAAACAGAACTTATTTCTCCGCGTGATACGAAGCGATTCGTCTCTCTTATAAAAAGCACCCATCCACAAATTGAAGTAGCAAATGACATTATACATGAATGAGGAGAGTGGCCCCTTGGGAACACTCTTATTTTTATCCCGCTATTTGCCGGTAGTAAGCTTCTCATTGATTAAAGTTTCACTTTATATTAAGAATTACATGAACGGAAACAAGGAACCTTACTTCGGATTTGTTATAAAAGGCTGAACATGGACAACGCATAAATCTCGAAATTTTCCTTCGGCAGTTGTTACGATAATAATTGCTCTTCCTGACGTTTTCCCTGTAATAGTGACTGTATCACCTTTTGGATATATTGTGATGATGTCAGAATGCATGTTTGTCCATATAAGCTCTTTGTTCGTTGCTCGTTCTGGCAGAATAGAAGCTGATAATTCAATACTTTGTCCAGTCTTTATTTTTAATTTCTGTTTTTGCATATGAACACCGATTACTGAAATAACAGAAGGAGCGATTGAAATTTTAGGTGGATTTGGTTGTATGTTTAGACAAGAAGCAGAAGTGTTTGTGATAGGTGAAAATTTTCTTATATTTCGTTGTTGTAAAGATGCTAACATGTTGGAGTCCCCTTTCTGTATGAGTGTCGATATTAATACTATAAAGGAGTAGTGTTATAGTAAATTTAACGAAACATAAAGAAATTGTTAATTTCAAAGAGAAAATTGTCGAAAGGTGAATAAAAGAAAGGAACCACCGCTTTTATGATGAAAGCGGTGGTTCCTTTTTTAAAAATATTATACAGTTTTTTCAAATTCCTCAAACTGCTTTTCAACCTCTTTTGAAGGTTTTGTTAGTAAACTAATGATAATAATTGCAAGTAAGCTTGCAGCAAATCCTGGAATCATTTCATATAGGAAGTCTTTTAAAAACTTAAATTGTGTCCACGTAATAACAGTTACGGCTCCAGCGATCATACCAGCTAGTGCGCCCCATTTTGTCATACGTTTCCAGTATAAACTTAGTAAAACGACAGGGCCAAATGAAGAACCGAAGCCAGCCCAAGCGTAGCCAACAAGAGCTAGGATTGTGTCGTTTTGTTTAAGTGCCAATCCACAACCAATAAGTGCAATAACAAGAACGGCCATACGACCGACAAATACAAGCTCACGATCAGATGCAGAACGTTTAAAGAATGTTCTATATATGTCTTCCGTTACTGCACTTGATGTAACAAGAAGCTGAGAAGAGATTGTACTCATAATCGCTGCTAAAATTGCTGCTAATAAAAATCCAGTAATTAATGGATGGAACAAAATGTTACCTAGTTCAACGAAAATTGTTTCTGGATCAGAGAGCTTTAATCCCGCTTTTGAATAGTAAGCGATACCGATAAGACCAGTAAACATAGCTCCTGCTACAGAGAAAATCATCCAGCTCATACCAATTCGGCGTGCACTTTTAATTTCTTTTACAGATGAGATAGCCATAAAGCGTACGATAATATGAGGTTGTCCAGCATAACCAAGACCCCATGCAAATAATGAAATAATACCTAATACGGATGTTCCTTTAAAAATATCTAATAGTGCTGGGTCAATAGATTTAATTGTATCAAATGCTGGTCCAAGGCCGTTTACATGCATAATTGTTACGACTGGAACAAGGATAAGAGCAACTACCATGATGATACCTTGAACGAAGTCTGTCCAACTTACAGCTAAGAAGCCGCCAAATAATGTGTAAGCTACAACAACGCTTCCAACAATAAGTAGTCCAACATGATAATTTAGTCCAAATGAATTTTCGAATAATACTGCACCTGAGACGAATCCTGAAGCTACATAAAATGTGAAAAAGATCATAATAACAAGTCCAGAAACAAGACGTAGCATATGAGATGCATCATGGAAACGATGCTCTAAAAATTCTGGAATAGTAATAGAGTTGTTTGCAATTTCTGAGTAGGTACGTAAGCGAGGAGCGACATAGATCCAGTTTGCGTAGGCGCCAAGTGTTAGGCCAATCGCAATCCAGCTACTACTTAATCCAACGCTAAACATTGCACCGGGTAAGCCCATTAAAAGCCAGCCGCTCATATCGGCTGCTCCAGCACTTAATGCTGTTACTGCGGGGCCTAGTGTACGCCCGCCAAGCATATAATCTGTTAAGTTGGATGTTTGTTTATAGGCAAAATAGCCGATAATTAACATCCCGAGCATGTAAATAGAGATAGAAATTAGAATTAATATCTGTGTACTCATGTAGTTCCCCTTCCTTTTGTAATGTCTTTTGATGAATTTTGCATATTTATAATCTATCATGATTATTTCAGAAAATCCATATACAAATACGAATTTTCTGAAATGTAAGCGTTTTTTGACATTGTTTTATTTTTAGAATATATAATTTTCTGACAAAAAACCTTAATTTTAATAGAGTATTTATTATATTTACATAGAAACGAGTTGTTTTGTCAATATAATAATGAATGAAGAAATAAATAAAATTTTTTAAAAAGTATTGACTTATGAAAAAAGAAGGGACTATAATGAGTTCAACTTAAAAAAATGCAAGCGTTGATGAAGAAGAGTACATATTATGAACATGTCAGAGAGCTGATGGTTGGTGCGAATCAGTATGGAATTAATATGGAATGGCCTTCGGAGCTTCCAAACCGAACCGAAAGAAGTAGGCTTTGGCGACATGATCTCATCGATACAAGAGACACGTATTAACTTTTGATACGGCAAAGTGCGTTACATTTGTAACGAATTAAGGTGGCACCACGGGAGTACCCGTCCTTTCTATAGGATGAGTACTCCCTTTTTGTGTATAAAAATAAATGAACTAAATAAACTAAATCGTTTAAGTAAGAAGAGTACGTATATTGGAGACGTTCCAGAGAGCCGGGGATAGGTGGGAGCCCGGTGCGGTGCCATATGCGGAATGGGCTTACGAGAGGTATGCTGAACCGAAAGAAGTAGGCAACCCGGGTTCCGCCGTTACAAGGATAAGGTATATATTTGTACCTGAATAAAGAGGGATGCTTCTGCATCCAACATGAGGTGGTACCACGGTAAATTTATCGTCCTCTACATATTTCGATATGTAGGGGACTTTTTTTATTTTAAATAGTGAGGTGGCAGTCATGATAACGAAAGAACAATTTAACATGCAAAAGGAACAAGGAAAGACATTTTTAGTAATCGATGAAGAAGAAGGAGATAGTGTGACGCCGATTGCTTTATATCGCCAGATGAAAGGTGAGAAAAAATTCTTACTCGAAAGCTCCCAGCTTCATCAAGATAAAGGACGTTATTCTTATTTAGGACGCGATCCATACGGAGAAGTCAAAAGTAGTGGCGAAGCAGTAGAGATTACGATAAATGGTAGGACAAAGAAGGTAGAAGAAAATGTATTACAAGTATTGAAAAGGACACTTGCGCCATCAAAAGTGGAAAGTCCATTTCCATTTTGCGGAGGAGCAGTTGGATATATTGGTTATGATGTGATTCGGCAATATGAAGATATTGGGGAAGAACTATTTGACCCGATCGATATTCCAGAAGTTCATGTATTACTGTACCGAGAGTTTATTGTATACGACCACTTACGCCAGAAACTATCGTTTGTATATGTATACAGAGAAGAGGATACGGGCTCTTTTGAAGAAGTGCACGAGAGATTGCAGGCATATAAACAAAATGTTTTAAAGGCAGCGGAAGAACATGTGACAGAAATCCAGTCTTCTCTATCCTTTACTTCTTCAATAACAGAAGAAAAGTTTTGTGAAATGGTAGAGAAGGCAAAAGAATACATTCGAGCCGGTGATATTTTTCAAGTTGTGTTATCTCAGCGATTGCAAAGTGAATTTATAGGAGATTCATTTGCATTATACCGCAAGCTTCGGATTGCGAATCCATCGCCGTACATGTTTTATATTGATTTCCAAGATTATGTTGTACTCGGTTCTTCACCGGAAAGCTTACTTTCTGTACGAGATGAAAAAGTGATGACAAATCCGATTGCAGGAACAAGACCACGCGGAAAAACAAAGCAGGAGGATGAAGAAATTGCGAAGGAGCTCTTAGCCAATGAGAAAGAGCGTGCGGAACATATGATGCTCGTAGATTTAGGGCGAAATGATATCGGACGGGTGAGCGAAGTCGGTTCTGTTGAGCTAGATAAGTATATGAAAGTAGAGAAGTACTCGCATGTTATGCATATTGTATCCGAAGTTTCCGGAACATTGCGAAAACAAATGGATTCTTTTGACGCATTAGCTTATTGTTTGCCAGCTGGTACCGTATCTGGAGCACCGAAAATTAGGGCGATGGAAATTATAAATGGATTAGAAACGGAAAAAAGAAATGTGTATGCCGGAGCGGTCGGATATATAGATTTTTCCGGAAACCTTGATATGGCGCTTGCGATTCGCACAATGGTTGTAAAGGACCAGAAAGCATATGTGCAGGCGGGAGCTGGTATTGTCTATGATTCAGATCCAACCTCTGAATATGAGGAGACGTTAAATAAAGCGAGAGCGCTACTGGAGGTAATGAAATGATTGTACTCATTGATAACTATGATTCATTCACTTATAACTTGTATCAATTGTTAGGAGTATATGAGGAAGAAATTATTGTACTGCGCAATGATAAAGTGACGATTCAAGAACTGGGGGAAATGAATCCAAAAGCAATTATTCTTTCACCAGGACCTGGAAAACCAGAGGATGCAGGAATTTGCATCCAGGTAATTCGGCATTTTTATAAAGATGTTCCGATCCTTGGCATTTGCCTTGGACATCAAGCGATCGTTTCAGCGTTCGGCGGTGAAATTGTAAGGGCAGAGCATATAAAACATGGGAAAACATCACGTGTAAAACATAATGGTACATCGATATTTTCATATATCGCGCAGCCGTTAACTGCGATGCGCTATCATTCGCTCGTAGCAGCGAAGCAGACGATTCCAAAGTGTTTTGATGTATTAGCAACAGCGATGGATGACGGGGAGATCATGGCAGTTCGCCATAATTATTATCCACTCTTCGGACTTCAGTTTCATCCGGAGTCAATTGCGACGGAAGAGGGCGGAAAATTAATACGTGCATTTTTATCCAATGTGAAAGAGGAGGAGAGAGTATGAATCAGTACCTTCGTAAATTAGTAGATGGAATAAATTTAACGGAACAAGAAATGTATGAAGCAGGTCTTCTCTTATTAAGTGAAGATATTTTAGAAAGTGAAATTGCAGCCTTTTTAGCATTGTTAAAAGCAAAGGGTGAAACAGCAGATGAAATATATGGTCTCGTTCGTGCACTTCGGGAAAAGGCATTACCATTTGCAAGTCATATAAAAGGAGCGATGGATAATTGCGGAACGGGCGGAGACGGAGCACAAACATTCAATATTAGTACAACATCGGCGTTCGTGCTTGCCGGGGCTGGTGTGAAGGTGGCGAAACATGGGAATCGCGCTGTGTCTAGTAAAACAGGGAGTGCGGATCTATTAGAAGAACTGGGTGTAAATATTGCATGTACCCCGAGAGAAATTGACTATTTATTAGAAAAGGTAGGCATAGCTTTTCTATTTGCGCCAGCGATGCATCCAGCACTGAAACGAATTATGAAAATAAGAAAAGAGCTAAATGTACCAACCGTCTTTAATTTAATCGGCCCGCTTACAAATCCGATTGATTTAGAAACACAGTTTGTTGGCATATACAAACGAGATATGTTATTGCCGGTAGCAGAGGTATTGCAAAAGCTTGGCAGAAAACAAGCGCTTGTTGTAAATGGAAGTGGATTTTTAGATGAAGCCTCTCTGCAAGGAGAAAATCATGTGGTGATTTTAAAAGATAACAAGATTATAGAAGAGAGCATTACTCCAGAAACGTATGGATTTTCTCGGGTGAGCAATGAAGAGATTCGAGGCGGAAATGCAAAAGAAAATGCAAATATTACACTGCAAATACTAGAGGGGAAAAAGAGTGTATACCGCGATACGGTTTTACTCAATGCAGGTCTTGCACTTTTTGCGAATGGAAAAGCAGAGACAATTGAAGAAGGAATTCATTTAGCGGCTCAAAGTATTGATTCTGGAAAAGCATTATCGAAATTGAATTTATTAATTGCAGCGAGTAATAAAAGATTAGAGAGGGTGAACTAAATGGAAACCATTTTAGACAAGATTGTCGAGCAGAAGAAAAAAGAAGTAGAAGAGTTATACAAAACATATATACCAGTGAAAGAAAAAAGACAGGTTTACTCACTTGTGGAAGCACTGAAACAATTTACAGTTATTGCAGAAGTGAAGCGAGCGTCGCCATCTAAAGGTGACATCAATTTACATGTAGATGTAGCAAAACAAGTAAAGACGTATGAACGGTGCGGGGCAGGAGCTGTTTCTGTTTTAACGGATGGTCAGTTTTTTAAAGGATCCTTTCATGATTTAGAAGCGGCGAGAGCAAATAGTAATATTCCGCTTTTATGCAAAGATTTCATCATCGATACCATTCAAATTGATCGGGCATATGAAGCGGGAGCAAATTTTATTTTACTTATCGTTGCTGCACTACCGAAGCAAAAGTTAGAAGAGTTATATGCATACGTAAAAGAAATCGGATTAGAGGCAATTGTAGAAGTTCACGATGAAGCAGAATTAGAGGTAGCACTAGAACTAAATCCTCATGTGATCGGAATAAACAACCGAAATTTGAAAACATTTGAAGTGGATCTTAGCGCAACTGAAAAGCTAGGGAAACGATTAAATGAGGAAAATAAACTTTGGATTAGTGAAAGCGGCATTCATACGAAGGAAGATATTACACGTGTCAAAAAAGCCGGTGCCAAAGGAATTCTTGTTGGAGAAGCACTTATGACTGCACCTTCCGTACAAGACTTTTTTCAATCACTGAAGGTGACAATATGAAAGTAAAGATTTGCGGCATTACCGATGTAGAAACAGCAAAACTTGCTTGTGAATATGGTGCAGATGCCATTGGATTTGTGTTTGCGAAAAGCAAAAGGGAAATTGCACCTGAAAAGGCAAAACAGATTATTGAGAATATTCCAGCTGATGTAATGAAAGTAGGCGTATTTGTAAATGAATCGATAGAAGTCATCCAGAAAATCGTAAATGATTGTGGCTTAACGCATGTACAACTGCATGGGGATGAAGGGAATCATCATATTAGAAGATTGAATATTCCATCTATAAAAGCAATTGGTGTACATTCGAGTGAAAATATAGAACAATCACCAGGATATGAAGCAGATTTTCTCTTATTTGATAGCCCGAAAGAAAAGTTTCATGGTGGAAATGGTAAAACATTTTCATGGCAGTTACTAGAGCATATGCCAAATGCCATTCGTAAAAAATGTATTTTAGCTGGTGGATTACACCTTGGAAATATTACAGAAGCGATTGAAATGGTTCAGCCATATATGGTGGATGTCAGCAGCGGAGTAGAAACAGATGGCAAGAAAGATAGCGAAAAAATAAAACAATTTATTAGAAAAGCAAAGGAGTGTTAAACATGCAATATGCATACCCAGATGAAAAAGGTCACTACGGTATATACGGAGGACGTTACGTTCCAGAGACGTTAATGCAGTCTGTTTTAGAATTAGAAGAAGCATATAAAGAAGCGATGCAAGATGAAGCGTTTCAGAAGGAATTAGATCATTATTTACAAACATACGTTGGAAGAGAAACACCGCTTTATTTTGCTGAGAATCTGACAAAGTATTGCGGCGGGGCAAAAATTTATTTAAAACGTGAAGATTTGAATCATACAGGAGCTCATAAAATTAACAATACAATTGGGCAAGCACTTCTTGCAGTGCGAATGGGTAAGAAAAAGGTTGTAGCTGAAACAGGAGCTGGACAACACGGAGTTGCAACGGCGACGGTATGCGCCCTACTTGGTTTAGAGTGCGTCATTTTCATGGGAGAAGAAGATGTGAAACGTCAAAAGTTAAATGTTTTCCGAATGGAGCTATTAGGAGCGAAAGTGGAAAGCGTTGCAGCTGGTAGTGGAACATTAAAAGATGCAGTAAACGAAGCCCTTCGTTACTGGGTTGCACATGTGCATGATACGCACTATATTATGGGATCAGTTCTTGGACCTCATCCATTCCCGCAAATTGTACGTGATTTTCAAAGTATCATCGGGAAAGAAACGAAGAAGCAATACACAGCATTAGAAGGGAAGTTACCAGAAGCAGTTGTTGCGTGCATCGGCGGTGGTAGCAATGCGATGGGGATGTTTTATCCATTTGTACATGATGAAGAAGTTGCCCTTTATGGTGTGGAAGCAGCAGGGAGAGGGGTTCATACAGAGAAGCATGCGGCAACATTAACAAAAGGAAGCGTTGGCGTTCTGCACGGCTCGATGATGTATCTCCTTCAAAATGAGGAAGGACAAATTCAGGAAGCACATTCTATTTCAGCAGGGCTGGATTATCCAGGTGTTGGGCCAGAGCATAGCTTGCTAAAAGATATTGGCCGTGTCTCTTACAACTCAATTACAGATGACGAAGCGCTGGCTGCATTTCAGTTACTAACGAAAAAAGAAGGCATTATCCCGGCATTAGAAAGCTCGCATGCAGTGGCATATGCATTAAAACTTGCGCCTACAATGAAGAAAGATGAAGGGCTTGTTATTTGTTTATCGGGTCGTGGTGATAAAGATGTTGAAAGCATAAAACGCTATATGGAAGAGGTGTAAATGATGGGAGTAGAAAGAATTACGGCAGCGTTTCAAAATGGAAAAAAAGCATTCATCCCGTATGTAATGGGAGGAGATGGTGGTCTAGAGAAGTTAAAAGAGCAAATTCGTTTTCTAGATGAGGCAGGAGCGAGCATTGTTGAGATTGGCATCCCGTTTTCTGATCCAGTTGCAGATGGACCTACAATTCAAAGGGCAGGAAAACGAGCATTAGATAGTGGAACAACGCTCGGAGGAATCTTTCAAGTATTGGCGGAAGTAAGGCAGGAAGTAAATATTCCATTTGTACTCATGACCTATTTAAACCCGATTTTAGCATTTGGAAAAGAACGGTTTATAGGAAGCTGTCTGGAGGCTGGCGTGGATGGAATTATCGTTCCAAATCTGCCATATGAAGAGCAAGATATTATTGCACCACTCCTTCGTGATGCGAATATTGCCTTGATTCCACTTGTTACGGTAACGAGCCCGGTTGAACGGATTGAAAAAATTACGAGAGAATCACAAGGATTCGTCTACGCGGTAACAGTTGCAGGTGTTACGGGAGCTAGACAGGACTTTAAACAAGAGATTCATAGCTACTTAGAAAAAGTAAAAGCACATGTCCATCTCCCGGTAGTTGCTGGATTTGGGATTTCAACGACTGAGCACATTGAGGAAATGATTACTGTGTGTGATGGAGTTGTTGTTGGGAGTAAGGTAATTGAGTTGTTAGAAAAAGAAAAGAAAGAAGAAATTTGTGAGTTGATTACTGCGGTGAAATAGATAAGTACAAGTTGAAAAAACTTTTCTTTTTTAGGTGGGAGAGAGGATCCGGCCATTCATAGGATCGGTCAGTGCCTTTTTTAGTCCCATGCCGGGTGAAAACAAAGGGAGAAAACGAGTGGAGATCCGCTTTTGTTTTCATAGCAGATTATATGTGGAAAATCAAAATGGATTTATCCCACATTAACTGTCCGTAAAAGCCCGATTGGTGAAGGCTAATAATCAGTGGGGGATGAAGAAAACCCCCACTAATTAAAATTTCAATTTATATAAGAAGAGGCTACCTGTAAAGGAGCCTCTTTTATTATTAACCTAATGGATTTTTACCAAATCGTTTCCAAAGTTTTGGGAAACGATTTGCTAATCCTTCTTCATCATCTTCATCCCAATCGAATTCAATATCAGGCATAGATGAATCTTGTCCTTTTTCATCTAATAAAGAGTCAAATTTATCCCAAATATCATCGTCCCATTCTACATCTCCCGTTTCTTTTAAAGAAAAAGCTTCAAGGGCTACACTTAACATCTCTTCAAATTCCGGAATAATTTCTTCCTCTTCATAAAAATCAGGAATTAAGTTTGCTAGATTATCAGGATTTTGCATGGCGGATTCAAACGTTTCTTGCCCACATGCGATGAGCCAACCTCTGAAGTAATCAAAGGAATCGTCAGAGCATCCACCTAAAATAATATAGGCAGCTGCCCATAAAGAAGATGTATAAGATTCTTTGAAAGTATTTTGAAAATGGATTTCATAATCAGCGATTTCATCTGTAGATCGCGAAGCTAATTGTTCAATGAGCCAATCGCTCGTTTCATCTTTTGCATTCATTTCTGAAATGAGTTGCCAAAATTGTTCTTTATTCATTATTAGCACTCCTTTTAAAACGGTATTTGTTTGTAGTGTAACATTTTTTCAATCCTTCACTTGATAAAGGATAGCGAAAAACTGTTGTGAAATGAATTGAATATTCTGACGTCTGTTATATAATAGTTACAATTGTATTTTATAAGAAATGAGGTGATGGTATGGCTGTATTATTAGCCCTTATTCCGATTATGATGATTTTCATTTGTTTATTTGTATTTAAGCAAACATCATTAAAAGCATCACTAATTTCCTATGCTGTATGCGGTGGAATCGTTTTACTAATGCCAATGTTTCGATTACAAATAGGAGAGGTAATGCATGCAACTATTAAGGGCTGGTTAATTTGTTTTATTGTTGGCTATGTTTTGTTTTTTGGTATTTTTTTATTTCACCTCATGAATAAAATGGGGTATATCGACCAAGTTGCACGTTTTATCGAACAAGTTACACATGATCGATTATTACAAATGCTCCTGATGTGTTTTGGAATTTGTCCACTTATTGAATCAGTGAGCGGATTTGGAATTGGTTTTATGGTGGCCGCACCAATTTTTCTTTCGCTCGGCTATAAGCCATTCCAGGCTGTTTTACTATCGTTTATCGGTTTGTTGGCGAGTTCCTGGGGAGCGATGGCAACGGGAACGATTATTGGATCACAGCTTATCAACATGCCATTAGTAAACTTAGGTTCTCGTACAGCCTTACTAAGTATTCCTTTCTTTGCATACTTTGTCTTACTCTCTTTGTATGTAGTTGGCGGTTGGCAAGCAGTGAAGGGAAAATGGAAGGAAGGGTTCGGTTTTTTTCTCTTATTTTCTATATCAATCTATCTGTCTAATGCATACGTAAGTGTTGAACTAGCAGGGATTTTAAGTTCCATTGTAACAATTACATTTGGCTTTCTTATCATTAAAATGACAGCGAGGCAAGGGAAGGAGTTTTTATCAGAGCATGCTGCAACGACGCAGCGAGAAGTTTCTATCGTGAAAATTATAAGCCCGTATTTATTTTTAACAGTTTGTATCTTGCTTTCTCGTCTCATTCCATCGCTACATAATATGCTTGGGTCTTATGCTGTTCTTGATTTACCGGCGTACTCTTACAAACTAGCATTACTATATTCACCTGGATTTTGGCTTGGAGTTACATGTTTATTTACCATCATTTTTTTCCGTATTCCTTCTACTATTATAAAACAATCTTTATCGCAAACGATAAAACAATGGATACCGTTTGCGATTACAACGACAATGTTCATTGCCATTTCAGAATTAATGGGCGCCGCCGGTATGCACACATTATTAGCAGAAGCAGCAGGAAATACATTTGGAACGTTATTTGTCTTTGTTGCCCCGTTCATCGGTGCAATTGGTGGTTTTTTAACGGGAAGTAACGCAGGATCAAATGCAATGTTTATTAAACTACAAATGCAAACAGCGCAGAATGTGGGGCTTCCGTGGCAATATGTTACGACGCTGCAAAATACAGCATCATCCGTAGCGACAATTGCTTGTCCATCACGGATTACACTCGGCGCTTATTTATGTAATATTCCTTATCGTGAGAACGAATTGTTAAAGAAGACGACACTTATGATTTTGGGAGCAGTGTTGATTGTGCTGGTGGAAGTTGCCGGATGGTATGTATTGCAATAAAATATTTGATGAAATCCTCCTCTTTAGGAGGATTTTCGTTTGTTAGTGGATAATTTATAAAAGAACAAGTGTTTCTATTTCATGAAGAGGAGAGGATCCCATGCCCTTAAAAAACTACGGAGTTCTAAAAGGCATAGCACTACAATCTATGATTGGAAAAGGGAAAACACCTCATTATCAAGTTCATTTGCAAGACAAATCAGGAGTAGATTATCGCATTGCAATTAATGTAAAATCACAAAGTTACCCATCCGAGGTATTATATTTTGCAAGTGAAAATATGAAGTCGGAAGCCATTAGTATTTTACCGACATTACCATTTGGATTTACAGAAATTAAAAATAATGAACCGAAAATTGCACTAGATTACGTGAGGGGAAATTTATTTGATTCAAACCAGATGATTCCATTGCCACCTGAAAAGCCAGGACAAAATAATGATTTAAATGAAAAAATCGAACACTATATAAAGCGTGCAATAGAGGAAAAGGCAATTATTTATGCATTTGGAGAACGATGGGGCCCAGAAAATGATAGACCTGATCGATACTTCCATTTTACTCCTGGTAACGGCATCCATGATATTCATATGAACCAAGGAAATGTGGAGGAGTGGAAGAATGACGATGGTGTGTGGCAAGATGGCGGCATATTAATCCATTTTGAGAAAGAGAAAGAGTGGGTTGGGATTTTCCTTGCATTTCAGTCGCAATCTTGGTGTACAGATGAAGAGGGGCATGCTCGTGTTCCGGTAGAGCAGTGTAATTATAAAGGGGGAAATTAAGCAAAACAGCTAGTTCATCGCGAACTAGCTGTTTTAATTTTATAGCAAATAAAGCTAATGCATACAGCGATACATGAAAATAGTATCGCGATGCTAGAAAAAGCAAGTACATACATATTATATTTCACTACATTCCCTATCAACTGATTACTATCATAATGAAACAACGCTGCTACCGTATTGAATAGGAACAAGACGATAAATATAGTAATCACACCATCTAATGAACCTTCTATATCTGGTTTACTCAAAGCAATGTGTGCAGAGATACAAATCGCGATGAAAAGAAACAGCCAAAAGGAAGGGGTAGAAAGGTTACTAATCGTAAAAAGGCTTTTTAATAAGAGAAATGATGATACAAAAATATTTTGCAGCATATCGATATTTATAGAAGTAACTTGTGTATTTGTTTCAAGAGCATGTATAAATACCGAATAAGATTGTGGTACGAAATAATACATCAAAAGTATTAAGGTGGCCATTCCTGAAAAAATAGGAGCAATTCCAATGAAGAAATTTCCTATTCTTTGATATATACTTCCTTGATTATATTGATGTCTTACATAACCTAAATAACCGTTACTTGTATTGGTTGGAAAGAGTTGCATTGCTGCAATTTGATGTCTGAATACGACGCACATAATAGCATGACCAAGTTCATGGATAGGGACACCGATCCATGCGGATAAAAGGAAGCCTTTCTTGCCAAAAGCTCTCGTCCAATATGTTCGTGTAAGAGATTCTAAATAACCTAATAGAAAACCAACTAAAATGATGATACCGATTAAAGAGAATAGTTGCACGAAACTAGTAATAAAGATTTGAAAAAGTGAGTGTACAAGTTCCATAATTTTTGTCCAATCTATTATTTTTTATGGTGTATAAGCTTTTTCATATTGTATATAGATAGAAAGGTTTTTGTCAAAATGTTACTAGAAAGAAAGGCGAGATTCTTGTAGTCATGTTTCCTCTCCTCGTACATATATTGAATTTGTAGCAGCTTAGAAGATACATGCTAAGGGGGAGATGGTAGGATGACGTGTCCAAATTGTAAAACTGAGCATACAGGTGAAGCGAAATTTTGTGGTAATTGTGGGCATGCACTGACAGAACAAGCCGCGGGACATCGTGCAGAACAGCAGTTGATCAGGTCAGCACCTACGCAGGCAGTAGCCTCGAATGAAAAGGTAGAGCAAGCAAAGCAATTTGCAAGTGGTTACTTTCAGTTCTTTAAAAATGCATTGAAAGCTCCGTCAGCAATTATGAAGAGTGGACATATTGAGGTAAGAAATGGGATTATCAGTCTTGTTCTTATTTGTTTTTTATTTGCTTGTATGTTTTATCGAATGATGAGTCAGGCTACATCGGTGGCAACGAGATTCGCACCTGAAGTACCTGCGCCTTCATTTTTTGGAGAATCTGTTAAAATTTTTCTCTTTTTATTGATTTTAGTTCTCTTTGTTGGATTTATTGTTTTTGTAAGTGGAAAGCTGATGAAATCATCTTTTTCCTTTTTGGAAACATTGGGTGTTTGGGGGACAGTATCGACACCAGTTGTCGCTGTGCTTGTTATCGCACTTTTATTTAGCTTTTTAACAATTTTTTTAGCGGCATTCTTTTTAGGGATTGCTGTATCGTGGATGAGCGTATGTATGATCGTTTCAATAGTAAAGTTAGACCGAGGTGGATTAGACCCAGTATATACACTTATTGTTGCAAATATTTTGATTTCAATTGTAAGCTGGATTATCCTTTGGTCTTATATACAAACAATCATTAATACCTTAACTGGAAGTTTCTCAGGCTTCTACTAAAAAGGTGGCTGAACGGATGAGCGTGTGTACAAAATGCGGTTCACAATTAATGGGTGGTGTACAGTTCTGTCAAAGTTGTGGAACGAGAAGAAGCGAAGAGGAATCTCATATACGAAGGAAGATGAGTACAGGAAAGAAAATATGGATTGGAGCTATCATTCTTCTTATTCTCAGCTTTGGCGGGGCATACATGTATGGGGCAAATTATTATTCTGCAGAGGCGCAAATTGATAGGATAATTACAATCTTACAAGAAAGAAATACGGAAAAATTTATTGAGATTGTGACAACAGATGATCCGCAATTTGTAATAGATAGGGAGAGTATAACACCGTTATTTGCGTATATAAAAGAATCCCCTTCCTATATTCATGATTTAAAAGCTTCTATACAACAGCAAAAGAAGAAGCAAAATGATGTAGAAAAAGTAGACTTTGTATTAACGAAGGATGGAAAATACTTATTTTTATTTGATCGATATAAATTGAAAGCAAAAACGTATTACGCATCGCTTCTTACAAATGAAAAAGATGCGTTGTTAAAAGTAAATGGAAAAGAGTTAGATAAGGCGACTGATAAAATGTTTGAAAAGCAATATGGACCATTTTTTCCAGGGATTCAAACGTTTCAATCAGAGTTTAAAAATGATTATGTGAAGCTAAAGCGTGAAGAAAAGGTTGTACTTATAAAGCAAAATCAAAATAATGTAACGGTAGATTTATCGCTAAAAGGCCATTACATCACGATTCAAACAAATGCAGCGGGAGCAACATTATATGCCAATCAGAAACCGATTACGACGCTGACAGGAGAAGAATTTAAGTGGGGACCGGTAGCTACGGATGGGAGCGTCTCTATTTATTTAGAAAAAGAGGGCGCAAGCGGAAAAGAACGAACAAAGGTGGAACCTATATCAACAGACCAACACTATACATTATCGTTTCAACAAAAAACTGAAGAACAACAGAAACCACCTTCTTCACCGCCAGTAACAACGAAGTATGTATATAACGGATTTTTCTTTCCTGATAGTCATATTCGTAAGTTAACAAATGCAGAGCTAAACTTCTTAACAAAAGAACAATTACGGATTGCGAGAAATGAAATATACGCTCGGCATGGGCATATTTTTCAGAAAAAAGATATGCAAGCATACTTTTTAAGACAGTCATGGTACAGAGAAAATCCGTATTATACAGGAGAGTTGACTGATGTAGAGACGTATAATGTTGAGCTGATAAAGGCGAGAGAATAAGAATGTATATTGTACAGATAGAATAAAATGATGAAAGGTACATCAACAATTATGCTGATGTATCTTTCTTTATTTATATGTAATGAAATGATAGGAGAATCATTTCATTACGTATAAATATAATGTAAAGGATGTGAATAAAAACCAGATTATGTGAAGGGATGTATGATATAAAAAGAAAAAAGGAGTTATTTATGGCGAATCTGGAGAATGTAAATAGTAGAGTTGAAACAAAGGAGTGGTTTGGTGAACTATGTAATTATTGGCGGGGACGCAGCTGGTATGAGCGCAGCAATGCAAATCGTTAGAAATGATAAAGGTGCAAAAGTCATTACGTTAGAAAAAGGTGAAATATACTCATATGCACAGTGCGGACTTCCATATGTGATTAGTGGTGCGATTGCTTCTACTGAAAAATTAATTGCCAGAGATGTGAAGACATTTCGTGATAAGTATGGAATTGATGCGAAAACAAATCATGAAGTAACAAAAATTGATACTGAAAATAAAACTGTACATGGTATACATACGAAGGAAAAAATAGAATTTCAATATAAATATGACCGCTTGTTAATTGCGACGGGAGTTAGACCTGTTATGCCAGATTGGGAAGGTAAGAATTTGAAAGGGATTCATCTTCTAAAAACAATTCCGGATGCCCATAAAATATTGGAGACACTGCAGCAACAAAATGTTGAGCAAGTAACAATTATCGGCGGCGGTGCAATTGGTCTTGAAATGGCTGAAACATTTGTGGAGCTTGGGAAAAAGGTACGAATGATTGAAAGAAATGATCATATCGGCACGATTTATGATGCGGATATGGCAGCACATATACATGAAGAAGCAGCCAAACATCATATTGAAATTTTAACAAATGAAAATGTAAAAGCTTTTAAAGGGAAAGATAAAGTTGAATGGGTTGAAACAGATAAAGGAACGTATAAAGCGGATCTTGTATTAGTATCAGTTGGAGTAAAGCCAAATACAGATTTTCTTGAAGGAACCAATATACGTGTAAATCATAAAGGTGCCATAGAAGTAAATGCTTATATGCAAACAAATGTGGAAGATGTTTATGCGGCAGGAGACTGCGCAACCCATTACCATATCATAAAAGAAACGCATGATCATATTCCAATTGGTACAACTGCAAATAAACAAGGACGTCTTGCTGGATTAAATATGATTGATAAACGGAGAGCATTTAAAGGAACTCTTGGTACGGGTATTATCAAATTTATGGGACTTACATTAGCGAGAACAGGTTTAAGTGAAAAAGAAGCGAATGGATTAAAAATACCATATAAAACGGTGAAGGTAGATTCAACAAATATGGCTGGTTATTATCCAAGTGCCACACCACTGTATGTGAAATTATTGTATCGCGCGGATACAAAACAATTACTTGGTGGACAAGTAATCGGAGAAGAAGGCGTGGATAAACGAATTGATGTCATTGCGATGGGCTTATTTCATAAAATGAGTATCCACGATTTAGAGGATGTCGATTTAAGTTATGCTCCGCCATACAACAGTGTTTGGGATCCGATTCAACAAGCAGCACGGCGAGCGGAATAGCACTTTTTATAGAAGTGCTATTTTTTATACTGAAAAATCTATGATATAATATTCACTCTTGAAAAATAGATGCCGCAAATATCGGAATACAAATCTTATTATGATGTAAATACATAGGAGTAAGTAATGAACGACGCTGGAGGATAAGAAATGGCAATAAATATGAGAACAGTAGAAGAGTGGATGGCAGAGTCAAATGCAAGACATGAGGAAGACTTTGGAGAAATTGTCCAAGAAGTAAAAGAACTATGCATTGCGATTGATAACGCTACTTTAATTTATCCGAAACATGTATTTTGTTTTGGAAAGAAAGCTGAAGTGTTCTTCTTTTTCCAAGATCATGTTGTCATTGGTCAAGCGCAAGAAGAATATATTCAAGTTGAAAAATTAAAGTATGAGAACATTACAGACATAAGCCTAAAAACAAATGATAAAAGTACAACATTAGAGTTGAAATTCTCTAATGGAAATTCTATTATGCTAGATAGCTTAAATGATAATTGCGGAGCAAAGAATTGGTTATTTGCAAGACAGATTAAGAGCATATTTAAATTAATCTAGTAGAAAAAAGCAGATCTTAGAAGATCTGCTTTTTTCTATTATTTTCTCCCTACTATACAAAGGCAACCCTTTTCTTCATAACAGTTCGGATGTTTTAACTATGCAAATATCCTTTAAGCCAAGTGCGCGGCCGATAAGGACCAACCGGAATTTGAATGAGGGTCGTTTTTCGAGTCGTATCCACCTCATACAATTTGTCACATAAGTTTGCGTCAAACCCTAAGAGCGGATGTCCTCCCATATTCATAGCTGAGGCTGCTAAGACGAGCTTTTGTACGAGCATTCCAGCTTCCATTTGTTGAATCCGATATCCTCTATAACCTAAATGGTCTTTTAAATAATCTTTATTTCCCATTACATGTAAACAGAGTGGCACTTGAAAGAGGTTTACATTATCCATTGTCATACCAGATTGTAAAGAATGGCGTAGATCTCCAGGTTGAATTTCTTTTAATGTATGAGCACTACTGTCATAGGAATATGCCCCATTTGGCAAACCTTCTATGTTATAAAAGCATCCGTATAGTGAGACGCGTGCTTTACGATTGGTATGTTTTCCGTCTAAATCATTTTGATAAGGAAAGGAAAGACTTGCTTCTTGAAGTAAGGTAGCGAGCTGCATTTTATTTATTTTTTGTAAGATGAAGTCTAGATCAGGTGAATATCGTTTTTGACAAACGGATGCAAAATCGTATGATAATCGCTGCACCTCAGGGAGCGTTAAAGTTTGTGTATGATGTGAAGCAGTTGCGTCTTCTGTTATAGTTTGAAAGTGCTCTGTTGATTCTAGCATGGAAGCTGTGTTCATTTTTGTTAACATAGGATACTTTGTAACGTCTTGTGAGCGAATAAAGTGTTCATGTTGCAGAAGGGGGAGTTCTTGAGATAGTTCATGTGATGAGATATTTTTTTCTAATGTATCCCCCTGGTGAAACCATTCCGCTGTAGGTTTACTAGATAACGGAATAACCGCGTATACACTTTCTTCTTGTTCAGATAGTCCGAGTAAGTGATTCATAGCTCGATCAAGAAATTGAAAATATACACCAGACGTATAGCCGAATTGTTTCGTGACTTCTAGTAATTGACCGATGAGTACGCCAGCATCTAGACCTTGGAGCCGATAAGAAAAGTTATTATATTTAAAGAAATTTTTCCAAAACATAGTTGATACGAAAGAGATACCGAAACAAGCGGATAGATCACAGCGATTCCCGAGTGCCTGCATCAGATAAGAGTCGAAATTTCCTTCCCGAAGCAAGATCAAACGATGATGTGCTACGTCGTAATGGTAGATGCCATATGGGATAGTTTCCATTCTTAAATATAAATACAATTCATTTGGATACAAAGCTCCTCCTGAAGGAATAAACCTTCGATATATATTTCTTGTTTTCTCTTGATCTGAATGGAAAGAGGGTTGGCAAATTTGAGTCAAACCGAACGTATACCAAAGAAAATGCCCTATGTTTTCTAGAGTAGGCTCAGTAGACACATTTTGATTTCGGAATGTTAATGGCACCTCAAGAGAAAGAGGAATGATAGGTAGACCGCGATATAGTTTATAAGGAAGTGGTGAATCTTCCCAGTTAACATCTTCATTTACAGGCATAATTTCATCGATAGAAAAATGTAAATTGTGTAAAAATGTCTCTAATTCCATGGAATTTCCTCCTTACAAAGCGGATTACGGAAACGGATGGGGATGCGGATTCAGTTCTTCAAACGCTAGCGGATTAGCCGTATAACCAAGTTCCATCGGTACGTTCATTACTCTTTGTAGTCCGGATATGCGGGTAAGGTGATGACCAAATGTCATTGGTAGCATGCCAGGGATTAAGACTTTTACACAATGTAAGCCGTTTTTTCGAATAGCAGGAGCTGTTTGATCAACGACGATTACTTCAAGTCCTAAGCGAGCAAATCTATCTAGGAGGTGCTTGAGGTCTACAGTTAAGTCGGTATCACTAGATGGAAGGTGATTCATTTGATCAAATGTTTGTAAAGGCTGGTCATTATTTAATAAAAATTGAAGACGCTCTTCTGCTTCAGGTAAACCGTATAACATACTATGATCTTCCATTTGTGTTACAAGATACGGATCATGTAAAAATTGTTCATATTTTTGCCGGTTTTCTTCAAATTTTTCATCCATTGTAAGTAACATACCAGCTAGCTCATGAATCGCATTTTTTACAGCTCGCACTGGTTCCATATGAGCTCCGCCAGCACAGATAAGGTTCATTCCGTTCTGTTTTGTATTTTTAGCAATTGCCCATATACTCGGAATTCCATGTTCCATCGTTGCATCAAAAACATGTAAATCATAGCCTGTAACTGTGCGCATTCGTTCAATCATCAATTGTAATTCTGCATCGTTCGCAGAAGCTAAATCAAGGCGAGAGAGTGGTAATTGTGCATACCAAGTTAGTAAAAAGGCATCGCGTTCTACTATTTCTAAAATACCGTGAAAAATCGCTTCTTCTAAACTTCCCCCGATGGCACAGCCGTTAGAAGTTTCATAAACAAATCCGTCTTTGTGCCCTAAGCTGTAATATGCAACGGATTCTGGTATTAACACTGGGCGATTTTGTAATAAAGAATAGCCCCAGACCCAATTTTGCGGATCATCAGGATGAAATGGCTTAAACGGGAAATTAGGCTGGTTATAATGTTCACTTGTATGTAGGCCAAGTGTAACAGGATTGATAGCTTTGTCTTCTAACTCATGATAACTACTATGAATTTTTGTCTGTTTCCCGCGCGGAGCAATTCCGCAATATCGTTCCAGTCCTTCTAAAATCGCTGTTGACTCGCTAATTGTATATGAATGTGTTCGGCCTGCAACTCCTTCATTCCCTATAAGCAAAGGCATATTTACAATGACGTCAGCGAATGGTAAACGGGAATTTTGCATTTTTCCGTTTAAAAGTCCGGTTCGGTAGTCTAAATAATCTTTCGTTAAAAAAGTATTTAAATCGTCTATGGAACGACAACGATAACTGTCACTGCTCGTTTTGAAGCAGGGTTGTAGTGATACAGGTGCAGCTGCTTTGGTATCATCAGGTAATGAGCTACACAACGGGCATAGAGGATCGGGGAGAAATGAATGACGTGAGCATTGAAATGTTTGCATGTTAAATAAAAGTAGCTCTTCTTGCAAAGTTGCATGATGCTTTGTCAATATTTTCTCTGTTTCTGCATGAATGAGGTGGCTCATTTGTAAAAGTCCGTTTTGTGTTGCATATATATCCCGCTCTATACCCTCATCGCTTTCCGTTAAAAGTTTCCGCTGTAGTTCCCACATTTCTTTTCGATCATAACCAGCTATGAGCCGCCTCGCATCAGCGCAATGAGAGCACCCTGGTTGATCGGGCCTAATGTAAGGACCGATGATACCTTCGCCAAATGAAATAAAGCCCCGGAGCCAAGGGATGTTAGCGGATCGAAATATTTCTTCTGCTTTATGATAAATAGAAGGGGAGCAACCATCGTGTAATACGAGAGCAAGGTGGATATCTTCAGGGACTGTTTCTTCGAGAGTATTTTGACGAATAACAGAATAGTGAACGGATAATTGTTGCTCGACATAATCTGCGAGGAGACCTTTTCCTACAAGCAATACGTTTGTATCCATCAGTTTTCCTCCTCACTTATTAGCACGCCAACTACACTGCCCAAACCTTCTTGTAGAAAAGGTTCGACGGCTAAATCAAAGACGATAGGATGAAGATTATTTTCTTTTAAGTGTTGTAAGGCTGATTGTAAGGTTTCTAATTGAGGAATCTCCTCTTCGCTTTGTATTTCAACTCTAAATGAGTCCGTGTCTTGCACGAAAATAGATGAATCCGATAATACATAAGAGTTAGAAGGGAGCTGTTGATTTTGCACGTGCAGTAGTGCTTGCTGTAATGAGTTTCTTAGCGCTAATGTTACATTTAAATCAGTGCTACCATACCACTGATTGTTCATGCGGGTCCAAACGACAGGAAAACCGAACACTTCTTCACCAATTCCAATTTTAGGTGTTTCATGCATTGTTGAGAGTGCATTTAAATAAAATTGACAGTGTGTGTCGTTTATTTCGGTTAACTGCAGAGGAAAAACGTTTTCTGCTTGAGTAAATTGTCGTTTTTGTA
This sequence comes from Paenibacillus sp. 102, assembly GCF_039549175.1. Lineage (NCBI taxonomy): Bacteria > Bacillati > Bacillota > Bacilli > Caryophanales > Paenibacillaceae > Paenibacillus > Paenibacillus sp. 102. The sequence continues at coordinate 510,879 of NZ_JBCGHT010000002.1, read as the reverse complement.
AAGTGGTTGTTAAATAATTTTGTAATCCCCGATATACACCTTCTAACATTGTTTCTCCCGCTCCAATTCCAATGCATTCGTCTTGTTCTCTACTGAATGAAGAGGGGATAAGATAATCAACCATTTGTGATATATATGTCTCGATTCCGGTTAGTCCTGCTTCTCGTCTTGCTTCATCATGAGTTAAACCCCCGCAAATGATAGCAGGTAGGAGCTCAGCAGGTCCTTCTGATAATGGATTGGCAACTTGGATACGGCACTGGGATAAAGGTAATTGTGTTAAATCTTGTTCCTCCCATGTGTGAAAGATTCCAGATTTATTTGAAGTTAACTGGTCGAAAAAGTGGAATAGTTCATTCGAACGATTTTGATCAGAGTGCTGACCGAGTACTTCGTCAAGTCCTTGGATGATGTCTCTGTGCAAGCTTTCAGTCGTGATAAGTGGATGTTGAATGAAAGAATGCCATTCGCCTTCTAGCGTTTCGGAATCTAGTAAAAAGAATTGGTTTTGTTGTTCTCGTTTTGTAACTCCTGTAACGTTTTTGAACAGCTCAAAAACAATGATATTTGCTAACATAGCTCCAGCGATTGGTGAGAAAGGCTCTAGCGGCCAATCTTTTTCCAGAGCTGGCTCATGTATGCGCCGCCAGGCTGATTCCCAGCACACGTTAGAATCTGAAGTAACTACAGGGCCTGCTAATCCTACTTGTTGTAAATAAAGAGCTGGAAGAAAGTTTTTCTTTTCGTCCCTACAAATCTCATGAAGCACTTTTAATTTTTGGATATTACCATTTTCAGATACATATAGAATCCAATCAAATGGTTGAAAAATCTCTCGTAAAGACCAATCTACCGTTGTATCTATTTTTTGAACAAATACATTTTGATCGGTAGTATAGGCTTTTTGTACAAGCTCAACAAGTCGCGTATCATCTGTTGCTGAAGAATCCGTAATAAGACAATGGAACTCAGGTAAGCCAGATTCAAGTAAGGAAGAAACCAATGAAGTAAAAAAAGATCCAGATCCAATTGCTAAGACTTTAGCTTGTCGATACATTTGAAATTGCAGGCTACTGGATTGAGAGAAGTTCTCTAAAAATTCGATTTGTGATGCATATCTCTCAAGTAATGCCTTCCCTAATTCATGGGGGGCATCTTGGCTCACATCCCGAACAAAACCGTTTTGTTGCAAAATCTCGCTAATTTCAAATACCCTATTTTGATAAGGAAGGGGGAGTCCATTTGTTAATTCTTCCAACGTATGCTCTCCGTTAAACATAGGCATTAATTTTTCAATCCATTGGTAAATATCGCTTCCTTGCATCCGAAATGAACTGGAGTTGTTTCTAAAATAAACACCCCCATTTGGGTCGGGAATGAAAAATGTATCTTTGTTCATCTTTAGCTTTGTAGAAGTCCGCAGATTACTCATTTTATTCCTCCTTATCAGTAAGTTTGTTCTAAGCGCACATTATCAGTGTATGTACTTTGATTTGTCCCTTATGATAAGTTAGAAAAGGTTGCCTCTACAGTGAATGTTGTAGAGGCAATCTTTTTCCTTTAAGTAGCTATGCTGCTTAGCAATCTTACCGAGCACCGCCGCCAGCCTGGTGTCCACCACAATGATGTCCACCGCAGTTGTGTCCATTCCAGCAGTGATGCCCGCCGCAGTGATGTCCATTCCAGCAGTGATGCCCGCCACAGTTTTGTCCGCCGCAGTGATGTCCATTCCAGCAGTGATGTCCGCCGCAGTGGTGCCCACCGCAGTGATGTCCACCGCAGTGATGCCCGCCACAGTTTTGTCCACCGCAGTGATGCCCGCCACAGTTTTGTCCACCGCAGTTTTGCCCAGCACAGTTTTGCCCAGCACAGTTTTGTGGGCGCGTAATGTAATAGGACTGAGTTTGAGGGTCCCAAACAGTGACCTCGCCTGGTTGAAAATCATTCAAGCCCAATGATTGAATTTCATTTTGAAAATTATACATGTTAAACCTCCTAGTCATATATAAGCTATTTAGAAGCCAAAAAAAGAGTGGAAGAAAGTAGATTTGTATAGTAAAAGGCAGCTAGAAAATTCTTTGGTATTACTCTCCTCATCAACCTATGAATTCTAGCCTGAGGGTGTGACTTTAAATACACCAAGCATTGATTAGAAGAGGAGAAAGAGAGGGGGGCAGCATAGGTATAAATTGTCTGTTAAAAAAAAGCTGTAGAAAGGTCGAATGTATCGACTCTTTCTACAGCTTCGTGCACTTAGAAAATTTATCAACCTTCTAATAATAATGATTTTGGATCTTCAAGCATTTCTTTAACAGCAACAAGGAAGCTAACTGCTTCTTTACCATCAACGATGCGGTGGTCGTAAGATAGAGCAATGTACATCATCGGACGGTTTTCCATACGTTCTGCATCGATTGCAACTGGTCTTACTTGAATTTTATGCATTCCAAGAATACCTACTTGTGGGCTGTTTAGGATTGGTGTTGACATAAGGGAGCCGAACACACCACCGTTTGTAATTGTAAATGTACCACCTTGTAGTTCTTTTAATGTAAGTTTGTTGTCGCGTGCTTTTTTACCTAGATTACGAATTTCGCTTTCGATTTCAGCGAAGTTTAATTGGTTTGCATCGCGTACAACTGGAACAACTAAGCCATCTGGAGCTGCTACAGCGATTCCGATATCATAGAATTTTTTAATGATAAGCTCGTCACCTTGAATTTCAGCATTTAACAATGGGAATTGTTTTAATGCTGCAACAACTGCTTTTGTGAAGAATGACATAAAGCCAAGACGAACATCATGTTTCTTTTCGAATGCATCTTTACGCTCTTTACGTAATTCCATGATTGCAGTCATATCAACTTCGTTAAACGTTGTTAACATTGCAGATGTTTGTTGAACTTCTACAAGACGTTTTGCAATTGTTTGACGGCGGCGGGACATTTTTACGCGCTCAACTGGTTTTTCAAATTCAGTCGTCATAGCTGGTTTTGGACTTGTTTTTTCTTGTTTAGGCTCTGCTTTTGGTGCGGCAGCATGTGCTTGTACATCGTGTGGTCTTACACGGCCAAGTGGGTCAGTGCTGCGTACTTCATTTAAGTCAATGCCTAATTCACGTGCCATTTTTCTAGCAGCAGGTGATGCGATAGGGCGATCTGTATTTGGAAGACCTTGTAAAGCTGTTTTATTTGGCGTAGCACTTGGAGCCTCAGCTTTTGGTGCTTCAGTAACTTCTTGTTTAGGTTGTTCTGGAGCAGGTGTACTTACTGCAGCGCCGTTTGCATCTAAAATTGCAATGATGTCACCAACTTCAACAGTATCCCCAGGCTCTCCTAGTAGCTTCGATACAATACCTGAATCTTCTGCAATGATTTCTACATTGACTTTATCTGTTTCAAGCTCAACAACGCTGCCACCTTTCTCAACTTTGTCGCCTACGTTGATAAGCCATTGCGAGATAGTTCCTTCTGAAATAGATTCTGCAAGCTCAGGTACTTTAATTTCGATCATTTTAAATGTCCTCCCCTTATTTGCCTAACGGTGTGTTTTGTCTTCTTTTTTCTTCGGTAATCTCCAGTTTTCCAGCTTGATTGGGCAGAAATTCTTTACGATTTTGAGTGTAAGGAACTCTGCCCAAATGAGCTAGAGTACAGTACTTTCGTTGTTAGTTACTAAAAACTTCTATTTCTTGTTTATCTTGACGAAAGTTATACTTTGTATCTAATGCGTGTGCAACGATAAGTTCTTGTTCTGCACGGTGCGCATGTGGATCGCCACCTGAAGGGCTTGAACGGTCTGGGCGTCCAATATAACCTGTTTTTACCTTATCTCCAGCAAGTTCAAACAGAATTGGAGCCATGTAATGCCATGCACCCATGTTTCTTGGTTCTTCTTGTACCCAAATGATTTCTTCTAAGTTTTTAAAGCGTTTCATAATAGATTGAACTTTTTCAGCAGGGAATGGGTACAATTGCTCAATTCGAACAATATGAACTTCATCTAAATTGTACTCATGTTTACCAGATTCAATTTCTGCTGCTAAGTCAATTGCCATTTTACCAGTTGTTAAAACAAGACGTTTTACTTGCGTTGGTTTAGTACCAAGGTTTTCTTGTTCTAACGCAGGTTGGAAGCGTCCTTCACTTAGTTTGTCACCTGATGAAGCTGTAAGTGGGTGACGTAATAAGCTTTTTGGCGTCATAATTACTAATGGACGAACAGCTTCTGTACCAAGGATTGATGCTTGACGGCGCAAGATATGGAAGTATTGTGCCGCACTTGTTAAGTTTGCAACAGTCCAGTTATTTTCTGCAGCTAGTTGTAAGAAACGTTCTGGACGTGCACTAGAGTGCTCTGGTCCTTGACCTTCATAACCGTGAGGCAATAGAAGAACTAGACCTGACTTTTGTCCCCATTTTGCTCTTCCTGCTGAAACATATTGGTCAAATAATGCTTGCGCAGTATTTGAGAAGTCACCGTATTGCGCTTCCCACATAACTAAAGTTTCTGGAGCGAATACGTTATAGCCATATTCATAACCAACAACAGCAGCCTCAGATAACGGACTGTTATGAACTGAGAAAGATGCATTGATATTTGGTAATCGGTGCAACGGTGAATATGTTTCGTTTGTTTCTGTATCATGTAATACGATATGACGGTGTGCGAACGTACCACGCTGTGAATCTTGACCAGTTAAACGAATTGGCGTACCTTCTTGTAAAATAGAAGCGAATGCTAAAGATTCAGCAAGTGCCCATTCAATTTTACCGTTCTCTTCAAGAGCATCTTTACGGCGCTCAAGAATCTTCTTCACCTTAGGATATACGTTAAAGCCTTCTGGCCAAGATAAAAGCCCTTCGTTAATTGCACGAAGTGTTTCAATTGGAAGCCCCGTATCAATCGGTTGAATTCCTTTCGCAACAACGTCTGGAACTTTAACATGAATTGTTGCGTCACTCGTATCTGCTGGTGGTACTTGCGCATATTCAGCTTTTAGTTGTTCTTGTATAAACTGAGTAATTGTTTCAACCTCATCTGTATTTAGAACACCTGCAGCTTCTAACTGGCTTGCATATAAGGCTCTTACAGTTGGGTGGTTTTTAATTTTTTTATAAACTTGTGGTTGCGTAACTGCTGGGTCATCCATTTCGTTATGACCATAGCGACGGTAACCGATTAAATCGATTAAGAAGTCTTTTTTGAACAGTATACGATATTGAATTGCAAGGTCAGCAGCTGCAAGACAAGCTTCTGGATCGTCAGCATTTACATGGACGATTGGAATATCAAAACCTTTTGCAAGGTCACTTGAATATTTTGTAGAACGAGAATCATAGCTATCTGTTGTAAAACCAACTGAGTTATTTGCAATAATATGAATAGTTCCGCCAGTTTGGTATGCATTCAATCTGCTTAAGTTTAATGTTTCAGATACAATACCTTGCCCTGGGAATGCAGCGTCACCGTGAACTAAAATTACGAAAGATTTCGAAACGTCTTGTTCAGGATAACCAGCTTTTTTACGATTTTCTTGAGCGGCACGCGCATAACCTTCAACAACTGGGTTAACAAACTCAAGGTGACTCGGGTTATTTGCTAATGTAACGCGTGTGCTAGCTTCTTCAGATCCGACAACTTGTTCTCTACCTAAATGGTATTTCACATCGCCAGTCCAGCCGACACTACTTTTTATTACATCTTGTGATTTATCGGATTCAATAGTTGCATGTTTGAATTCTGCGAACATGTGACTATATGGTTTTTCTAATACATGTGCGAGTACGCTAAGACGGCCACGGTGAGCCATACCAATCATAACGTCATTTACGCCGCCCTTAGCACCTTCTGAAATAATTTCATCAAGTACAGGTACAAGCATATCAACGCCTTCTATAGAGAAACGTTTTTGACCTACAAATGTTTTATGCAAAAATTGCTCGAAACCTTCAACCGCTGTTAAACGTTTTAAGAGAGCAGTTCGTTTTTTATTTGGTAGTGGTTGACGCAAGGAATTTGATTCCACCATTTGATGCAACCACGCACGTTCTTCACTATCTTGTATATGAGAAAATTCATAGGCTAAAGATTTTGTATAAACATCTTTTAATCTATTAATTACATCAAGAGCTGTGTGAATACCATTTGGTGCATCTTGCCATACTGTTTTCGCTGGAATCGCTTTCAAATCTTCATCGCTTAAGTCCTGCATTGCTGTATGAAGAAGGGATTGTCCATCGGTAGGATCTTCCATCGGATTAATATGAGCGGATAGATGCCCGAATGAACGGATACTTTCTACAACTTGCACCACTTTAAGAATTTTTTCAATGTTTCCTGTACCTTGAGGAGAAAAATTTGTTTCTTTGTTGTCCCCCGTTACGACATCAGCTTGGAATGTAGGAGCTCCAAAAGTTTCAAAAAGCTCTTGTAATTCCGGATCAACAGAACCTTCATTAGTCACGTAACGATCATACTGTTCAATAACATAGCCAAGGTTCGGACCATGGAATTTGGCCCAAGGGTTTGTCGCTGTATTCTTCCTCGTCATTTGTTTAAACCTCCCAATGCATATATTCCTTTTTTCATGTGAAAAGGATGCATTTCACTCTTTTCATAATTGATGAACCGTTAATGAATGTAAATGTTATCTTTACTCTTATGTTATTACAATAATTTACATAATACCAAATGTTATTACTTATCCGTTTTGTAAAAAAACATTCACAATTACTTATCACCTAAGTTAATCTTTCATGTTATAAATTAAAATTAGGGAAAAAATAGGTGATTTCATCTGGTACACTCATCATTGGAATAGATTATCTCGATGAAAGTACAAAGATAATTGTTAGAATTTTTCGTCAAAAATACATTTGAATTATGTATATTAAAATAATAAGCGCTTTCAGGAATATTATACAACAATATAACGGAATATAGTATAAAAAATAAAAAATTATGAATTTACCGTAAACTTTATTTCAGTAGTGTTAATTATTGAAAGAAAAAAAGAAAAATTTGCTTATAAGTGATGATTATGATTTGAAAATGGTCTATAAATCGTTAGTTTTTGCAAATATAGCAGAAAATTGCTTAAAAACGGTAGCTCATTTCATACAAATAGGAAGAGAATTTGTATATGTAAAAAAAATAACGTGCATATAGCTATACTAATTTTTCTAATTAGAGAAGGATTAATATAGTGAAAACTTCACACCTAAAAAAGACATAAAACCGTCCTTTCTAGGAAGGAGAGAGGTCGTCCATGCCTAGAAGCCGTCAGAGCCTTTTCCTGCCCCGTTCCAAGTGAAAACAAAGAGAGCGGAGTACAGAAATAAGTAAGAAACCTAATGTTTTGTTTGTATTCATTCGTTATACTTTACCACTTTGGTTATAAAAATAGTCAGTATAAGGAGTTCATTCCAGTAAATACAGAATCTAACTTTGGAATAGAGAGTAAAACGTTTACTAATAAAAATTGCAATGTATGTAAAGGGAACTTGACGTAAAGGGTCCTTTACTTTTATACTGTATGTAAGTAAGGAGGGATAAATTTCCTTGGAAAATAAAATGGTAGAATACCGAAAGAAATTTGGATTCTCTCAAGAGAAGTTAGCTGAAAAGCTTGGGGTGTCTAGGCAAACTATTATTTCAATTGAAAAAGGGAAATATGATCCATCGCTTCCTCTAGCATTTGAAATTGCGAAAACATTTCAGACAACCATTGAGAGTGTGTTTCTTTATGAAGGGAAAGAACAGGAATGATAGAGAAGGGGGAATATTGATGAATTATTCACAGAAATACTTTTTAATTATTGGAATTTTATTTTTAATAATGAGTGGATTCATGGTATTGGCAGGGATTATGACACATTCTGCACCTCCAATTCCGACGTATACATTAGTATCGATGATGATTATGTGCTTTTGTTTAAGTTATCTTCATCCACAATTTAAAGAGAAAGACGAAAGGATGAAGTTAATCCGTCAAAAGGGATGTTTTATTCTTTCTTCGCATTATTAATATATTTCATTGTTCTTTCGTTTGGATTACATTTAGAGATCATTATATTGACCGCTGGAGAACTACTTAATATTTTAGCTGCCTTAACAATTAGTACAGTTTTTATTTTGTTTGTTGTTTTATCTAAAAGATATTAAGTGGAAAATGATAAATAGTAGGTCTTATATAGGAAGGAGAAAAAATGCAACTTCTTTATACGTTTGGTATCAGTATTATTTTAGTTCTATTCATGTATTTCTTCGTTCGTAAAGATATTACGAAAGATAATACTCTTACAAAGAGAGGTTTTTATAAACTAATTGGGTGTTTAGCGGTGATGTTTATAGGGATTATTGTGTTGATTGTTTTGGTGAGTAAGAAATTCTAGAGATGGTGTAGGGCGGTATAGGCATTGACCTAGAGTTTTAAGGTTTGTAGAAAAGGATAGATTGACTTGTAAAAGTTAATCTATCCTTTTCTATATTTTAAGCCCTACTCAATCTATTTAAATTGATTGAGCGGATAGGGCGATAAATAAATAGAAGTTACTGCATATCGTATATCAACCATTTTCCATTTTGTTTTCTTAAATTAATAGTAATGGTAGTATGGTCTGATCCATATAAAGGTTTTGGAGAAATAATCATCGATACACGTAGTCTTGCGTAATCTCCATTCGTATCTTCTGTAATATTTTGAATGGCAATAGATGCATTCTTAGGAACACCAATGTTTTTACCTGCTGCTGAATTCCAAGGGATGTCTGGATGGATATACTGACCAGCTGTCTCTGCATCACCAGATTCAATAGCTTTTAAAAAATGTTCGACAACTTTTTTGGGTGTATTTTCATTTCGAGTATGAAGCAAATTGATAACGACTATGATGCCGATTATTCCAACTAACCAATACAAGTATTTGGGAACTTTTTTGTTCGTTTTTATTGGAGTCTCTTTCACGGATGATTTAGATATTGGAATGGAGTGTTTTACTTCTGTTCCACATGTATTGCAGTAGTTATATATGTGGTTTACTTCATTATTACATGAAATGCATTTGGGCATTGTATTGGCCTCCTAGAGTGGTTTATTACATTTATATAGGCTTTAAATATGTGATTCTATAATATGGTATTTTAAGGATGGAAAAATACACTAATATATTGTTTTTGGTTGAAAGAAATGAAATAGGAGTATGGAACTTGAGAAATATATCCATTAAGTTTGAACTTGGATTTCATTCTATTTAATTTTCATTACAATTGTGTTACTACTCTTAAACTTACCTTGGAAATAGCTATACTTATACATAGTACATATGTTTAGTCAATGATAAAATTTAGGAAAAGGAAGGGATTTATGAGAAAACAAATTATAGCACTTACTTTAGCTGCGGCTCTAGGACTCGGTTTCCAACCGAATAGTAGTTTAGCAGAAACATCGAATACGATAACACAAGCGGCCCCTCAGCAAAGTGGATGGAAATTACAAAATGGGAAATGGTTTTATTATCAAAATGGTAGTAAAAAAACAGGGTGGATTGCAGTAAATAATCAATGGTACTACTTAGATGGAGCAGCCGGTGGAGCAATGAAGACGGGCTGGTTGAAATACGGAGCTAGTTGGTATTATTTAGATGGAGCAGCTGGTGGAGCAATGAAGACGGGCTGGTTGAAATACGGAGCTAGTTGGTATTACTTAGATGGAGCAGCCGGTGGAGCAATGAAGACGGGCTGGTTGAAGTACGGAGCTAGTTGGTATTACTTAGATGGAGCAGCTGGTGGAGCAATGAAGACGGGCTGGTTGAAGTACGGAGCTAGTTGGTATTACTTAGATGGAGCAGCCGGTGGAGCAATGAAGACGGGCTGGTTGAAGTACGGAGCTAGTTGGTATTACTTAGATGGAGCAGCTGGTGGAGCAATGAAAACAAGCTGGTTAAAAACAGGTGGTAGTTGGTACTACTTGGATGGAGCAGCTGGTGGAGCAATGAAGACGGGCTGGTTGAAGTACGGAGCTAGTTGGTACTACTTGGATGGAGCAACTGGTGGAGCAATGAAGACAGGCTGGTTAAACGAATGGGGTAGTTGGTATTATTTAGATGGAGCAGCTGGTGGAGCAATGAAGACAGGCTGGAATAAGATTGACGCAAAAATGAATTATTTCAAAGGTAGTGGACAATGGGTAAATGCACGTGAACTAACGGTTAGATCAACAGCATACTCAAACGATCCGGCAGAAAATGGTGCGAAACCAGGCGAACATGTTTATACGAGCATGGGAGATGATTTAACAGCTAATCCACATTTAAAAGTGATTGCTGTCGATCCTAAAGTTATTCCACTTGGATCAAACGTATATGTAGAAGGATATGGTCCAGCTGGAGCTAGGGATACTGGTGGAGCTATTAAAGGGAATAAAATAGATGTATTCATTCCTTCCAAGCAGGATGTTTGGAACTGGGGAGTTAGAACAGTAAAGGTATATGTATTACCTTAAAACTGATTGTAGTTTATGTACATATTGCTATATTGATAGTTTTTAGTAAAAAGGGCTTTTTCAAGTATAGACTTGGAGGAGCTTTTTCATTTCATATAAATACACTATTTTATGGAGATATGTTATGGGAGAGAATTTAAGAAAGAAAAAACTAGCATTTTTATTAGAAAAACAGAAGATGGGGAAAGCAGAAGATTATGGTGTCTTATTTAACGAATGCGTGATAGCTCTTGGGAGTAATGTCACCATCTTTTCAAAAGAAAAAAGTGCACAGCTATATGTTGAGTTTCAAGAAAAGGTTCCTTTTACTTCGTATATCCGAGTTGATTGGGACAAAATTGATAATCAAAAGACGATTCTTCATTTGAATGATATTGCTACATTTTTAAATCAAGAGGAGATAAATATTTATTGGAGTTACGGGGAGTTTCCGGTATTGAAAGTGAAAGTTGAGAAAGTAATTAAGGCTTTTTGGGATGTTACCGCAGTGAGTGCAGATACGTATCTTTATGTTCCCGATAAATGCATAGTGGAAATTCACCATGAAGGTAAGATGAAAATTGGTTTTTTATAATAGATTTTGTTTATCTTAAGCATTTAAAGTTTTTCAAAATCACAAAAGGATGTGTATGAATGAGGGGGTTTTATCATTCCAAAAAGAAGAAAATTAGGGGATGGAAGCGACACAAGAGAAAAATAGATAAATGGAGACGGAATGTAATCGACTTGGATATGAACGATATACGAGAGAACCAGAGAGATTATGCCAAACTATGGATTCATCCTTTTTATTCATTAGCCCGCATCAATCCACCGAATTGGTATAGACGTTTGTTATTAAACGAAATGATCGATGTATATTTGAGTTGGTATAAAAAAATGGAGAAAGAAAATGAGAACTTCTATTTAAAAATTTGGTTATATGAACCAGACTTTATGAAATCACAAATTGTAGTTGCGTATAAAGACTGTGTCAAATTTTATGATGCTACATTTGACAAACAGACAAATGAAAAAACATTCCCATTTCATAAATATGAGTCATTCAAAGGTAAATTAGCTTTATTTGAATGGGAAGCTCACATTGATGCGGACGTGTATTGGGGGGAAGAGTTAAAAAAAGATATGAATTTAGGGGTTAAGACGAAAGATGAGGTCGATGAGATTATCAATCAATCTTACAAAAACGAAAAAATCAAACTTAATGATGGGTATGACATTCTTTATAACGTAAATGTAGGAGATGTTTGGGTGGGAACGTTGAAAAGATAGTAATCTAAGTGAGGAATCCTCTTAAAAAAGGATCAGTGTGTTGTTTCGTCTTTATTTGTCGGTTGATTCATATATTTAAAAAATCACCAATAAAATTTCATTTACCATATTATTTTCTCTAAAAGCAGAATATTCTTGAGAAATAAAAATATATACTCCTTGTTTCTTTGAATTTTGCTATTGTTTATTATAGGGAGCTTTTATAGAAAATAGGATGAGGAGGTTATTTATGAACGTTCACACAAAGGGGAATGAACAGGTTACTCAATTATTAAACCAATGGTATTTAGAGATTCGCTCTAGACATTTGGAAAAAGCGAATAGTTTAAAACAAGAAATAGCTGCAAAAGTTAATGAGATTAAAGAAAACTCAGAGCTATTACAGCATTACTTACTTCTAGACTTTCGATATAATTACTTAATGGATAATTTGGGAGTATCTAAAGATAGTTTTGATGAAATTGACTTTTTAGGAGTACCAACAAATAATTTACTGGCTTACTATTATCATTTCTTTAAAGCTATTCACTCTGATGCAATTGGTGAATATAAGTTAGCGAAAGAGCACTATGAGAATGCAGAAGGTCTCTTGAAGTATATTTCTGATGAACTTGAACATGCTGAGTTTTATTATAAGCTAGGGTATTCTTATTACGATACTTATCAAGCTGTACTAGCTATGAGGTATTTAAATAAAGCAAAAGATATGTTTTTAAAACATACTGGCTGTGAAACAAATATTGCTTTTTGTAATAACCTTTTAGGACTAGCTTGTACACATTTGAAAGAGTATGAGTTGGCTGAAGAGTATTTGACTTCTGCAATGAACACTTTCCAGAAGATAGGTGAAAAGAAGTTTATTACGATGGTGAAACATAATCTTGGCTTAATGTATGGAAGTCAAGATCTTTCAGAAGTAGCCATTCGTTATCTTTCTGAGGTAATCAAAAATTCACCAAATCATTATAAAGCTATTTTTATTAAAGCTAGAGAACACTTTAAATTAGGTGAAACAAATATAGCATCAGAATTAATTGAAAAAGGGTTAAGCATTTGTACGAATTTAGAGAATGAACAATATCAATATCGTTTTGTAATCCTTAGGGAAATGAATAAAAAGGTTTCAGCTCAGGAGTTGGAAAAAGCAGTTTTAGCAGGAATGGACTACTTCAAAAAAGAAGAATTATGGGAGTATATCCAAGAATATACTGAGGTAGTGGCTGTTCAGTATCATAATGAAGGTAATTTTGAGCAGAGTAGCAAGTATTTTTATTTAAGTTATGAGGCAAAAAAAGAAATTCATAGGAAGGGGGCGTTAAAATGAAGAAGACATTACTTAGCTTAATGGGAATTGTAACGATTTTTACTTTAACACTTGGAGTACATACTTCAGTAGATAAGGAACAAACTATTACTTTAGTGAAAAGCATGGCAGATGGAGACGGTGGTGGTTGATGTTTTAAATGAAAGGACACATGAAAGCAAGGAGAAATCCTTGCTTTTTTTGTACGGAAATATGAAGTAATACAAAAGAGGGTATTTATAAAAAATGACAAAATATGTATCGTATTTATTTAGACAACGGAGCCCTTTGGGATGTCGTACTTTAATCAATACAATTTTAGATTTAAAGAATAGTTTCATATTTTGAAGTGGGAGAACCAACTAATCCATTCACATCCACACCTAATATTACGTAATAATCTTCATTTGTGTAGAACTAAAATAGTTCGTTTAACCAATATTTTCTTAAAAACCCCTTCTAAAGGAACGTAAGTTCGCATATAAGAGGAACTAGTGTTCTGAATTTTAGGAGTGATTATCTTGTACGAATATTCTCTTTTGCCTAATCGAATCATCCTATGCGTCGATTTACAAAGCTTTTATGCATCAGTCAGTTGTATCAAAAGAGGACTAGATCCAAGATATACAAAACTTGCCGTAGTGGGTGATGTAAATCGAAGTGGATCGATAGTGCTGGCAGCGACACCACCGCTAAAAGCATTGGGTGTTAAGAAAATGGCTCGATTATACGAAATACCTAAACGACCAGATATACTTATCGTTAATCCAATTATGCATATGTATATGAAATGCTCGAATTGCATAACGAAACTAGCGCTACAATACGTAGCACCGGAAGACTTTCACCAGTATTCAATAGATGAATTTTTTATGGATATGACGGCCAGTATTCATTTGTTTGCGGCTAGTCCGTACGAATTCGCACTAAATTTTAAGCGTGAAGTCTACGACAGTACGCGTATTATATGCACAATCGGCATTGGTCCCAATTTAATAATGAGTAAGGTAGCACTGAGACTACTAAAATTTGATTTGTACATAATTAAAAAGCCCATGTTAGCAACATTTAGCGATTAATCATAGAGTGTACATTATTTATGTACATTAATATGTAATGAGATAGGGAAGAGTTTTGTATATCTAAGTATATTTCTTTCTAATTTCTTTAAAAATACAGTCCATATGTAGGTTTAAAGTTAAGGGGAATTTTAAAAGAAATTGTTAATTACAGGGGATTATAAGATGCTTTTATTTACCATTTCATATCCAATAAAATGTAGAAATTTTATTGAAGGGGTATCGCCCCATCGCTATCAACTTAAGAGATTTTAACACCTTAATTAAGTACCAAAAAACATCATCTTTTCTAAGCTAGCTTATTTAGAAAGAATGATGCTTTTTTAGTTTAACCGTGTGAAAAAAGACTAACTTGAGCATTAAGCTTAAGGAATGAATAACCAAATATCTAGCTTCCTTTATTTATGGATTGAAGGCTATTTGGTTTTATATTGGTATGAGTGAATTAAGAATTTCTTAAGAACCTATTAAGAAATAAGTGAGTTTTAGGAACTAGAATAAATGTATCTTAACAGTAATAAGAAAATGAATGGTTTAAACGGAAGTTCGCAGAGCATGTCAAAAATTAATAAAGAAGTATTTCAGGAGGTTTTTATGAAAAAGAAAATAATTATCGCAATTAGTGCTTCTGCTATAATACTGACTAATTTTGTAGGAAGTACTTATGCAGATTCGAAAACAGAAGTTTCTGTTACAGCTCCCTATAATACAAATCAAATAGCGGGATGGTTAGAATTGCATGCAAAGCCTTTAAAAACAACTAATCCAACTGCATCTCTTAATGATTTAAAACTACTTAAGAATATGGTAGGTTCAGCTTCAATTGTAGGTTTAGGTGAAGCTACGCATGGGGCTCATGAAATTTTTACAATGAAACACCGTATTGTTAATTATTTAGTATCTGAAAAGGGCTTTACCAACTTAGTTTTAGAAGAGGGATGGGACAGAGCTTTGGAACTTGATCGATATGTTCTTACTGGTAAGGGAAACCCAAGCCAACATCTATCACCTACATTTAAGACGAAAGAAATATTAGATCTATTCAGTTGGATTCGGCAATATAATGCTAATCCAAAACATAAATCTAAAGTGCGTGTCATTGGGATGGATATTCAATCAGTAAACGAGAATGTTTATAATAATATAATAGAATATATTAAAAGAAACAATTCAGATCTTGTACCTAGAGTAGAAGAGAAGATAAAAGGTCTTATTCCTGTAACAAAGGATATGGATACCTTTAGCAGCCTCACGAAAGAAGAAAAAGAAAAGTATATTTCAGATGCTAAACAAATCAGTGCTTTATTAGAAGAAAATAAAAGTTATTTAAATGGGAAATCTAATGAGTTCGCATGGATAAAACAAAATGCTCGTATTATTGAACAGTTTACTACAATGTTAGCGTCACCTCCTGATAAACCATCGGATCTCTTTTTGAAACATGATATTGCAATGTATGAAAATGCGAAGTGGACTGAAGAACATTTAGGAAAAACCATTGTTTGGGGACATAATGGGCACGTTTCGAAAACAAATATGATTCCTTTTGTATACCCTAAAGTAGCTGGGCAGCATTTAGCAGAATATTATGGGAAACGGTATGTATCTATTGGAACATCAGTTTACGAAGGCCGATATAATGTCTATAATAGTGACGGTGAATTTGGCCCATATGGAACATTAAAATCAGATGATCCAAACAGTTATAACTACATCTTTGGACAGGTCAAAAAAGATCAATTTTTTATTGATTTACGCAAGGCGAACGGAGTGACAAAAACTTGGTTAAACGAACAACATCCAATTTTCGCTGGAATAACTATGGAAGGCCCTGATATACCAAAAACTGTTGATATATCATTAGGTAAATCGTTTGATATACTTGTTCAAATTCAAAAAGTGAGTCCATCTCAACTACATCAATAAATTTGTAATAATGTTGCTCAAAGGAGTGTAGTATTGATGGTAGTGTTAAGCGTTAATAGAGTTGTTTAAAAATGTCAGTCATATTATTCCATTAAGCTAAGGTTTTGAAGTACCCCCTAAATGAAAAGTTGTTGTCTCTACATTTAGTTATTTTGAGAAGTCAGCTCATTTTTTGTTTTTGAGGGGCATTTCTTTTTCTTAAACTGTTGGATATGAGTATCCCCTAGGTTAAATTTCAACATAGAAACAAGTGGTTTTAACAACATTAGGAATGTTTCGTACAGTACAATTCCATTTGTGTGATATAGCAAGAAGAATAATTACATTAGAAAAGATCCGCGCAATTTAACCTGTTAAGAGTAAAGCTAATCTTCAATATTTAAAGTGCAAAAAAGAAACACAGAAGTGAAAAACCTCGGTGTTTCTTTTTTTACGCTTTTGGGTATAGATACTTCTGCGCCCCTATTATAGAAGCGATTTCGAATGTAAGGAATTTGTAAGGAATAGGTAAGAAAAAAGAGATTTTCATTGTTTATGATAAAAATATAAGGAGGCGTGAAAGGGCAAACAAGTATGACCTATATATGAAAAACAAATCAGTAACAAGAGTGTTTTAAGGAAAAGAAGTAATTTCTATGGTTAACATGCATACGGAAAATGTTGGCTTTTTGTCACTAGTAGAGTTGATAACTGTGTGGTTAGTATATGACACAGCTATCAACCATCTATACAATTTAAATAGAGGAGAGGAATGCTTTATGAAAACACGTAGTAAAATTACATGTGCAAGTCTAGCAATTTTAATAGCTGGAAGTTCCCTGTTATACATAACACCAACCTCAATTGTAAAAGCAGAACCCACGCAAAATGTATCTAGTTCGTTACAAACAAGTACTCAACGAGATCGTACTTCCGTTAAGGAAGCAATGCGGGATACACTGCAACTTGGATACCCGGGAATACTCGCTAAAATTTCTAAGAGTGGTAAAACTTGGAGTTATGCCGCTGGGATAGCGGATCTGAGAATCAAGAAACCAATGAAATCAGATTTTCGCTTTCGCATTGGCAGTGTGACGAAAACGTTCATTGCAACAGTTCTACTTCAATTATCTGGAGAGAACCGTTTGAATCTAGACGACTCCATTGAAAAATGGTTGCCTGGTGTCATTCAAGGAAACGGATATGATGGTAACCAGATTACTATCCGGCAGATATTGAATCATACAAGTGGTATTGCTGACTATATAAATTCAAAAGACTTTGATATTATGGATACAAAAAAATCGTATACGGCTGAAGAATTCGTAAAGATGGGGATTTCTCTTCCCCCAGACTTTGCCCCAGGAAAGGGTTGGTCTTATTCAAACACAGGATACGTAGTACTGGGGATCCTTATTGAAAAAGTAACTGGAAACAGCTATGCGGAAGAGGTTGAAAATCGGATTATTGAACCGCTTGATTTGTCAAATACATTCCTACCTGGCAATTCAAGCGTGATTCCAGGCACCAAGCATGCCCGTGGCTATTTCCAACTAGACGGAGCAAGTGAGCTAAAAGACGTTACTTATATTAACCCAGGTAGCTCGGATGGAGATATGATTTCTACTGCTGACGACTTAAACAAATTCTTCTCTTACTTACTCAGTGGCAAATTACTGAAGGAACAGCAACTAAAACAAATGCTTACTACAGTTCCTACAGAAAGAGAAGGAACCGGATATGGTCTTGGAATCTTTGAAACTAAGCTTCCGAACGGTGTCTCGGTATGGGGACACAAAGGTGGCGTTCTAGGGTTTTCCACTTTTGCTGGTGGAACACTTGGAGGCAAGCATACATTGGCCGTCAATTTGAACAGTTTTAACATTAATAATCCTGATCCTTTTAAAAATATTTTACTTGCTGAATTTAGCAAGTAGGAAAAAAGGAAAAACGGATAAATTTTGTCATTTGTAATTTCAATCGGAATGGATTACCGATTGAAATTACAAGGAGAAGAATGGGTACAGAATGAAATTAGTATAGAAGGGATTAAGTATCTAGAGACAATCAAACCAATCATGAAAGATGGCTAAGTAAAAGGATTTATTTATACATTGTCTTCTCTCCAGCCGATTACAAAAGCAACAGATATAATGAGTGATTATTATGTATATATTATTGCATTTGTGTTGGTACCATCACTGATTGTAAATTTGTATAAGGTGTGAAGTCTAATTTAAGACTTCGCACCTTTGCTGTTTAATAGCTTTTATTACGAAGCTATTAAAAATAGAAAAAAGAAGAATGTAACTGGTTATGCGGATGAATCTTGGCACATGCACTATGTAGGAGATTTTGCTGAAAAAATATACAAGAAAAAACTAACTTTAGAGAAATATATGAATGAGAAACAATAAAACTGAAGTAAATTACCATACTTTATTTTAATAACTTTCACACCTGCCTATCTATAAATTTGATAGGCAGGTGTTTTATTTTTGGGTACAAAATTAAATGATTTTATTATCTTCACACATGTAAGCAACAAAGGAATTTATATAAATTATGTCTTGAGAATAAAGATTTAATGTTTTTTTAGTGATCATGAGTTACTTGAACTTCTAGCTGTTCCACAGACATAGTTTTTAGTGTATAGGTAATAAGCTCATTTTTTATATCCTTATTTTATTAATTTGAATATAGGGGGAAGTTCCTTGAGTTTTTTGAAAGAGTTTTAAATTACGGTTATTTTAACCAAAATTTTCATAGAAACACCTTTAAAAAGAACGTAGGTTCGTATACAATGAGAACAAATGTTCTTTTATTAGGAGTGATAACCTTGTATGATTATTCTCTTTTACCGAATCGGATTATTTTATGTGTAGATCTTCGTAGCTTTTATGCAAGCGTATCCTGCATTAAAAAAGGACTTGATCCACGATATACAAAATTGGCTGTCGTAGGAGATGTAAACCGCAGTGGATCAATCGTATTAGCAGCAACACCGCCATTAAAAGCGTTAGGAGTAAAGAAGATGGCAAGGTTGTACGAAATACCGAAGCGACCAGATATTATTATTGTGAATCCAATTATGCATACGTATATGAAATGTTCAAATTACATAACGAGTTTAGCATTGCAGTATGTCGCGCCCGAAGATTTTCATCAATATAGTATCGATGAGTTTTTCATGGATATGACTGCGAGTATTCATTTGTTTGCGAGTAATCCATGCGAGTTTGCTTTAAAGTTCAAGCAAGAAATATATGAACGTACACGGATCGAAAGTACGATTGGTATTGGTCCGAACTTATTATTGAGTAAAGTAGCACTGGATAGTGAGGCGAAGCGGAACAAAACCGGGATTACACAATGGACGTACGACGATATACCCGAGAAGTTATGGAGTATAGGGCCGCTCAGTAAATTTTGGGGTATATCGTACAAAACAGAAGCGAAGTTAAACCGAAAAGGAATTTATACAATCGGTGATCTAGCGAACTATCCACTGAAATATTTAAAACAAAACTTTGGGGTACTCGGAGAAGAATTACACTTACATAGTAACGGTATAGATTTCAGTCGTATATCGGAAAAACATATCCAGGCGGAAAAAACTATCGCTAAGAGCCAGATATTATTACGTGATTATATGATAGATGAGATTCCGATCATTTTGCTCGAGCATACAGAAGAAGTGTGCTATCGATTACGCATGCAAAAGAAACTCGCTCGAACAATCCACCTTTCGATAGGTAGTAGTAAAGGGTACGGTGGTGGCTTTAGAAAAACGCACACGTTCAGTCGGCCGACCAATTTAACGATGGATGTGTATCACGTTTGTACATATTATTTACATAAACTATACACGGGTGAGCCAATTCGAACGGTTCGTATATCACTAACGAATCTAGTCACAGAAGGTGAAGAACAGATGTCGTTATTTGATAACGTAATACAACGAGAAAAAGAAATGAGACTTACGCAGGTCATGGATGAAATCAGAACACGTTTCGGAAAAAATAGCATTTTACGAGGCGTTTCCTATACAGAAAATGCAACTGCGAGATATCGAAACATACTACTAGGGGGACACAAATCATGAATAACGCAAATATGCCAAAAGGAAGAGGTATGGTAAAATGGCAGCCATTTGCAAGTATGCCGGAACAATTTATTGGTATACGCGAAATCATTAAGGAAAATGCAAAAGTGTCACGACCGATCGTAACGCAAGACGTCAAGGAACGAATTGAGAATCGTCTACTAACTTCGTTATTAACCGAAGAAGAACTATTAATTACATACTATGAGGATGGTTACCTACTTACTAGTTATATGACCGTTGTCGATATCGATCCTTTAAAAAAGGAAGTTATATGTACGGATGCATTTCATTATAAGAAGAGGTTTACATTTATAGATGTAATTGACGTAGAATGAGCGTTATTGAACTACAGGAGATTTCATACTTGCTGTACTAGATGAATATGAAATTGGTGAAAACTTCTGTGCGAGCTGGTGAAGAGATAAATGAAAGAGAAAGAAATATATATAGACTTGAAAATAGAGGGAGATACGCTGGGGATGAAAAAGTAAAAACCGTATCAAATATTTATTTGATACGATTTTTACAACTATTAGTTATTATTTTAAGTGGTTAATGGGTGTTAAGCATTTCTAGAAAAAGTAACTATTCATAAAGAGGAAAATGAAAAGGAAGCCTTGTTAATAGCTTCCTTTTATATTGAAAAAGTTATTCATTTATCTTTTCTTCATTCGAAATATCAAAAGAATTTAATATTTTTAATAAAATCATCAAAACAATTGTAGATACAATAGCGATAATTAAAATGCTATTAGGTGATAATTTTACTGATGTTAATTTAATGTTCGACATCAAAAAATATCCTACATATATAGCAAGGAATGAAGTAACCCCTGAGATAGTAAAACCTAAAAATCCTAATTCGTCTATCTTCTTCTCAGATAAACCGAAAAAGCTTAAAATTTTAGTGAAGATACCCGCCAGTATAAACAACTCGAATGATAAAATGAATAATGACAGTATACCTGGGTATACAATTTCATCCGGCATCCATTTTTCTAATATTAGCATAAGAAATGCAGGGAGAAAAATAGGTAAAACTAATCCCGAGACTATAACCAATCCTGCTGTAATATTACTTGTTTTGTTATTATTTTGCTGATTCATAAAGCCTCCAAAAAAATATTAATATCAAAAGGAAGAATATCCTGAAAAAAATCTTATATAGAATACCACAATAAAGTGATTGGATTGAGCTTATTGTGTATTCTGATAACAAAATGTTTCTTTATTGTGAATGATCTTGATAATAAAAGAAAGGGAACTAATGATTATTCGTTAGGATATATATAAGAATCTATACAGGTTCTATGTGTTAATTTTTGATATTAGTAACATAAAAAAGAACGCTTTTATGCGTTCTTAGTATGGTCTTTCGATATCAATCTTCTTTGAATATTTCAAACAAAAATTTTTCCCTATGTTGTAAAAAATAATTTGTTATTTGATAGTGATCAGTCATTTCGTATTCAATTTTTGAAATTTGACCATCATCAAAACTTAAAATATCTGCATCTGGATATCCTAATAAAATTGGCGAATGCGTAGCTATTATGAACTGTGAGTTACCTTTAGAAGCTAAGTCATAAATAATCCTCAATAAAGTTAACTGCCTTGCTGGTGATAAAGCTGCTTCTGGTTCATCTAAAAGATAGATGGATTTCTCCTTAAAACGATGCAAAAATAATGATAAAAAAGATTCGCCATGAGACTGTTTGTGAAGTGATTGGCCACCATAACTTCTAAATTCTTTATCAATTTCATCAATATGAGTGGCGAAGTTGTAAAAAGATTCTGCTCGTAAAAAGAACCCATCAGTTATTTTAGGTAACCAAGAAAGTCTTATATAATCACTGAGAGCAGATTCAGATGCATGAACATCATAAGTATTATTTCGTCCGCCTCCAGCAGTATTGAAATCACATTTATCTGCAATCGCTTCTAATAAAGTAGATTTACCAGAACCATTTTCTCCAACAAAGAAGGTTACACTACTTTCTAACTCTATTTCATGAATATTTTTTATCGAAGGTATTGAAAAAGGATAACAATCAAAAGATGAAATATTTTCACGTAATAATGTAATTCGTTTTAAACCCATTATAATCACCCGCAAAGACTGTATTTAATATAAAAATTTCAGTTGTGTAATTCTATGTTTTATAATATCAAATTACTATCATTATCAACCATCTATTAACCTTACATAACAAATTACATTTTTGTAAGGTTAATAATAAAAAGAATATTATCACAAAGTAATCTCTAATAATAATTAGGAGGAATAAAGCCATGATAAGAACAAAATAAAAATTTCTGCCCCAAAAGCACTGTTTCATCAATTAAAGTAAACTATTATATATAAGAAACCCCCTTGAATATCAAGGGGGTTCAGTATGATTCTGGAGAGGCTCGAACTCACGACCTCCACCCTGTCAAGGTGGCGCTCTCCCTGCTGAGCTACGGGGTCGTAATAAATATTGATGTTGTTTTATGTCTGATAATTCTGTTAAGTAGATTATACATAACTAAGTGTCACATTACAATAGTTTTTAATTGTAATATGTAAACTGTTATATACTATTTGGAAATGAGAAGTGTACGGAAAGGTTGGACGGGTTAGAAGACAGAAAGGTTTATAGAATATGGTTTTTTTAGAAGTGATCATTGCAAGTGTTTAAATGAAAGAAAAGAACGTCCGCTTGTATTATTTCTTCCTAAATTTTAATAAAGGACTTGTATTACTTAATTCAACAAAGAAGGGAAAAAGAAATAAAAAAGGTAAAGCATGAGCACCGAATTCAAATGTATCATCTGAAAGGTATTGTCTTTCTAAACAATAGGGGCAGTCTTTACCATCATTTTGCATGAGAAGTGACCATGTATCTTTTGCTTTCCATTTCGCTTTACAATTCGTACAACGAGTCATAAAACGCCTCCTTTTCCTTTGGTTCATTTTGTTTTCCTAAATATTCCATTTAATTATATACAGAATAAATACTAGAGTAAATGAAATCGGGTAGAAGTTTATATGTATTACGTGTGAACCGGTAATACAGTATTATTGTAAATAATATATATCGGTTTAATTTGAAAAATCGATATAAGCTTATGATCTATAAATAAAAGGAGAGTATCACAATGGTTAAAAAAGTGATTGGTTTTGTTATCGGAGGCCTTGTTTTATTGGGAGTTTTACTCGGCGGCATAATGTGGTTTCATAAAACAGATAAACAAGAAATGAATGTTGAAGAAACTGAGACAATGAAAGAGATAGATAAATCAAAAGATATTGGAATGAAGATAAGAGAAATGCATAGTGATTTAAATACGATTACAGGTTGGGAAAAGTATGAGGATTTTGAGAAAAAGGATGCTCCAGCTTGGGAAAAAAACGAATCGGGATTCAAATTAATTGATACAACGTTAAATGAAGCGGTTTCTTTATGTAAAGGAGATTTGAAAGAAGATTTGGAGCGAGCTAGAAAATTGCTTGCTATTTCAGTTCAAAATCATGATACAACAGCTTTACTATATGTTCACCGTATTTTCCATGATCTTGATATCGGACAAAATAGATTGAAAGAGAAAGATGTGTTTAATAACGCAAAAGCTGGTGCTGGTAATGCGAGTGAAATTCCTACTTATGATGATTATATTAAGCGATATAGCAAATAAATGTTTCATTTCTATTTGTTTTGGTAGGATATTCTTTTTACAATTTCATGGAAATAGTATATAACAGAAATAGAGAATAGATTTATAAATATTCATAGATTAAAGGAGCATATACGAATGGTAAGAAAATCTTTCAAGATGCTTGTATCTAGAAATAGAACAATTTCAATAAATGGCGCGATTCTTGATGTTGATGTTTCTCATGATGAGTTTTTAGATGAGTTTATTGAATGGGTGGATTCAAAGGGCTGGTCCTTTATGGGAATGACTGATGAGATTACAGAAGAGGAAGCTGGAAATAATTTAATAGATTTATTGGCTGATGAGAAGGATAAGAAAGAATGAGTCCTTCTCATTTTTATACATATGATTATGTCCTTTCTTGTAAAATTATGATATAGTGAAAAATGGTAATTATTTTTCCATTTTAATACCAATTTCCTGCCGGATTGGTAGGGTTAGTACATACGGTGAAAAAGAAAATAGAAAAGGGAGAGTCATATGGTAAATTGTAAGAAGATTTCGGTTTTTATTATGGTTATTTGTTTATTCTTTTTAACACCTATGACATTGTATGCTGAAACTAGCACTGCACCAGTACCGGCACCTGGCCAAGGTCCAAATGTGTTTGGTCAGTTTGCAGTTTCAATCGATGCAAAAACAGGGGATGTGTTGTACGACAAAAATGCATATCAACATGCATTTCCGGCAAGTATGACGAAAGTATTGACTGCTATTTTATTAATGGAGCATGTGAAGCCGGAGGAGCAATTTACGTTTTCACAACCTGCATTAGATCAGGAGAAGAGTAATTATCAACTTGAATTTCAAGTAGGGGAAACGATCGATCGGAATACAGCGCTCACAATTTTAATGGTGCTGAGTGCAAATGATGTTTCGTATGCAATTGGTGAACGTGTTGGGGGAAGCATAGAGAACTTTGCGAATATGATGAATGAGAAAGCAAAGCAACTAGGAGCAAAAGATAGCCATTTTATAACACCAAATGGTTTACATGACCCGAATCATTATACGACGGCATATGATATGGCAATGATTACGAGAGGGATTCAGCAATATCCTGAGATTTTACAAGCTATGAATACAAAAAGGATAACGGTTACAACATCTAGACAAACGGTTTCTATTTTTAATAAAGCTACCTATTTTGAAAACCCATACAGTATTGGGGGAAAAACAGGTTTTACAAATGAAGCGCGCAATACACTTGTATTATTAAATGAAAAAGATGGTAATCGTATTATTAATGTGGTGATGGCATCACAAAGACCAGAAATCTACGAAGATATGCGTCAAATTGCAGATCATTCCTTCGCGCAATTTACAAAGCAAATGGTGTTAGATAAAAATAATTGGCATCAGAAAGCATCATATCTAGATAAAAACATAGACTGTGAACTTGAAAAAAGTGCAGAATTGATGTTAAAGAAAGATGAAGGAAAGAATGTGAAAACAGTCTTTAAAGCGGCTCCGGTTGATAATGAAAAACTATATCAAAAAGGGATTCACCGCGGAGATGTCATTGGGACAGTAAATGTGACGAAAAATAATCAAACAATCGAAAGCATTAATGTTCTTTCTAAGGAAGATGTTACATTTGCAATGCCGAAAAAAAACATAAAGCCAGCTGAGCCTACGTATCCATTTGGATTGATGGCAAGTGTCGGAATTGGATGTATTGCTTTCATGATAATCGGTTTATATATGGTAAGACGAGCTAAAAAGAATGCGGTTTCAGAAGGAGAATAGGCAATGAGCAATTGCCTATTTTTTATTGCGTTTTTTGATTGTTCATTATAGTATTGATTTAAGTTCTCTGTTAAGAACAATTCCGGATATCCTAGTTTTACGTGCATATACATAATAAAAAGGAGGAGATACGGATGAAACTAGTTTGGAAGATTATTAGTAACGTTATCTCATTTGTTTTATTTGCGCTCATGGTTTGTTTAGCCTTTGTTGTCATTTCATCAAAGGCGAGCGGCGGAGATCCAACGGTAATGGGATATCAATTTAAAACGGTACTATCTGGATCGATGGAACCAACATTTTTAACCGGTTCAATTATTGCGATTGAACCAACGAAGGATGGATCTAAATATAAAAAAGGTGATGTAATTACTTTTAAAGAAGATGAGAAAAAAATTGTCACTCACCGTATTATTGGCGTGAAAGATGTAAACGGAAAAGTTATGTATGAAACAAAAGGTGACAATAATAATGGCCCAGATTTAAAGCCAGTCTTAGCGGAAAATGTTATTGGAAAATATGATGATATTACAATTCCATATGTGGGATATTTGTTGAATTATGCAAGTTCAAAAGCAGGAGCTGCCTTACTTTTAATTATTCCAGGCGTATGCTTACTTATGTATTCTATCATTTCTATTTTTAGTGCAATCCGCAGCATTGATAATGAAAAGAAAAATAAATCTACAGATGTTGGACAATCTGTGTAATTCCGTTATTTTCTCTATTTTTGAGATTATAAATATTATTGGGGGATATGGACATGACCTTAAAGAAAAAAATGGGAATGGGAATTACATCAGCGCTTTTGGGAGCAGCGTTAATTGGAGGAGGAACATATGCGTACTTTAGCGATAAAGAAGTCTCAAATAATACATTTGCGGCAGGTACGCTTGATTTAACTGCAAATCCGACAGCAATTATTAATGTTAATAATATTAAGCCTGGTGATACAATCATTCGCGATTTTGAATTGGTAAATAGCGGAACAGTAGATATTGAAAAAGTTTTATTATACTCCGAATATAGCGTGAAAGATGCGAAAGGTGACAATACTGAAGATTTTGGTGACCAGATTAAAGTGACGATTTTAAGAAATATGGACAAGGGGCATGCGATTATTAAAGAAAAGAAATTATCTCAATTAACAGGAAAACCATCGGTACCAGTTAATGACGATGCCCTTTCTGAGAGAGTAGATGAGAAGGGAATTAAAGCGGGAAACAAGGATACATTTAAAGTGAAATTCGAGTTTATGGATAATGGAAAAAATCAAAATCAATTCCAAGGAGATACACTTGAGTTGAAATGGACATTCGATGCTCAGCAAACAAAAGGTGAGGAAAAATAAACAGAGGAAAAAGCTATCAAAAACGATAGCTTTTTTTTGATAGATATAAGAGTTAGATGAAGTGAAAAATGATACAGCTTTTTCTTTTCATTTGAATACAACTTCATTATAATGAATATATAAGTTCTTCATAAAGAACGTGAAATGCACGTAGTGGGAGAGGGTATAATGTCAAAAACTTCAAAGAGGATAAAAGCGATGCTCATATTACCATGTATGTGTTCGGCTGCTTTTTATATGGGCTCTCAAATCGTTACTCATACAGAAGCTGCTTTTGTAAAAGAGCAACAGGTTCAAGGTGTTATTTCCGCAGCACCTGTATTTCCGAAAACAATTGATGTATTAAAAAACGATGCTCAGCAGCATGAACAATCTATTTTGCATGCATATGATGAGATGAAGAAGGAGCCAGAAACAACTTCTGTAGAAGCGCTTGAAAAAAAGCTGAACCTCTGGAAAGGGCAGCGTGAAAAGATTGCTCCTGAGCGTGAGGCGTTGCAAAATATATACATAGAGATTGAGAGTTATTATAACCAATTAGTAGAAAGTGAAAAAAATAATCATTTGGAATCTAATCAACAACTCATTCAGTCTACACAAGCTGGTTTAGCGTTTATTAAGAAAGTTTGTGAGAATGTAGATAAGCAAGTGAATTTGCAAAAAATAGATGAACAAATTCAAGAGTTCCAAAAGCAAATAGATGATGAAAAGGCAAAGCAAAAGCTACTTGAGCAATCAAAAGAAGTAGAAAAGCCAGCTGAACAAATCGTACCGCCTGAAAAGAAAGAAGAAGTAGTAACTGTGCAAGAAAAGGATCAGTTAGAAGAGAAAAAGCCTTCACAAGAAGTAGAACCGGAAAATTCGGTATTGCAACAACCAAAAGAGCAATCTAAGGAACAATCGACAAAAGTAGTACAGTAGCAATTCACGGACAGTAACACTGCTATTTTAAAATTTAGTAGGGAGTACTGTCCGTAAAAGCATGATTGGTGATAGGAATCTATTGATTAAAGTTTCACTTCATATTAGTGGAAGAACCTATTGGCAATTGTGGAAATTTTTCATTATAAAAGATATTTATTCTGAATATTATGTAAAAATTTGAGAAACAAATTTAATCTATTTTATGGTTGCAATTACACCTCTGTGTTCTTTATAATGAACATAAGGTAGCTTTTTAAAGAACAGACAGATCCAAGGGGTATTGTACATACATTGACCATAGAAAAAAAACAGTTGTTCTATTAGTTATACCTCTTATCCAATCATTAAGAGATAACAATAAAAAAGCTTAGGGGGAATTTAAAGTGAGTTTAAAGAAAAAATTAGGTATGGGAGTCGCTTCAGCAGCATTAGGATTATCTTTAATCGGTGGGGGAACATTCGCTTACTTTAGTGACAAAGAAGTATCAAACAATACGTTTGCAGCGGGTACATTAGATCTTACTTTGGACCCTAAAACACTTGTAGACATTAAAGATTTAAAACCAGGTGATACTGTTAAGAAAGAGTTCTTATTAAAGAACAGCGGTACATTAGCAATTAAAGATGTGAAATTAGCAACGAAATACGAAGTGAAAGATGCAAAAGGCGATAATGCTGGGGAAGATTTCGGTAAGCATATTAAAGTGAAATTCCTTTGGAACTGGGATAAACAAAGTGAACCTGTATATGAAACAACATTAGCAGATTTACAAAAGGTTGATCCAGATGTTTTAGCGAAAGATATCTTTGCTCCAGAGTGGGGTGAAAATGGCGGTTTAGAAGCTGGAACAGAAGATTACCTATGGGTACAATTTGAGTTTGTAGATAATAAAGACGATCAAAATAAATTCCAAGGCGATGCATTAAACCTAGAATGGACATTTAATGCAAACCAAACAGATGGGGAAGAAAGATAAGAAAATTAAGCGGAAAAGCGGGGAGATTCCCCGCTTTTTTCTTAAATAAAAAAAGAGTGCTCCCCAGTATGCACCCCTTCTCGTATACACTATTTCTGGTTTTGCTTCCATTTTGTAAACTCTAGAAATTCGCGGAATTGCTCTTTTGAAACACCGGAGTTCATGGCTTCTTTGACGAGATGTGTCCATTCCGAGTCCAATTGGCTTTCGGATGTTGTTTTGTCATGGAGGAGCGTGTCAACTGGTATCTGTAGAACATTTGCGATTTTTTCAAGAAATTGAATGGAAGGATTCTTTTGCAAATTACGTTCAATAGAGCTGATGTAAGACTTTGCCACACCGGCTTTTTCAGCAAGCTCTGTTAAAGAAATCCCTCTTTGCAAACGAAGGCGTTTTATACGTTCTCCTATCATCTTTGCGCACCTTTCTGTAAGTATGTAATCGGCTTATGATGTCATTAGTATAACACAAATTTCGCTAAAAAGAACACCTCTGCTAGTTTCCAGTAGGTTGGTTCATACGTTGGAAAAAGTGTTCAATATCTTGAATCGCAATTCCAGCATCTAGAGCTTCGAGCATTAAATCAATCCAATCCTGATCTAGCGTATCTGTCTTTTCTTTGTACAAAGTGTATTCCTCCCTAATGTCTAATTGTCATGTCATAAATCGTACAAAATAAACAATCTTTTAAACACATTATAATATTTCGAAAAGTTAATTTGGTAAAAATAATGTTAATTTATTGTATATTTTGTAGGTAAAACCAATAAAGAAGTTACAATTTCGTCATTCTATAAAGAAATTGTAATAGTTTTATCAAAAATTATCAATATCTTCAGAAATGACTGACACATTGAGAAAAATTTTTATGAATAATATGTAATTTTTACAAAAATATTACGAATTTTACAAAATAACGCAAAATAAAACAAATTATTGAAAAGTTACTGAATTTTTATTATTATCTAAATATTAGTACATATTCTTATTAGGGGAGGAAATGGGATGAAAAAGAAACCATTCAAAGTGTTATCAACACTTGCTTTAGCAGCTGTACTAGGCTGCTCGTTTGGGGCTGGTAGTCAGTCTGTTTATGCAGAAACACCTGCAAAAACACCTACAAGTCCAATTGATGATCATTTAATTCCAGAGGAGCGTTTAGCGGATGCTCTGAAAAAACGTGGAGTAATTGATTCATCAGCTTCAAAAGAAGAAACAAAGAAAGCTGTCGAAAAGTATGTAGAGAAAAAGAAGGGTGACAACCCGGGGAAAGAAGTAACAACTGGTGATTCTGTTACAAAAGAAGCATCTGATTTCTTGAAGAAGGTTAAAGATGCAAAGGCAGATACAAAGGAAAAATTAGAACAGCCAGCAAATGGAAATGGTGCTGGGACAGGTCCAGTTAGAGGTGCCTTAAATGGTAAAGTACCAACGGCTCCTGCAAAAGCAAAAGAGTATAACGGAGAGGTTCGTAAAGATAAAGTACTAGTTTTACTAGTAGAGTATGCAGACTTTAAACATAACAATATCGATAAAGAGCCTGGTTATATGTATTCTGAGGATTTTAATCAGGAACATTATCAAAAAATGTTATTTGGTGACGAACCGTTTAAATTAGAAGATGGGACAAGCATTGAAACATTTAAGAAATATTATGAAGAACAATCTGGCGGTAGCTATACAGTAGATGGAACAGTTACAAAGTGGTTAACAGTTCCAGGTAAAGCGGCTGATTACGGTGCAGATGCTGGAGACGGTGGTCATGATAATAAAGGACCATTAGGACCTCGCGATCTGATCAAAGATGCGTTAAAAGCTGCGGTAGATAGTGGCCTTGATTTATCAGAATTTGATCAATTTGATCAATATGATGTAAACCAAGATGGAAATAAAAATCAAGCAGATGGTTTAATTGACCACTTAATGGTTATCCATGCTGGTGTTGGACAAGAAGCTGGTGGTGGTAAATTAGGTGACGATGCAATTTGGTCACACCGCTGGACAATTGGCCAAAAACCATATGAAATAGAAGGTACACAAGCAAAAGTACCATACTGGAATGGTAAAATGGCAGCATTTGACTACACAATTGAACCTGAAGATGGAGCAGTTGGTGTATTCGCACATGAATACGGTCATGATTTAGGTCTTCCAGATGAGTATGATACAAAGTATTCTGGCGGTGGTGAACCAGTTCAATCATGGTCTATTATGAGTGGTGGTAGCTGGGCAGGTAAAATTGCTGGAACAACACCAACAAGTTTATCTCCACAAAACAAAGAGTTCTTCCAAAAAACAATTGGTGGAAACTGGGCGAATATTGTGGAAGTAGATTATGATAAGTTAAACCGAGGAATTGGTTATGCAACATACTTAGATCAAAGTGTAACAAAAACAGCTCGACCAGGCATGGTTCGTGTTAACTTACCAGATAAAGAGGTAAAAGGAATTGAGCCAGCATTTGGTAAGAAGTACTACTATAGTACAAAAGGTGACGACCTTCATACAACATTAGAAACACCTTTATTTGATTTAACAAAAGCAGCAAATGCAAAGTTTGATTACAAATCGTTGTATGAAATCGAAACAGATTATGATTTCTTAGAAGTACATGCAGTTGCAGAAGATGGCACAAAAACATTAATCGATACGATTGGTAAGAAGAATGTAAAAGATGGTGCAGATACAACTCTTGGAAAATGGGTTGACAAGTCGTATGACTTAAGCCAATTCAAAGGCAAAAAAGTGAAGCTTGTATTTGAATACATTACTGATGGTGGATTAGCATTAAATGGATTTACTCTTGATAATGCAACGCTAACAGTAGATGGTAATGTTGTATTCTCTGATGATGCAGAAGGCGAAACTCAATTTAAGCTAGATGGATTCGTTGTTTCTAACGGAATTGAGCAGAAAAAGCACAACTACTATGTAGAGTGGAGAAACTATGCTGGTTCGGACGAAGCGCTTAAACATGCTCGTGGTCCAGTATACAACACAGGTATGGTTGTATGGTATGCAGACTCTAGCTATACAGATAACTGGGTTGGCGTACATCCAGGATACGGATTCCTTGGCGTAGTTGACTCTCATCCTGAAGCAATTGCAGGAACTTTAAATGGCAAGCCAACATTTAAAGATAGCACACGTTATCAAATTGCTGATGCTGCGTTCTCTTTCGATCAAACACCAGCTTGGAAAGTCGTATCACCAACTCGTGGAACATTTGAATACAATGGATTACCAGGCGTTGCGAAATTCGACGATTCTAAAACTTATATTAACAAACAAATTCCAGATGCAGGACGTATCTTACCGAAACTTGGCCTGAAATTTGAAGTAGTTGGCCAAGCTGATGATAAATCTGCAGGTGCAGTTCGCTTATATCGTTAATTCTGAAGAAGCTGTTGAAAGTTTTCCTTTCAACAGCTTTTTTTCATGAGCAAATGTATTTTATATGAAATAAAAACTCATATATAATGAAACTTTAAGGATAGAAAATCTTTTCTTTTAGGTGGGAAAGAGGATCCAATCATGCATAGAAGCGGTCAGATCCTTTTTATCCCGATGCCGAGTGAAAACAAAAGGAGAAAATGAGTGGAAATTTGCTTTTGTTTTCATAGCAGTGACATGTATGTTGAAAATTAAAATAGAGTTATATAAGTTGAAGAACGGATAGAAAACCTTTCTTTTTAGAAGGAAGAGAGGTCCGTCTATGTGTAGAAGCGTTTAGCCCATGCCAAGTGAAAACAAAAAGAGAGAATGAGTGCAGGTAACTTTTTTTCTCATAGCAGTGATTTATATATTGAAATGTAAATGTAGAAGGAGGGATAGCAGATGAATATGACTTCTATTGTGAACGAGCAAAAATCATATTTTTACAAAGGGCACACAAGAAATATAGAGGTAAGAAAGCAACATCTAAAAAGATTATATGAAGGGATTCAGCGTTTTGAATCTGATATTTTTCAAGCGTTAAAATTAGATTTAAATAAATCCGATCATGAGTCATTTACGACAGAGGTTGGATACGTATTAAAGGAAATTTCATTTTTAATAAAACACCTTTCTTCATGGAGTAAGCCAAGGCGCGTTCGTACAGCATTGACACACGTTGGTTCGAAAGGGAAAGTCGTTCCAGAGCCATACGGTGTTACTCTTGTAATGGCTCCGTGGAATTATCCATTTCAACTTGCGATTGCACCGCTTGTAGGGGCAATTGCCGCTGGAAACACGGTTGTATTAAAGCCTTCAGAGTTGACACCTAATGTTTCTAATCTCCTTGCAAATATGTTACAAGAGTTATTTCCGGTTGAACTGGTTGCGGTTGTTGAAGGCGGTATTGATGAGAGTACAGCATTGTTAAAAGAGCCGTTTGATTATATTTTCTTCACGGGTAGTGTTGGAGTAGGGAAAATTGTTATGGAAGCAGCAGCTAAAAGTTTGACACCCCTTACGTTAGAGCTTGGGGGGAAAAGCCCATGTATTGTGCATGATGATGCGAAACTAGAAATAGCAGCAAGGCGCATTGTTTGGGGGAAATTCTTAAATGCAGGTCAAACGTGTGTTGCGCCGGATTACATATATGTTCATTCTTCTGTAAAAGAACAATTGGTTGAAGCACTGCGAAATGAAATTAACAATCAATATGGAGAAAAACCTCTGCAAAATGAAAATTACGTTCGGATCGTTAGTAAACGTCATTTTGAAAGGTTATGTTCGTTTTTACAAGATGGCAAGGTTGAAATTGGCGGGAAATATAATGAAGAAACGCTACATATTGAGCCGAGCGTTATAACAAATATTACATGGCAGGATTCTGTTATGGAAGATGAAATTTTCGGTCCCATTTTGCCGATTATAGAATACGAGAAAGTAGAAGACATCATTGGAAGAATTCAGAGACAGCCGAAACCATTAGCTTTATATGTATTTTCAGAGAGTAAAGACATTCAAAAACAAATTACACGTAATATCTCATATGGTGGTGGGTGTATAAATGATGTTGTGTATCACCTTGCAACGCCATATTTACCCTTTGGTGGCGTTGGAAGTAGTGGATTAGGAAGTTATCATGGAAAACAAAGTTTTCGCACATTTTCGCACTATAAAAGCATTTTGTCTCAATCTACAGTGTTTGATATGAAAATTCGTTATTCTTCTACAAAAAGTGCTTTAAAATTCATACGAAAGTTGTTAAAATGATGATGGTGTTTATCAGTAGGCGTAGCCGTATGATAAAAGCCCCTTCTCACTTGAAGGGGTTTTTCTGTTCGACATGTGTACATGCGAAAATGAATCAAACATACTACATAAAGAATAGAGAAGAGCGCTGTTATACAATCATTTTTGTTTGGATCGAAACAAAAGAGTTTATAGAAAACTAATATTTATTCATGAATATAAAGATTAAAAATTTGAGGTAGATAGGACGGGAAAATGAAAAAGATTATTAAAGTTGAAGCGGTAGAAAAACATTTTGGAGATCAAGTGATTATTCCACCTCTTTCTTTAGATATTAAAGAAGGAGAATTTTTAACAATTCTTGGACCGAGCGGTTGTGGGAAAACAACGTTACTTCGTATGATTGCAGGTTTTGAAACTCCTACAAAAGGTAACCTTTTACTTGATGAAGAAAGAATCAATGATTTACCACCTTATAAACGTCATATGAACCTAGTGTTCCAGCATTATGCATTATTTCCACATATGACGGTTGAGAAAAATATTTGTTTTGGTATGAAGATGCAAAAAGTATCAGCAGTGGAGCAAAAAGAACGTGCAGAAGAAGCGATGCGTTTAACACAGCTTCTTGAATTCCGTAATCGTAAGCCAGCAAAACTTTCTGGTGGACAACAACAGCGTGTTGCAATTGCAAGGGCGATTGTTAATAACCCACGTGTGCTATTACTAGATGAACCACTTGGAGCACTAGACTTTAAGTTAAGAAAAGATTTGCAACGTGAATTGAAAAATCTGCAACGTGATTTAGGAATTACGTTCATCTATGTAACGCATGATCAAGAAGAAGCAATGAGTATGAGTGACCGTATTGTCGTTATGAATAAAGGGCATATCGAGCAAATCGGAACGCCAAAAGAAATCTATAAAGAACCGAAAACTTTGTTTGTAGCGACATTTATTGGTGAAAATAATATTATTAAAAATGGGGAAAACTACGTAGCAGTTCGCCCTGAAAATGTGAAAATACGTTCGGTAGAGCAACCAATTTTAAAAGAATACCATCTTGGACATATTGAAGATATCGAATTTGTTGGAAATATGGAGAAGCTGTATGTACGTGATGAAAAAACATCAGAACTATTAATGGCATACCAAACTGCAGAAGAAGCAACGCAGTGGAGTATTGGGGATAATGTATACGTAGGCTGGGAACAAGAGGATGAGGTGACCTTAAATTGAAAAAAGGGAAACTACTCGCATTACCTACAGTTACATGGTTACTAATCTTCTTTTTATTTCCGCTTTTATTCGTATTAGCATTTGCATTTTTACAGCGCGGAGCATACGGAACAGTGGAAATGCAATTTACGTTAGATAATATATCCCGCGTGTTTGACTCGCTGTATATGAATACATTATGGGAAACAGTAAAAATTGCGTTTATTACAACGGTACTGTGCTTACTCATTGGCTATCCGTTTGCATATACAATTACAATTGTTGATCGTAAATATCGTTCTATTCTTTTATTATTGGCAACGATTCCGTTTTGGATTAACTTTCTTGTACGCTCGTATGCAT
This sequence comes from Paenibacillus sp. 102, assembly GCF_039549175.1. NCBI lineage: Bacteria > Bacillati > Bacillota > Bacilli > Caryophanales > Paenibacillaceae > Paenibacillus > Paenibacillus sp. 102. The sequence goes on along the minus strand of NZ_JBCGHT010000002.1, from coordinate 475,244 downwards.
GGATTGTTATTTTACGTTCACAAGGTCTTGTGAATACCTTGTTGCTCAAGTTAGGAATTATTAATGAACCGTTAAATTTATTGTATAATACACCATCTGTTGTATTAGGGATGGTATATTCTTTACTGCCATTTATGATTTTACCAGTGTACGCAGCAATTGAGCAGCTGGATAAACGTAAGTTAGAAGCGGCATATGATTTAGGAGCGACACCGATGAAAGCATTTTGGCATATAACATTGCCAATGACAATGTCAGGGGTTGCTACTGGTTCGATTTTAGTATTTGTTTCATCTATTGGAATGTTTGTTGTTTCAGACGTCATGGGTGGATCAAAAGTAGCGTTAATCGGAAACGTGATTCAAAACCAATTCCTAGGTGCACGTGATTGGCCATTTGGGTCAGCGTTATCAATTATTGTCGTTCTGTTCTCTGTTCTGTTAATTTACTTATATTATCGTGCAACGAAAGTATATAAATACGGAAACGGAGGGGAATAGACGAAGATGAAGAAGTTTTTAGTCTCTTATTCTTGGTTAATTTTATTGTTCTTGTATTTTCCAATGATGGTTCTCATGGTATATTCTTTTAACGATTCTCGTATTAACGCAGAATGGGAAGGATTTACATTCCATTGGTATACAGATTTATTTCAAAAGCAAGATGTTATTGATGCATTTGTAAATAGTATTACAATTGCGATTGTGACGACTGTTGTAACAACGGTTCTAGGTGTAATTTTCGCTGTTGCATTACATCGTTATAAATATCGTTTTGAAGGGGCAATTAATGGTCTTGTATATTTACCAATTTTAATTCCTGATATTTTAATGGGATTATCTTTACTTATTTTATTTAGTCAACTTGGAATGGAACTTGGACAAGTTACTATTATTATTGCGCACATTACATTTAGTATTTCATTTGTTGTTGTAATTTTAGCTGCACGTCTTTCTGGTATGGGACATGATTTAGAAGAAGCAGCGAATGATTTAGGTGCAACCCCGTGGCAAACGTTTCGTTACGTAACGCTTCCGAGCATCGCACCTGGTGTGGTTTCAGCGGCATTATTAACATTTACACTATCAATTGATGATTTTGTGATTAGTTTCTTCGTATCGGGTCCAGGATCAACAACATTGCCATTATACATTTATAGTATGGTTAAACGAGGTGTAACACCTGAAATTAATGCCCTTTCTACAATATTAATTGTTGTGATTGTTGGATTAATGGTTGCATCAGAAATCTTCCGTAATAAAGGTGCCGATGGTGAAGAAAACTCCGGAGGACATCTTCCGTTATAAAAATGAATTACAAAGAATGAGGAGGTAATGAATCGATGAAATGGATGAAAACAGTAGCTGGCGCAGCGATTAGCTTCAGCCTTGCTGCGGGCCTATTAGCTGGATGTGGTGAAAAGAAGGAAGAGTTAAATATTTATAGCTGGGCTGATAATTTTGATGAACAAGTAATAAAAGATTTTGAAAAGGAATATAACGTCAAAGTTAATTATGATAAATACGCAAGTAACGAAGAAATGCTTGCGAAATTACAAGCTGGCGGTGCAAAATATGATTTAATTCAACCGTCAGACTACATGGTTAAAACGATGGCGAAAATGGATTTATTAGAGCCGTTAGATAAAAACAACATTCCGAACGTAAAGAATCTTGTATCTAACTTTAAAACACCTGCATTTGATCCAGAGAATAAATATTCACTTGTATATACTTGGGGAGTAACAGGGATTGCATATAATAAAAAGTATGTAAAAGAAACTCCAACAAGTTGGAATGATTTATGGAATGAGAAATATAAAGGGCATGTTACTTTATTAAATGATTCTCGTGAAGTATTAGGAATGGGTCTAAAAAAGAACGGATTTTCAAATAGCACGCAAAATGACGCAGAGTTAAAAACAGCAGCTACTGACTTACAAAAGCTACTTCCTAACCTACTTGCATTTGATACAGATAATATTAAACAAAAGTTTATTACAGAAGATGCATGGATTGGAACAGTCTGGTCTGGAGATGCGGCGTTTATTGCAAAAGATAATAAAGATGTAGGATATGTTGTTCCAAAAGAAGGCGGTACAATTTGGGCGGATACATTAGCGATTCCAAAAGGCGCGAAACATAAAGAACTTGCAGAGAAGTTTATGAACTATTTAATGGATGAAAAAGTAAGTGTGAAAAACTATGAATCCATTGGATATAGTAATCCAAATGAAAAAGCTTGGGAACTTCACAGTAAAGAATACCGTGATAATAAAATGATCTTCTTATCACAAGATGAATTAAATCGTACAGAGTGGCTTGTTGATGTAGACAATAAGTTAAAAGAGTATGATCGTTACTGGACGGAGTTAAAAACAAAGGGGAAATAAAGATAGAAAACCTAATCTTTTAGGTGGAAGAGAGGATCCGGCCGAGCATAGAAGCGGTCAGAACCTTTTTCAACCCCATGCCATGTGAAAACAGAAGTAGAAAATGAGTGGAAACCTCCTTTTGTTTTCATGGGCGTGACTTATGTGTTGGAAAAACAAATTGGATATATAATAAAATGCGGTTTCTAAATAGAAATCGCATTTTTTCATAATAGGAGGAAAAAGGTTGCAACGAAAATTACATCAATATGAGTTGTTTTGTGGTATTTTATTGCTTGTTGTATTTGGCATCATTGCTTGGAGGGTACAAGCTGGTGGTGTGACCATAATGGATACATATGTACAAGGACTTGTAAGAGGATTACAAACAGAAAGTTCACTTTCATTTTTTTCAAATTTTACAAAGCTGGGATCTGCAATTGGAATTATAAGCACGCTTGCTCTTAGTCTTTTCGTTTTTTGGAAGAAGCGTTATTATGTAGCGATGGTTGTTTATCCTACGGCTGTGTTAATCACACACCTTATAAATAAAGGAATAAAAGAAATTGTGCAAAGAGATCGTCCAAGCTTAAATGAAGCACTTGATGCTCTTGGATATAGCTTTCCAAGTGGGCATGCCATGCTGTCTATTATTACATATGGGTTTCTTGGTTATATCATTGCTGCAAACGTAAAAAATGTGGCAGCGAAAGTTGTTATCACGATTGCTATGGCACTACTAATTATATGGATTGGATTAAGTAGAGTTATTTTATCTGTACATTATCCGACTGATATTTTAGCTGGCTATTGTTTAAGTGGTATTTTATTGATTATGGCTATTTATTTTCATCGCTTACTTTCAGAGCGATTTGGAACAAATCAAGAAAGGTGAGAAGCATCCGAAAAGTCCTAGATTACTGGGGATTTCGGATGTTTTTTTATATTATGTGCTATCATTGGTTATGGTAAGATGTGCTAAAATATAGATGGATTCACTAATTATATAAAGTAGGTGAAGATGTGTGAAGACAAGTGTACATAAAATAGATAAATGGGGGAAACTGGGTACTTTTCTTTATCGATTTCGCTATACAGTTATTGCCTTATTAGTTGTGTTAGCGATAGCACTCGGTATTTTTGCACCAAAACTTCCAGGTGTATTAGGGGGGGATGGTTTTCAAACAAAAGGAGACTATCAAACGACAAAAGCAATTTTAGATAAAGATTTTAAACAGTCTCAAGATACGCTCCTTCTCGTATTTCAAAAGAATAAAGGAACTTCAAAAGAAGAGTTTCAAAAACGAATAGAAGACATTGTAACAAACATTCAAACGAAAGAAACGTATGATTCATTCCATCATCCATTAGAAAATAAGGAAATGTCACGAGACGATATTGCGTATGCGACGATTTTATTTTCCGGGAAAACAAGTAAAGAACGGAATGAAAAGACATTACAATTTGCAGAAGAAATAAAAAAGGAAAGTAACGATACTTTGAAAGTATCACCAACAGGTTTTCCAAAAATCAATGAAGAAATTAATGAGCGGACACAAAATGATTTGAAAGTAGCAGAAATGATTGGATTGCCAATTGCCTTTCTTGTACTACTATTTTCATTCGGTAGTTTGCTTGCATCGATTTTGCCGATTGTCAACGGGGCGCTTAGCGTTATTAGTACAATGGGGATTTTATATTTTATTGGTGTAGATAAAGAGTTATCGATTTTTGTATTAAATGTTGCACCTATGATTGGCCTTGCGTTGTCAATTGATTTTGCATTGTTATTTGTAAATCGATTTCGTGAGGAAGTAGCACATCGAACTGTAAAAGAGGCCATAGCTGTCACATATCAAACAGCGGGGCGCGCTATTGTATTTTCCGGATTATGTGTTTTTGTTGGTTTATCTGGTTTGTTTTTCTTTGAAATTGATTATATTCAATCTGTTGCGATTAGTGGAATGATTGTTGTTGTAATGAGTATTCTATTTTCGCTTACACTTCTTCCAGCGTTGTTATCGTTAATAGGGAGGCGAATATTGAAAAAGAATCAAACTGCACCTCGCACTTCAAATATGTGGCGTAAGTTCGCTCAATTTGTTATGAAGCATCCTATTATGATGATTATCGTTGTAACTTTGTTTATTATTGTCTGTTTGTTACCGCTCCGTACCGCTAATCTGCAATTTCCTGGTGTAGAAGCATTGCCAGAGAAAAGTGATACACGAATTGCATATGAAAAGTATGAAGAGTCGTTCAACAAAATTGTAAAAACACATGCTGATGTTACTCTAGTACTAGAGATGAAAAATAATGTCATGGAGAAAGAAAATTTACAGAAGTTAGAAGATGTTATTCAAAAACTGAAAAAAGATAAGCATGTATATAAAGTAAAAAGTCTATATGATGAGCTAAATGGTATGAAATCCGAACAGCTCGCTACATTGTTACAATCTCCGCAGCGTACGCAAGTGGAGCCTGTACTGGAAGCATATACAAAAGGAAACAAAACAACACTCCAAATCTTCTTGGATACAAAGCCAAGAACGGAAACGGCGAAGCAATGGGTGCGTGATTTTAAAGACACTTATAAAGATGAGGGCATTACATATTATTTAGGTGGTATGACAACATTTCAACAAGAATTAGAGGATGAAATTAAAGATAAAGTTGTGATTGGGATGTCTGTCATATTCGGTTCTACTTTCTTTATTTTGCTATTTGCATTCCGTTCTATACTTATTCCAATCAAGGCGATTGTGATGAATGTACTTAGTTTAAGTGCAACCATCGGTATTGTGATTTGGTTATTTGAAGGTGGACATTTTGGATTGGAAGAAAGCTCAGTTTTATTCGTGTTACCAATCTTTATATTCGGTCTTGTGTTCGGCTTAAGTATGGACTATGAAGTATTTCTTATTTCTCGTATCCATGAATTGTATGAAGAGACGGGAGATAATGATACGGCAACGTTAGAAGGACTTGTATCAACAAGTCGTATTATTACATCAGCTGCTCTTATTATGATTGTGGTAACAGGAGCATTCGCATTTACTGATATTTTACCAGTAAAGCAGATGGGGCTTGGTGTGGCACTTGCTATTTTTCTTGATGCAACGATTATTCGGCTCATGCTTGTACCAAGTTTAATGAAAATGTTCGGAGATTGGAACTGGTGGCTGCCGTTTCGAAAGAAAAAAGTAAAATCATCGGATTGAAAAAAAGCGCTAATCTTCTAGAAAAGCCACTGAAAAACGGAAGTTTTTCAGTGGCTTTTTCTTGATCTATCATTTGTTTCATATATATTTATTTGCATATCAGTCGCGGCTATGAACACAAAATCGGATCTTCTCTCATTTCATTCCCTTGTTTTCACACGGCATGGGGCGAAAAAAGGCACTGACCGCCTCTACACATGATTAGATTCTCTCTCACCCAAAAAGAAAAGTTTTTTCGCAGTTTCTCTTATATATGAATGCTTTTTTCATGAATAGCATTACCCTCTTTTTGCAAATAGTATGTGGTAAGAACAATACATATAAAAGCAGGTGAAGACAATGTTTCGCTATTTTAAATTTAAGTTAAATGATACTGTACAGTTTGCAGAAAATGATGGGCACATGTATCGCATTGTCGGCTATAGGCTAGAAAAAGGATTTTACCCAAAAGATGAATGGACTCATATTATTTATGAACTACTGAGGGAATTTGATGGGTATACAATGGATGCTGAAGAAGAGGAACTTGTGAAAGTAATTCAAGTAGAGGAAGAGTATTATAAAATACATGAGATGTCCGGTTATCGGTACCCAGTAAAAATGAAATCAAAGCCAAAAGTTCCTCAGGAAGAAACGATAGATGATTTATTAGATGCTTACAACGACTATAAGCGACTAGCAGACTTTTTTAAAGATTTATCTTATGAGCAGAAAGCGGAAGAGATGTTACAAGAAATGAAGAAATTACGTGCTTAGCGGGCAGTCTATTATGTAGACTGTCTTTTGCGTTAAACAATGCATAATGAATCATTTTCCGTTACAATAGTAGAATCAATAGAAATAAGGTGGATCAAGTATGGAAATGAAAAGAAAGGGAGAATGGTGCGAAATTACGGTTCCTGCTAAATGGAGCGATATCAGCATTGATTCTTTGTTAGAAGAAGAATGGGGCGTCCCAAAAAAACTATTACACAGGCTTCGTATGGAAAAAGGTATCATCGTCAATGGAGAACGAAAAGGGTGGAGTGAACCTTTACAAGAAGGAGATAAACTGCAAGTTCATATGTTTATCCAGGAAGAGTATGGTGTCCAGCCGGAGTTCGGTGATTTAGAAGTGATATTTGAAGACGACCACGTATTAATTGTAAATAAACCTGCGCATATGGATACGCATCCTTCTAGCAAAGGTGGAACAGGAACACTCGCGAACCTCGTTGCTTTTCATTTACAAATGCAAGGTGTAGAGACGAAAGTACGTCATATTCATCGATTAGATAAAGATACAACAGGTGGTGTTGTATTTGCGAAACATGGGATAGCTGGTGCTATTATGGACCGGTTATTAATGGAGCGTAACATTAAAAGAACATATTTGGCATTGGTAGAAGGGAAAGTAAAAAAGAAGCAAGGAATGATTGACGAAGCGATTGGAAGAGATCGACATCATGCAACGAGGCGTCGTGTGTCTCCAAAAGGTGATCATGCTGTAACGCATTATAGAGTAGAGAAATACTTTAAGAAGCAAGATGTAACGCTTGTAACGTTACAATTAGAGACAGGAAGAACACATCAAATTCGCGTTCATATGAGTCATAGTGGTCATCCTCTAATTGGTGATACGTTATATGGTGGACAAGCAACATATATGTCTCATCAAGCCTTACATGCTATGCGGATTGCTTTTTTACATCCAATTACAAAAGAAGAGATAACAGTAGAGGTATCACTTCCTAATTATTTAAATAACCTCATGGAATCTTTTAAAATGTCGAATAAATAAAGTTTTTCTGTTTAGTTGAGAAAGATATTTTTTGCAGGAAATTTTTTGTGAAAATCGAAGCCGTAAATAGAAAAGAGAGGTGAAGATTACTTGGTAAGATATAAATATATGATGGGTATATTTCTTGCTGGCCTTCTATTTACGTTGTTTCTATATCCAAATTTACCGAACTATCTAGCGGTGCATTGGAATCAGGCTGGTGAACCAAATGAATATGCGAGGAAGCAAGTTGTTGTATTATTTATTCCTTGTCTTATTGTTTTTTTTCATGGTCTGTTGTATATACTCTCACGTTACGTATATAAGTTTAATGAGAATGATCACTATATTGTAATGAGATTTAAAGAGAATATATCGCTATTTTTATTATTTATTCATATGCTTATTCTTGCCATTGGTACGGGCATAGATATACCATTTCAAACCGGTCTTATAATAGGTATTAGTGCGTTTCTTTTTATGGTTAGTAAAGGATTTAAAAAAGGAAGAAAAAAAGAAGAGGAGCCGATTGTGTTACAGAAAATACGCTTGTTTAGTCAACGTATTTTTCAATGCATGTCGCTTATCATATTAATTTGTTTGTTCTTAAGGCTACAATGGGGATTTTATCTACTAATTGGTGTGATTAGCCTCGGATCGATTTTTTTTCTGTTTTGTATTTTGTATTCATATATACTAGAAAATTATGAAACATAAAAGGAGTCTTCCGTAATAGGAGACTCCTTTTATATAAATCTATGTTGACGTTCCAACATAGAAGTTGTATGGCTATGAAGCACAAAAGAAGACCTGCACTCACTGTCTCCTTTTGGTTTCTCATATGGCATGAGGCAGAAAAAGGATCTGACCGCTTCTATGCACGGCCAGATCCTCTCTCCCCTCTAAAAAGAAAGGTTTTCTATCAGTTTTTATACTTACTTCGTAATAAATTGTTGTGTCCAGTAGTTTCCACTTTCAACATAACCAACACCGATGTGAGTATAACCACTATTTAAAATATTCGCACGGTGACCTTCACTATTCATCCAAGCTTGTACAACTTCTTCTGGTGTACGTTGGCCTTGTGCAATGTTTTCACCTGCAGATTTATAAGAAATACCAAACTTCTTCATCATATCGAATGGAGATCCGTATGTTGGGCTGTTATGATCGAAGTAGTTATTTTTTTGCATGTCTTCAGATTTAGCGCGTGCAACTTTACTTAACTCAGCGTCAACTTTTAATGCTGGTAAGCCTTGTTTTGTACGCTCTGCGTTTGTTAATTCAAAAACGCGTTGTTCAAATTCGCTTAAAGAACCTTTTGATTCTTCAGCAGGCTTATTTTCAGCCGGTTTTTGTGTTTCGTTGTTATTAGTATTGTTGTTGTTTTCAGCTGGCTTTTGTGCTTCTGGTTTCGCTGTTTCTTCAGCAGGCTTGTTTTCAGCTGGTTTTTGTTCTACAGGTTTCGTAGTTTCTGGCGCTGGTACATTTGGTTGTTGACCAGGAATGAAGCAGTTACCTTGCTGGAATTGTGCTAGAGAGTTAATTCCCATAGATTGTAAGTATTTTTGTAATTCTTCTTGATTCATATGTTGCATAAAGACTTTAGCTTGCTGAATATTTTGAACCTTTGTTGTAGATGGTTGTACTGTTGACGCTTCTGCATTAAGAGTAGATGCTCCGAATGTAAATGCAGTTGCTGCTGCTACAGATAATAAAACACGTTTTTTCATGACATGTGTCCCCCTATATAAAAGTTTTTTAACTGTTCTCACACAGATTTGTTTTTGACAGCCTGTCTGACTGACAAATTCATCGTAGCATACAAATTGCCGGAAAAAAGATGGAAAAAAATACATAGACTATAAAATTACCTATTTTATCCTAGAATGAAATAAGAGATAAAATAGGAGAAAACTAGATTGTAACAGGAATTTTCAGCATTTTCTGCCTTGCTAATGAAGGGGATAATTTGGTTGAAATTACCTTTATGGAAGTTTGAGAAACCTATTATATCAAGGGTTTCTCTGTTTTTTCGAGGAATATAATGGATGTATTTTTACAAAACTGTAATCTTTTTGTTGTTCTTTTTTTATAGACAGTAACATATTTTTAATCTTGTAGCGTATAAAAAAGCGGCTATCTCTTTACATAGAAGAAGGAGATAGCCGTTTTCATATTGTTACATATATTACGAATTGTATTCAATTGCTTCTAACAATAAATCTACAATGTGAATGCCTCTCATTTTATGAGAGAGTTTTTCTCGTTCAATGCCGAGTTTCATTTGTAATAAGCAACCAGGATTCGCAGTGACAATGGTTGCCGCGTCAGTTTCACTGACACGCTCCATTTTGTAATCTAAAAATTCCATGGATAATTCAGAGTGTACAATATTATAAATACCGGCAGAACCGCAGCAGCGGTCTGCTTCTTTCATTTCACGATAGGTTACACCTTGAATTGCTTGCAGCAGCATACGTGGCTGAGAAGATGTCCGCATGACATTACGCAAGTGACAAGAATCTTGATACGTAATAATTTGTGGAGGAAGGCGTAGATCAGTTCTTTTATGAAAATCTAATTCTACTAAAATAGCTGTAATATCTTTTATTTTTGCGACAAAATGTTTTGCACGCTCTGCCCATTCAGGGTCATCTTTTAATAAGTAGTCATAATCTACGAGATATGCGCCGCAACCGCCGGCGTTTGTAATAATATAATCAATTTTTAAATCTTCAAAGGCTTGGATGTTTCTTTTTGCAAGCTCTTTTGCACCGCTTTTTTCTCCGGCATGACCATGAAGTGCTCCGCAACAACTTTGTTCTTTTGGAATTACAATATCACAACCAGCAAGCTGAAGAAGCTTTGTTGTAGCGTTATTTGTTTCTAAAAACATAGTATCCATTAAACAACCGGTAAAGAAAGCAACACGTTTTTTCTTTGTTGTTTCAGCTGGTAAAAACTCAGGTCGGTTTTTCATTTCTTTCATCTTCGGTACTTTTGGCAAGACGAGGTCCATTGTTGCAAGTGTGTCAGGGAACAACCTCATAATGCCTGTTTTATGTGTTAATGTTTGTAAACCAGAGCGCTGATAAAAGCCGATTAGTCCTGTTAATGTTCTCATGCGATTTTGATGAGGGAATAACCCTTCAAATACAATTTTGCGAACAGCTTTGACTGGCATAGAAAACTTTTTATTTTGATTAATAATATCTCGCGTTTCTTCTAATAAATGCCCGTAGTTTACGCCAGATGGACAAACAGGTTCACAAGCGCGGCAGCCAAGACAAACATTTAATGTATTTTCAACATCTTCATCCGGTTCAATTAAGCCGTCAACAACGCCCTTCATTAAAGCGATACGACCGCGGGGAGAATGGGACTCTTTATATCCAGATTGAATATAGGTAGGACAAGTCGGCAGGCAAAACCCACATCGCATACAGTTTAATAATTCATCCTCATTCAGGCGTTCTTTAAATTCTTTTTGAATCTGTTCCTTATTTAGTGTTGTCATTTTTCTACCACCACTCTTTTACGAGAGTCCTTGGCAAACATTTTTCCAGGGTTCATAATGTTATGTGGATCGAAAGCTTGTTTAATGCCTTTCATAGCAGCGATGCCTTCTTTTCCTAACTTCAACTCTAAATAAGGAGCTTTCATGGCACCGACGCCATGTTCACCTGTAATAGTACCGCCAAGTTCAATTGCTTTTTCGAAGATTTCTGCAAAGGCTTGTTCAGCACGATGCATTTCTTCTGCATTACGAGCATCAGTCATACATGTTGGATGTAAGTTTCCATCACCGGCATGCCCAAATGTACAAATAGAAATATCATATTTTTTAGCGATGGCATTAATTGCTTCAACCATAGGAGCAATTTGAGAGCGTGGTACAGTAGCATCTTCTAAAATTGTGGTAGGTTTCAGTCTTGCTAAAGCAGAGAGAGCGCTACGGCGTGCTGTGCGAAGTGCATCTGCTTCCGTTTCATCTTTTGCAACGCGAACATCAACCGCATGCATAGAACGGCAAACTTCAGCCATTTTTTCAATATCACGGTTAACAACTTCAGGAGAGCCATCTTGTTCGATCAGGAGAATTGCTTTTACATCTGTTGGTAAACCAATTTGTGCAAATTCTTCTACCACTTCAATTGTTGGCTGATCTAAAAATTCAAGTGTTGCTGGAATGATTTTATTTGCAATAATTGCTGAAACAGCACGAGCAGCTTCATTGATGTCTTGATATAATGCAAGCATTGTTTTCTTTGTTTCAGGCATTGGAACAAGTTTTAAAATGGCTTCAGTTACAACACCAAGTGTGCCTTCAGAGCCGATGAATAGACGAGTTAAATCATAGCCAGCGACATCTTTTGCTAATTTACCACCTGTGCGAATGATATCACCATTTGGCAAGACAATCTCAAGACCCATCACATAATCTCGTGTTACACCGTATTTTAAACCGCGTAAGCCACCTGAATTTTCATTAATGTTACCGCCAATTGTAGAGATTTTCATGGAGCTTGGATCTGGCGGGTAAAATAGCCCTTTTTCTTCCACTGCTTTAATAATATCAAGTGTAATGACACCAGCTTGCACGGTAATTGTTAAGTTTTCTTCATCTATTTCTAAAATATGATTCATATGGCGGAAAATCAGAACAACTCCGCCTTCAAGTGGACATGTTCCTGCGCAAAGGTTTGTTCCAGAGCCACGAACGTAAACTGGAACTTTATGCTCATTACATACTTTTAATATTTCAGCTACTTCGTTTGTATCGCGTGGTGCGACAACCACATCTGGCATCGCTTGGAAATTTGGAGTTGCATCGTAACTATACGTTAAACGTCCCATGTTGGATGTATCTACATTATCTTGACCAACAATGGATACGAATGAATCAATAATACGCTGTTCTAACATTAGAAATCCCCCTTTAACTGTTAACTTATTTATCCTATCCATAAGAATTTGGTTTATTTCATCATTTAGTCCTGTGATATAAATCAAAATCTCCATCAGTGGAATTTTTACCTCACGCTAATAATGCTTGTATTGTCCGTGAATAGTTAAAGCATATAGCTGATGAAAGAAAATAAGAATAAAAGCGTTGTAACAGTGTTTTCATTATAATCATAAAAAAGTAGGAGATTTCTTTCTATGTATGAATAACTGAAGATTAATTGGTTTTAATATCTTTTTTTGTATGATTATCTAATAAAAGGAGAGCGAAGTATAAAACAATTAAATCTTTAAAGTGTTTTGGATCGAGTCCTGTATGTTCCTCGATTTTTTTTAGTCTGTAATGCAATGTATTAATGTGAATGTGTAATCTTTCTGCTGTTTGTTTATAGGATTGATTATAATCAATAAATAAGCGTAGTGTTTGCATGAGCTCAGTTGCAGATAATAAGTTATAAATCGTGCGCTGGAGAAATTCCTGACGAGTTTCAGCAGTAATATCTTGTAAACACATTTCTAAACGTAAATCTTCATTAAATATAATCCCCTTTGTTTCAAAGGCAACTGAAAGAGCACGTAATGCTTGTTCATAGGATAGATGCATTTCGCTTGGCATAACAGTTTGTCCGATACCGATATATAGCGTAATAGGAAATAAAGCTTCACAATCTTGTTTTAGTCGTTTTAAAAATTGAAAGGTCCTTTTCTTTGTTTCCGTTGTTGTAAATAAGATAAAACGGTCATTTCCCCAGCGTACAAATAATTCCTCTTTTGTTAACAAGTTACGCATATGCTGCCAAATTTTTCGTTGTAGCATCGTATCATCTTGATCAAAGGAAAATAAAATGAGTTGTTTTTTCTTATGTAAATCAATGCCCAGTGTCTTTGCTCGGTCGAGAAAACTCGCAGACCAATCGTTGCTTTGAAGCCAATCAAAAACAAATGCCTCATATGAGCGTTGTTCGAGTTCTAGTTGTTCTAGAAAATAATTTTCATGAATTAATAATTCGGTCATCTTTCTTAGTATTTCTCCATATTGTGAAATGTTTTCGGGTTCTCCTGTTATACCGATTACACCGATGACTTCATCATGGAAAAGAAGGGGAAGATTCATTCCAGCCTTTACTCCTTGTAAATACTGTTCATCTTCTTTTGTAATAATGACTGTTTTCTTTTCTTTCGCGCAACGAAGAGCGCCCTCGTGAAATTTTCCAATTCGCTCGAAGTCTGTACTAGCAATAATTGTACCTTTTATATCAATAATAATAATATTCTCAGTAATTAGCCTTCGAACTTTACGGACAATCTTATTTGCCAAATCAGGGAAAAGCATAATTTGCACACCTCTATTTCTATTTGTTGTACATTATATATAAATCCAAGTTGAAAAACTAACATCAAACCATTCTTTTTAGGTGGGCGAGAGCATCCGGCCATGCATAGAAGCGGTCAGTGCCTTTTTTCGCCCCATGCCGTGAGAAAACAAAAAGAGGAAATAAGTGGAGGACTGTTTTTGTTTTCATAACCGCAGCTAATATGTCGAAAAATCAAAATGTATTTATATATATGTAGTTTTATTAAGATAGGAAGATTTCACACTTTCCTCACAAATATTTGCTATTTTACAATTATAACGAAATCATTTAAAGATGGAGGGAATCTTTTGAAGAAATACTTTTTTCTTCTATGTTTTTTGTTTCTATTAGCAGGATGTCAAGGTAATTCATATACACCGATTGCTAAAAATAAAAGTATCCTTATAACAGCCAATATTAAAGAAGGTAGCGTTAGTTTTATTGATGAAAAATCTAAAAAAATAGTAACAACATGGGAATTAAAAGAACCTATTACAGGAATTGCGCTGCTTCCAAGTGGGGAAGACATGGTTGTATATGGTAAGCAGTTAGAATATGCATATATATACTCGTTAACAGAAGGAAATCAAGTGAACAAATGGAAGACAGGAAAAGGAATTACGAATGTCATTGTAGCAAATGATGGAAAACAATTGTTTATGGCTGATCAAAATGAACAAAAAGTACGCTTCTTTACGATCAATGGAAAAGAGACCGGAAGTGTTTCGGTAGGGAAAGGCCCGTTAACAATGGTGCAGCATGATAAACAATTACATGTATTGAATTTTTATGATACGCAGCTATCCACGATTGACTTAGACCAAAAGAAAGTTGTGCATTCATTTATGGTACCACCAGCATCAACTGGGGCCATGGTTAGCGCTGATGGAAAGGAAATATGGATTGGTGGGCATGGTGATGGTACGCAAGTGAATGAGAAAGTATTGGTCTATTCTTTAGAAAATGGACAGATGGTTCGTTCTTTACATGCACCATTTATGCCAGTTAGTATTTCGGGTGATGAAAGATTGATGTATGCTTTAAGTCATGGATCAAATACATTAAGAAAATTTGATACACGAACATATCAAGAAGTAGGAGCTCTTGAGGTAGGATCTAATCCATTTGCTTTTTTGAAAAGTGAGAAAGAAGGCTATATAGCAAGCTATGATAGTAATGAAGTGTATGTAATTGATATAGAGAATATGAAAATAAAACAAACGATTGCAGTTGGAAAGGGACCATTTCAACTTAAGCACAGAGAAGGGAGAGAGAAATGAACAAACATAAAGTGTTACTTGTAGATGATGAAAGTGATATGAGGCAGCTTGTAGGCATGTATTTAGATAATTTCGGATATGAATGGGGAGAAGCAGAGAACGGAAAAGATGCCCTTCATATGCTTGAGACGGCTCATTACGATTTTGTTATTTTAGATATTATGATGCCGGAGATGGATGGGATTTCAGTTTGTAAAGAAATCCGAAAAACCTCCGATGTACCGATTATTTTTTTAACAGCAAAAGGAGAAGAATGGAACCGTGTGAATGGCTTACGGATGGGAGCAGATGATTATATTGTAAAGCCATTTAGTCCTGGAGAACTAATCGCTCGTATGGAAGCTGTATTAAGAAGATATACAAAGCAAGAACAACAAGAAGAGCTTCAATTTGGTCCAATCGAAATCAATGAAAAAAGCAGGAAAATTGAGACAAACGGTGAGACAATCTCCCTTACGGTAAAAGAGTTTGACTTACTGTATTTTCTTTGTCAGCATAATGGACAAGTGTTCAGCCGGGAGCAATTGCTTGAAAAAGTATGGGGATATGACTATGCAGGAAGTACAAGAACGGTAGATACACATGTCAAAACGATGCGTTTAAAACTTGGAGAAAGTGGAAACTACATTCAAACGGTATGGGGTGTAGGTTATAAATTTGAGGTGTAACATGTTTACGATGGTACAAAAGCTTTGGCTTACGGTAGTATGTGCAGTATGTGTAACAGTTTCTTTTCTCTATTTCGTGTCCCTATATTCGTATGAAAAGTTATATGTTCAAAATATCGAAGATTCATTAGTAATGGAAGGAAAACAACTCGTATCGCAATATAACAAACAGAAAGATGTGTCGGTATTTGAAGAGAAAGTCCGGACGTTTGACAGCATCACGATTGCGGATGTACTTTTTGTGAGCAATCCTCGCGATTTAAGTGCTTGTTTGCCTTTTGATGTACATCATCATTCTCTTATTAGTGAGAGTGATAGACAAACATTGTTAGATGGAAAAACGGTTACGAAGGTTGGATATGAAGAACATTTTCATCGTAATATTATGGGAGTTGTCATTCCTGTTTTAGAAGATAAGAAGTTAGTTGGGATTGTGTACTCGTATATTCCCTTAAAGAGTATTAAAGATTTAATCTATGATATGGGACTTATTTTAGCTCCGTTAGCTTTCGTTATGATTTTGCTTACAATATGGATTGGTCGAAAAATTATTATTGCAATTACAAAGCCGCTTTCACAAATGGAACGAGTTGCAAATCATATGGCCACAGGAGATTTTTCTGAGCGTATTACAATTTCATCTGAAGATGAAATTGGTCGTCTAGGTAAGGCGTTTAACAAAATGGCTACTTCATTAGAGACTGAAGATGCAAAACGAAAGGAATTTTTAGCGAATGTTTCGCATGAACTTCGAACACCACTTAGCTACATTAAGGGGTATAGCGAAGCGATTTTAGAT
Source organism: Paenibacillus sp. 102 (assembly GCF_039549175.1). Taxonomy (NCBI): domain Bacteria; kingdom Bacillati; phylum Bacillota; class Bacilli; order Caryophanales; family Paenibacillaceae; genus Paenibacillus; species Paenibacillus sp. 102. Next base: position 458,823 of record NZ_JBCGHT010000002.1, on the reverse strand, counting down.
GGTGTAGCCAAAGGGCAACAGCAATCGAAATTTACGCAGCTTATTCATAAAGAAGCGGGGCGCATGCAGCGGCTTGTACATGATTTGTTAGACCTAGCGCAGCTAGAGGGAGAGCATTTTCCATTAAAGAAACAACCAATCGTATTCGCGCAGCTCATTGAAGATGTAATTGAAACGTATGAATTGAAAAGTACAGAGAAACAACTGTATATTTCAACGGATCTTGATCCAGATATTATTGTAACGATTGATGAGGACCGGATGCAACAAGTGCTTCATAACTTGTTAGATAATGCGATACGTTATACAAATCAAAATGGTAGTATTGCCATACATTTGGAGAAAAAAGATAAGTTTTGTGAACTGAGAATAAAAGATACGGGAATTGGAATTGATTTCGAGCATCTAGAGCAGCTCGGAGAAAGGTTCTACCGGGTAGATAAAGCGAGAAGTCGTCAACATGGCGGGACTGGTTTAGGGCTTGCCATTGTAAAACAAATTGTGCATATCCATGATGGACATTGGCGAGTTGAGAGTGAAAAAGGAAAGGGTACAACCGTTATTATACAATTACATTTAAATGAAGAAGGAAGTATGTTTTAGGTAAAGCATGCTTCTTTTCTTTTATCTCGCTATTTATGAGTAATGAAGTTTCTGGTGGTGGCAGCTCCAATTTATCCAGAAGATATATAATAGGAAATGAAGGTGCATAGTACAGTAGAAACAACATGTTTAATCCATTAATGGATATAATAACCATTAATTCCCTCCATATAGCAAAAAATTGACGATTTTATGAACAAAACATTTGTACTTCTTACCAATTCGTTCTAAAATAAGTATGGATGCTATGTTCTTATAAATCGTTTTAATTGTTGTTTGGATGATACTGAGGTGATTTAACTGGAATACAAATCTATTAAACCGAAAAAAATTTACGAAGAGGTATCTGAAGCCATTTTAACAATGATTAAAAATGGTACGTTAAAACCTGGTGACAAACTTCTTCCTGTTCATCAATTAGCTGAGCAGTTTCAAGTTGGCAGATCTGCAGTTCGTGAAGCGCTGAGTGCTTTGCGAGCAATGGGCTTAATTGAAATGAAACAAGGGGAAGGGACATATGTGAAAAACTTCGATTCTTCAGCATTAACAAAGTCGTTAAATCATACGTTGTTAATGAAGAAGGAAGATATTTTGGATTTATTGGAAGTGCGAAAGGTGCTTGAAGTGGGGGCAGTTCGAGCAGCTGCAGCGAAGCGTACAGAAGATAATTTACAAAATATGAAGCGTTGGTTAGATGAAATGGCAAAAAGCATTGGAAATGAAAAAGCTGGTGAAAAAGCGGATTTTCATTTTCATATGGGGATTGCAGAATCTTCACATAATAACATCTTACTTGAACTCATGAATCATGTTTCGGAAATGATTGCTGAAACGATTGGGGAATCAAGGCGCATTATTTTATATGGTGAACAAATAACAGCAGAACGACTTTTAGAAGAGCATCAAGCTATTTATGATGCGGTATTGGAGCAAGATGTAGAATCTGCACAGCAAGCAATGCTAAATCATTTAACAAATGTAGAGCATATTGTCACAGGTAAAAGAGATACAAATTCGTGATTTAATCTTTTGAAATTCCATTTTTCTGATAAAATAGAGAAAGATTAAGTAAGCGTTTTCTTTAGAAGGGGGAAGGTTAGGCCATGGTTGAGCCTACTTTTTCTCCCTTCAGTCATCTGATGACCATATGAGTGTTGACGAAGTTGTAATGAGGGGGAATTATAATTATGAAAGTTACTTTGTTTGTTACTTGCTTAGTCGATATGTTTGAAACAAATGTCGGTAAAGCAACGGTTGAATTGTTGGAGCGTTTAGGTTGTGAAATTGAATTTCCAGAAGCTCAAGTTTGTTGTGGTCAACCAGCTTATAATAGCGGCCATGTAGAAGCAGCAAAAGAAGTGATGAAGCATATGATTGAAACTTTCGAGAATGCAGAATACATCGTTACGCCATCTGGTTCTTGTGCGACAATGTTTCATGAGTATCCACATGTTTTTAAAGATGATCCAAAATGGGCATCTCGCGCACAAAAAGTGGCAGATAAAACATATGAATTAACACAATTTATTGTAGATGTGTTAAAAGTTACAGATGTTGGAGCTAACTTAGAAGGAACAGCGACTGTTCACAAATCTTGTCATATGACACGTTTGCTAGGAGTCAAAGAAGCACCAGGGATTTTACTATCAAATGTAAAAGGGCTAACTGTAAAAGAATTACCAAACGTACAAAATTGTTGTGGTTTTGGGGGAACGTTTTCAGTAAAAATGACACCAATCTCTGAGCAAATGGTAGATGAGAAAGTAGATAGTGTGATGGAAACAGGTGCTGATTATTTAATTGGTGCTGACTGTGGGTGTTTGTTAAACATTGGCGGACGTATTGAGCGCCTAGGTAAAGAAGTAAAAGTAATGCATATTGCTGAGGTATTGAATAGTCGCTCATGAAGGGGGAACATAAGCTATGTCTATGAAAATCAGTGAGAAAAAATTTAATGATCGCGTTGGCGATGGAATTCAAGATTCATTTATGCGCGGTGCAGTATCTTCTGCACAAACACGTTTATATACAAATCGATTAAAAGCAGCCGATGAATTAGGAAACTGGGAAGATTGGCGTGATCTTGGTGAACAAATTCGCCAGCATACGTTAGAAAACCTAGACTACTATCTAATGCAACTGAGTGAAAATGTTTCTAAAAGAGGCGGACATGTTTTCTTTGCAAAAACGAAAGAAGAAGCAGCACAGTACATTCAAGAAGTAGCGAAAAAGAAGCAAGCTAAAAAAGTTGTGAAATCAAAGTCGATGGTAACAGAAGAAATTAGTATGAACCATGCGCTTGAAGAAATTGGTTGTGAGGTGCTAGAGAGTGACCTAGGTGAGTACATCCTGCAAGTGGATAACGATCCACCGTCTCATATCATTGCGCCAGCACTTCATAAAAACAGAACGCAAATTCGTGATGTATTTAAAGAAAAGCTTGGGTATGAAAATTCTGATGATCCATATGAAATGACAAAGTTTGTTCGTAAACAACTTCGTGAAAAATTTATGGGTGCTGAAATTGGGGTAACGGGATGTAACTTCGCAGTTGCAAATACGGGTTCTCTTTGTTTAGTAACAAACGAGGGGAATGCTGACCTTGTTATGTCTATTCCAAAAACACAAATTGCAGTAATGGGAATGGAACGTATGGTTCCAACTATGGAAGAACTAGATGTTCTTGTTGGTTTACTGTGCCGCAGTGCGGTTGGGCAAAAATTAACAAGTTATGTAACGGTAGCAGGACCAATTCAGGAAAAAGAAGTAGATGGGCCAGAAGAATTTCATTTAGTTGTTGTTGATAATGGGCGTTCTACAATTTTAGGTTCTGAATTCCGTCAAGTGTTGCAATGTATTCGCTGTGCAGCTTGTGTAAACGTATGTCCTGTATATCGGCATGTTGGTGGTCATTCTTATGGATCCATCTATTCTGGTCCAATTGGAGCGGTGTTAACACCACTTTTAGGTGGCTATGACGATTATAAAGAGCTTCCGTATGCTTCTAGTTTATGCGGGGCGTGTACAGAAGCTTGCCCGGTAAAAATTCCATTGCATGACTTGTTATTAAAACATCGCCAAGTCATTGTTGAGAAAGAAGGGCGAGCACCGCTTGCAGAAAAACTAGCAATGAAGATGTTTAGTATGGGTGCGTCTTCTGCATCTTTATATAAAATGGGATCTAAAATGGCACCGGCTGCTATGAGTCCATTTACATCTGGTAATCGTGTAACGAAGGGTGTAGGTCCGTTGAAAAATTGGACGGATATTCGTGAGTTCCCAGCTCCAAGTAAAGAAAGATTCCGTGATTGGTATAAAGATCATAAGAAAGGCGGGAACGACTGATGACAGGGACAATCCAAAATCGTGATTCCTTTTTAGAGAACATTGCGAAAGAACTTGGGCGTGCACGTAAAACAGAAGGCGTACAGCGTCCGGCGTGGAAAAATAATGTAAACGTAGAAACGTTGAAAGGTTATTCAGAGGAAGAATTGCTAGAAGTATTCAGAAAACAGTGTACGAACATTCATACGACTGTAATTGAAACGACAAAAAATGAACTGAGTGCGGTAATTCAAAAAGTAATTACTGAAAACGGTGGTGGACCTATTTTATTATCGGAGGACGAACGTTTTGATGCGTACGGTTTGAACTCGTTATTTTCTAAAGAGCTTCCGAGCCAAAATGTTGAAGTAAACACTTGGAATCCCGAGAAAAAAGAAGCGAATATTCGCTTAGCTGAAAGAGCAAATATCGGTATTGCCTTTAGTGATTACACATTAGCAGAGTCAGGTACAATTGTCGTACAAAGTCATAAAGGACAAGGCCGTTCTTTACACTTCTTGCCTACGATTTATTTTGCAATCATTCCACGTGAAACAATCGTACCACGTATTACACAAGCGGTTCATGATATGAATATGCGTGTAGAGAATGGAGAAGCAGTAGCATCTTGTATTAATTTCATTACGGGCCCAAGTAACTCAGCTGATATCGAAATGAATCTTGTCGTAGGTGTACATGGACCATTAAAAGCGTATTATTTTGTAGTGTAAAATGGAGAAAAGCAGGCTAGGAAATGGCCTGCTTTTTTACTAGAACAAAGATAATGCGAAATGGAAGTACCACGCTCTTTTTGCTATATTTTTTGGGAAAGGAGAGGGTGGTATGACATTTTATTTATATGCTTTTTTAATAGGAACGGTACTGGGCTCTTTTTATACGGTTGTAGCAGTGCGTATTCCTAGTGGACAATCTATTATTGTTCCACGTTCTTATTGTCATCATTGTCGCCATACACTAAGGCCAAAAGAACTTGTTCCAATTATTTCGTTTTGTTTGCAAAGAGGTCACTGCAGTTATTGTAAAATGAAAATCCCCTTTATTTACACATTGTTTGAGGTGATAACAGGGACAGCATTTCTTTTTTTTGCGTATGAGATTGGAATGGAGAAAGAATTAATTCTTATATGGACCTTACTTTCTTTACTCATTATTATTACAATGACAGATTTATTCTATATGGTGATTCCGGATATAATTTTATTCTATTTTTCTTGTTTATTTGTAATAGAACGTATTTTTATTTCACTTGTGCCTTGGTGGGAGAGCTTGATAGGTGGAGGAACGATATTTATTGTATTATATCTCGTTCAAATCATATTTCCGAATGGACTTGGCGGGGGCGATGTAAAATTACTTTCACTGCTCGGGTTTATAATAGGGGCGAAAGCAATTTTTATTGCGCTTTGTTTTGCTTCTAGCTTGAGTCTTTGTTTTTTCGGAATTGTTATTTTATTAAGACGGATGAATCGAAAACAAGCTTTACCATTCGGACCGTTTATTGCACTTGGAACAGTCTGTTATTTGGTTATAGTATATTTGGAGTAAAAGGAGGGATAGAGGATGAACGTGTATATGGATGATCAAAGACCTTGTCCATTCGGTTATGTTTTAGTAACAACGGTAGAAGATGCTGTCAAAATTGTTAGAGACCATGATGTGAGTATCCTATCTCTTGATTATAATATGGGATGGCGTCAGAAAAGTGGTTTGGATTTTTTAGAAATTTTTTGTACGGAAGGTCTTTGCGTGCAGGAAATTCACCTGCATACAAATGATTCAATTGGTATGCAGTACATGTTAGCACGGATAAATAAGGGAAAGGAAGCAGGGAATATTTCCCGAAATATACAAGTGAAATGTACGGGAAGTTAAAAAAGTTCCAAGGAAATCCTAGGAACTTTTTCTTAATGCTTCATATGTGCTTGCAAAGGTATAATTTCTTCTTGTTGAATCGCTTCTAATTTATCTTCTGCCACTTTAGGCTCTGGATTTTTTTTAGTTAAATAATGATATACCATACCAACGAATACGGATCCGCCAATAATGTTACCGATTGTAACCGGAATTAAATTATGGATAGCACCAGCGAAAGAAATTGTATCAGGGTGCGGTGATACTAGAGATAATGCAAATAGTGATAAGTTTGCAATGCTATGTTCATAACCAGATAAGAAGAAAGTAAAGACAAGAAACATCATCATAAGTATTTTTGCTGTATCTCCTTTTACTTGAGAGGGAAGGAAACATGCAAGGCATACAAGCCAGTTACATAAAATTGCTTTGAAAAATAATTGCATTGTAGGTGTTCCCATTTTTCCTTCAACGACTGTATTCATTAAATGTTCATGATCAATTGCTTCAAAAATACCAGTTGCATAAAACAGTAATGCGAAAAATACTGCACCTGCTAAGTTACCTGCATAACAAGCAACCCAGTTACGAAGTGTATCGCCAATTGTAGTTTCTTTTCGCAGAGTTGCGACTGTAAAATACATTGTATTTCCTGTAAATAATTCAGCTCCGCCATATATAATTAAGATAAGTGCAATTCCGAAAAACATAGAAGCTGCTAAATATGTTCCGGGTGAATCTGCTATATGGAAAAAGTTACCAAGTTTAAAGCATAATACAATAATAAAGCCAATATAGATGCCAGCTAGTGCAGCACGAATGAAGTATTGCATTGGGTTTGTATCCAACATTTGTTTCTTCTTCTGTGCAAGCTGTACAACGTAAGCTAATCCTTGTTCTAGCATAAGTAATACGCTCCTTTAATACATTGTTTGTAAATACTCCTTATATGAATAAGGTACACGTATTTACTTCTCGTTTCAATAAGTTTGTGCAATATTTCACAAAAAGGACATACCTTCAAAATGAAAGCGTTAACAAAATGTAGTATAATATCATATGTTTGTAAAAGCAGAAGGGAAGGCTTATGTAGTAAAGTGAAACCTAATGGATTAGTTAATGTGTGATAAATAAAAAAGCGCTGTTGTTACAGCGCTTTTTCATCCAAATTCTTTTGTGTAGTTTTGACACTTGTATCTTTTGAGAAGAACCAACCGCCAACTGCAATTCCAATTAATACAGTCCAGAATATTAATTTCCATGGAGTAGACTCTGGGAAACTGTGTGGAATAACACCTAAAGCAGGGTGAGCTAATGTGTAAACAGCTAATTTAACACCAACCCAACCAACAATTAAGAAAGCAGCAGTTTCTAATCCTGGTTTACGTTTTAATATTTGTACGAACGCAGTAGCAGCAAATCGCATAATAATCAATCCAATCATACCGCCTGCAAAAATAACAAGGAATTGTCCTGTATCAAGGCTACCAATTGTACCAAGGCCTGTTTTTGGTAAAGTCATTGCTAAGGCAACAGCTGCTAAAATAGAATCAACAGCAAACGCTATGTCAGCAACTTCAACTTTAAATACCGTCCACCAAAAGTTTTCTTGTTTTTTCTTTGTTTCTTTCTCTTCATCTTCCTCATTTGAATTCTTTTTAACGTATGTTTTGAATAAATGGTTACCAGCGATAAACATTAAGTAAATCGCACCTATTGCCTGCACTTGCCATACGTCGACTAAGAAAGAAATCATAAATAATGATCCAAAGCGGAAGACGAAAGCCCCTGCTAATCCGTAAAACAATGCTTTTTTTCGTTTTTCTTCTGGTAAATGTTTTACCATGATTGCAAGAACTAGTGCATTATCAGCCGCTAAAATTCCTTCTAGTGCAACTAAAATTAATAATACCCAACCATACTCCAATAATAATGATACATCCATGTACATTCTCCTCTCATGTATATAAATCCTAAAACAAGTGAAGAGTTTCCCCACTGTTTAGCTTCCCCATACTCCAGTCTATCAACGGTGGAAGGAACTGGAAATGAATGCAAAAAAGACCTCTGCCGTTGATAGGCAAAGGTCTTGCTAGACATATGTAATGAAAATGCCAACAAAGCCGGAAGAACTAGGTTCTACGTAATGACGACTTTGTTTCCAAGAATAAATTCTCGGACGCTACTCCCCTTTGGAAATATGCTATTATATTCTCATTATATGGCTGATGTAAATGTTTGTCAACCTGTTAAAATGTCTTCGTTCGGATATTTTATCTTTTTTTGTTTTTTACGTGCAAAAGCAAACGCTAATGTTAAAGGGCCCATTTTTCCAAAAAACATCATAAATATAATAGTTAGCTTCCCGATTATTGTAAGTTTAGGGGTAAGTCCCATACTCAGACCAACAGTCCCAAATGCTGAGAATACTTCAAAGGCACTCATTAAGAGGGGAGCTTGTTCGGTGATACTTAAAATTAATATAGCGAAGAAAATAAATGAGATTGAAATGACTACAATGGCAAGTGATTTTACGATCAAACCATCTTTGATTGATTTTTTAAAGATGACAATATCATCTTGTTCTTGCAAAAATTTAAGTACTCCTAATAACATAATTAAAAAGGTTGTTAATTTAATGCCTCCGCCTGTTGAAGCACTACCAGCTCCAATGAACATAAGTAACATCATGAGTAAAAGCGATGGTTTTGTTAGTTGTGCCATGTCTACAGTATTAAATCCAGCTGTACGTGTGGAAACAGCTTGGAAATAGGCTGCTAGTCCTTCTTCAAACGGTGTAAATCCTTTCATGGAAAGTGGATTATGGAATTCAAATATAAAAATTAAAATTGTAGCAGCTATGTTTATAATAAGGGTAGACGAGAGCATAAGTTTAGAGTGTAACGTAAGGTTCTTAAAGTTTCGTTTTCTTTTTATATCCACTATGACGGTGAAACCAATTCCACCTAAAATAATGAGAGAAGAAATGACTACGTTGACGAGTATACTATGAGATTGTGACATTAAATTATCAGTCCAAATGGAAAATCCGGCGTTGTTAAATGCTGAAATAGCGTGAAAAAAACTGTAATATAGTCCATTGGAAAAACCGTATTTTGGAATCCATTCAAAAGCAAGAAGAAGGGTAGCAAAACATTCAATAGTAAAAGAAAATAGAAATAATGATTTTGCGAGACGGATCACTCCGCCGATATTTGTTTGGTTTAACGCTTGTTGTAGTAAAATTCGATTTTGAAGACCGATTTTTTTTCCGAGCATAATCGCAATTAATATGGCAAAGCTCATAATCCCAAGACCGCCAACTTGTATGAGTGTTAAAATGACAAGTTGTCCAAATAAGGTGAATACTTTCCCGGTGTCAACAACGCCGAGTCCTGTAACTGTACATGCAGAAACAGTTGTAAATAGAGCATCTAGCCAAGAAATAGAAGTTGTAGTGGAGATAGGTAGTTTTAATAGGCATGTTCCGATAATGGATAGTGCAATAAAAGATAATGTAAGTACATGAGGTGGGCTCATTCTGATGTTAATCCTTTTCATAGCATACATCCGTCCTTTCGGTTTGCTCTTTGTAGTATGTGAAGAAGGATTACAATGTATGTTGTGAAAAAGAAAGGAGGCAGAATGTGTCTGCCTCCTAAATCCATTTTTTATAGGGTTATCCACGTAATTGTTGTTGTGCTAAGGAAACGAGACGTTTTGTTACTTCGCCACCGACAGATCCGTTAGAACGAGATGCTGTATTAGAACCTAAGCTTACACCGAATTCTTGAGCAATTTCATATTTAAATTGTTCCAATGCTTGCTCAGCACCAGGAACAAGTAATTTATTTGTTTTTACCATGTGATAACACATCCTAATTTATATTCCAGTTTATTTGTTTGTAATGAGCAGTGAAGGGAGTGCTCACTGTATAAACTGGTATCGTTAGTGTATGTGTTATATGTCTGGCCATACACGGAAGTAATCGGTGAGATTAGAAGTTATTGGATACGAAAAAAGAGTAGCAAATGTGCTACTCTTTTTTCAGTATAGTTGCTGTTCCTTCGACAACTATGGCATTGAATTGATTATATACATTTGTTTGCAACGTAATAATTTTTTTATCATCACGTTTTTTGATCACTTCTGCGACTACGCGCAAGGTGTCACCAATTTTTACAGGTGCCCGAAATGATACATTTTGTGATAAATAAATTGTGTTTTTTCCGGGTAATTTTGTTCCAAGAACGGTAGAAATAAATCCTGAAACAAGCATACCGTGTGCAATTCTTTCTTTAAACATAGTTGTTTTTGCAAAAGAGTCTAGAATATGAATTGGATTTACATCCCCAGTCAGTTTTGCAAAAGTGATAATGTCTTCATTCGTAATCGTTGTCGTTAAGGATGCTTGATCGCCAACTTGAATCTCATCATAATGAAGCTCTTGAACAGATTGTGCTTCTTGAAATGGATTCATTTTGTCCTCCTTCTTTTCCATATCGAAAAATGTAAGCCATCTTGATGTAATGGGAGGAAGAAAGAGTTTAGTTTGTTCTGCGGTAAGCTGCCACATTTTCCTTACTTGATGGAAGTAAATAGATTTTTTGAGTTTTCCTCGAACTTTTGTACGAGTTCCAATTGTGTAGATTTGAATTCTTCCAAAAAACCCTCTAATTGTTTTTGAACCTCGTCACGTTGAAGTTGTTGTTGTTGAATGAATTGTTTTGTTGTTTCTTCAAACTGACCGCTCGTTTGAGTAAGAATTGACAAAGATGTTTTTGATGGGGACACAGTCAGTTGATGAATATGATTAGAAAGTTCACTCCATTTTTCTTGCCATTCGTTAATTTGTTCGTTTAAGGAGTTACCTGTGAATTGCTTCACGTATTCTGTATATTGACTATTAAATTGAGTAGTGAATTGTTGTAGTTCTTTTTCGAGCTCATCTACTCCTGTTGTTAATTTATGCAAAGCATCCTGTTGTTGTTTTAATGTTTCTAAAGTAAGTTGTTCCAATTGTTTCCCTGCTGAAGAGAAAAGGGAAAGAGAATGTGACCAATTTTTCCAAAATGCATCGACAAGTTCGTATGGTTTAGTTTCCATGGTTTGACCTCCAAATGTTTTTTTGCATATTGTGAACGCAGATTATTCTGCTGTACCACCAGGTGAAGATGAAGAGTTTTTCTCATCCTTTTCTGGAGAAGTAGAAAATGGAAAGAATGCGTTGGTGTATAACGTGAAAAACGTCCGCAACATATTTTGATAATGTTCAAAAGAGGTCGCGCATGTTGCTAAATATTGCTCTCCATATTCTGTTAAAGAATAAATTCGCTTTGCTGGCCCGCCTTCACTTGTATCCCAAGTAGAAGAAATAAGGTTTTCTTTTTCTAACTTGCGTAATGTTCTATAAACATTACCTTGATCAACCGAAGAAAAGCCGATATCCATTAGCATTTGAATCAGTTTGTAACCGTGAAGACTCCAGTCTTTTAGACATAGAAGTAAGAAGGGAACTAAGAAGTTTTTTGGCATGGAGTTTGGTTGTTTCGCTTGGTTTTTTTCCAAACTTTCTTGTTGGCCTGGTTCATTATGTAGCATGATTGTACATCACCTCATGAATCAGTTAGATGGAATTTTTTGCTTATAAGTGCAATTTACACCTATCTGTTTTCAATGTCAATACATTTGTTAGAATATATAAAAAAATAAAATACAGACTTGAAGTTTTATTCAGAATATTGGAAAATGGTGAATAGGTTGAATTGTTTCAAAAACGAATAAAGGAGTGTAGGAGAAGTGATTGATCAAAAATTCGATCCACTACAAGCATGGAAAGAAGCTTATGAACAGACTGAAACATTTTGGGGAAAAGCGCTCAATGAAACAATCAAAACAGAAGAGTATTCTGCTTGGATGGGAAGCGTTCTAGATTTGAACTTGTTTTATCAGAAGACGTTGAATGATACAACGAAGGGCTATTTAGAAAAAGTGAATATACCAACTCGAGAAGATATTGCAAGAGTAGCTACGCTTGTTATCAATTTAGAAAATAAAGTTGATAACATTGAAGAATTTTTGGAAGAAAAAGCAGAATCTCTAGGACAATCTCCTACGCTAAAGCGTGATGTAACAAAAGTGAAACAAGATATTCGAACTTTAGAAAATAAAGTTGACAAGATTTTAGAATTACTGGAAAAACAAAATGAAGTATTAGCAAAATTACAGGAACCCGTGAAAGAAGCGGCGAAAGCACCTGTGAAACCAGAAAATAAAAAATAGTTATGAACCGCCCTGCTTACATGTTTCAAAAAGGGGAGGGAGAATCCTTTTTTGGGACAGTATAACGGCGAAAAAATATTATATATGGTGCTTTTTATATAAGTGCTAATTCGATTCATTCATTATCGTTCACAAATTCATTAAAGGGGGAAAAGAAATGACTCAATTAAATGGTAAAGTAGCAATCGTAACAGGTGGAGCAAAAGGGATTGGTAAAGCAATTACAGTAGCATTAGCAAAAGAGGGCGCAAAGGTTGTTATTAACTATAACAGCAGTAAAGAAGCAGCTGAAAATCTAGTGAATGAATTAGGTGTAGAAGGTCATGATGTATATGCAGTACAAGCAGATGTTTCTAAACTAGAAGATGCAAAGCGTCTCGTAGATGAAGCGGTGAATCATTTTGGCAAGGTAGATATTCTTGTAAATAATGCTGGAATTACAAGAGATCGTACATTCAAAAAGTTAAATCGTGAAGACTGGGATCGTGTAATTGATGTCAATTTAAGTAGCGTATTTAATACATCGAGCGCGGCACTTCCTTACATAACAGAAGCGGAAGAGGGAAGAATCATTAGCATTTCTTCTATTATTGGACAAGCTGGTGGCTTTGGACAAACAAACTATTCAGCAGCAAAAGCTGGTATGTTAGGGTTTACAAAATCATTAGCGCTAGAACTTGCGAAAACAAATGTAACGGTGAATGCAATTTGCCCAGGGTTCATTGATACAGAAATGGTAGCAGAAGTACCAGAAGATGTTCGCCAAAAAATCGTTTCTAAAATTCCGAAGAAACGCTTTGGACAAGCTGATGAAATTGCAAAAGGTGTTGTATACCTATGCCGTGATGGAGCGTATATCACTGGTCAACAGTTAAATATTAACGGCGGATTATATATGTAATGAAGGAAGGAGAAAGTGCATATCCATAGCAGGAGTGCACTTCTTTCTTGAAGAAGGAAATCAATCAAAAAGGAGATAGGAAAATGACTACATTCGTAACAGAATGGGAAAAGCAATTGGAACTATACCCAGAAGAATATCGAAAAGCATATCGTCGTTTTAAAAGAGCGAGTGAGGTTTTACTGCGTGAACCAGAACCACAAGTTGGTTTAACTCCAAAAGAGGTCATTTGGACTAAAAATAAAACGAAGCTGTATCGTTACGTTCCAAAGCAGGAAAAAACAAATTCGGTTCCAATTTTATTAATCTATGCGTTAATTAATAAGCCATATATTATGGACTTAACACCTGGCAATAGTTTGGTGGAATATTTAGTGGACCGTGGTTTTGATGTATATATGCTTGATTGGGGTACATTCGGGTTAGAAGACAGTCATTTGAAATTTGATGATTTCGTGTTCGATTATATTGCAAAAGCAGTTAAAAAGGTAATGCGAACTGCAAAATCGGACGAGATTTCTTTACTTGGTTACTGCATGGGAGGAACGCTAACATCCATTTATGCAGCACTTCACCCACATATGCCGATTCGTAATTTAATTTTTATGACAAGTCCATTTGATTTCTCTGAAACAGGATTATATGGTCCATTATTAGATGAAAAGTATTTTAACTTAGATAAAGCGGTAGACACATTCGGAAATATCCCACCAGAAATGATTGATTTTGGAAACAAAATGTTAAAACCGATTACAAACTTTGTTGGTCCGTATGTTGCTTTACTTGACCGTTCAGAAAATGAGCGTTTTGTTGAAAGCTGGAAACTAATTCAAAAATGGGTTGGAGATGGTATTCCATTCCCAGGTGAATCATATCGACAATGGATTCGCGATTTTTATCAAAATAATAAATTGGTTAAAGGTGAGCTCGTAATTCGAGGCCAAAAAGTAAAACTTGAAAACATTAAAGCAAATGTCTTAAATATTTCTGCAAAACGTGATCATATTGCATTGCCATGTCAAGTAGAGGCGCTCTTAGATCATATTTCTAGTACAGATAAACAGTATGTGTGCTTACCGACAGGACATATGTCAGTTGTATACGGAGGAACGGCTGTAAAACAAACGTATCCTACAGTTGGGAATTGGCTTGAGGAACGCTCTAATTGAAGTGAAACAGTGATTCATTAGTGATTAGCTATTATGATAACTTGAACAAGTATTTTGTTTGTTCATATGAATGAAATAGAAAATCCAGCTAGCATAGACTAGCTGGATTATTTTATGTGAAATAACAAAAAATAAAAGGGAGGAAATTAAATTTTAGGAGTATAGTTATGAAATTAACATTAGGAAAGTTATACTGGAATGAAGAAGCTTGTATGCCTTGTTATCCGCTATTAGAAAATGATATGATATGTGATGTGTTGATTGTAGGGAGCGGTGAAACAGGTGCTCATATTGCATATTTTTTAACGTTGTTAGGAATGAAAGTTACACTAATTGATAAGCGGAAAATTGCAAATGGAAGCACGCTTGCAAATACAGGAATACTCCAAGTTGCTCATGATAAATCATTAACCTCTATGATTCATACATTTGGTGAAGAAAAAGGAGTGCGCACGTATCAACTTTGTTATGAGGCGCTGGAAATTTTGAAACAAGTTGTTCCAAAGCTTGATATGGATCCTTGTTTTATTCCAAAAAGTAGCTTGTATTATGCAAGTCAGAATGAAGATATTTCACTCTTACAAGAAGAGTACCGCACATTACAACGCTATAGATTTCCTGTTGAGTATTTTACAGAACCTGATATTAAGCAACGATATTCATTTACAAAACCGGCGGCATTATATACAGGGGGAGATGCAGAAGTGAACCCGTATATATTAGCCCATGGTCTTATACATAAAGCAAACCAACTAGGGGCTTCTATTTTCGAACATACAGAGGTTATGCATATTAAGTCTGTTCAAAAAGATTTGATTTCTTATACAAAAACAGGTCAGAAAATTGTAGCGAAGGCAGTGATTATGGCTACAGGATATGAAAAGGTATTTGGAAAAAAAGAAGCAAATACAACGATAGAAACCTCTTATGCGATTGTTACAAATGAACAAGAGCATTTTAATGGGTGGCACGAACAATCATTAATTTGGGAAACTGCTCGGCCATATTTGTATTTTCGTACGTATAAGAATCGAATTATTGTAGGTGGTTTGGATGAAGGAATGCAACTTCAGAAAATTGGTGATACAAAGTTATTGCATAAACGAGATGTACTTACTAAAATTATACAAGAGATGTTTCCAAATCTTTCAAATGTGAGAGCTGAATATTATTGGGCTGCTTCATTTGGCGGAAGTCATGATGGTCTTCCTATATGTAAAGAAGATAGGAAAATCTCTAATTTGTACTATGCATTACCGTATGGGGGAAATGGAACTGTATATGGAATGGTATTTGCAAAACTATTTCAGCAGTTATTTGCAAACAAAGAAAATAGTGATTTTTCTTTGTTTAATCGATAGAAAAAAGGTAGCGAAGTGATGGAATGAGAGATATAAAGAAATTTTTACAAAAACTACGTCCGGTACAGCTTATTGTTTTCTTTTATTTTATAGCAGTAATTGTTTCGGTGATTTTATTAAGCTTACCATTTGTCATTAAACCAGGTGTAAAGTGGACTTTTATAGATGCGTTATTTACATCTGTTAGCGCTGTAAGTGTTACAGGGCTCTCAGTGGTTACTATTCCAGATACGTTTAGTACGGCAGGCATTATTATTTTAGCGCTTATATTACAATTAGGCGGTTTAGGAATTATGGCACTTGGTACATTTGTTTGGATGATCACAGGCAAGAAAATAGGTTTGCAGCGAAGAAGATTAATTATGGCAGACCATAATCAAGGAAATTTATCAGGGCTTGTTGAGCTCATGCGGTCTATTTTAATTTTGATTATTTCGATAGAAGTGGTTGGGGCACTCCTCTTAGGAACAAGGTTTTTACTCTATTTCCCAACTTGGCAAGAAGCGTATTTTCACGGTTTTTTTGCTGCTGTTAGTGCAACAACGAATGGTGGATTTGATTTAACAGGACAGTCCCTAATTCCATATAAAAATGACTATATTGTACAAATTATTCATATGCTGCTGATTATTTTAGGAGCAATTGGATTTCCAGTGCTAATGGAAGTAAAACAATATTTAAGCAAGAAAAAACATCAATTGTTTCGTTTTTCATTATTTACAAAGCTAACAACAACAACATTTTTCTCGCTTGTTATTGTTGGTACAATCGTTATTTTTTTATTGGAGCGAAATCAATTTTTAGTAGGGAAATCGTGGCATGAAACAGTGTTTTATACACTATTTCAATCCGTTACAACGAGAAGTGGCGGATTAGCAACAATGGATATAAGGGAATTGTCACAGCCGACGCTTTTATTTATGAGTGTTTTAATGTTTATCGGAGCTTCTCCAAGTTCAGTTGGGGGAGGGATACGTACGACAACGTTTGCTGTGAATATTCTTTCTTTATATTCATTTGCAAAAGGCGGAAGAACAGTACGCGTTTTTAAACGTCAATTGCATGAGGAGGATATTTTAAAAGCATCGGTTGTTATGACAATGGGGATTTTATTATGTGCTTCGGCGTTATTTATTTTATCCATGACTGAAAATGCACCATTTATGAGTCTAATTGTGGAAGTATGTTCTGCATTTGGAACGACGGGATTATCAACAGGTATCACTTCAGAGTTAACAACTGTGGGAAAACTTGTATTAATTGTACTTATGTTTATTGGTCGTGTGGGAATTTTAACATTTATTCTAGCAAGTGGCGGAAGAGAGCAACCACCACGCTATAAATACCCGAAAGAGCGTATTATTATTGGATAATATGAAACCATTCTACCCATGAAGGTAGAATGGTTTTTAATCGTTAATGCCAAATTGAGGGTGCATAAATGAATCTTCCGCTCTATCTGCTTTGTTCTGTAACAATTTTTGATTTTCTTCTGAAATCCATCCGATATCATTTGTTGGGTGAATCCATTCTTTCCCAGCCATGATGGCCGGATCAACTTCATCACTCCAATTGTTAAGTGGGCTATTTTTAGAATTGTATTTACTATCTCCAATTACAACATTGTATTGATTAATAAACGGCTCTTGCATTGGTGTTCCTGTTCCTTTAAAGGAAGGAAAATTCATTTGGTGCGGAAGCGTCTCATCTAAAATGGGTGACTGAATTTGTTGTTTTTTTTTCAAAGTAATCGTTCCTTCTTTATTATAGTAGGAAATGTAAATTCCTTGTTCATGTATAGTGTTTCCATATACACGTTGCTTTGTACTTGTTAACACTTCCCATTAATAATTTTCGGATATTTTCTCAAACTAATATAGAAAGTGATATGTCGTTACAGTGAGGGAAGGGATTGTAAATGGTAAAACGAAAAGTAAAGCAACATGCGGCAATGAATCATAATAAAACACCAAAAGAAAGTCTGCCGGATGCGGAATTTGCGGTAGAGTATGAAAATGAAAATCCAGCGAAATATGCAAATCGTAATGCGAAAAAGGGTAAGCAAAAATGAGGCGTTTTTACAAACGCCTCATTTTTTTGTGGGATTTTTAATCTTTTTTTAATTATTTGTAAATTTCACGTTTTTTTGTTGGAGAAAAACATGAAAAAACATTGAAGTAGCAACGTATTACACAAAAACAAACAACAAACAAAAGATTAATGTTGGTTTAATACTGCTTTTACACTTGGCGTTTATATTGGAGTTGTACATAAGAAAAATAAAAGGAGAGAGAAACAGTGAAAAAAACATTCTTTAAAGCTGTAGCAACCGGAGTAGTATTTTCTTTATTAATGGGGTGTGGTGCTAAGAAAGAAGAAACTGCTGGAGCGGAAGCGAAAGATGACAAGTTATCTGGATCATTAACAGTTTACACAGCAATTGAAGAAGAACTTGTACCTATTTATCTTGATTCCTTTAAAAAGAAATATCCAGATGTGAAATTAAATATCGTTCGTGATTCAACAGGAGTTATTACAGCGAAATTGTTAGCGGAAGGAAAAAATACACAAGCAGATGTTGTATGGGGAACAGCAGCTTCTAGTCTTTTAGCTCTAGAAAAGAAAGACATGCTGAAAGACTATTCTCCAAAAGGTGCAGATCGCGTACTTCCGCAATTTAAAGATGATAAACAGCCGGAGAAATGGGTTGGTAACACGGCGTTTATGACAGGGATTGCTGTTAATAAAGAGGAATTGAAAAAGAAAAACTTACCGATGCCAACATCATATGAAGATTTAACAAAACCAGAATATAAAGGAACACTTGTTATGCCACATCCAGCTTCCTCTGGAACAGGATTTTTAACAGTATCGGCATGGCTACAAATTATGGGTGAAGATAAAGGTTGGGATTACATGAAGAAAATTCATGATAATATGGCAACTTATACGCACTCTGGCTCAAAACCAGCAAAATTAGCAGGTGCTGGAGAATATCCAGTTGGTGTATCTATGATTTATAGCGGTTTAAAAGAGAAACAAAAAGGTGCACCAATTGAAGTTGTCTTGCCAAAAGAAGGATTGGGCTGGGAAGTAGAAGCTAATGCATTAATTAAGAAAGATAATGCGAAAAACGATAAGCTTGCTAAAGCATTTCTAGATTGGGCAATTACAGATGATGTTATGAAATTATATTTTGAGAAAAATGGATTTGCAACGATTAAAAATGATTATAAACTGCCAGATGGTTTCCCGAAAGATGTAACAGAAAAGTTATATAAAAATAATGATTTCAAATGGGCAGCTGAAAACCGCGATAAAATTTTAGAACGTTGGGAAAAAGAGTTTGGTCAAAAAGCAGAACCGAAAAAGTAAGTGGGAGAGAGAAAAATGAGCGAATATTTATCAATTCAACATATTCAAAAACAGTTTGATGCGTTTACAGCGTTAAAAGATATTTCTTTTACAGTACAAAAGAATGAGTTTGTTTGTTTACTTGGTCCAAGTGGCTGTGGTAAAACGACGTTACTTCGTATTTTGGCCGGTTTAGAAGAGCCGACAGCAGGGAGTATAGCTGTTAATGGAAAAGATATTACAGCAGTGCCACCTGGAAAGCGCAATTTAGGAATGGTGTTTCAATCGTATGCATTATTTCCAAATTTAACAGCACTTGAAAATATTGAATATGGATTGAAAACGAAGCGATACTCAAAAGCGGAAGTAAAAGAGAAAGCGATAGAAGTATTAGAGCTTGTTGATTTGTTGAATGTGAAAAATAAATATCCTGCTCAAATGTCTGGGGGACAACAGCAGCGAGTAGCACTTGCACGTGCGCTCGCGCTATCTCCGGATATTCTATTGCTCGATGAGCCACTTTCTGCACTCGATGCAAAGGTGCGCGAGAAATTACGTAGAGAAATGCGTGAGTTACAAGAAAAAGTAGGAGTTACAACAATTATGGTGACGCATGATCAAGAAGAGGCATTAACGATGGCTGATAAAATTGTTGTTATGAATCATGCGGAGATTATGCAGATTGGAACACCAGAGGAGATTTATCAAAAGCCAGCGAATCCGTTTGTTGCAGATTTTATTGGTTCTATTAATTTCTTTTCGGATAATGACAGGAAACAAGCAATTCGTCCAGAACATGTTGTGATTGTTCCCAATGATGGGATTAAAACAGTTGTAGAAAATATGGAGTTTCGTGGATCTGTATATCGAACGGAAGTGCGTGTAGTAGAAGAGAAGACACATCTTTATAATGAGCGAATTGTTGTGGATATATTAGCATCGGTGGTAGAGCGAAATTCTATTCGAAAAGGAAAACCACTTCAAATTTCATTTTCAGAAAATCATATGCTGTCATATGGAAAGAAGGTCATTGTATAGATGGAAATGTTAGAAAACTATAAAACAGAAGCTTCTAGAAAAACGGTCAAGAGAAGTATTGGGAAAGAAGAGTGGATACAAAGGGTGTTAGTTGTCAGTATGCTTCTTGCATTTCTTGTCATGCTTGTATTGCCATTACTACAACTGTTTACACAAGCTTTCTATGATAAAGACGGTGCTTTCGTTGGGGTTGCAAACTTTAGCAAATATTTTACAACACCAACTCTTGTTCAATCGTTGCAAAATACTGTATGGGTTTCAGGGCTTACGACGATTATTTCAGTTACATTAGCATTTGCTTATGCATATGCAATTGCGCGTACGAATGTTTTTGGTAAGCGTCTGTTCCAGTACATCGCCCTATTGCCGTTATTTGCGCCAACGATGATGCATGGGATTGCGCTTACATATTTATTTGGTAACCAAGGTTTAGTGACAAAAGGATTATTTGGTTTATTTGAAGGACTGCACATTCCATTATACGGACCTGTTGGAATTACAATTGCTGAAGTTATCTATACGTTTCCACAAGCATTTCTTATTTTGTTAATTGCTTTTCAAGGTTCAGATTATCGTCTATATGAGGCGTCGAACATGCTAGGGGCGGGAAAAGTAAAACAATTTTTCACCGTTACATTACCGAGTGTGAAATATGGACTAATTAGCGCAATGTTTGTCGTATTTACACTTAGTTTTACTGATTTTGGGGCGCCAAAAATCGTAGGTGGTCAATATAATGTGCTTGCAACAGATGTATATAAGCAAGTAATTGGACAACAAAATATGCCAATGGGTGCGACGGTCGGAATGATTTTGTTAATTCCAGCTATATTCGCATTTGCAGTGGACCGGATTACCCAAAGGAAACAAGCGAATTTTTTATCTTCAAAAGCAGTGCCATATCGAATTTCGACTAATAAAAAAAGAGATACGATTTCATTTGTGTATTGCACTATCATTACATTCATGATCATCCTTTTATTTGTTGCAGTTGGTGTTGCAGCAAGTGTAAAAGTATGGCCATATAATATGACATTTACATTCGAACACTTCAACTTCTCAAGTTTAACAGGAGACGGAATTGAAGCGTTTAAAAATAGTGTCATTGTTTCAGTGATCACAGCGGTTATTGGAGCAATTCTAACATTTGCTTTTGCATATGCAATTGAAAAGATTCAACAACTAGAATTTTTTAGAAAAGTAGGGTACTTTTTCTCTATCGTTCCACTTGCTATTCCAGGATTAGTGTTGGGACTAGGATATGTCTTTTTCTTTAGTCAACCTACGATTCAATTTTTTGGATGGGAAGTAACCAATCCATTCCATGCTTTGTATGGTACAATCGCGGTTCTTGTACTTGTGAATATTATTCACTTTTATTCTGTAACATTTGTTACAGCAACAACTGCGCTAAAGAAACTAGATCGAGAGTTTGAGCTTGTTTCACAATCAATGGGAATCCCATTTTATAAAACATTTTTTCGGGTAACGGTACCGATGTGCTTGCCAGCAATTTTAGAAATGGTGATGTACTACTTTGTAAATTCAATGGTAACCGTATCGGCGGTCGTTTTCTTATATGCAGCTGATTTTAAATTGGCAGCTGTTTCAATTGTGAATATGGATGATGCCGGCAACGTTGCACCTGCAGCAGCAATGAGTGTGCTTATTGTTGTAACGAATATTGTAGTTAGAGTTCTATATGAATGGGGAACAAAAGCGATTCGGAATCGAACATCATTATGGCAAAAAAGATAAGAAGGGTGATGGATAGGATGAAAATTGAAGCGGTTATTTTTGATTGGGCTGGTACGACAGTTGATTACGGGTGTTTCGCACCATTAGAAGTGTTTATGGAAATCTTTAATAAACGTGGTGTTGTCATTACAGCCGAAGAAGCACGTAAACCAATGGGGTTACTAAAAATTGATCATGTTCGCGCATTAACAGAAATGCCTCGTATTAGAGAAGAATGGAAGCGAGTTTTTGGGAAATTACCAACAGAGGCAGATATTCAGGAGATGTATGAAGAATTTGAAGAGATTCTCTTTTCGATTTTACCACGCTATGCAACTCCAATTCTTGGAGTGAAAGATGTGATTTTACATTTACGTAATCAAGGTATTAAAATTGGTTCCACAACAGGTTATACAAGCGAAATGATGGATATTGTTGCAAAAGAAGCAAAAGAGCAAGGGTATGAGCCAGATTTTCTTGTTACACCAGATGATGTTCCGGCTGGTCGACCATATCCGTGGATGTGTTATAAGAATGCAATGCAGCTTGGTGTATATCCAATGAATCATATGATTAAGGTTGGAGACACAGTTTCGGATATGAAAGAAGGTAAAAACGCGGGGATGTGGACTGTCGGTGTCATCCTTGGTAGTAATGAGCTTGGCTTAACAGAAGAGGAAGTTGAAAATATGGACCCAGTAGAGCTTCGAGAAAAAATGGAAGTGGTTCGTAAACGTTTTATAGACAATGGGGCTCATTTTACAATTGAAACCATGCAAGAGTTACCGAGCGTCATTGAAAACATCGAAAAACAAGAACTTATCATTTCATAAAAGGGGTATGGATCATGAATGAAAATCATTATTTACTACTAACGCCAGGTCCGTTAACGACAACAAAAACTGTAAAAGAAGTTATGCTATACGATTGGTGCACATGGGACACTGAATATAACACGATGGTACAAGAAGTGCGAAGCCGCCTTGTAGCATTAGCGACAAAGGAAGAGGAACGTTATACAACAGTTTTAATGCAAGGGAGCGGTACTTTTTCTGTTGAATCAGTTATCGGTTCGGTTATTCCGAAAGAAGGAAAACTTCTTGTCTGTACGAATGGTGCGTACGGAAAGCGCATTGTACAAATGGCAGAAATGTTACACATTGATGTTGTTGTGAGCCAAACAGAAGAATGGGAGCCCACAAATCTTGTAGAAGTAGAAGAACTATTGCAAAAAGATCCAGCAATTACACATGTCGTTGTCGTACATTGTGAGACAACAACAGGAATTATTAATCCAATCGCCGATGTATGTAACTTAGGGAAACAGTATGGAAAAGTTACAATTGTTGATGCAATGAGTAGTTTTGGTGGCATTGAAATGGATGTTTCAAATCTGCAAATTGATTTTATGATTAGTAGTGCAAATAAATGTATTCAAGGTGTTCCAGGGTTTGGATTTGTAATTGCAAAGCGTGATGAATTAGCAAAATGTAAAGGACAAGCTCGTTCGTTATCATTAGATCTTTATGATCAGTGGGAAACGATGGAAGCTCAAAATGGAAAATGGCGTTTTACATCACCAACACATATTGTACGAGCTTTTTATCAAGCATTACTTGAACTAGAAGAAGAGGGCGGAGTTAAAGCTCGAAATGCTCGCTATCGTAATAATCAGCAAATATTAGTAAAGAGAATGAGAGAAGTTGGTTTTCAATCATTAGTAGAGGAAAGATATCAATCTCCTATCATTACATCTTTTATTTATCCGGAAGAAGGATTTGAATTTAATAGATTATATAATGATCTCAAACAGCAAGGTTTTGTGATTTATCCAGGGAAAATTTCGAAAGTAGATACGTTCCGAATTGGCAATATTGGTGATGTGCATGAAGATGATATTCATCGATTAGTAGATAGCATTACAAAAGGAGTTGTTATAGGATGAAAGTATTTTGTTTAGGTGGAGCCGGTAAAATTTGTCGCGAAGCAATTTTAGACTTAGTTCAATTTTCATCTTTTGAAATGATTACGATTGCTGATTTTAATGAAGAAGAAGGACGGAAAGTAGTAGCGTGGCTGAACGATCCACGTGTTGATTTTGTGAAGGTAGATGTTACAAATCATGCGGACACGGTAGCAAAGATGAGAGGCTATGATATTGTTATGGATGGCACAACGATTAAATTAAATGGGCTATCTACTCGTTGTATTGCTGAAGCTGGGTGTCACGGTGTGAATTTAAACGGTTTTGGCGAAGAGAATGATTCACATGATATATTTGTCCAAAATGGAAAAACATGTTTACCTGGATTTGGTATGACACCAGGTGTGACACAGATGATGGCGATGTATGCAGCGAATCAATTAGATACAGTGGAATCTGTACGTGTAAGTCATGGATCTTATCGTCCGATTGCTTTTTCAGCTTCGATTACGGAGACGACAACATACGAATATGATCCGAAATTACCGACGCGTACAGTATTTGAGGATGGTGAATTTAAACAAGTACCTCCATTTGCACGTCCAAGGGAAATTGAATTACCTGCACCTTACGGGAAAGCGGTTCAGTATATCATTCCTCACTCTGAAACAATTACGCTAGCTAAAGCGTTAAAAGATAAAGGCGTGCAGCTCATTGAAACACGCGGAACTTGGCCAGAGCAAAATATGCAGCTTGTTCGAGCTTTATATGATTATGGTATATTACGTAACGACACAATTGAAGTAAATGGTAAAGAAATCGGTATCATGGATTGTATTTCAAACTATTTACTGCAATCAAAAGAAGGGCAGGAAACAGAAGTCTATGGGTATGCGCTTCATGTAGAAGTAGTTGGAAAGAAAAGTGGTCAAAAAGAGTGTCATGTTTTATATCATACGCATCCTACTTCAGACGGATCTGTAGAAGGATGGGAGAATTTGAGAGCTTACACAAGGAATGTAGGGATTCCATTTGGAATTGCCACAGAGCTAATTGCAAAAGGTGAAGTGAAGAGAAAGGGTGTTGTAACACCTGAAGAGGCTTTCAAAAATCCAAAAATCATTTTTGATGAGTTAGAAAAACGTGGCATTCATATTCATGAAGAAGTTTCTGTAATAGAAGAAAACTATGATTTTGTATAAGTGAAATCCCCATATGAATCCCATCTCAAAATCTTGAGATGGGATTAGGTTGCCTATATAAGCGAGATAAATGAGGTGAAGTGATGTCTGTTGTTGGAGAAGAAAGAAAGCGTAGTATTCTTGAAAAAGTAGAGTTTAAGGGGAAAGTGAAAGTTTCAGAGTTAGCAAGTGAGTTTTCAGTATCAACAGAAACAATTCGCAGATATTTAGAAGAGCTTGATCGGGAAAAGAAGTTGAAGAAAGTATATGGAGGAGCAGTTCAGCTCCCAGGAGCGGGCATAGAGCCACCTATGTTAGAAAGAGAAATGCTATATATTGAAGAAAAGAAAAGAATCGGCTATAAAGCAGCAACTTTTGTAGAAGATGGAGATGTAATTGTTATCGATGATGGAAGCACACCGCTGCAAATGGTCCCTTATCTTGTTCATCGGAAAAACTTAACTGTTGTGACGAGTTCATTTCCTGTTGCAACCCAATTAATTTCTTCGATAAATAAAAAAATGTTTGATGGGGAAGTATTGTTTATTGGTGGAAAGGTGTCTCCAAAACATTGTCGTGTATCAGGATCTATTTCACAGCAAGTCATTCGTCAGTTTCATTTTCATAAGGCATTTATTTCAATTGATGGATTGTTACCTAGCTTTGGGGTCTCGAGTTTTGAATTGGAAAAAGCTAAGTTATCAGAAGCGATGATTCAGTTAGCGGAAAAAACATTTGTTTTATGTGATCATACAAAGCTTGGGGTAAAAGGAAATTATCGAATTGCCGGTTTTTCTAATATTGCGCACGTCATTTGCGATAAAAAAATGCCGTATAATTTTGAAGAATTAGTTACAAAAAATAATATTCGCTGGACGATTAGTTAAATATATGCTTCTTGTTCTAGTGGAAAAATTGACATAAAACCATTTCTTTTAGGTGGAAGAGAGGATCCGCTCATGGCTAGAAACGGTCAGTGCCTTTTTTAGCCCCACCCGATGTGAGAACAGAAGGAGAAAATGAGTGGAAATCTTCTTTTGTTTTCATAACCGAGATGTATATGTTAGAAAATCCTAATGGAGATATAGTGGTGAGAGGGGATTTAAAAAGTTTTGCGTGAGTACAAAAAGTGGACACATTTTTCATTTCCCTTCATATAATTTACCAATAGAAAAAAAGTTGACTGGAGGAAAGAAGGGGAAGAGGTGTCGGAACGCTTGTATAATAAACTTATATTGTATGCGAATGTATTACAAAAGCTTGGTATTATTAATGAACAAGAAAAGAGTGAGATGCTTCAAATGATAAACAAAAAGGCTCTATGAAGGAGCTTTTTTTGTTGTGTGGCATTTGCCTAAATTTCAAGTAGACGCAGAAATCGTATTGACAAAAAGAGATTCTCATGTGATAATTCAATTAAATTTTTAGAATAATCAAAAAATACTTCTTTTACATAGAAATGCCTAAATCATTATAGTGATATTCTCATGGGGGTGACGAAATGTTATTTTTTTTAAAGAAGTGGCAAGAGTTGAGGGATATAAAGATGGAATTAGCTCTTCGTGATTGGTTTTATGGTACAAAAATTAGTCTATCTATGCGGACATCACAAGAGCCATTAACATTTTTAGTCAATATTGAAGGAAGAGACAAAGGGTTATATGCAGAAGAAGACTTTATTGTAGTAAATAGTATGTGTGAGCCTGTATTTGAAAATGATGAAAAACCTGCAACTGAGTCGTTTATGCATGCTGATATTTATAAAAAAGGAAATGCAGATTGTATTTTGCAAGTTCAAACTGTAGATAGCCATTTAATGTCGGAGTTATATGGAAAAGAAGGAGAAGTTACATTTGAAAAACGTACTGTAGAACGCGTTTTTGGAAAAGAAGGTATTACAGAGATTACAATTCCGATTGTAGAAAATGAAAAGAAGTTCGCTGATTTATTAGAGAACCATGTTCCTAATTTTACAGAAGGTGGCGGAGCTGTACTTGTTCATAATTATGGAATGCTTGTATGGGGAAGGGCGCCAGAAGAGACGAAAAAGTGGTTAGAAGGATTAGAGTATTTAATGAATTATCATGTGAAATTATTGATGATTAAAGGGACTAAGAGTTCTTCAGTTATATAAAGAGAATTATGCAATACGTGCAAACAAATAAATGAAAGCGTTTTAAAAGTAATTTCACTCATAAAATATGGGTCTCCTTATTATATATAGATTACATGTCGTCATGTGAGGAGGAACGTATTTTGCGAGTTAAATATCATTTTCTGCCGAAACAACAGGTGACATTTTGTAAGGATAATGATTCGGGGGAACAGGCGTTAAAAATGATGAACGAGAAGGGATATAGAGCGATTCCTGTGCTTGCAGAAGATGAGAAGAAATTTAAAGGAATCATTTATAAAGTAGATATTTTAGAACGGAAATGTAATGGAGGACTAGACGATATATATGTGAAAGATATTGTGGAAAATAAATCTGCATTTATTTTTGAAAAGGATTCATTTTTTCGAGCTTTTTATGTAATTAGGCGTCTTCCATTTTTAGCTGTACTGAATGAGTACAATGAATTTGTTGGAATTTTAACACATTCTAATATATTTGATGTCATTGAAGATTCATTTGGGATGCAAACAGGTGGCTATATAATAACGATTGCAACGCAAGATTGTAAGGGAACAATTAAGGAGTTAGGAACGCTACTTAAGTCTTATCATATTGGTGGATTATTTACATTGGATAATGGTGATCGATATATGCGTCGAGTTATTGTAAACCTTACAGATGACTTAGATGAAAAAGCATTGGAAACCTTAATTGCAAAAATAGAGAAAAAAGGGTTTCGCGTTAGCCATGTAGATCATATATAAGGACAGTATAGAAATAGAGAACAGCATATAGCTGCTCTCTATTTTTGTTTGGAAACAGGTGGTGGCGAGAGGGCGAGATCGGATAAGAAAATAAAGTCTGCATGTTCACGTACTTTAGGAATGGTGGACTCAATAACACGAGAAGTAATTTCCCCAGGAGGACCGACATGACCAATTGCGACTACGACAGGTTTTTCTTGAATTCTTTGCAAGAGTACCTGTGCTTGCTTTGTAATATGAGATGATGTATAAACATCGTCAAAAAATAATTGATTTTCTACAATAGGAACTCCTAATTCTTTTCCGATTTTTGGTACTACGCTATTAGGATTTGTTTTACTATCTAAATAAAATAGCCCGTGTTTTTTACATACTGATAGTATAATGCGCATAATCCTTTCATTAGCTGTTACTTTTGAACCCATATGATTGTTCATCCCAATTGCATGTGGAACTTCTTGGATTGCTTGTTCAATCCGATTTTCAATTTCATGATCAGTTAAATCAATTGTAATGGCTTTAGGGCCAAGCCATTCTTTCTTTCCTTTAATAGGCTCCATTGGCATATGAATAATGATCTCATGTCCCTTTTGATGAGCAGCTATTGCATCTTGTTTTGTAGATGGAAGAAAAGGCATAACGGCTACAGTAAGTGGGATTGGGAGTGATAGCATTCTTTCCGTTCCCTTCATATTATTTCCGAAGTCATCAATTACAATGGCAACCTTATTTGTATGTGCATACGTTTGGAGAGGGAAAATGCCAATAGATAATGCAATGAAAAAAATAATAATATGTTTACGCATATATGAAGTTCCTTTCTGATTGAGTGATTTGTTGTAAGGCTAGTCCATCAAGTTTAGCCCGCTATTCGCAGGTAGTAAGCCCACTACTGATGGAAGTTTCACTTTATAAATCGTGAAATAAATTAGATATGTAATCCGCACGAACTGGTAGTAAAAGTCCGATCGGTGAAGGAAGTTTCTCTTTATGAAAATTTATTTTTTTCAATGAAATAGAATAGGCTACTTTATTTGTGAAGATGGAAATGAAAATCTATAATTATGATTTGCGTTTTTGACATAAATTAAACGAGAAAAATGTCGAAGTAATGTAAATCAAAAATTTAAAAAGCGGAGTTTATTTGTCGTTTGCATAAAATAATATGAAAAAAATGTCTATTATTGCGAATGTATTTACAAAGATAGAATAATTTGTAATAATTCTCAAAGTGAGGATAAAGATTTGTAAATTACAGGGAGAAAATGTTAAAATTTCTGAGTATTCCAATTCAAATGAAATATACATTTGTAGCTATGAATGTATAGAGTGAAAATGAAGTAGAGAGTATGGAAGAATAATGAGGGGGATATGGATGTTTACAGCAAAACGGAGGTACACAATGGAAAAGCTTTCGCGTGATATTCATATGAAGCGTGAAGAAATGATTCATTTAGGTTTAACCAACGGATTAAATAGTACGGAAACAATTCAAGTGAGTCAAGAATTGGACAAGCTTATTTTACAGTATCAAAGCTATAAAGAGAAGCGAACACCAAGATGGTTAACATTTATGAAGGTCCCTTTTTTTCAAATAGAATATGAAGGGAAATCAAGTGCTTTTTGGAAAATGTTTGTAACTGCTTTTATGAAATAAACATAATTACCCTCCTTAAAGAAGGATAATTATGCGGGATCTAATGGAAGCTTTATATGGACAGTGGTTCCTTTATTTTCTTTGCTATCAATCACAATTTGTCCATCATACATTTCTATAATTCGTTTGCATATGACAAGGCCAAGACCTGTTCCGGTATCTTTACTTGTAAAGAACGGATGAAAGAGGTGTTTTTGAATATGCTTTGGAATACCTTTTCCAGTGTCAACAATGTGTAATTGTGCGTGTTCTTTATTACTGGTTACCTGAATTGTTAATATATCACCAGATGACATAGCTTCAATTGCGTTTTTTGTAATATTTAAAACCACTTGTTTCATATGATCTTTTGAACAACGGATATGAACAGGGTGATCTGGTAACTGCAAGGTAAATATAATATTATACAAATGTGCTTCCGATTGAATAATTACTGCTACCTCTTTAATAATATCTCTTACATCATACTTTTTTTCAATAATCGCGGTTGGTTTGCCAAGAATAAGAAATTCGCTAACAATTTCATTGATACGTTTTATTTCTTGTTCAATAACAGAAAAATAAAACTGGTCTTGCTCTTGTGTATGTTTTTCTTTTAAGAGTGTTACGAGACCTTTAATTCCGGTAAGTGGATTCCGGATTTCGTGAGCTGTACTAGCTGCA
Organism: Paenibacillus sp. 102; assembly: GCF_039549175.1. NCBI lineage: Bacteria > Bacillati > Bacillota > Bacilli > Caryophanales > Paenibacillaceae > Paenibacillus > Paenibacillus sp. 102. The sequence continues at coordinate 428,876 of NZ_JBCGHT010000002.1, read as the reverse complement.
AAAGTACCAACTAATTCAATTTTTTGTATTTCATTTTGTTGTCTCTCCAATTTTGTTTGTCGTTTCAGTAAAATATATTGAACGAGTAAAAATAAAATCGTCATTAAAAATAAAGTAACGAGACATTCTACCACAACCATTTGGTATAAAGTTGTTTTATGAATAGGTAATGGAGAAACGGAAACTTGCCATTTTAACTTTTGTAGCGGAGTAGAAAGCATATTTGTATGTGGCTTACTTGACTCGGTATTATCATCTCTTAAAAAGATAACGCCATGCGGATCGGTCACTTCAAAATGATACTGTGGCTTGATTGCATTTAAAGCAGATGAAATATAATCAAAACGCAAACTTGCTAATAATAATCCAGATACTTTCTTGTTTTTTGTAAAAACGGGTGTGGCGATTAAGATGGCTTGGTGGCCAAGAACACGATCGGTAATGACAGAAGATACAGTTGTTTTTTTAGTTTTAAAAGCTTCTAGTATGTAACTTCGATCTGCGACAGGAATGGGGGCTGTTAACCCTTTTGATGCTACTGCGATGAAAGCATCTTTATTCGCAAAGTATAGTCCAGAAAAACGTTCGTCTTTTTCGTCTGTATCACGAAGTATTTGTTCAATTCCAGTCATGTTTTCTGTTTGTGTATTTACGACCATGGAAAGCATTTCTAAAGCGGAAATTGCCTCACCGATATGATGATCTAAATAGTCTCTATATACAAATAAGGCAGTATGAGCAGCTAGCTTGTTTGATTGTTGCATTTGATATGTATGATAGGAATATAAAACTGTACCGATTCCAAGTGTGGGTAATATGGCAAGTAATATATAGAGAATGATGTTTCGTAAATTCCTGTTCAAGGTTGTTACTCCTTCTTTTTTATTATCATTATATATAAACTGTGTTAAAATTGTCATGGTTTTATTTAATATGTGATGGTTAGTATATTTTTAGTAGAAGGAACGAGTGAAACTGATAAGTGATTGAGCAATCACTCAGAGACAAAAGGGGCGATTGATAGGGATTTGCTTTATGAATAACCTTTTTATTTGGCAGATTGCCTCGAATGCTTGTGAATTTAGGTGAAGGGTTGAAATTGTATGAAATTAAATGATGGACGAGAAGATATTTCTCAATCTTTAAAAGTGTTTATTGCACTATCACGTGTGCACCGTGCTGTTATGGATACTACAAATAAGTCAATACAAAGTAATGGACTAAATCCAACTGAGTTTGCTGTGTTAGAATTGCTATATCATAAAGGCGGTCAGCCGCTTCAACAAATTGGAGAGCGTATTTTAATTGCAAGTGGAAGTATTACGTATGTTGTCGATAAGTTAGAAAAAAAGGGGCTTGTAAAACGAATTCCATGCCCGAATGATCGACGTGTTATCTATGCACAGTTAACAGAAGAAGGAGAGATTTTCATCGCTTCTATTTTTCCAAATCATGAAAAAGTTATACACGATTCATTTGAAATGTTAACAAAAGATGAGAAGAATGAGTTGTTATCTTTACTTAAGAAAGTCGGAAAGTATGAAAAATGATATATACATAAGTATAAATTGAAAAACCTTTCTTTTTTGATGGGAGAGAGCATCCGGCCATGCATAGAAGCGGTCAGGTCCTTTTTCAGCCCCGTACCAAGTGAAAACAAAAGGAGAAAATAAGTAGTAATTTCCTTTTATAGTTCATAGCCATGACTTTATGTGTTGGAAATGAACAAAGGGTTATCTCACAAAGTCCCGAGTAGTGATGGGAATTTCCATTTATATAAGTACAAATTGAAAAACCTTTCTTTTTTTGATGGGAGAGAGCATCTGGCCATGCATAGAAGCGGTCAGGTCCTTTTTCAGCCCCGTACCAAGTGAAAATAAAGAAGGAAAACGAGTGTAGGTCATTTTTGTTATTCGTAGTAGGGAATTATATGTCGAAAAATCAAAATCGATTTATATAGCATGTTAAAAAGCTTTCGATGTAAAATGATCAAAGGCTTTTTTGTTTATCCTGCTATTTATGGGGATAACTTCCCTCCTCTAAAATTCAATGAAAGAAAAGAATATAGCTGAAGGAATGCTATAGCTTCTGATGAATTTTGCTGAAGAATAAAAGGAGATTCAGAAAAGGAAATGGAATTATAGTAAGGGGACATATAATCGAGAGGAGGCATATTCATGTCATTTCAGAACTATGAATATAAACGTCCGAATACAGAAGAATTACAAGAAAAATTTACTGCAGCTTTAGAACAATTTGAGAATGCAAAGACAGTAGAAGAACAAAAGCAAGTAATTGGTGTAATTAATGAGATTCGCAATGATTTTGGTACAATGGGAAATATTTGTTATATTCGCCATTCTGTTGATACAACAGATGCATTTTATAAGGGAGAACAAGATTTCTTTGATGAGTATTCTCCGATTGTACAAGGATATGGAACGAAATATTATAAAGCATTGTTGAATTCTCCATTTCGTGAGGAACTAGAGGCTTATTATGGGAAACAGTTATTTGCTTTAGCAGAGTGTGATTTGAAAACATATTCAGATGAAATTGTGAAAGATCTACAACTGGAAAATAAATTATCTTCGCAATATACACAACTTTTAGCTGCTGCAAAAATTGATTTTGAAGGGGAAGAAAGAACTTTATCACAACTTGGACCTTTTATGCAACATAAGGATAGAGATATGCGTAAAAGAGCAAGTGAAGCGTATTATGGTTTCTTAGCAGAGCATGAAGAAGAGCTAGACCGTATTTATGATGAACTTGTAAAAATAAGAACAAAGATTGCCAAAACACTTGGTTTTAAAAACTTTGTTGAACTTGGATATGCAAGAATGTATCGAACAGATTATAATGCGGAAATGGTGGCAAATTATCGTAAACAAGTACTAGATTACATCGTTCCAGTTGCAACAGAATTACGAAATAGACAAAAAGCACGCATCGGTGTAGAAAAATTGACTTACTATGATGAGGGTTTTGAATATGCAACAGGGAATCCGACTCCAAAAGGAGATGCAGAGTGGATTATTAATCATGGAAAAACGATGTACAAAGAATTATCAAAAGAAACAGATGAATTCTTTAACTTTATGCTAGATAATGAATTATTAGATTTAGTTGCGAAAAAAGGAAAAGCTGGCGGCGGTTATTGTACATATATTGAAAATTATAAAGCTCCGTTTATTTTCTCAAACTTTAATGGAACATCAGGCGATATTGATGTGTTAACACACGAAGCGGGGCATGCGTTTCAAGTATATGAGAGCCGTAAGTTTGAAATTCCAGAGTATAATTGGCCAACGTATGAAGCATGTGAAATTCATTCCATGAGTATGGAATTTTTCACATGGCCATGGATGAAATTATTCTTTGAGGAAGATGCGGATAAATATTATTTCTCTCATTTAAGTTCAGCGCTACTATTTTTACCATATGGTGTATCAGTTGATGAATATCAACATTATGTATATGAAAATCCAGAAGCGTCTCCAGAGGAGCGTAAAGCGGCATGGCGTAACATTGAAAGAAAGTACTTACCACACAGAGACTATGAAGACAATGATTATTTAGAACGTGGCGCTTTCTGGCAACGCCAAGGGCATATTTATAACTCTCCTTTCTATTATATTGATTATACATTGGCTCAAATTTGTGCACTGCAATTTTGGAAGCGAGCAAGAGACAATAGACAAGAAGCGTGGGAAGACTATGTGAACCTTTGTCAACAGGGAGGAAGTAAATCTTTCTTAGATTTAGTAGAGGTAGCAAACTTAACATCACCATTTGCTAATGGATGTGTCCAGGGAGTAATCAATGAGATTCAAGTGTGGTTACGTGCCGTAGATGACACAAAATTGTAAAAATACCCCTTCGTTTTCGCGTATTTTATAATCGACACATCCACAAAATAATGAGATAATATAAGAAAATTCAGATTTATTTAAAGGGGTGTTTCTAAATTAGAAGCGCCTCTTTTTACCAAAAAAGAGGGGGGAGAATTATGCTTCAATCTAATATGAATGTTAGTTTGGAAACTTTGCTGCAATCGTTACAATCTACAAGAAACACACTATTATCAGAAATTGAGATGTTAAATGATACGGAAGTAAATGTAAAACCGCGCCGTGATAAATGGAGCATCACTCAAATTTTGCATCATCTGCACTTAGTTGAACAATCTGTTACATCAGCTCTGGTGTATGCTTTACAGAAAAAAGAAAGAAAAGTAGTCCCACTCAAAGATCTCCAACTTACTCTTGATCGAACACATAAACGAGAAGCTCCTCAACAAATGCAACCAACAGAGACATTAATGAAAAAACAACAAATAATTCAATTGCTCGAACATTCACGAGCAGAATTATTGCATACATTGTACAGTATTATAGATGAAAGTGAATTATTCGAAAATTCGTTAAAACACCCTGTGTTTCATGAAATTAATTTATATCAATGGATTCAATTCCTTGATTTGCATGAACAGCGCCATCTTACACAGTTAAAAGAAGCAAAATATGCGATTTTGCAAAGATAAAGAAAAATTCGCATTGATATGGGAACTATATATAATAAATAAAGGAAGCGAGTTAGTAGTTATCTCGCTTCCTTTATTTTATTCAGCTATTCATGGAAAGTAAGCCCCACTTCAATATTTAGAGAAAACTAAGAGAGTTAGATGATGAAAGTTTCACTTTATATGCTGGATGGATGCATATTTTTATCTCTTATTTTGGAATAATACATAGAGAGCATACGAAGGAGTTGAGAGCATGTCACATAAGAAGAAAGAGCAAGAGCGTAGTTGGAAAGCACGAAAAGAAAATCAAAAACCGCATGGGAAAGTAAAGACTTTTGCTGAACTTGTTGATGAAACAGAAAAAACGTGATGAAATCTTCATCACGTTTTTTGTATGAGCGGAAAGGTTAATAGGAAGGTTGTTCCAATATCTTTTTCACTTGTAATATCAATTTTTCCATCCATTGCTTTGATGACGCTAAATACGACCATCATTCCAAGGCCAGTTCCTTTCTCTTTTGTAGAATAGAATGGAGAGCCAAGGCGCTTTCTTTGTTCAGTGTTCATACCGATTCCATTGTCTTTTATATACAATTGAATATGCTTATGGTCGGGAACTAGTGTGAGAATCAGATTGCCCCCTTTAGGCATGGCTTCAATACAGTTTTTTAGAATATTTAACAAACATTGATTAAATTTTTGCTTTTCACCAGTAATAAAAAAAGAGCTACTTTGTTTTATGTAATGTATGCGAACATTTGATAAATTAGCTAATGGCGTAATAAGAGATAGTGCGTGAAGTAATTCATCTTCTAGTTGTAACACTTGTTCTTTTTCAATACTTGGTTTTGCAAATGTTAAATAATCTGTGAGAACGTGATTTGCTTGTTCAATCCCATGTATAGCTATTTCTGTGTATAATTTTCGATCTTTTTCAGAGCATTCGTCAGATTGTAGAAGTTGTAAAAACCCTTTTGTTGAAGTTAAAGGATTACGAATTTCATGGGAAATAGAAGCAGCCATTTCTCCAATAAGATGAAATTTTTCCGCGTTAATAAGTTCTTCGTGTAAACGAACTTGCAATTGAAGTATGTTCAATAAATAAAGAATAAGAATTGTACCGATTATTGTGCAAAGTTGATACGCAATAATGTAAGAAAGATAGTCTTCAGAATTAGACACTTTGATAAGGAAAACAGGAACCCAAACGAGTCCGTATGTAAGACTATATAAAATGGCAAGTATAAGTTTTATATGATTTGACCCTTTGTTGAAAAATTTGTATGTAGAAAGTAAAACAATATATAAGAGAATCGAGCCAATGGCGGATGGAATGATTCCTATTCCTCCTAATAAGAAACGGTATACGTTTAATACAACTAAAATAGACCCACCGGCAATTGGTCCTCCTGTTAATGTGCCAACAATTAATACAATATGACGCATATCAAATTGAAATCCAGTATTCGTTTTGGCTGCAAAAAAAATGCAAAGTATTGTGGTAATACTACAAAGTAATATAAATATAGTTGAATTTAGCTTAGGTGAATGCTTGCCTTTTTGATTCCAAAATAGGTGATACACTAGCATTATAACGAGAATCAATAATATGTTTAAAAAGAGGTGAATGATAAAGAGCTTCAGTTGTATGCCCCCTTGCTATTCTCACATGTATAGTATTAATTAAGTATAATCATACTATTAAAATACAAGAAAATAAATCTGAATTTCGTTAAAAAAAAGAAAAATCAGAAGTTTCCCCGAGAGAGATACAGTATGGTACAATATGTGTTGTCAATGAAAGAAGAAATTCCATGTATAACATGGGAGAGGTTCGCGAACTCCCTCTATAAAAAACTATGGAAACAACAATATCCTTAGGTATTGTTTTGTTTTTTTATTGTGACAGTTCAAGAACGTTCTTTCTTCTTATTCGTATTAGAGAAGGAGAATGAGTGAGATGAAAAAAGAAAAAGCAGTTGTCGTTTTTAGTGGTGGCCAGGATAGTACAACATGTTTATTTTGGGCGATGCAGCAGTTTGCAGAAGTAGAAGCTGTGACGTTTAATTATAATCAACGTCATAAGCTAGAAATTGACTGTGCAGCTGATATTGCGAAAGAATTAGGAATTAAACATACAGTACTTGATATGAGCTTATTAAATCAACTTGCCCCAAATGCGCTAACGAGAACGGATATGGAGATTACACATGAAGATGGTAAATTGCCATCAACATTTGTAGAGGGACGAAATTTACTGTTCTTATCATTTGCAGCTGTGCTAGCAAAGCAAGTTGGAGCACGTCATATTGTAACAGGCGTATGTGAAACAGACTTTAGCGGTTATCCTGATTGCCGTGATGTATTTGTGAAATCGTTAAACGTTACTTTAAATCTATCTATGGATTATCCATTTGTTATTCATACACCACTTATGTGGATCGATAAAGCAGAAACATGGAAATTGTCAGATGAACTTGGTGCATTTGAGTTTGTTAGAGAAAAAACATTAACATGTTATAACGGAATAATCGGTGATGGCTGCGGTGAATGTCCAGCTTGTAAACTTCGTAAAGCAGGTTTAGATACGTATTTACAAGAACGCGAAGGAGCGAATGCATAATGGAACAGAATTTTTTTGGATTTCGCATTGTAGAAAACTTACAAAAAATGGACAAGGACATTCAACGTGAACAACTGAAATATCATAATAAACGAGTGATGGTAAGCAAGGAATTTACATTTGATGCAGCGCATCATTTGCACTGTTATGAAGGGAAATGTAAAAATTTACACGGTCACACATACAAAGTTGTTTTTGGTATTAGTGGATATGTAAATGAGATTGGACTTGCCATTGACTTTGGAGATATAAAAGAAATTTGGAAAAATGAAATAGAAATTTATCTGGATCATCGTTATTTAAATGAAACATTACCAGCGATGAATACGACGGCTGAAAATATGGTCGTTTGGATTTATGAAAAGATGGAAGAAGCACTTACAAAAGAAAATCGTGCTAATGAATATAAGGGAGCACGTGTTGAATTTGTTCGCCTATTTGAAACACCAACAAGTTATGCGGAAGTAAGACGGGAGTGGATGATCGGTGAGTAAAATCCCCGTCTTAGAAATCTTCGGTCCAACCATTCAAGGTGAAGGAATGGTTGTTGGGCAAAAGACGATGTTCATTCGTACAGCAGGTTGTGATTATAGTTGCGCATGGTGCGATTCATCCTTTACATGGGATGGATCGGCGAAAGAACAAATTCGGCAAATGACTCCAGAAGAAATTTGGAGTGAACTTGTTGACATTGGTGGAGAGAATTTTTCACATGTAACAATTTCAGGTGGGAACCCAGTATTATTAAAACATTTAGATGATTTTCTATCTTTACTACAAGAAAAGAAAATTCGTACCGCTATTGAAACGCAAGGGAGCAAGTGGCAGGATTGGTTGCTTCGTATTGATGAAATAACTATCTCACCGAAGCCACCAAGCTCACAGATGAAAACAGATTTTCTCATATTAGATTCTGTTATTGAAAGATTAGCAGGAAAAGATTTTAGTTTAAAAGTTGTCGTGTTTGATGATCACGATTTTGAATATGCGGTAAAGGTGCATGAGCGTTATCCACACGTACCATTTTTCTTACAAGTTGGAAATGATGATACGAAAACAGTAGATGATGCATTGCTTATTAAGAATTTATTACAAAAATATGAATGGCTCATTGAAAAAGCGGTTCATAGCAAAGAGATGAATGACGCAAAAGTATTACCTCAGCTTCACGCGTTAGTATGGGGAAACAAACGAGGTGTATAAAGAAGTGTTTCTTATTATATGGGGTTGCCTCCAGTAGGAAGCAGTTTTTACCAATCGAATTGAAGGGATGTATACAGAATGGCAGGAAGATTAGACGAAGATTTAAAAGATGTAACGTTACTTGGAAATCAAAATACAAAATATTTATTTGAATATAGTCCAGAAATTTTAGAGACATTTGATAATAATCATCCAAACCGTGATTATTTTGTGAAATTCAACTGTCCTGAATTTACAAGCTTATGTCCAAAAACAGGACAACCAGATTTTGCAACGATTTATATTAGTTATATTCCAGAACAAAAAATGGTGGAGAGTAAATCATTAAAATTATATTTATTTAGTTTCCGTAACCATGGAGATTTTCATGAAGATTGTATGAATGTTATTATGAATGACTTAATCAAATTAATGGACCCGCGTTACATTGAAGTGTGGGGGAAATTTACACCACGTGGTGGAATCTCAATTGATCCATATTGTAACTATGGTCGCCCTGGTACAAAATATGAAAAAATGGCAGAATATCGTATGATGAATCACGATTTATATCCTGAAACTGTGGATAATCGTTAATGAAAAAAGGATCTGTATGTATCATACAGACCCTTTTTTTCTATTATATTATGCATGTTGATTAATAACTGTATAGTTTTTGTGATTTACAACTGTAAGAGGTTCCATATCTAGTTCTCTAAAATTCTCCATGATTGTTATATCGACAATAACGGAGTTTTTATTTACTTTTTGAACACGACCTTGCATTCCACCTTTAAATTCGATAATATCTCCAGTTTCTGCGATTTTCATAAGCAACTCTCCTTGTTACAGTTTTGCCAAAAAAGAACAAGTTTGTTCTTTTTTATTTCCCTTTATTTTGAACTATATTCCCCTGTTTGTAAATGTTTCCATGATAAAATTTCAAAAAATAGTCATTTTTCGTAAGATATGTATAAAGTATTTTTCTATTTTTGGAGAGGGAACGGGAGAAAGAAGTGCTTATATCAGTATATAGGGGTATAATAAATTAGGGGCGGTAAAAATGGTATTTAAAATTGTCGGAAGTTTTATTATGATTCTTTTATTCTTATTTTCATATAAGCAATTAAAAATAATTCGTAGCCATGAAACAGGTGCATATTTTGATGGATTAGATGGTATACATGCTTCTATTACTCATGAGAGTGGTGCGGATATGTAAGGAAGTATGCCTTTCTCTTTCTCCGTGGTATGATGACAATAAGAAACAGTGCATAATAAATATAGGTGATGAGCGGTGAATGGAGAGTGGAGAAGATGCGAATTTCTTTTATTCGTCACGGTCGCTTGAACAATGTTACAGAATCAATGACAGTAGTATCGTTTCGTGAATGGATGGAACGATACGATTTAGACGGTATGGAAAAAAGTACGGATATACCGATTAAAACGGTTGAAGCAATTGAATCTGCAAAGCTTATTGTAACGAGTGATCAAAAACGCGCGGTACAGTCAGCAGCAGAATTAACGAATTCTCTTTCCTTTATACAAAGTTCTCTTTTTCGAGAGGCTGAAGTGCCATCTAGCTTCTTTGTTCCGAAATGGGTGAAATGCAAACTAGAAGTATGGACATTTATAGGACGTGCATTATGGATAGTTGGATATTCTAAAGGTGTTGAGTCCTATCATGAAGCACAAGGAAGAGCGAAGCAAGCAGCTGATACATTAGTCGGGTATGCGCTCGTACATGGGCATATTGTGCTCATAGGGCATAGTTATTTTAATACGATGATTGGGACTGAACTTCGTGCTAGGGGATGGTCTGGTCCTCCCATTTTTCATAGGAAACCGTGGAGTTGTACAGCATATACATTTCATGAAGCGATGAATGGAAATATATTGAACACCAATTTAACATAAAAGCACACGATTACAATAAAGAATCGTGTGCTTTTCTTTAAGAAACGAAAGCTTTTTTATATAGTGGTTTCACTAAATGAGCATATGGCTCTCCAACAAGCATAACGGTTTTATCTTCTTGGTAACCAAGTTTTTTATATAAAGAGAAAGCTCGCTTATTTTCTAAATTTACAAGTAATGCAATTTTCTCATAGCCTTTTTCATAGGCATCATTTTCTGCTGCTTGAATTAATTTTGAGCCAATACCTTGTCCGCCATATGCACTTGAAACGGATAAGGTATCAATATAATATTCATCGAGCTCAGCTTCTTTTTCTAGCGTAATAGATGAATCTTGATGTATTTTTCGTAAGTGTTTTACAATTGGCGTATCTAATTGTTTTGCATGGCTGCCATGATAGGCTACGATGATTCCAACTGCTTGTCCATCCTGTTCTTCAACGAAACAGTTCTCATAGCTAAGTCGATTTTCTCTTTTTGAAAACCAAGTTTCAAGCCCTGTTAGTACTTCTGTCTCTACCCTCGCACCTGTGATTTTTTCAGCAATTTCATGCAGAGCGTTATACAATAAAGGAGCTATTGCCTTCGCATCTGTCTTTTTTGCTTTCCGAATCATATTATCCCTCCTAGTTGTTATTCTTATTGTAACATAAAATAAAGTTTCAACCAGTGATTCACCAATTTCTTAAATTTTATAGGATAAGCTTAAATGTTGAATGGATTTCGCATGTGGAACCGCTATGGTAGTATACGATATTTGCTTTGAATGTAAGAAATTTAACATTGTCGACTTGCAGAAGATAGGATAAAATATTGCAGAGAGGTGAAATACATGGATAAACAATTAGCAAATACGATTTTAGATCAACTGAAACATGGAGAGATAGAAGAGTATATTGTAACTAAGGATGTATTTTATACGTTTCGTGAGGTTGTAGTAAATCGAGAAGATTTTAAACATTTCAGTGGGAATGCACAGCGCGGCGGGAAAATTATTTATACATATACGGAAACACCGCGTTCTTAATAGAAGGAGAAGGAGAGGAGAATTATGGGAGAATTTAAACAAGGTATTTTACCGCACTGGGATTACATGTGGAAAGATGGCACAGGAAAACGATTTGTAGGAATGGTTATGTTTCCCGAGAAACGAAAACGTACAAAAGAAGTTATAGAAAAATTGAAAGTAGCATATGAGCAAGAAACCAAAATTCGAGCAACTGTGAAATTTCAGCATATGAATCAATATGTAGAGGGAATGGTTGTATATTTTGATGAAGAAGCACCAGTGTTTACCATGCAAGATAGAGATGAAAATTTTCATCATTTATTTATAAAGGATATTTTACGTATTGAACATTGCGAATGATTGATGCTTTGTGTACAGTTTTTTGAAATTCTTATCACACTAACGAATAAATTGGTGTGCCATAATAAATTTCCTTTTCATTATAGTGATATTTTTTATTGTGTAACAAAAAAGAAAGTATATGTATTCGATATAATAAATGTTTCATCCACAAGGGGAGAATTCCTCGCTTGTGTGATTTAAATAATGTGTAACCGGTTTCGAACAGATTACAATTTAAAGTCTGTTCTTTTTTGTGTGATGCTGGAGAAATAAGTTTCTCCAGCATTTATCGTTTTTTTACAAAAAATATTGGTAACATTTTTGTGAAAATGGTTAAATTCGTTGACAACTTTTTTGAAAAGCACTTTATTGACATGAGTTTTAGAATGTTGTTTCATAGTCTTTGTATTGAAAAAAAACGACATGCTATGTCGAAAAGTAAAAGTTAAAAAAAGAAAGAATTTATACATATATCTTGTGTCTTGTTTTGAAACGTAATACAATATATAGGGAAATCATGAAACGACATCTAGATATTAAAGAAAGAAGGGGAGGGTCGGAAATGTTGGTTGCATATGATTCTATGACAGGAAACGTGAAGCGTTTCATCCACAAATTAAATATGCCGGCCGTTCAAATTAATGAGAATCTAGTATTAGACGAAGATTTTGTTCTTATTACGTATACAACAGGTTTTGGAAATGTGCCGGAACGTGTTTTAGAATTTTTAGAGCGCAATAATGCAAATTTAAAAGGCGTATCTGCAAGTGGCAATCGCAACTGGGGAGATATGTTCGGAGCAAGTGCAGATAAAATCTCAACCAGATACGAAGTACCTATTGTATCAAAATTCGAGTTATCTGGAACAAATAAAGATGTAGAATATTTTAAAGAAAGGGTGCGGGAGATTGCGACACATTGAACTGAATAATGAAATCACGCAAATGCAAGACGGTTTCTATCAGCTTCATAAGGATAAAGAAGCATTAGAAGTCTTTATGGAAGAAGCGAGAGCGAATACCGTTCATTTTGAGAGCGTGGCAGAGCGAATTGAGTACATGAATGAACATGACTACTATTACAACGTTCTGGACGAGTATAAGTTGGAGGAAGTAGAGGAAGTATATAACGTTGCATACGGTGAAAACTTCGAGTTCCAATCTTATATGGCGGCATCTAAGTTTTATAAGGATTATGCGTTAAAAACAAATGATCAAAAACAATACTTAGAAAGCTACGAAGATCGTGTAGCAATTGTGTCACTATACTTAGGACGCGGCGATGTTAACAAAGCAAAACAATTTGCAAGCATGATTGTAAAACAAAACTACCAACCAGCGACACCAACCTTTTTGAATGCGGGAAGAAGCAGAAGAGGAGAAATGGTGTCTTGTTTCTTGTTAGAGATGGATGATAGCTTAAATTCGATTGGATTTAATATTAATACGGCGATGCAGTTATCGAAAATTGGCGGAGGAGTAGCTTTAAACTTGTCCAAACTACGCGCACGCGGTGAGCAAATTAAAGGCATTGATAACGCTGCAAGCGGTGTTGTACCAGTTATGAAATTGCTTGAAGATTCGTTTTCATATGCGAATCAGTTGGGTTAACTTATGGCTCAACTATAAAACCGGGTCAATTGCTGGAACGCCTGAGTATATCGAGGCAGGATACTACGAAGAAATTACGTAGCGCCCCCTAAAAATCCAAGATTGCAGGAAATCAGCAGCCGAGCTCCTAAGTCTATTAGATAGGGAGAAGGTCCAACGACCAAGTGGCTATGTAGGTGACTATATAGCTCGAACCTGGCTTCTCAAACCAAGGTTGTAGGTGAGAAGAAGATATGGTCTGAACTCTATAGCGATATAGAGAGGATAGCAGAAATGACTATCCCCCATACGTTTTAAAGGTATGGAGTAACAATATGCAAAGAAAAGGTGCCGGAGCAGTATATTTAAACATTTTCCATTGGGATATTATAGAATTCCTCGATACAAAAAAAATAAATGCCGACGAGAAGAGCCGTATTCAGTCTCTATCAATCGGTATTATCGTTCCAACTAAGTTCTTTGAGCTTGCAGAGAAAAACGAACCATTCCATGTTTTCGCACCATATACAGTATATAAAGAGTACGGAAAACATTTAGATGATATAGATATTGATGAAATGTACGATGAACTAATGAACAATCCAAAAGTGAAGAAGAAGCCACTTGATATTAGTGCACGTGATATGCTCATTAAAATTGCAATGATTCAGCTTGAGTCTGGTTATCCATACTTAATGTTTAAATCAAATGCAAATAAGCAACATCCATTAAAAGATATTGGAACTGTGAAGATGTCGAACTTGTGTTAACTATGTAGCACCTTCTAGTAGAAATGCTAGTCGAAAACTCCGTTAAACGGGGAAAGCCTCGATGAGAGGTAACCTACCGTGCTAAATCTTATCTTAGAATGAATCATATACGATTCAGAAGGTATCTTATTATTTTGTATAGTGCATAAATTACAGAACAACATAAAATAATAAGAGACTTTCTGAAAGATTAAGATAAGTAAAAGCCTAACGACTATCCCAGATGGGAGTAGGACGCAAGCAATTGGCGTTCGAAAAGCGGAGCACCTAATCAGGTTATGCTGTAGGTGATGATATAGTCTGTCCTGTATGGTGACATACAGCAGTTGCTTGAGCAACGGGCTGAGAGTAGCGACCTCAGTTGAACATTAGAGACCGAAATCTTCCAGTTACAAGAAACATCCGAAATTAACGACTATGGTACAGATGATATTATCCGTCGTGATATTAACTGTAACTTAGGATCATTAAACATTGTAAACGTAATGGAGAATAAAGAAATTCGTGAAGCGGTTCATGCAGGAATGGAAGCTTTAACAGCTGTTTCTGATATGACTGTTATTCCCAACGCACCAACTGTGAAAAAAGCAAATGACGAGCTTCATTCAGTTGGACTTGGTGCAATGAACTTACATGGGTATTTAGCAAAAAATAAAATTGCTTATGAAAGTGCAGAAGCGAAGGAATTTGTTCGCACATTCTTTATGATGTTAAACTATTACTCGATTGAAAAGAGTATGGGTATTGCGAAAGAAAAAGGCGAAACATTTAAAGACTTCGATAAGTCGGATTATGCAAACGGCACATACTTTGAAAAGTATGAGACAACAGATTACAGTCCGATAACTGAGAAAGTACAGCAGTTATTTGAAGGAATCTATATTCCAACAAAAGAAGATTGGACAAGTCTAAAAGAAGAAGTGCAGAAGAATGGTTTATATAATTCATATAGATTAGCCATCGCTCCGACACAATCAATCAGTTACGTGCAAAATGCCACTTCAAGTGTAATGCCGATCGTAAGTCAAATCGAGTCAAGAACGTATGCAAATGCGACAACATATTATCCAATGCCATATTTATCAAAAGATACATTCTGGTATTATAAATCTTCTTATGATATGAATCAGTTTAAACTAATTGATTTAATCGCAGAAATTCAAGAGCATATTGACCAAGGAATTAGTACAATTCTGTATGTAAATAGTGATATTTCTACGCGTGAATTAGCACGGTATTATATTTATGCACATAAAAAAGGTTTGAAGAGCCTGTATTATACAAGAACGCGTAAATTAAGTGTGGAAGAATGTGTAGCTTGTACAGTTTGATGCAAACTATAATTGATTAATATACAAAATAAAGAGCAAGACATCATGAGCAGGGTTTTTCTGACCCTGCTCATGCTTAGTTATAAAATTTAAGACGTCTAACATGCGGTTAAGTTTTCATTATCAACTGAAAGCTTTACCGCATGTTAGAAGAGCTTATTGATAGAGAAGGGGCGATTCAATGCGCGCGGTAAACTGGAACAAAAAAGAAGACGATTTTAGTTTAATGTTTTGGAAGCAAAACATCGCTCAATTTTGGACAGAAGAAGAAATCGCAGTATCTTCTGACAAAAATACTTGGGCGCAATTATCAAAAGAAGAGCAAATTGCTTATAAGCGTGTATTAGGTGGTTTAACACTTCTAGATACAAAACAGGGCGGCGAAGGGATGCCACTTGTACTTGTTCATCTTGAGAATTTACAAGCGAAAAGTGTACTAGCTTTCATGGGAGCGATGGAAGAAGTCCATGCGAAGAGTTATAGTCATATCTTTACGACACTTGCAACAGAAGAAGAAATTGATGAGATCTTCGAATGGGTAGATAGTCATCCATTACTTGAGAAAAAAGCAGGCGTTATTACAGGTTACTATCGCCGCTTATTAAAGCCACAAGTAACGAAAAAAGAATTATATATGGCTATGGTAGCGAGTGTATTCTTAGAAAGTTACTTGTTTTATAGTGGATTTTTCTATCCGCTATATTTAGCAGGACAAGGAAAGTTGACTGCAAGTGGTGAAATTATTAACTTAATAATTCGCGACGAAAGCATTCACGGCGTATTCGTCGGTATTTTAGCACAACAAATCTTTGCAGAACTTTCTGCAGAAGAGCAACAAGAAGTACAAAAAGAAACACAAGAACTATTAATGGAACTGTATGAAATTGAAATGGCATACACAGAAGAAATTTATACATCCATTGGTCTTGTTGAAGATGTAAACCGCTTTGTTCGTTACAATGCGAATAAAGGGCTTATGAATTTAGGATTAGAACCACGCTTTGAAGAGGAAGAAATTAACCCAATTGTATTAAACGGTTTACGTACAGATACGAAAAACCATGATTTCTTCTCTGTAAAAGGAAACGGGTATGTAAAAGCAACAAATGTTGAAAAATTATCAGATGATGATTTCGTGTTTGATTTTTAATAAATAAGATTGAAAAAAACTGTCTTTCATGTAAAGGCAGTTTTTTTTGTGTGTGAATAGTTTACATAATGTTATTATTTCTTGATAAGTTTTTCTTCCTTGATCTATTAAAGTTAGTAGTATGAGAAGTTGAATAAGTTATGTCGAAATGAATAGAAAATGAAAGGAACGATTAGAAAAATAATCCCACCTATCGTTTCGTTGGAGCGTGAATAAATAGGGCTATTTAATAAATTTTTTCATTCAAGAAATTTTGGCTCAAAAATTGCATGAATATTTAAAAAACAAAAAAGAGGGAGATCTTATAATGCATGATAAAACTTTTGTAGTTCATTGAAAGCGTTTTCTGTACAATTATCAAACTTTACATGGAAATTAGATAGAGAAAGTAGGAGGAATGATAGGTGGGAAAAGTAGTTGGTTTAAAACGTTCGTTAGGGCTTTGGTCAATTGTCATGTTAGGGGTCGGCTATATGACACCAATGGTAGGTTTTGATACATTTGGAATCGTTTCTGAAAAAACGGGCGGGCATGTTCCAGGAGCTTATCTTATTGCATTAGTGGGAATGTTATTTACAGCTGCAAGCTACGGCAAAATGGTAAAGGTTTTTCCTACTGCAGGATCTGCTTATACGTATACACAAAAAACAATTAGTGCGAGGCTTGGATTTCTTGTTGGATGGTCAGCGTTATTGGATTATTTGTTTTTACCGATGGTGAACGCGTTATTAACGAGAATTTATATGTCGGCACTTTTTCCAAGTGTTCCAGATTGGATATGGGTTGTTGGTTTTATTCTAATGATTACACTTATAAATATTATTAGTGTAAATGTTGCTGCCAACTTCAACACGTTCTTAGTAACATTTCAAGTACTAGTAATGACTGTGTTTGTTTTTCTCGTTATAAAAGGCTTGTTAGCGGGAGAGGGAACAGGAGAAGTTTTTTCCATTCAGCCGTTTTTCCAATCAGATATACAAATATCACCGTTAGTTGCAGGAGCTACCATTCTTTGTTTTTCATTTTTAGGTTTTGATGCAGTAACTACATTTGCAGAAGAAACACCAAACGCAAAGAAGACGATTCCTCGAGCGATTTTTCTTACCGCTTTAATTGGCGGAATTCTATTCATTGTTACAACGTACTTTACACAATCCTTTTTCCCTGATGTATCTGTATTTAAAGACAAGGAATCAGCGGCTCCAGAAATTGCGTTATACGTCGGAGGGAAATTATTTCAAGCTTTCTTCTTAGTAGGAACATTGATGGGGACAATTGCGTCTGGATTAGCCTCTCATACAAGTGTGTCGCGATTATTGTATGTAATGGGGCGAGATAATGTAATCCCGCAGAAAATATTTGGATACATTCATCCTCGTTTACAAACGCCGGTCTATAATATTATTTTTGTTGGAATTATCGCGCTTTCCGCTATGTTTATCGATTTAGAAACAGCAGCATCTCTTATTAACTTTGGAGCGCTTATAGCATTTACATTTGTTAATTTATCGGTCATTTCTTACTATGTGATTAAGCAAAAACGATATAAAACAGTAAAAGACTTTTTTAATTTTTTAGTGATGCCTATCTTAGGGGCGGGGACAGTCGCTGTACTTTGGTTCAACCTCAATATTCACTCACTTATTCTTGGACTTAGCTGGGCTGTTATTGGAATCGGTTATCTTCTATATATTACGAACATGTTTCGTTCAGCTCCCCCGCAAATGCATTTTGAAGAAGTGCAGGAAATGTAAAATAAAAAACATCGGGATGTCCGATGTTTTTTATTTTGGAAACTTTAAAATCATGCAAGTTTGCATAAATCATTCAACGATTCATAAGGAAGGGAAGAAAAAATATAAATGAGAAGGCTAAAACGATAGGGTTAACATGATTTTATCACTTGGCATGATTATTGCTTTCTAGTACTAGTAAAAATAAATAAATGAGGTGTTATCGTGGCAGTTCAATCAGAAAAAGAAGATGTAACACAATCTATTCAAGGAAAAGTTGAGGTAGAAAATCCGTTAGAGGAATTTCAGGCTATATTAAAAGAAGCACTCCAGGCTTTGCGTTATCCAGAGGAAGTATTCGATTTTCTTAAAAAGCCGATGCGTTTTTTAGAAGTAAGTATTCCTGTTCGAATGGATGATGGAAGAACAAAAGTATTTCAGGGGTATCGTGCTCAGCATAATGATGCAGCAGGACCAACAAAAGGCGGTATTCGGTTTCATCCAGATGTTACAGCAGAGGAAGTAAAGGCGCTGGCTGGTTGGATGAGTTTGAAATGTGGAGTGACGGGACTTCCATATGGAGGTGCAAAGGGCGGGATTATTTGTAATCCGCAGGAGATGAGTTTTAGAGAACTAGAATTACTTAGCCGTGGTTATGTAAGAGCGGTAAGCCAAATTGTTGGACCTACTAAAGATATTCCAGCACCTGATATGTATACAAATGCGCAAATTATGGCTTGGATGCTGGATGAATATGATCATATTAGGGAATTTGACACTCCAGGTTTTATTACTGGAAAGCCATTAATGCTAGGAGGATCACAAGGTCGGGAAACAGCTACGTCTAAAGGAGTGTTTTATACGCTTCAATTGGTCAGTGAGCTAAAACATATTCCACTTCAAAATATGCGAGTAATCATTCAAGGGTTTGGTAATGTTGGAAGCTATTTAGCAAAATATTTATATGATATTGGTGTGAAAGTAGTAGGAGTATCGGATGCTTTAGGTGGCATTTATAATCCAGACGGTTTAGATGTTCCGTATTTACTAGAAAAGCGAGATTCTTTTGGCGTTGTATCGAACCTCTTTAATAAAACAATCTCTAACCAAGAATTGTTAGAAAAGGAATGTGATGTACTCATTCCAGCAGCAATTGGAGGAGTGATTACGAAACATAACGCAGAAAGGCTTGGGTGTAAGATTGTCATTGAGGCTGCAAATGGTCCGACAACAAAAGAGGCGATAACAATGTTAGAAGAGAAAGATATTTTAGTTGTTCCAGATATTTTAGCGAATTCTGGAGGAGTTATTGTTTCTTATTTTGAGTGGTGCCAAAATAATCAAGGATATTATTGGACAGAGCAATATGTTGACCAATGCTTAAAAGAGAAAATTACATCTAGTTTTTCTAATGTATTCAATACGTCAAAACGTTTTGGAGTAAATATGAAAATTGCCGCTTATATAGAAGGGGTTCGTAAGATTGTAGAAGCGTCGCGCCTTCGAGGATGGTTGCATTTTTAGTATAAAGGGAGGGAACATATGAAGCTGGATATTTTACTAGAACAAATTGAAAAACAATCAATTGGCTATTACTGTATTGTATCAAATCATCATCGATATGATATAGCAGTTACGTATTCACAGCAGTTTTTTGGAAAAGCAATGGTTACCTCTATTCAAAATGGAAGAATGATTCTATTAAGTCAAGAGGATATTGCAGAGGAACAATACTGGGCACCTAAGCTAGGGATTGAAGTAGAGGATATAGAGGAATTTCAGAGCTTTTTTCATATGATCCTTCAGTCACAAATGTTAGCAGAACAATATTAATAGAAAAAAAGAAAGGAATGATGCATTTTGTATTATGAGATTGTTACAAGTCCATGCTATGGAACGGTTGAAAAAGTATCTATTAATAAGGACTCTCGAATTTATGAATGGGAACCACTATTCGCTATTAAAAATATGAATGGCAAGGTGGAGGTAATTAAAATGGGGTGTAGTGGAGAAGTACAGTCTTTGGAAGTGGAAGCAGGAGATAGAGTAATTCCGGGGATGGTACTAGCTTATGTTCAAGAAGATATTCCAATTAGTGGTAGCGATTGATTTTAGGGGAAGATGGAACTATTCATCTTCCTTTTTTTATTAAACTAAGTAAAAAATGTATATTGTCAGATTAATTAAAAAAATTCGTTTTTAATGATACAATACAAGTTAAGCAATTTAAAGGAGGAGTAGCAGAATGTTTTCCATTGCTCATAACAAAATTAGACCTATTGTTTCTCTGCCTATCGATCAATCTGAAAAGGAATGGAATATAGATGTTGAAAATATGAAAGAATCTTTTCTGTTTTTAAAAAGAGAAGACCAGTTAGTTGCATATGTCCATGTTAAGGAGCTGCTATCAAGAAGTGAATGCTTAACCACTAAAACGTTAATTTCAAATGCTGTTTCACTAGACACAATCTGTCATCTTAGCAAAAATATTTCCTTAACAGCTCTCTTTCAAATTATTGGGGCACCCATTGCCATAGTGAAAAATGAAATAGGAGAGTTAACGGGGTACATAAGAAGAGAGGATGTTTTTGCAGAACTATTTAAACAAGAAAATAAAAGTGTCGATATACTGAAAATCATTTTAACGTCTATTCCAATGGGGATTTTTGTAGTAGACCGTGAAAAGAAAATTGTAAATTGTAATGAATCTGGTTTAAAGATGATTAAATCTACTCCTGAAAAAGTACTGAATGTATCAGCAGAACAGATTTTTAATGGGGAACATATTAACAATGTATTTGCAACAGGAAAAACGATTTTAAATCAATTGCAAATCACAAATGAGATGGGAGTATTAGTTGACTACAGTCCGATTCCTAACTTTGACCAAAAAATTGAAGGAATGGTTATTATTGTGCAAGATTTACCGATGGTTGAGGATATGGCTATGGAAATTGAATATATAAAGGATTTAAATAAAGATTTACATGCAATTCTATCTAGCATTTATGATGAAATATTAGTTGTTAATCATAAAGGGGAATTAATTCGTTATAGTGAAACCGTTATCAATGATTTTTGGGGAGGAAATTTGAAGGATCTTTTAGGCAAAAACCTTTTAGATTTAGAGAAAAAAGGGTTATTTAGTCCATCTGTTACACGACTAGTGCTAGAACAAAAGAAAAAAGTATCGATTGTACAAGAGACAAAAAACGGTAGAAAGATATTAGCAGTTGGAAATCCTGTGTTTAATGAAGGTGGAGAACTTCATCGCATTATTATTGCATCAAGGGATATTACAGAGGCAACAAGGTTAAAGACGGAATTGCATGAGATAAAAAAGATCTCTGAACAATATAAGAAAGAGCTGGACAGCTTTAAAAATAAAGATCGCTTTCTTAAGAAATTGATTTATTGTAGTCCGAAAATGGAGCAAATTATTAATCAAGCAAAAAAAATAGCTGATTTTTCTTCAAATGTTCTTATTTCAGGAGAATCCGGTGTTGGAAAGGAAGTTATTGCACAAGCCATTCATCAACTTGGAAGCAGATCTTCAAAGCCGTTTTTAAAATTAAACTGCGGTGCGATTCCAGAGACATTGTTAGAAAGTGAACTATTCGGCTATACGAAGGGTGCTTTTACTGGGGCTGATAAAAATGGAAAAGAAGGATATTTTAAGCGAGCAGATCAAGGGATTTTATTTTTGGATGAGATTGGAGAAATGCCTTTACATCTGCAAGTGAAATTACTTAGGGTGTTGCAAGAACAAGAGGTAATTCCAATTGGAAGTACGATACCTACGAAAATAAACGTTCAAATTATTGCTGCCACGAATAAACGTCTTGAAAAAATGGTGGAAGCTGGCACGTTCCGGGAAGATTTATTTTATCGCTTAAATGTAATTCCCTTGCAAGTTCCCCCGCTTAGAGAACGGATGGAAGATGTTCCAATACTTGCGTTTCATTTCTTACAGCAGTTAAACGAAAAATATAATAAAAATTATCATTTAACTCCGGATGCACTTAATTTACTAGAGTTTTATTCGTGGCCAGGAAATGTAAGAGAATTACAGAATATGATTGAACGTTTAGTGGTATCAGCAGATGATTCAGTCATTGATGCTGAATTTGTTAGTAAAT
Organism: Paenibacillus sp. 102; assembly: GCF_039549175.1. NCBI lineage: Bacteria > Bacillati > Bacillota > Bacilli > Caryophanales > Paenibacillaceae > Paenibacillus > Paenibacillus sp. 102. The sequence goes on along the minus strand of NZ_JBCGHT010000002.1, from coordinate 406,560 downwards.
TTCTAACTCCTGGATATGATTTTAAGAAATCAAAGCCGGTGATTACAAGAGTTTTACCATTACAAGAAGCATTGCATTCTGTAGAAGAACAATTAATCTTGCTTGCGATGAAGCAGTATAAAACAACAACGAAGGCAGCGAAGGCTCTAGGGATAAGTCAGTCTTCTGTTAGCCGTAAATATCAAAAAATCGTGAATGAAAAGGAAGTGGCGGTTGATACAATTTCGTATTTTTAAAGGAAAAAAGGAGGAGTCTACATTGGACTTCTCCCTTTTTTTATTATGTTGTTGTAATTATGCGAAATATCATAACCTATGCAAAAATGCATAAGCCTTTACGTTTTATTTGAGGAAATAGTCAGTTTTTGTATGATTACTTCGCATTTTAAATATTGGCACAATTATTGCTTATATAATATATGAACGATCGACAAAGGGGGAGTATATACAGTGCTAGATTTAAAAATGTATCTAAACGGTGAATGGAGAGATTCTAGTAATCAAGAGAAAAGACCGATTATTAACCCTGCGAATGGCAAGGTTATCGCATATGCACCTGAAGGAACGATCAAGGATGCGAAATACGCGATTGAAGTGGCGAGAGCAACTTTTGATAGCGGAATTTGGTCAGAAACTTCCGCAGCGGAAAGAGCATCTTATTTATTTAAAATAGCAGATGAAATTGATAAAAATTTGGAAGAACTTGCGCGTCTTGAAACAATGGATAATGGAAAAACGTATCGAGAGGCAGAAGGAGATATTGGAGATGCAGCAGCTTGTTTCCGCTATTATGCGGGGATGATTACAAAGCCAGATGGACAAACGTATCATGTAGCTGATCCGATGCAAGCCATGGTTGTGAGAGAGCCAGTTGGTGTTTGTGGTTTAATTGTTCCTTGGAATTATCCGTTATTAATGAGTGTCTGGAAAATTGCACCTGCTTTAGCAGCTGGAAACACGATTGTGTTTAAACCTTCTGAAGTGACACCAATCACTGCAACAAAACTATTCGAAATAATTGAAAAAGTAGAGTTGCCAAAAGGTGTTGCGAATATGGTAATGGGCGCTGGACCAACAGTAGGAAATGAGATTGCTGCAAGCGGTAAAATAGATATGATTTCTTTCACAGGTGGAACGAAAACCGGAAAACATATTATGAGAACAGCAGCAGATAATATGAAAAAGATTTCGCTAGAACTTGGCGGGAAATCTCCAAATATTATTTTTGCAGATGCAGATTTTGAAACGGCTGTTGATTATGCATTGTTTGGTATTTATGCAGGCAGTGGACAAGTATGTTCAGCGGGATCAAGAATCCTTGTACAAGAAAGCGTTTACGATAGATTTGTTAATAGTTTTGTAGAACGAGCAAAACAAATTAATGTTGGACCTGGTGATAATCCAGAATCAGAGATGGGACCACTTGTAAGTCAAGAGCATATGGAAAAAGTATTACGCTATATCGAAATTGGGAAAGACGAAGGAGCAGACATTGCTTGCGGAGGAAAGCGTATTACTACGGATGGGAAAGCTGATGGTTTCTTTATTGAACCAACGGTCTTTGTCAATGTAAAACCAGATATGCGTATAGTGCAGGAAGAAATTTTTGGTCCTGTTGCAGTGATTCAAAAGTTTAAAAATGAACAGGAAGCAATTGAGCTAGCAAATGGTACAGATTACGGCTTAGCTGGAGGGGTATTTACAGTTGATGGTGCAAAAGCGATGCGTGTAATCCGCAAGCTTCGCGCAGGAATTACGTGGATTAATAGTTATCATCCAACATATAACGAGGCACCTTGGGGTGGATATAAACAAAGTGGTATTGGCCGTAGTTTAGGAACATTTGGATTAGAAGAATTCCAAGAAATTAAGCAGATAAATATAAATTTAGAAGTAGAACCAATTGGTTGGTTTGCAAATAAAAAGACTGTAGAGGTGAAATAGATGGGAACGAATGTGAAAAGTAAATTTAATGAGCAGGATGTAAAAGATTCAAATGTAAATGAGTATATTACGAAAGTACTACAATTAATTGAAAAAGAGAAGGTCTCTGAAGAAGAGGCGAACTGGATCCAAAAAGAAACAGTAGATGGATTTAGAGAACACGTAAATCCTGGTTTTCTTGCATATAGAAAAACAGTAACAAAAGATGGACAATTTGCAGCGGTAGAATGGTCTGATGAAGGATCTTGCTTCATGGACATCAATGGTAAAAAATATATTGATTGTTTAGGTGGTTTCGGTATTTATAACGTTGGTCACCGTAATCCGAAAGTAGTAAAAGCTGTTACAGATCAGTTAAAACGTCAAGCTTTGCATAGTCAAGACTTATTAGACCCGCTTCGTGCGATTCTTGCAAAAATTTTAGCTGATATTACACCTGGTGACTTGAAATATGCTTTCTTTACAAATAGTGGGACGGAAAGTGTAGAGGCGGCATTAAAACTAGCAAAAATGTACAGTGAACGAACAACTTTTATTTCAACCACACGCGCTTTCCACGGAAAGAGTCTGGGTTCATTATCTGGAACAGCAAAAGGCATGTTCCGTAAACCATTCTTACCATTAATTCCAGGTTTCCGTCACGTTCCATTTGGTGATATTGATATGATGAGAAAAACATTTGAAACGTGTGCATTAGTAGGAGAAGATGTTGCAGCTGTTATTTTAGAGCCGATTCAAGGCGAGGGTGGTATTATTTTACCTCCAGAAAACTACTTGAAACAAGTAAGAGAACTCTGTGATGAATTCGGATCATTACTTATTTTTGATGAAGTACAAACTGGAATGGGACGCACAGGGAAAATGTTTGCTGCAGAATTATATGATGTTGTGCCGGATATTATTTGTCTTGCGAAGGCGTTTGGTGGAGGCGTAATGCCAGCAGGTGCAATTGTGGCGAAAGAAAAAGTATTCAAAAGCTGGTTCGATAATCCATTCATGCATACAACAACGTTTGGCGGAAATCCACTTGCATGTGCTGCTGCAATTGCAACAATCCATGTGTTATTGGAAGAAAAATTACCAGAACGAGCTGCGGAAGTTGGGGAGTATTTCTTAAACGGATTGAAAAAAGCAGCAGAAGGACATGAAGACAAAGTTTTTGAAATTCGTGGCCAAGGTTTAATGATCGGGATTGAGTTTCATAAAGATGAGATTGGATATGAAGTATCGAAAGCAATGTTTGATCAAGGCATTCTTGTTGCGGGAACACTAATTAACTCGAAAACCATTCGTATTGAACCGTCTCTTACAATTAGTTATGAAGAGGTAGATACGGTAATCAATGCATTTAAGTCAGTGTTAGCGCAAGTAAAAGCACAATAACGTATAAATACAAACCAGTAAAACTACCATGTTGCCGTTCTTTCTCATTGGTTTTACTGGTTTTTACTATAGGAGGACAAGGAGTGAAAGGAGCACTACAAGGGATTACAATTATTGATTTATCTCGGGTTCTTGCTGGTCCTTTTTGTACGATGATTCTCGGTGATTTAGGGGCCGAAGTGATAAAAGTTGAGAATGTAGGAAATGGCGATGATACAAGAGGATGGGGGCCACCTTTTGTAGGGGGAGAAAGCGCTTATTTTCTTTGTGCAAATCGTAATAAAGAGTCGATAACATTAAATTTAAAATCAGAAATGGGAAAAGGCGTTTTGAAAAAGCTTGTTTCTCATGCGGATATTGTCGTACAAAATTTTAAACCTGGAACACTTGAGAGAATGGGACTTGGTTATGAAGTGTTACAAGAGGTAAAGGAAGATATTATTTTAGCTTCTATTAGTGGTTTCGGACAAAATGGTCCTGCTTCGCATCTTCCAGGTTACGATTATATGATTCAAGCAATGAGCGGGCTTATGAGTATAACGGGAGGAAGGGATGAAGAGCCTGCAAAAGTAGGGGTTGCCATTTCAGATGTACTCACAGGTCTTTTTACGTGCATCGGGATTTTAGCTGCCTTGCACCACCGAAATAGGACGGGAGAAGGACAAGAAATTGATATTTCTTTATTTGATTCACAATTAGCGGCATTAGTAAATGTAGCAAGTAATTATTTGTGTACAGGTGAATTACCAGAGAGACTTGGGAATCAGCATCCGAATATTGTCCCGTATCAAGTGTTTAGCGCGGAGGATGGGGATCTTGTTGTTGCGGTTGGGAATGATGAACAGTTTCATAAGTTTTGTTTATTACTTGGTAGACAAGAGTTATCCAGTCTAGAACGTTATAAAACCAATGCAGCTCGCCTTCAATATAAAGATGAACTTGTAAATATAATTGCAAAAGAAATGAAGAAGAAAAAGAAAGAGGAATGGAAACAACTTTTGGATAAATCGGGAATTCCAAATGGACCAATTCTCAATGTGAAAGAAGCGCTAGAAGCAGAGCAGGCAGTGGCGAGAGATATGACAATTCATATGGAACACCCGACAATCGAAAACCTTAAACTTGTGGGTTCACCATTAAAGCTTTCAAAGACACCGGTTCAGATGCAGAAACATCCGCCACTCTACGGGGAACATACAGAGAAGATTTTGAAGAAATTAGGATATTCTCAGGAAGTCATTATGAAAATGACAGAAAATCAATGGGTATGAGGAGGCAGTACAAATGAATTTTTCGTTAACAGAAGAACAACAAAGTGTTAGAAAAGTAGTGAGGTCATTTGTGGATAATGAAATTATTCCACACATTAAAGAATGGGATGAAAAAGGGCATTTCGAAGAAAAGATTTTGAAGCGTTTAGCAGAACTACAATTTATGGGTGTTTGTATACCAGAGCGATATGGCGGAGTGGGCATGGACTATAATACGCTCGCTATTGTTTGTGAAGAATTAGAACGCGGTGACACAGCATTCCGCACAGCTGTATCTGTACATACGGGTTTAAATAGTATGACACTTTTACAGTGGGGAACAGAAGAACAGAAACAAACGTATCTTGTTCCACAAGCGAAAGGTGAAAAGATTGGGGCGTTCGGTTTAACGGAACCAAATGCAGGATCAGATGTTGTTGCGATGCAAACAACTGCGGTAAAACAAGGTGATTACTACGTCTTAAACGGATCAAAAACGTGGATTTCGTTATGTGATGTTGCAGATCACTTTTTAATATTTGCCAAAACTAATCCAGAATTAAAGCATCGCGGTATTTCTTGTTTTATTGTAGAGCGAACATTTCCTGGAGTATCAACAAAAGCAATAAAAGGAAAGCTTGGTATTAGAGCCGGAAATACAGGTGAAGTGTTCTTAGATGATGTAAAAGTGCCAGCGGAAAACCTGATTGGAGAAGAAGGAGAAGGTTTCAAAATTGCTATGGCGTCATTAGATAACGGGCGATTTACGGTAGCAGCGGGAGCGTGTGGACTTATTCAAGCAAGCTTAGAAGCGAGTGTAAAGTATTGTGAAGAGAGAAAAACATTTGGTAAAGAAATTGGAAAACACCAGCTTGTGCAGCAAATGATCGCGAAAATGTCTGCGAATCTTGAAATATCACGGTTACTAGTCTATAAAGCAGGGTGGCTAAAAAATGAAGGGAAACGTAATACACGTGAAACGTCTTTAGCAAAATGGATCGCTTGTGACGCTGCATTTGAAGCAGCAAATGATGCAGTGCAGGTGCACGGGGCATATGGATATTCAAATGAATTTCCAGTAGAGAGATATTTACGAAATGCAAAAGCTCCAGTTATTTACGAAGGAACACGTGAGATTCATACTATTATGCAGGGAGAATACGCACTTGGTTATCGTTCTGATAAGGAACTCCGTAATATGTTACCGAAGTGGCCTTTTGAAGAAAGTGAAGCAGAAATGGTAACGAAATAAGGTTAAGAAGAAAGGTAGTGCCGATATATATGGTACTACCTTTTTTATTTTTAAAAATTACAAGTATTTACATATCCTTTGTCTTAGTGTACTATTTAACTAGTACACTAAGACAAAAGGAGGGGGGAAATGAAAATTGAGTTTTCTCCTAACATACCGATTTATATTCAGGTGATGGAATATATAAAAAAAGAAATTGTAACAGGTCATTTATTACCTGGTGACAAAATTCCCTCTGTACGTGAATTAGCAAGTGAGTTGCAAGTCAATCCAAATACAATTCAGCGTACATTTCAAGAACTAGAGAGAGAAGGTATCGTTGTGACACGTAGAGGGATGGGAAGATATGTAACGAGCGAAGGGGAGAAAATTATGGAGCTACGGAAAGATATGGCAAAAGAGTTGCTTCATTCTTTTATAAATGGAATGGATAATTTAGGTTTTTCAGAAGAGGATATCCTCTCGATTCTTCGTTCTTCATTAGAAGAGAAAAGGGAGGGGAAATGATGACAGATTTACTTCGTATTGAACAATTATGGAAGAGATATGGTTTGAAGGTAGTTATTCGAGATGTAAACCTAGCGATTACAGAAGGGAAAATTATTGGTCTTGTTGGAGATAATGGCAGTGGGAAGACGACATTATTAAAAATGATCGCAGGTTTACAACATCCTTCAGAAGGAAATATTACAGTTGCAGATCGGAACATTGGGGTAGAAACGAAAAAGATTGTATCGTTTATGCCAGATCTTCCTATATTCGATGAATGGATGACTGTAAAAGATGCAATATTTTTCTATCGCGATTTTTATCAAGATTTCGATATGCAAAAAGCAGTGGATACAATTGCTGCATTTAAAATACCGTTAGAAGAAAAAATTACAGCTTTATCAAAAGGGATAATTGAAAAGTTGCAACTTATTTTAACATTTTCAAGAAAAGCAAAGCTCTATATATTAGATGAACCCCTCGGAGGAATCGATCCTGTTTCTCGAGAGCATATGCTAGATCTTATTCTTCAATTTTATCGTGAAGATTGTACAGTTATAATTTCTACGCATCTAATTAGTGAAATTGAAAATATTTTTGATGAAGTCATCTTTTTAAAGGATGGCGAAATTGTACTGCATGAAAACGTGGAAGAACTGCGTTTTCAAAAAGGGAAAGCCGTGACTGAGATATTTAAGGAGGTGTTTGGAAAATGAGTCAAACACTTCGGTATTTATACAATTGTAATAAAAAGAAGATATGGTTAATTTACTTTGGGTTTATAACGAGTTCATTAATTCTGTTATTTAATATAAAGGGATGCACAGGAGAAAGGCTGTCAATTAGACAAGATATAGCATTAATCGTATTTATATTATTATTTTGTATAGTTACATTTTCTATCTTTTTACTAGCAATTTTTTCTTTTCGACGAGTAGTAAGAGGGACTATGATTCGGTATGCAGCAATTCCATCTAGGAAATATATATATGCACATTTGTTATTATTTGTAATCATGTTTACCCTGTTATCAGTAATAGGAATTATTTTTTTACATCTTCTTTCTATAAATATATATGAGAATAAAGCGAATGGAGAGTTGAAACAAGCCATTAATAGTTTATATAATTATGGGTTCTTACACCATCTGTTTTCTATTTTCTTATGGAATATAGATTTAGTGAGTACATTAGTTTCTCTGTATTTCCTAATCATAGTCGTAAAACTATTTAATTTGAAATCCGCATTAAATAAAATGCTATTTATCATCTTATTTATTGTTTTCGGTGGAGTTCAATTTGTTATCACTAATATGCTAGATAAAATAAATGGTTATATATTTTCTATAAAAAATGTTGGGGTTATAGATAAAAATGGTTTTTTTAAAACATCTTTTTATTTTAGTGATGCTTCGAATATTTCTTATTTAATTTTTAGTTTATTGTCAATTTTTTTATTGGTGGTAATAACAAGTTATATCATCGATAAAAAACTAGAAGTCTAAAGGAGGAACAATCATTGGGAAATGTAGTAGTAAAATTAGAAAACGTCCATAAAAAAATAGGGAAAAACGAAATTATTCGTGGTCTTTCATTTGAAGTTCGTGAAGGGGAAGTATATGGTTTTCTTGGACCGAATGGGAGCGGGAAAACGACGACAATTCGGATGATGACTGGTCTGATTTCAATGACAGAAGGCGATATTACAATTTGTGGTCATAGTATTCGTACAGAACGTGAAAAGGCGTTAGAACAAATTGGAGCGATTGTCGAGAATCCAGAACTATATGATTATATGACAGGAATGCAAAATCTAAAGCATTTTACGAATATGGCAGTTACACCGATTAGTAAAGAGCGAATTGCTGAAATTGTAAAGCTTGTTGAACTCGAGCATGCGATTCATAAAAAGGTAAAAACATATTCACTTGGAATGAAGCAACGTCTAGGTATTGCACAAGCGTTACTTCATCAACCGAAAATCTTAATCTTAGATGAACCAACAAATGGATTAGATCCAGCTGGTATTCGTCAAATTCGTGATTATTTACAACGATTAGCGAAAGAAGACAATATTGCTGTTATCGTATCAAGTCATTTATTGAGTGAAATTGAGATTATGTGTGATCGTGTGGTTATTATTAAGCAAGGTCAGTTTGTACAAGAGTATAACTTACATGAGCAAACGAAGCATGCTGAAACGGTTGCAGTGTCATTTGAAGTAGATCAAATTCAGAAAGCGAATGAAATCATTAAAGGTAAGGTACAAGGAAGCGTGGTTGTGAGCTCTGTAGCAAAAGAAAAGATTCCGCAAATTGTAAAACAACTTGTGCATGCTGATGTACTTGTATATGGCGTTACAGTGCAAAATAAAACGTTAGAAGATGAATTCCTAGCGATTACTAGGGGAGTGAGAGCATAATGTTAAAATTAATTCAAAATGAGTTTTTAAAGTTACATGCGAAAAAAGGTATGTATATATTGATAGGTGTGATTGCTGCATTAGAAATTTTAGGTGTCCTTCTTATATTAAAGTGGGGTGAAGCTAAGGATTTTAATGGAACATATTTAGACTTTACACAGTTAGATATTGGTTTAATTATTTTATTTGCAACAATCTTTGGTATTACCATTGCTTCACGTACGATTACTGATGAGTTCCAAAAAGGAACAATTAAGCAGCTGTTAATTCGCCCAAGAAAAAGAATTATGATTTTATTTTCTAAATATGTTTCAGTTTTATTAGCAATGCTGTTTGTTATCGTTTCAGGTACCTTAATCGCGATGGTTATTGGTGCAATCGTTATGGATGGTGGGAAAACAGAATTAACGCTAGGGGTATTGCTTAAAGGGATCCTATATAAACTTGTGTCTCCGTTCTTCTTTGCGACACTTGCCTTCTTTTTGGCAAATGTTTTTCGAAAATCAGTATTACCATTAATCATTGCACTGTTCCTATTCTTTTTGCAAGGAGCAATTAGCATGATGCTCATGATGTTTGGTAAAGGAGTAGCTAAGTTTGTTGTATTCTCACATTTGGATTTAAGTATATATGATGGTAATAAACTAATTAGTGGCGGTGCTACACCACCATTTCCAGAATTTAATTTTACAACATCATTATTGCTAGTGCTTGCTTATTTTGTAGTATTACTCGTTGCATCAAGTGCCTTATTCCAAAAGCGTGATGTATTATAATAGAAAAAATCCCCGCTTTAACGCGGGGATTTTTCTTAACCAACTTTTTCTTCTGTTTTTTCACGATCCCAGCATTCTGTGTTTTCTAAACCAGGAATGCTGTCGGCGTAGAAGACTGGGTCTTTTCCAGCTTCTTTTTGCTTCATATAATCTTTTAATGCTGCAAATGCGTATTTGCTTAAGAATATGATTGTAACTAAGTTGAAGATTGCCATAACGCCCATAAATAGGTCGGCTAAATCCCAAACAACTTGAATTGTAGCAACAGAACCTAGGAATACCATACCAATTACAGCGATACGATAAATCATAAGTGTTGTTTTACTTCCGTTTAAGAACTCAATATTTGTTTCGCCATAGTAGTAATTTCCGATCAGGGAACTGAAAGCAAATAAGAAGATTGCTACAGCGACAAAGATTGGAGCCCAAGGACCGATATGCATTTTTAACGCTTCTTGTGTTAACTGAATCCCATTTAAATCAGTTCCAGTGTGGACGTCTGATAAAAGGATAATAAAAGCAGTACAGCTACATATTAATAATGTATCTGTAAAGACACCAAGTGTTTGAATGAAACCTTGTTTAACAGGGTGTGTTACGTTAGCAGTTGCTGCTGCGTTTGGTGCACTACCCATACCAGCTTCATTTGAGAATAAACCACGTTTAACACCAAGTAAAACTGCTGCACCGAAGCTACCGCCAGCAACTTCTTTTATGCCAAATGCATGTGCTAAAATTTCTTTTATCATTTCTGGAATTAATGTAATATTTGTCACGACAACAAATAGTGCAACCGCCACGTAAATGATCGCCATAATTGGTACAATCATTTCTACGACGCGTGCAATTCGTTTTACACCGCCGAAGATAACGACAGATAATAGTACAGCTAATGAAATCCCAACGATTTTTGAATCAATATGAAAAGCTCCGTCGAATGCAGAAGTTACGGTATTGGCTTGTACAGCGTTAAAAACTAGTCCAAAACTAACGGTAATTAAAACGGAGAAAATCATACCCATCCAGCGTTTGTTTAAACCTTTTTCCATATAGTACGCTGGACCACCGCGGAATGTTTTGCCGTCTTTAATTTTATAAATTTGTGCAAGTGTACTTTCAACAAAAGCAGATGCTCCGCCGATCATAGCAATTAACCACATCCAAAAGACAGCTCCCGGGCCACCCATAGAAATAGCAATTGCGACACCAGCTAAGTTACCTGTTCCAACACGTGATGCTGTGCTCATACAGAACGCTTGGAATGAAGAAACACCATGTTTTTCTTTCTGCGCTTTACGCGTTGAAGGACTCGCTCCGTCACCAAGTAAACGGATCATTTCACGAATATGACGGAACTGAACGAAGCCAGCTCTGAATGTGAAATAGCAACCTATAATAATTAATAATGCAATTAAAATATAACCCCATAAATATTCGTTTGTTATTGTAATAAACTTATGAATCGGAGTAATGACATTTTCAAAGAAATCCATATGTGTAATCCTCCTTATTCTTATCAAAATAATGTGTTTTAAAAAAATAGGTATAAAAAGCGACATTTAACATTATAACAGAAAATCTTGCAAAGAGGAAATTTCTCAAAGTAGATTCGTTATTATATATTTTAATAGGTACCTTAGTTAAGAGTGAATTGAGAAAAATAGGAAGAATTTTAATGATATTCATATTACAATGTAAATATATCATCTTGGAGGTGTTTTTTATTCAGTACGCATTTTCACGTATACGACTTCGTAGTTTTTTTGCATGGATGATTTTAGGGATGTTAGTAACGCTGCTGCCGCTTACCTTTGCGGGGGCTTCAGACAGTGTCATGGATGTTGCAATGCAAGTTTCGGTGTTTTTTGTATTTCCATTACTATGGTTATATTTAAAAACACGAAAAAATAATATTATATTTACTAGTTTCTTTGATAAATCGTCACAATTAAATTGGAAGTTAATCGTAGTTGCAACTATAATGGGAATGATTTTTTCATTCGGTGTATCTTTTATCCAATTTTACATACTAGCACATATTTCTCCTGACTTTCTCGTTGATATGCTGAATGATAATGGTGCAATTGATATGAGCAATATTTACACACAAATATTTAGTTTCATTTCAGCATGTATTTTTGCACCAATTATGGAAGAAGTCATTTTTCGAGGTTTCTTCTTACAGCGTATGGCGTTTAAGTGGGGAATAAAACGAGCAGTAATTGTATCTTCTCTTATTTTTGGTTTAGGTCATTTTGATATTGTGGGTGCTTTTATATTTGGCGTTGTAATGTGCCTTCTTTACATAAAAACGAAAAATATATGGACGAATATTGCTGTTCATGCATTGAATAATTGTATTGCAACTGTAATCCAATTAACGAGTGGTGAAGGAGCGAATGATGCCATTTCGATTGCTGAATTACAAGGACAAAGTAATTTGTGGATTGGGCTCGTTGTTATTCTTATTAGTTTACTATGGTTAGTACCTTTTATTCGAAAGAATTGGCGAACTGTGAAAGAAGTTGGGGTACCACCTCTTCGTTTTATTAATGAAGATAAGGAAATCCTATCAGTATCGCAACAAAATGAAATATATAGCCGGGTCGTGTTAACAGAGCGATTTATGGCTGTAGAATTGCCAGATGAAGCTGTGAATCAGCTTAGATTAGAAGAAAATGATTATGTAGCGATTACGATAGAGAATAATCAAATTGTTATAAAGAGGGCAGAACATCAATAAGAGTATAAAAACGAAAAGCAGCAGCTCTCCGATATATTTGAGGAGAGCTGCTATTTTAATGGATCACAATTTCAACGTGGAAGTTGTTTCCGTTTTTTACATATTTAATATCTGTCACTGTACGAACAGCTTTTAAAATTTCCACCTTTTCCCCGATTCGAGGGATGGTGGGAACATTATCCCAAATGCCAAGTAAATCATCTTCTTGAGTCGTCTTTTCGTAAAACCAAATTTTCAATGTAATGCCCCTTTCTCGAATTTTATGTATTTTAATACATAATAAAACATTTTTATTCTTTTTGTAAGGGGTTTTTTATGAAAAAATGAATAAAAATTAATTTTGTTCTTCTGGAAAAATATGTTCAATATCAGGAGTAAGAGATACTTCTGATAATACGATATGAGAAACGGTTGTTGCATAGGAAGAAACATCATTAATAAATTCTTCAAGTTCCACTAATGAAGGAACAGAAATTTTAACGATATAACAAAGGCTTCCTGTTACGCGATAACAAAAACTTGCGGATGGATACGATTGAATGAATTGTTGCATGCGCGTTGTATCACCATTTTTTAAGGTGATTTCTAAAATACAGTCTAAAACAAGTCCAGCTTTTTTATAATCAATATCAATTGTATATTTTTGAATGATTCCTTCACTTTCTAACTTACGAACACGTTCTGTAGTAGATGGGGCGGATAAATTTACTCGTTTTGATAACTCCCGCATAGAGAGGCGACTATCATTATATAATTCATTTAAAATTTTACGATCAATACGATCTAATTGCATTTGTAAATATACCTCCAATAAATTAATAATTTTTGTAAAGAAAATATATAAATAAAGATTCATATGAAATGTAAAAAGAACCTACTTTATTTTACAATAAAATAGAAAGGAATAGGGGGAGAAATGATGGAGAGAATTTCATTATCAGATGTAGGAGAAACAAAATTCCAAAAATTATTAGGACATCGTCCAGATATATTACAATCTTGGAGTGCTTTAGAAAGTACGTTATATGAAAAGGGAACTCTTTCTGAAGAGTTAAAAGAGCAAGTGCGGAGAACACTTGCATTTGGAAATGAATGCCCGTATTGTATGGCAAAGGGAAAACCGAATAATGTGCAAAAGGTAGAAGAGGTTAGCACTGCTGTAACTTTCGCACATTTATTTGTACATAATCGTTCAGCGATAGATGATAGGATGTTTGATGTGTTGAAACAGTATTGGAGTGAAGCGGAGATTGTAGAACTCTGTGCATATATTTGTTTTATTACTGCTTCACAACAACTTGGGTATTTGTTTCAATTACAACCAGGGGAGTAGGAGGGAATAATAGTGAATCAACCAGCACTTATTATTATTGATGTACAAAAAGCATTTAATCTACCGTATTGGGGAGAACGAAATAACCCTTCGGCAGAAGAAAATATGAAACGCTTATTAGAAGAATGGAGAAAAAGAAGGTTAACTATTATTCATATTCAACATGTGAATAAAGAAAACGTAGAATCAATGTTTCACCCAAATACAGAAACAGTTAAATTCAAACAAGAAGTGCAACCATTACAAGGTGAAATCGTTATTCAAAAGAGTGTTAATAGTGCATTTATTGGAACAGATTTAAAAAAGCTACTAAAAGAGAAAAGCTGTAATTCAGTTATTATCGTTGGATTAACGACGAACCACTGTGTAGAAACAACAACACGGATGGCTGGGAATTTAGGTTTCTCAACATATTTGGTGAGCGATGCGACAGCTACGTTTAATCGAGAAGGACCAGACGGTGTGCAATACTCTGCAGAAGAAATTCATAATATGACCCTTGTGAATCTACATGAAGAGTTTGCTACTATTGCTACAACATCGGGAATATTAGAGAAGGTAAGGAAGGGCCAGTTATAATTAATCATAATTGATACTATTTTAGTAAAATATTTGAACAATTATGTAGAAAAAAATAAGAATATTTCGTATAATTAAAGTACAATCATTTTGAAAACAGGGGTGGCAGCATATGGAGCAAATTCCAGTAAAGAAGATAGAAACAGTACTCGTTTTAGCAGAAGAGGATAAACAAAAACAAAAGGAATTTTATGAATTGCTATTAACAACTAATTTTTATGTTGCTGGATCTATTGAGGCAGATGATTCTGCATCAGAAGGAACACTTCGTTTGCGTTATTTCCAAGGAGAGGGTAGATGGATCGTACCGTTCTTTACACAATTAGAATTTGTGAAAGAAGTGTTGCCAGAAGAAACGCCCCTTATTACGATACGTGGAAAAGAATTATTTGAAAATCTAGATAAAGAAGCAACGGCGGTATTGAATGTTGGCACAGAGATTAGCAAAACATTTATTCCGGAAGAAATTGCAGATATAGCATCTGGACGTATATTTAATTATTATCAGTAAAAAGTATGGTGAGCACACATTATAGGCAACATGGTATAAGGGAACATGTAGAAGTTTCAATTGAAAAAACGATAGAACCCTTTCTTTTTAGGGTGGAAGAGAGGGTCCAGCGATGGATAGGAGCGGTCAGGGCTTTTTTTAGACCCATGCCATGTGAAAACAAAAAGAGATAATAAGTAGGGAATTCTTTTTTGTTTCTATAGCCGCGACTTGTATCTTGGAAAATCAAAACGGATATATATAGTAAAAAGGAAAAGCGATACATGCTTTTCCTTTTTTGCTGTGAATGAAATGTTATATAGAGTACTTTCTTATAGCTTAATATAAAGTGAAACTTTAATCAGTAAAGATAGTTATTAACATTCATTTATCGGGATTTTACTTGCTCATTAATGCTGGATATATTTCACACCCGAAGGAATAGAAAGTGTATTTTTTTCAGTGTCCATTGTGACAGTTACACCGAGTGGTATTCCGATATTTGGTTGTATGTGCCCAATAGGAAGACCAAATAATACTGGAATATTGTATGGTGCAAGGTAATTATGCAAAATGTTTTGCAGTGATAAAGATGGTTTTGAAGCTTTACAGTCATGGCAGCTTGTGAAGACAACTCCTGCGCATTCATTCAATTTTCCAGCTAAATGTAATTGGTTAAACATACGATCAATGCGATAAGGCTCTTCCCCAACATCTTCAAGTAATACAATTTTATTTGCTGTATAGATTTCATAGGGAGTACCTAGTGTACTTACTAAAACTGTTAAATTTCCTCCTATTAATGGAGCAGAAACAATGCAGGTAGATGGAGCGGTGATGCACTCTGCTCCGGATAAAATAGTTGAATACGGATGGAATAGTTGATTGAAAGAAGACAAGGAGAGAGAAGCGACTCC
Source organism: Paenibacillus sp. 102 (assembly GCF_039549175.1). Classification (NCBI taxonomy): domain Bacteria; kingdom Bacillati; phylum Bacillota; class Bacilli; order Caryophanales; family Paenibacillaceae; genus Paenibacillus; species Paenibacillus sp. 102. The sequence continues at coordinate 390,984 of NZ_JBCGHT010000002.1, read as the reverse complement.
TTTTCCTAATTCTTCAATCATGGGTCCATGAAAAGTAACAAGCCCCATATATTGTGAAAATGCAATATGCAAAGCAGTAATGTCACTGTAACCCCAAAAAATTTTGGGGTTATTTCGGATGAGTTCATATTGAATATAAGGAAGGAGACGGCCGCTTCCGTACCCACCTCTTGCGCAAAAAACAGCTTTGACTTCAGGATTTGCAAATGATTCATGTAAATCCTGTAGACGGATTGTATCATCTCCGGCGAGATAGCCGTATTTCTCGTAAACACTTTGACCAATTCGTACGGATAGTCCCATTGTTTCTAATACTTTTTTTCCAGTAAGAACGTGCTCTAGTATTGGTGGTCCTGCGGGAGCAATAATCATGACAGTATCACCTTGTTGCAAGGCATTTGGATGAATCATGTCATCTCCTCCTTCACTTTCAATATATTCGCTTATAAGAAGTTCAATCCTGTTAAAAGAAGGGAAAACTTGTTGAATCAAGAAGATATAAGAGGACATAGGAAGGGAGAAGAACGATGTTTACAAGTAGAGTAACTGATATATTACAAATAAAATATCCAATTATTCAAGCAGGCATGGCAGGTGCGATTACAACACCAGAACTTGTTGCGGCTGTATGTAATTGTGGTGGACTTGGGACGCTTGGGGCTGGTTATATGAGCCCAGAACAAATTCGTCAATCTATTGATAAGATACGAGAGTTAACGGATAAGCCGTTTGCAGTCAATCTGTTACTGACGAAGGAAATACAAATTGAGGAAGACAAAGTAGAAGCAGCCAGAAGTTTATTAGAGCCGATGCGAAAAGAATTAGGTATAGATAAGCAGAATGAATCTTTGCAACTTCCCAAAAGTTATAAAGAACAACTGCAAGTATTAATAGAAGAAAAAGTACCAGTTGTCAGCTTTGCATTTCACACGTTAGAACAAGGAGAGATTGCACTATTGAAGAAAGAGGGTATAAAGGTAGTTGGAACAGCAACAAATGTGGCAGAAGCGAAGGTACTTGCTGAATTAGAAGTAGATGTAATTGTTGGACAAGGTAGCGAAGCTGGAGGGCACCGCGGAACTTTTATTGGGAAAGAACAAGACTCTATGATTGGCACATTTGCACTAATTCCACAAATGGTAGCGGCCGTATCCAATATTCCAATTGTAGCCGCAGGAGGCATTATGAACGGACAAGGTGTTGTTGCAGCTTCTGCATTAGGTGCAGAAGGCGTTCAAATGGGTACGGCATTTTTAACAAGTGAGGAAAGTATTACACATGATGTACATAAAAAAGCGGTGCTGCAGAGTACGGATACAAGTACAATTGTAACGAGATCATTTTCTGGAAAGTATGCAAGGGGAATTCGAAATTCATTTATAGAGCAACATAAAGAAAAAGAAGAACGACTCCCAATGTATCCAGTTCAAAATGTATTAACCTCTAAAATACGTCAAGAAGCGGCAAAACAAAATAAAGGGGACTATATGTCACTTTGGGCTGGACAAGCTTCTTCGTTAGCAAGAAAAGAGTCAGCGCAGCAAATCGTTGAACGGGTAATTGCAGAAGTAGAAGGAACCGTAGAAAAATTACAAAGTGTATACACAAAAAGACCACTTGAATAATTCAAGCGGTCTTTCTTATTAGTTTGCTTTATAAAATTGCTGGATGGCTTCGTCGATGTATACCCAGCCTTTCCATCCTAAATGCATATGATCTTTTAAGAAGTATTTATCATACTCATGGTTTGAGAAGTCTGCAATTGGATAGCCAGCTTGTTTAATTTGCTCATGAACTTTCTTATAGTATGATTCGCGTCGTTCTTTTGGGAATCCAGCATAATCATACCAAGGACCTTTTACAGGAACAGAAATGAAGAGCGGTTTTGCACCGGATTGTTTTAATAAATCAAGCGCAATTTGTAAATCTTCATACTCTGGTGATTTGTCATAAGCATCATTTTTTAAGTAACCTTTACGTTGCTTTAATTTCTTTTTAATTTTGCTATTAAAGTAACCATCCTCGATACCGTATTCATTTGATTTAGATTCTAATTCACCAGTTTGATCCGCGTGTTTACGTGTTTCTGCCCAGTTCATTTGTTTCAATGATGGATCAAGCTGTTCTTTATGCGGTTTAATATTAAACATCGCTGTAAATATGTCTTTGCGATCTAAAATATTACGGTAAAGATAAGCAAATGGTTTCGCAGCAAGTGCTTTAATTTTATGCTTTGTATCATCATAGACGATACCTTCTAAAGATGTTTTTAATAATGTTTCCTTTTTTACAATCTCAAAGTTTAATAAGCGCTTTGCAATTTGTTTTTTCATTTCAGGTTTTAAATCATTGTTAAAAATGAAATGGTAACCTTGTTGTTTAGAAAAGTTAGGCGCAAAGTGCGTTTCATCAATACCTTGTGGTACAAACCATTGTGGTGAAAGAATAAAGACCATTTTTTTATCTTTTAATTGATCCATTGTAGATGCAAAGTTTAATACATGGATAAGGTCTTGTGTTCCACCACGTCCAAGAAGGAATGGTGTAAACCCTTCAGGTTTTACTTTAAAGTAATTGGATGGGTGAAAAGCATCCATTCTTGCAAATTCCGATGAACCATACATCGGAAGGTATTTCGGATCTTCTAACATTTTTTGCTGTAAAATCATACTTTGTATTTTTTCTTGTTTTAAAGAAGTTGCCGCCTGTTCTACTTTTTTATCACTTACAAGTGGAAGTAGAAAGCGTGTTGGAATAAGTAAGAATACAGCAAAAAGGGCCAATGCTAAGAGCATCGGTCCAAAGGTTGCTTTTTTCATCGGATATCTTCCAACTTTTTAATAATCATGTTTGGTGTTGCCCACTCATCACGATCAAAATCAGAAATAGATACTTCGATATCTAAACGTTCTTGGAATTCTACTAATAAAGATACTGTACCGAAAGAATCAAGAATACCTTCTTCAAATAATTGTACATCAGGGTTTTCTTTTACAATATCGTTTTCACAAACTTCTTCTAAAATATCTAATACTTGATCTTTAAATTCTGCCATTTTTAAAATCTCCTTTATATCCGAAATGTATTATGTGTAACTTCCTAGCTGTAAGAAAAGAAGTTATTCATTAGAAATATCTGTTAAGGTGACCAGAGAAGATTAGGAAACCGAAACATACGAAATGGAACGTAATCACAATTGCAAGGACATGCATGAATTTATTATTTGGCCAAAACTTATGCTTCTTGTTTTTTCGTTCAAAAATATCAAACAAAATAAACAAAGCAGCATGATAGAGACCGTAAATAATGTATTGATATACATGTTCACCTAAAATGTGCCAAATTCCCATAATGAAAAAGTTTAAAAACGCCCCGATATATGAAATCGTGTAGCGATTTTTTATTAATTTTTTCTTTGTTGCGAAAAAGACAAAGCGCATATAAATAAAGTCACGGAACCAGAATGATAAGCTCATGTGCCAACGGTTCCAGAAGTCTTTAATATTACGACTGATGAACGGTTTATTAAAGTTTTCTGGTGTTTTAATACCCATCATATAACTGACACCAATTACAAATACGCTATAACCAGCGAAATCGAAAAATAAGTATAAACTGTAACTATACATATAAATAGCATTAGATAAAACCGTGTCTTGATTTGCAAATACTGCATCAACAAAATGCTTCTGTAGTAAATAAGCAATTATAAATTTATACAGGAAGCCTTGAAAAATACGGTTAATCCCTGTGTATAGTAATTTTTGATATTCTTCAGCGCTTGGTGGTTTTTGAATATCTTTTTGGAATCTACGATAGCGATCGATAGGTCCAGTCGAGATAGCAGGGAAGAATAAAACGAACTCCCAGAAATTAAAGAATGTGAACTCCTTAATTAAATTATCACGAACTTCAAATACCATTTGTACTGCCCGAAATGTTACGTAGGACATACCAAGAAAAACAACAAATTTTAATTCAGGTACAAACGGTGCGATTTTTGCTAAGAATAGTGGCAAAATCGATAAAATAACAGCCATGTAAAACATGAACGTATTATTATTTTGTTTTCTTAATAATAAATAGCCTTTAATTAGGACGTATTGCCAAATAATAAATGCTGCTAACATCATTGCTTGCTTTGGTTTATCGGAGAAGATAATTGCAAGCATGACTAGCGTTAGAAAAGCATTATATTTGCGCAGCATTTTACCCTTTAATCCAGCTATAATAGTAGGTATTAATAAAATGCCCACTATGGCGAAAAAATAAAATGATCCATATGCGGTCATGCTGTAACCTCACTCAATAATTTTTTGCGATCTACCTTTCCATTTGGTGTCATTGGAATAGAAGATTGATACATGAATTTTCTTGGAATCATGTAATTTGGTAATCGCTCATTGAGTTCTTTTTTGATTGCAGATGTTAATTTGAATTCTTTTTCAAACGAATGCTCTCCGGGAATAACAACCGCTAATAAGTAATCGTATTTCTCACCTTTTTTAATTGGAATTACGACAGCTCCTTCTACGTAAGAGCAACCGCGAAGGTGATGTTCGATTTCTTCTAATTCCATTCGATAACCATGTAATTTAATTTGGAAATCAAGACGACCATTATAGAAAAGAAGACCATTTTCTACATAGCCAGCATCTCCTGTTTTGTAGGCACGTTCGCCATCAATAACTGTGAATGCTTTTTCTGTTAATTCAGGGCTTCCTAAATATCCAACACTTACGCTTGGACCAACGATTACGATTTCACCTTTCTCACCATCTGGTGCAATCGTACCATCTTCTTTCATAATAAGAATACGGCAATCAGATTTACAGTAACCAACTGGAAGCGATTGATATGTATCAACGACTTCTTGTGTAACATGAATGCCTGTTACTGCTACAGTTGCCTCAGTTGGACCATACGTATTCATAATTGTAGCTTTCGGGAAGCGTTCGATTAGTTTTCTTGCTACGTCATTTGATAATACTTCACCACAGAATAAGAATGTTTTCATGTTTGGTAGCATACTTTCAGAGAAAGATGGCTCCATTAAACACATTTCTGCAAAAGATGGTGTGGATGTCCATACTTGTACATCAGATTGTTCTAAAGAAGCAAATAAGTCTTTTGGACGTGCAATCATATCTTTATCAATTGCCCAAAGTGTACCACCTGTTACTAACGATGGGTAAACATCCATCACAGATAAATCGAATGAGAAAGGTGCTTGGTTTAAAAATACTTGTCCTGTTTGTAAGTTGAAATCTTGGGCAGCCCATTTTGTGAAACTTACAAGACAATTGTACGTGATTTGTACACCTTTCGGATTACCTGTGCTCCCTGACGTGTAAATAATATAGAAGTTTTCATCATCTTTTACAGCATGTTCAGGGTTTGGCGTTTTCCCTTTATAAGTAAAGAGAATGTCTTTTAAGTTGTTTTCAGATATGATGCGAACTGGTAAATCAGTTACAGCTACTTCTACTGGAGATAGAAGTAATTTCGCACCAGAGCTTTCAGCAATTCGTTGTACACGATCAGCTGGAATAGATAAATCAACTGGAATGTAAGCATGTCCAGCTTTGACACATCCTAAAAAGCTGATGATCATCTCGGGCTGCATATGGCCGTATACCATAATTGGTGAGCGATCATCTGCATACTCAGAAGAAATCCAATGAGCTAACGCATCAGAGTCTTCCTTTAATTGTCTGTACGTAATTTTCGCATCTCGCCAAACGAAAGCGGTCTGGTCAGGAGTTTCAACTGCCCACTTTTCGATTTGTTCTAATAACTTCATAACGTTCCCACCCTAAAATTCATTGTAAATAAATGTGCTTGTGTTTGTATCATGGAAACCATACAACCAAAGCAAAGCAAATAAAATTGCAAGGTAATAAAAAGTTTTTGCAAACCATTGTGTGAGTGGTCGAGACCATATCTCTTTTAATCTTTCCATGTCTTTCCCTCTCTTATGAAATAGTAACTGTATGTAGGTATCATATCCTACATCGTTGTGAAAAAAACAAAATTCCACATTTTAGGTAAATATAAGACAAAAAGGCTCTTTTTTGATAGTAGCACTAAATACTAAAAAAGAAAATCCCTAACTTAGCAATTATATTACATTCTGTATGAATTTGTAATGGATTTGTTTTTTTTATGGGCAGGGAATGTATAAAGCGTTTTTGAAAATGAAAATCCTACAAGGAAATTGAATCATTACAGTGAAATAAAAGGGAGGTTGTCAGGAATGGAGTCTTTGAACAAAGGGTGGCAGACATATGTGTCTGAGGAAAATATTGTGAAGTGGCGGAGGCATCTTCACCAATTTCCTGAACTATCATTCCAAGAAGAAAAAACGTCACAATTTATATATGATACATTGTGTTCATTTTCGGCTTTTGAGGTAACAAGACCGACACCATATAGTGTGATGGCAAAGAAAAAGGGAAAGGGGGATGGAAAAGTAGTAGCAATTCGTGCAGATATGGATGCCCTGCCAATTCAGGAAGAAACGTCTAAATCATATGCATCAGTTATTCCAGGAGTTATGCATGCATGTGGGCATGATGCACATACCGCTATTTTATTAGGTACAGCAGAGGCCATAGCGAACATGAATGAGGAGTGGGACGGAGAAATCCGCCTTTTATTTCAACATGCTGAAGAAGTGTATCCTGGCGGTGGGCAGGAAATGGTGGAAGCCGGTGTAATGGACGGTGTAGATTATATTATCGGTTTACATACTATGTCTGGATTAGAGACAGGAAAGATTGGGATTGTATATGGGCCGATGATGGCTGCCCCCGATGTATTTACAATAGAAGTAAAAGGAAGGGGAGGGCATGCTGCTAGGCCGGAAGAAACGATAGATCCGATAGCAGTTGGTGCACAAATTATTACAAACTTACAACATATTGTATCTAGAAATACAAGCGCTTTTATGCAAAGAGTTGTTTCCATAACACAATTTCATGGAGGAACAGCGGATAACATTATTCCTGATACAGCATATTTGATGGGGACAGTCCGCTCTTTCGATCAAACCTTAAGAAAAGAAGCGGAGGAGAGGATTGAGCAAATTGCTAGGGGGATTATAGAGGCACATGGTGCAGCGTATACGTATACATATCGCTATGGATATGACCCGGTTATCAATGATCCGTTTATTACAAAAATAGTAGAAGAAAGTGCGGTAGAGCTGTTTGGAAAGGAGAGAATTGTAAAGTTAGCCCCTTCGATGGGAGGGGAAGATTTCTCGGCATATTTAAGAAAAGCACCAGGCTGTTTTATTAAATTAGGAACGGGAAATGATAAAATTAAGACTTGTTATCCTCATCATCATCCAAAATTTGATGTGGATGAATCGGCTTTAATGGATGGTGCAAAGTTATTTTTACAAACGACAATGAATTTATTAAAAGTTTAGCAATAAAAAAGGCAACTGCGATTAACGCAGTTGCTTTTATTTCTTTCCGTTAGAGAGGGCTGAGAAAGAACTATGCTCATTTATAGTATATGAATAGCTGGCGGACAAGCTTGTACCTTTTCATCATTTTTTTCAAAATAGTTATTGACTTTGATAATCGTTTTCAATTAATCTAGTTATATAGTTGAAATTGATAATTATTATCAATGAGATAAAAAGATAAGAATGGGTGAGGTAGAGATGAGGAAAGCATTTCGCCTTGGACTAAGGAAAAATAAAAATAAAGATAAACATATGGAATGGCAACGAAATGTGATTCGTGCTGAATATGTAGATGAGAAGAAAATAAATAAAACAGAAAAAGATATACATAATCAAGGGAGAGAGTCAGTTGAATAAATTTGTAATGATTTTTGCAAGTATGAGTGGAAATACAGAGGAGATGGCGGATCATATAGCTGGAGCGATTCGTGAAACAGGAAATAAGATTGAAGTGATTGATATCATGGATACACCAGAAGCTTCTATATTAGAAGAATATGATGGAATTATTTTAGGAGCATACACATGGGGAGATGGTGACCTTCCTGATGATTTCTTAGATTTTTATGATGAAATGGAAGAAATTCAATTAGCTGGTAAAAGAGCAGTGGTATTTGGATCTTGTGATTCTGCTTATCCGAAATACGGAGCAGCCGTTGATATTTTAGAAGAAAAATTACGAGAGCGCGGTGCTGAAGTTGTAATGGAAGGGCTAAAAGTAGAATTAACGCCGGAAGATGAAGATGTAGAGAAATGTCTTCAATTTGGTGCTGAATTTGTAAAACACCTTTCTTAATGGTGAGAGGGAGATGAAGATGGGTGCAGGGGAAAATATCAATTAAAACGATGACAGATTATCATTTATATGATTTTATGCGTTGTCCACATAAGTTTTATTTTCGGCATATAAAAAGAAGAGAACCTTCTTCATTTGAATGGCAACAAATGGTGCAAGCAATTGTAAATCAAATTATCAGTGATTATTACACATCACCAGCAGAAAAACAAACAACAGTGCGCCTGTTAGAGCTATTAGAAAGACATTGGAGTAAAGTGCGTGTTGGAATGTTCTCTTCTAAAGCCGAATATTATATTGTTCTTGCAAAGCTAACGGACCATCTATTACAATTTGTGAAAAATGATGCAAGTAAAACACCGCCTTTATTTTTATATGAAAAATTACAAACATATATGGAAGAGTTAGGTGTTTACATTTCATTAACGTTTGAAGTTGGTGAATGGTCCTCGCAATCGTTTGTAATTAAAAAGTATGTTGTTGATGCAAATGAAGAGATGCTTGCTCTTTGTCAGAAGCTAACGGCTGTTTTCAGTTATAAAGCTTTCGGAGTTCTTCCTGAAAAAATTGAAATTGTTAATTTAATAGAAGGAACTAGGTATGATTATGTTCCAAAAGAGCAAGATATTATAGTTGGCATGAATGATTTACATAGGATGAAAGAGATGCTAAGGCAACCAGAACATTACACAGAACGTACCGTTCGCTCTGAATGTAATGGTTGTGCTTTTCGAAATGAATGTAAAGTAAACGAAGAGCAAGAGACACTTATTCATAAAAAATCTATATTACATTAAAAGGATGCAAAATTGCATCCTTTTTATTATTGACATGAAAAGCTTTTCATCATTTACGGTATATACGTAGAGGAATTTGTAATGGGAGGGTTAATCAATGGAAAATGAAGTAAAAGTGTTTCAATGGTTAAAAGAACAACAGGCTCCTTTCTCTATTCAATTACAAATTTTGCAGGCGTTTCAGATGTATAAATTAATTGTAGAAATGGATAAAAAATTAATGCTGTATGAGGAAATGGAGAATAGGGAAAGAAGTTAATTCGTTCCCTGAAGTATCGTTTGTAATTTTCTTCGATTCTTTTGTATCTCCTGTTCATTATTGGATTCAAAGCTATGAATAAGGTTATGAAGCAATGGGCTGTATTGATAAAATTGCATGACTTGTTTTAAGAAAGATGAATCATGATGAGGATTGAGGTTACAGTATTGTTTATATATGGAATCTGTAAATTCACTACCAAAATCGTTATATAATCCAGCGAAGTCAAAGGCAGGATCTCCAATTTGAGCATCACCAAAATCGATAATACCAGCAATACTTCTCTTCTCCTCATCAAATAAAATGTGATGACATGTAAAATCAGCGTGGATCATTGTTCTTTTGAAATCAGATGCATGCATATGTTCAAAAAAGCCCTCGAATAAATAATCAAAAGCTTTTCTTTCTAGTGATGTAAGTGTGAGAGCAAGATAATCATGTAATTTCGTTTGAATTTCTTGCCAATATGAGATAGGCTTCTCAGAAGTAAACTCCCATTTTACAGCATCTTCTATTGGGATGGTATGTAAAGAAGCAAGAAAAGTAGCAATCTGTATGATAACTGTTTCACGCTCTTGTAAGGTTAACCTTTCTATTACTTTTGCAGTTAATGGTTTTCCATGAATGAGTTTATAGTAACTGCAAAATGGAATGGAATCTAATTCGTTTTTATATAAAATGTGGTATTTAGGAACTTCTACTTCTTGTAATGATTGGGAAAGTACTTCGCATAGTTTTTTTTCGCGAGGTATTCGCTCTGCACACTCGGGTTTACGTGGGAAGCGGAAGAGCCATTCATTATTAATAATAATCGCTACATTATCCCATCCATTCTCATTTTGTTCATAAGAGTGTATGGTGGTATTCGGTAGTGCTTGTTGTATATATTGCCTGTAAGAGTACATATGATTTTCCTCATTTCTCCTTTAGATAAGTTAGGTTAATTTTATAATAACAGAATTTTCTTTCTGTAAGATAAATGACTTAAAGAAAGGGTACATGATGCGAAATAAAAGCAAGAAAATAGTAATGATGATATTATTCGTGTGTATTTTGTTTTTAGGAATTTATAAAATGCAAGTCTTTGTGAAATTTAAGTCGAAAAGCGAGTATCAAATATCTGAAGAATTAAAGAGAAAAGAAATACAACAGCTCACTTTTGATGAAAAGAAAAGAATCGGAGAGTATCTGGTAACCGCTCAATTATCGGTCTTTGCTATTCATGATAAAGAAGAGATAAAAAGAATAGGTATGGAAATATTTTCAGGAGATTATACAGGGGATGGCTATGGAGAATTAATGAGAAATTATTATCCGAATCGTTTTCAAGATTTAAAATATAAATTTGTGAATAAAGAAATACGTGAAGAATCGGATGAAAACTTTATGTACGGTGCTACAGCTCATGTTTCAGGCATTGAGAATGGGAAAAGAAGTGAAATGGGAGTGAATTATAAAATAAAGGTTGTAAAAGAAAATCATACGTTTAAGATTGCGGAGCAGCGGCAATATGTAGAATAAAATGTCCCCAGAAGCTGGGGACATTTTCGTTTTTAACAGCATTCCAACAAAATCAAGCACTTGCAAGGAGGGGCATTTACAGATTCTCGTTTTGTTGTCCAATTTCTTTTTTTGCGATTTCTAAATTTCCTTGTTCTACTTGTTTATGCACATTTACAGAATCACCTGCATACCCTTTTTGTGTTTTTACAACTCTTTTAGAAAAGATTGAGGATTGTTTTTCCATATAATTCCCCTTTCATTAAAAGTAGATGAAAATAATGAGTACAAGTAATATTGCCCCGAAAATACTAATTCCAATTAAAAAGGAAGTGTTTTTATATTGAGGGGGCTTATGAATATCTTGTCTGTATCCAGGTGAGATTTCAGGAGCGAACTCCTCATCATAGGGCTGCCTTTTTTTCTTTTCATCCATAGATTTACACCTTTCTTTTTCATTATGTTACACGTTTAAAGAGGAACTATGCATGATGAAAAAAGCCACTATAATTAGTGACTTTCTTGCGATGTATATTTACGTTGTACTTGAAAGAGGCGAATAAGCAGAAAGGTAGCTCCAAATGCAAGTCCGATAATAAGACCGATCCAATAACCTTTCGCTGCCCAAGAAGTATAGGTTGCTAATATATAACCGAGCGGTAGACCGATGATCCAGTAGGCAATAAGTGTCATAATTAAGGCCATATTCACATCTTTATAACCGCGGAGTGCACCTTGCACTGGGGTAGCAATTGCATCAGAAATTTGAAATAAAATCGCAAAAATGAGAAACTCTTTTGCTAAATCATGAACAACAATATCTGTTGTATAAATAGATGCAATTTGATCGTCAAAGAAAAAGAGTAGGATAGAATATAATAAGGCAAAAGCAAGTGCCAAACCAATTCCGATAAAACTATATTGTTTTGCATTTGTATAACGACTTGCTCCAACTTCAAAACCAACTGCAATTGTCATAGCCATTGCTAAACTTAAAGGTGTCATATATAAAAGTGAAGCAAAGTTCATAGCTGCTTGATGTGCAGCGATTGTTGTCGTACTAAAGTTACTCATCATAAGTGTTACAGCGGCGAAAATGCTCGTTTCAAAAAAGATTGCAAATCCGATAGGTACCCCAAGTGCTAATAATTCTTTCCAACTTGAAATGGAAAGTCGGTATAGACGCCTGAATATGCCGAAAGATGCAAATGGTTCTTTTGTACGGATGATAATAATCGTAATAAGCAAAATGCACCAATATGTTGCGGTAGAAGCAATTGCTGCACCAACACCGCCTAGTTTTGGAAAGCCGAAATGCCCAAAAATAAATACGTAGTTTAAAATGACGTTAATAGGTAAGGAAAGCAGTGTAATAATCATTGTTGTACGCGTTTTTCCTAATGCATCAATAAAGCCACGTAATACAGTATAGACAAATAAAGGAATGATACCAATTGAAATAATACTCAAAAATTGAGAAGCGATATGTTCAACCTGCTCCTCTAAATGCATACCACTTAAAATTGGTGAAACGGCAAAGAAACCGATAAGAATAACAAGTAAACTAACTCCAATTGCTAAATATACGGCTTGTATGACGATATGAGGAACCTGCTCTTTTTGTTTTGAACCAACAAGTTGAGCAATAATAGGGGTAGTAGCCATTAAAATTCCTGTTAATCCAGTACTAACCGGAATCCATATACTTGTTCCAATTGCGACGCCAGCTAAATCAGCAGCACTTGCATGACCTGACATTGTCGTATCAAAAAAGCTCATTGCAAATAAAGACATTTGTGTTACAAAAATCGGAAAAAATAGTAAGACAAATTGTTTTGTTTTTTGTAAGAATGAATGGGTTTCTTTCATAAAATCTCCTTTCCATATAAAAATAAACTCTTATTATCATACAATTTAATCAAAAAATAGAAAAGAAATACGCGTATGCTTTTGTGAAATAGAGGAAAAAAAAGATGCACTTTGAAAATGGATAGGGTATTATGATAAAGTGTGAAAAAAGTACATATAAGGTATTAAGGAGGCACTATCAGTGGCTGATTGGTTAATTGGATTAATCATGGGTGCTGTTGAAGGGTTAACGGAGTTTTTACCGGTATCATCAACAGGGCATATGATCTTAACAGGGCATTTAATTGGATTTGAGGATGATAGAGCGAAAGTATTCGAAGTTGTCATTCAATTAGGATCTATTTTAGCGGTTGTCGTTGTGTTTTGGAAACGTTTGTGGTCATTAGTTGGAATTGGAAAAGTAACAGAAGGACCATCTTTAAATTTACTACATATCATTATTGGTATGATTCCAGCAGGAGTACTTGGGGTTTTATTTCATAGTACAATTAAAGAAGTTTTATTTGGACCAGGACCTGTTGTTATTAGTTTAATCGTTGGTGGTATTTTAATGATTGTTGCTGAGAAATTTTCAAGACCAAGTACAGCAAAAACATTGGACGAGATTACGTATAAACAAGCGTTCACAATTGGTATGTTCCAATGTTTAGCATTGTGGCCAGGATTTTCACGTTCTGGATCTACAATCAGCGGTGGATTACTAGCTCGTGTATCTCATACAGCAGCAGCTGAATATACATTTATTTTAGCGGTACCAATGATGGTCGCTGCGTCAGGTTTAGATTTAATTAAAAGCTGGGACGTATTAAGTTCAGCGGATATCACATTGTTTGCAACTGGATTTATTACAGCTTTCCTTGTAGCAATGCTTGCGATTGTTTCATTTTTAAAATTATTAGCTCGTGTAAAGTTAACACCATTTGCATATTATCGTTTTATTTTAGCTGCGGTGTTCTATTTCTTCATTATGCAATAAAAAAACTGCCATTCGGCAGTTTTTTTATTTTACTATTTTTTCAATCATACTTTCCATGACATGTTCCCAAAGTGAAGTGTCATCAGCTAATGTTGCACGGAAATTAGCATACATTTCTTTCTGTTTTTCTTCAAATTGTGGATCGTCTTTTTCAGGCAATGTAGCACGCATAGAAGTCACTAATTCTTGTACTTTTGGAGCACGTGGTCCCCAAACTGCTTGTTCTTTTCCATCTTTATCAATAAAAATAAAGATTGGAATGGCACGTGCTGTTCCATTCGTTAAATATTGATCCATTAATGCTAGGTTTTCATCACGGATAAGTAATCGCATATCAATATTAGAAACTTCACAAATTCGTTTCATGACAGGTACACATAAAAGAGCATCACCGCACCAATCAGCTGTTAGCACAATAACGCGCCATCCATCATGTTGACGCTCTTCTAAAACAGGGAGCAATTCGTTCGAAATTAAAAAGTTATTATAAATATGTAGTAATTCATATTGGTTTACAGTCATGTTATTTACGTATGTATCAAAGGACATACCTTTATCAGCCCATTGTTGTAATGTCATATGTAACACCTCTTTTGTATATTTTACTTTCATTGTATCAATTTTTATAGAGAAAAGCTTGTAATCTTATTTTTTCTTTTCATTATCATTCGGCCATAGTTTATCCAAAATAAAACAGAAAAGAACAATAAGTAGTTCAGCTCTATTTGAAATCGTAACACTTTCCATCCAATCATCTGCAGTATGAATAGCAAGCCAATCAATTGAAATCTCTATGAAAGAAATGAGTGAAAAAGCCATCCATTTTGGCATAAGCGTGAGCAGTGGCTTTAAAAGAACTTTGAAAAATAAAGTTAAGAAATTACTAATGCCACTGAGTATAAGAATTAAGAAAAAAAAGAGAAGTAGTGCAGTTCGTGATGTATATTCTACACCGATAATACGAAAAATGCCGATATATACAAAGAAAATGAATGCAAAAACAAAAATGATAAGAAGGGTAATACTACTAATAACAATTGTTTTATCTTTTCCGCTTAAATCCGAAAATTTTTCTTCATCTGGATTCATGATACACCTCTGAATGGTTCATTTTATATAATGGAAAATATTTCATAATATTATTGTAACATGAATATTTGATAAATAATTAAAGCAAAACAAAAAGGGTGCGACAAATCGCACCCTTTTTGTGGCTGATGTGAGTTTCAGCATGTTAGAAAAGCAACCTGTATCATTTATTTCCAAATAGATAATAAATGATACGTGCTCTAGTGAAGGGTGAGGATTTTTTCTAAATGTGTTTCGTTTTGGAAGCATATCTGTCAAGTAAGTGAATATGGTATGAGGGGTTTTGTGGGAAAAAAGATGACAAAATGTAAGATATAAGGTAATATAATTAATAAAGTTTTTATTTAACTATATGAAATAAAAAGGAGATGTAAATGGTGTCTCATAATCGTGAACAATTAATGGAGGATTTATCTGCAAATGTTTTTGCTATGTTTCGTTCATTGCGTAATGATATTGGAAAAATTTTTGGAGATTACATACCATGGAATGAGTTTCTTGTACTTCGTATATTAAATCGTAATGAAAAAGAGATGGTTTCTCGTGTAGCAAATGAACTGCATGTATCAAACAGTCATATTACAGCTGTTACAGAAAAGCTAATTAACAAAGGTTTTGTGACACGTTCCCGTTCTACATCTGATCGTCGTGTTGTATATTTAGAAATTACGGAACAAGGAAAAGAGTTAGTTGCGAAAATGGAATTTGCGAAAAAACAGTATTTACAAGAAAGGTTTTCAGCACTATCTGAAGAAGAGATGCATGTAATGATATCTATTTCAAAAAAACTTATATAGAGAGAAATCTTATGAACTGTGTTTAGTAAAAAAACTTCCCTGCTTTTTGGGAAGATTTTTTTATTTATCCCGCTATTTGCGGGCAGTAAGACAACTACTTCAAATTTCAGCATTAGGTGGAGTTGATTAAAGTTTCAATTTATATAAAATGAGTTAAAATTCCATGATTTTTAAAGAAGAGTCAAAATGAAAAAAGTATATTCCATTAAATTGAAGAATGTAATGTGTATGATTGAGATCGGAAAGACATACTACCAATATGAAAGGAGGAAGGAAGATGACAAATCGTAATGGTAGTCAAGGAAGTGGAAATCAAGGTTCACCAAAAACAGGGCAATTTCAACAAGAGTTTAGCTCTGAATTTGTAACTGGTAATGATAATAAAGGGAAAGAATACCGTTCAAAAAAAGGAAGTAAATCAAGAAAGGAGTGAATATATTCACTCCTTTTTTAATTTTTGTGAAATTGTATTCTATTTTTATTGTATTGTATTGAAAGAGTATATTGTTTGACTGGATTTTCTGAAATTATTCATATCAATATTTTAAATTATAGAATAGATGTATAGTGATAGGTATTCTATTATTCTTATTTGATAGCATATGGAAGAATAGGAATCATATTTTAAGATAAAAAATAGATCATCTTGTCAGTACAAGATGATCATGGAAGGGGACAATTTATGTCAATTTTAATTAGGGATGGAAAGCTGTTCGAGACACTGGGGAATGTCTCATTATTAGGGAGGAACAGCTTTGATAGTTCTAATATAAAAGATAGATGTGACCTCAATGTGAACTTGAAGTGAAAGATGTGGGGATTTTAAAAGTTTTACTCTTTTTGAATCATAGATGAAAGGTGAAAAATAGTTAGAGGCTTTATAGTCGAATGAATAGTTAGTGAATCGGTAAGAGAGCTATTATGGTGAATAAAAAATAGACCATCTTGTTAGTGCAAGATGGCCATGGAAGGGGACAATTTATGTCAATTTTAATTAGGGATGGAAAGCTGTTCGAGACACTGGGGAATGCCTCATTATTAGGGAGGAACAGCTTCGATAGTTCTAATATAAAAGATAGATGTGACTTCAATGTGAATTCGAAGTGAAAGGTAGGGGGATTTTTTAGATGAGCCTTACTTGATATTAACAAGTAGCAACATCTTCACTGTAAGATTCAGTAAAAGTAGAGGGAAATTGTGTATTAAAGCCTTTTAAGGAACGAGTTTCTATGAGGAAAATAAGAGCGAAATAATTTGCTGATCGTTGTTTAGAAGTATAGGAAAATAAAAGTTGAAATCTATAAAAAAAAGGATTATGCTCAACTATATTATGAGAGTATAAAGATTCATCTACGCGAATGAGTTCGATTTAAAAGCATGAGGAATTGAAAAAAGTTAGGTAAAAAAATTACTTTCCGTAAGATTTTGTCCATTCAAAACGAACGATTAGCATACGGATAGAGGTTTTACTTTATTAAGGGAGTTAGTGATATGGAAGCAACAACAAAAAAAGGGTTTTATAATCGTTTAATTCGACTAAACCCGCCTCAAATTTTAGCAATAGGCTTTTTTTGTTTAATTGTTGTAGGGGGACTATTATTAAAATTACCATTTGCGACAAAAGAATCAATTAGTTGGGTAGACGCTTTTTTTACAGCAACATCGGCAGCAACGGTAACAGGTTTAGGGGTTGTAGACACTGCTAGTACTTTTACAATGTTTGGTCAAATTATTATTATGTTGTTAATTCAAACAGGTGGTCTTGGATTAATGACAATTGCTATTTTAATTGTATGGGTATTAGGAAAGAAAATTGGATTACGCCACCGATTATTAATTGGAGAAGCGTTTAATCAAACGAATATAGGTGGGCTTGTAAAATTAGTAAAGCGTGTCTTTATTTTTTCTATTTGTATCGAATTAATAGGAGTTGTTTTTTTATCTATTCGATTTATTCCGGAATTTGGTTTCGGGAAGGGATTATATTATAGTATCTTTCATGTTATTGCAGCTTATAAT
This sequence comes from Paenibacillus sp. 102, assembly GCF_039549175.1. Classification (NCBI taxonomy): domain Bacteria; kingdom Bacillati; phylum Bacillota; class Bacilli; order Caryophanales; family Paenibacillaceae; genus Paenibacillus; species Paenibacillus sp. 102. The sequence continues at coordinate 373,405 of NZ_JBCGHT010000002.1, read as the reverse complement.
AATGCCGGATTTGCCCTTTGGCCTGATAATTTAACACGTTATGTAGGGGATCCTATTATTAATATTGGGATTTGTTCTTTAATTGTTATAGGTGGTTTAGGTTTTACGGTATTAATTGATATATGGTATAGCCGTAGTTTTCAGAAACTATCACTTCATTCGAAAATTATGATTATTGGAACAGTAGCTCTTAATGTTATTGCAATCATTGTGATTTTTATATTGGAGTATAACAACGTGAAAACATTAGGACCTTTATCTTTAAGTGAAAAATTATGGGCTTCATTCTTCCAAGGAATTACCCCAAGGACGGCAGGATTTAATACGGTTGATTATGGAGGAATGGAAGAATCGTCAATATTGTTTACGATGATTTTAATGTTTATTGGTGCAGGCAGTGTTTCAACAGGTGGGGGAATTAAGTTAACGACATTTGTTATTTTAATTACATCGGTTGTAGCCTTTTTTAGAAAAAAAGAAGACTTTGTTTTATTCCGTCGTAACATTAAAATGTCTACGGTAACAAGAGCTTTGGCAATTGCTGTTGCTAGCCAAATCCTTATTTTTGTAGCAGTATTTTTGCTTATGCTAACAGATAATTTCAGTTTTGTTCAATTGTTGTTTGAAACGATTTCTGCATTTGGTACAGTTGGATTATCAATGGGAATTACAGCGAAGTTATCAGCCGTTGGAAAATGTATCATTATGTTTGTTATGTTTTGCGGGTTAATTGGTCCATTAACACTTGTATTTTCCCTAGCGCGGCCAGCAAAGCAAAAAATTCGATATCCATCAGAAGATGTTTTCACAGGATAAGGTATCTCGCAAAGCGCGAGATACCTTTTTTCTTTAAAAAAGTGAGAACAATAAACCGATGATTGCAGCGCGGAATAAAAGAGCAACAAGTGCAGCAATGCCGCCAACAATCGCAGCGATACCACCAGTTACAGTAGCTCCGCGATTATAAGCATAAATGCCAAGTAAAACGGAAACAAGCCCAAAAAGTGTAGGGAATGTAAAGAGAGATAATATAGCGAGAGCAAGTGCAATAAAACCAGCAGTTGAACCAGCTGTTTTTGATTTCACGTCATCTCTATCATTATAGTTGATACGCTGAGGAGCAACCTCTGCTGCGTATTCTTCTTTATAATCCCCTTCTTCAGTTCTATGTTGTTCGTTAAATTTATCAGTCAAAATAATGTCTCCTTTCATAACAAGGTTCATTAGTAGTATGTATATCTTTCTCTTTTTTATCCGGCAAGAAATAGACCGTCATAACATCAATGTATATAAATACAAATTAAAAACCAACATAGAATTTTTCTTTTTAGGCGGGAGAGAGCATCGGCTATGCATAGAAGCGGTCAGCCCTCTTTCCTGTCCCATGCCAACCTAAAAACAGAGAGAAAATGAGTGTAAGTCATTTTTTCTCTTCGTAGTCGACTTATATATTGAAAAATCAAAGTGGAGATATATCAGGATGGGGTGAAGGGGATTTATATTGGTTTTAGATTGTAGGCTGAAAAAGTTGATAATAGACTGTTGTTTTTATGAATTGTAAAACTTGGTATGAGTTCCTCTATTTTGGAAAATATAAAAAAGAATTAAGAGGAAAAAGGTGGTTTAAATGATGGAACATCCAATTGAAAACTTAATGAAAACTGCAATGACAAATTTAAAAGAGATGGTTGATGTGAATACAATTGTCGGAAGTCCTGTTTCAACAGCGGACGGAAATGTTGTTTTAACTGTCTCAAAAGTTGCCTTTGGTTTTGGCGCAGGGGGAAGTGATTTTAAAGGGGAAACATCGTTAGGAAAAAGTTCGGCAGGACAAGGACAACCAAAAGAGGTGAAGCAAGTACATCCATTTGGAGGCGGAAGTGGTGCAGGGGTTTCAATCGACCCGGTTGCGTTTTTAGTGGTAGGATCTGGCGGTGTACAAGTGTTACATTTACATAGTGGTACACACTTGATTGAAAAAGCTTTGAATACAGTTCCAAGTACTGTAGATAAGTTTGTAAACGGTCGTTAAAAAGTTAACTTGCATTTTTTAGGAATTATGATATATTAGAAAAAGTGTGTTTAAGGACGATAAATATAACTGAAAAGTAAATATATATGATTGATGAAATAAGGGAGAGGTAGTTATGATTAACATCAAGGATTTTACTGTCGGCTTATGTATGTTAGTAAGCGGATTTGTTGTTTATGTAGTAAAAGAAAAAGCGCCATTCTAAAACAGACAGATCATGATGTCTGTTTTTGTTTTGTTAAAATAAACATTGACGAATTGGTTGTTAAATGTTAAAATTACATTTCGTGTCTCGGTCGCATCTAGTATATATTGGATATTTCTTATAAATGTAACATGAAAAGTTTGCGAAAGATCGGGTAATTTTATCAACAACTTTTGTGAACGAACCCTAAAAGTTACATTTATAAGCTTATACACATACTAGTGTATCAAGGAACGGTCAGAGGAACCGTGTTGATGAGAGAGAGGTAGGGCTTTCATCCAGTATATGTTACTTTCCCGTTAGGTGAATATAAAAAAGAGAAGTCTCCTTTTTCATAAGGAGACTTCTCTTTTTGTATAAGGTACATACAATAGACACGCAATTATAGTCTACTTTCAACTTGTTGACAAATTTCATCCGTTGTTAAGCCGCTTGCTTTAATTACAGAACCTTTCATAGCTGCATTACTAATTCCCATTACATTAGAATCTTGCCCAGTTACGACGCAACAATCGCATCCTTGCACGTCGTTTTCAGAGCGTAGTGAAATTACTTCATATCCTTTTTGTTGCAGTGCCTGTTGAACATCTGTTAAAGAATTTTCAACACCGATTTTCGCCATGATTTTCACCCCCTACCATCTAGTAATATGCTCAAATTTTTAACGGATATTTATATACTTGAGAAAAAGATGGTGAGAGGATGTAAATCCAGGATAGGAGTGTTGACTTATTAATCGTTATATACACCAGTTAGCATTTGACTTACAAATTGATCGTTTAATTGATCTTGGGAAGAATCATCATTTGATTGAATGTCAATTGAAGCAGTGAAATTGTTATTCTGTTCTTCATTTGGATGCACCTCTACGTAATTGTTAAATTTACACAATCCTTTCGTATCCATTAAATCAAATAGTTGTAACATTTCTACTACCTCTTGTCTCGTTCCTTTAATTTGTACACACGCCATATTATTTTCCTCCTTCATTTGACAATTTGTTTTTTAAAAATAGGATTATGAAAGTTACATGAAAAATATGATTGTTATTTTTATACAATTTTTATTTTGCTTTTTTCCCCCTTTTCAATCAAAAGTCGTTTTTATTCTCGAATATACGAAATCGGACGTTCGTTTATTGAATACAATAGATTCGCATCATTTGACAAAAATCCTTCTTCTAAACAAATATTTTTTAGGATGAAAAATGGCGAAAAAAATTTTTTGACATTTTGTAAACGTTAACAATGTTGGTAAATCAATATAAACAAGGATGTACATAAATTTTAAAATTATAAATTTTCAAAAAATTAACTTGATTTATTTAAAAAGGAGAGTAAACTAGGAAACAATAAAAAATTCACAGAACATAGGAGGCGCTTTTAAGTGAATGAGCAATGGATTTTCTTAAATGGAGAATTTGTTCCAAAAGACGAAGCAAAAGTTTCAGTATATGATCATGGTTATTTATATGGTGATGGGGTGTTTGAAGGAATTCGTGTCTACAGTGGCAATGTCTTCAGACTTAAAGAACATCTTATTCGTTTATACGAGTCAGCAAAATCCATTATGTTAGAAATTCCATATACGTTAGAAGAAGTAACAAGTATTGTTGTTGAGACAATTCGTCAAAATAAGCTATCTAACGGATACATTCGTTTAGTTGTATCACGAGGTGCTGGGAATCTTGGGTTAGACCCTGATTCTTGTTCGAAACCGAATGTAGTTGTAATTGCGGAACAGTTATCCTTATTTCCGCCAGAATATTATGAAAAGGGGATACCGGTTGTGACAGTTGCGACGCGTCGTAATCGTCCGGACGTATTAACACCACAAGTAAAGTCTTTGAACTATTTAAATAATATTTTAGTTCGAATTGAAGCAAAGCTTGCTGGTGTGCAAGAAGCACTTATGTTAAATGAGCAAGGTTATGTTGCAGAAGGATCTGGTGATAATGTGTTCATTGTAAAAGGAAATAAATTAATTACACCACCAAGTTCTGCAGGGGCGTTAGAAGGTATTACAAGAAACGCTATTTTGGAAATTGGAGAAAAGCTTGGGTATGACGTAAGAGAAGCATTATTTACAAGACACGATGTATATGTAGCTGATGAAGTGTTTTTAACAGGAACTGCAGCTGAAGTGATTGCAGTTACGACAGTTGATGGAAGAACGATTGGGGCTGGAAAAACAGGTCCACATACCAATCGCTTATTGGAAGAGTTTCGTAAATTAGTTGTCGAAGATGGAGAGAAGATTTACGAAGAAAATAAAGTTGGATGATAGAAGTGTAATAAATTATAGATTTGTAAAGCGTTGATAGGGAGGAGTAGTTGATTGTGAAGCCTCACAGAGAGTCGGTGGTTGCTGGAAACCGATGGTTCACGTCGACGAACATCGCCCTTGAGTGCTAAGCTGAAGCGTTTGTCTAGGCTTAGACGGTAGCTCCGTTATTAGCTAGACTCATCCCCTGAGTCACTGAGGCAAGAAGTATTCTTGCAAAGAAGGGTGGTACCGCGAAATCTTTCGTCCCTTCAGCACATAGCTGGAGTGTGGACGTAGGATTTTTTTATTGTATAAAACAATTTTAAAGGAGGTTTGTAAGAGAAATGTCTTCAAAAACGGAAGAGAAAATGGCAACTGGTGCACAGCTGTTGTTAGAAGCGTTAGGAAAGGAAGAGGTAGAAGTTATATTTGGTTATCCGGGAGGTGCTGTTCTACCGCTCTATGATGCAATTTATGATTGTGAAATTCCTCATATTTTAACAAGACATGAACAAGGAGCGATTCATGCAGCAGAAGGATATGCGCGCGTTACAGGGAAACCAGGTGTTGTGATTGCGACAAGCGGTCCGGGTGCAACAAACGTGATTACTGGTCTTGCAGATGCAATGATTGATTCATTACCACTTGTTGTTTTCACAGGTCAAGTAGCTACAACGTTAATTGGAAGTGATGCTTTCCAGGAAGCGGACATTATGGGGCTCACGATGCCAGTAACTAAGCATAATTATCAAGTGCGCAGGGCATCGGATTTACCAAGAATTATTAAAGAGGCGTTTCATATTGCACAAACGGGCCGACCAGGACCAGTCGTTATTGATCTTCCTAAAAACATGGTAGTAGAAAAAGGAGAACGATGTAGTGACGTGCAAATGGATTTACCAGGCTATCAACCACACTATGAGCCCAATCTATTGCAAATCAACAAATTATTACAAGCGATTGCTGTTGCAGAAAAGCCACTGATTTTAGCTGGAGCAGGTGTATTGCATGCAAAAGCCTCGCAAGAATTAATAGATTTTGCACGAATGCACTGTATACCTGTTGTGCATACACTTCTTGGACTAGGAGGATTTCCGCCAAATGATCCATTATTTCTAGGAATGGGGGGGATGCATGGTTCATATACAGCGAATATGGCGTTGTATGAGTGTGATTTACTTATAAATATTGGTGCAAGATTTGATGATCGTCTTACTGGGAACCTAGAGTACTTTGCCAAAGAGGCTACAGTCGCACATATTGATATTGATCCAGCAGAGATTGGAAAAAATGTTCCTACAGAAATTCCAATTGTAGCTAGTGCGAAACATGCTTTGGAGGCATTGCTCGAGTGTAAGGGGAGAAAAGAAAATCATAGTGCATGGTTATTACTTTTAAAAAGCAGAAAAGAACAATATCCATTTTTCTATGATCAAGATTCTAAAGAGATTAAACCCCAAGCAGCAATTGATATGCTGTATGAAATTACAAAAGGAAAAGCAATTGTTACAACAGATGTTGGTCAGCATCAAATGTGGGCTGCTCAATATTATCCGCTTAAAGACCCAGATAAATGGGTAACATCAGGTGGACTTGGCACAATGGGATTTGGTTTTCCAGCTGCTATTGGTGCACAAATTGCAAGACCGAAAGAATTAGTTGTAGCCGTTGTTGGTGATGCGGGCTTTCAAATGACATTACAAGAACTAAGTGTATTGAAAGAACATTCTTTACCGGTTAAAGTTTTGATTTTAAATAATGAAGCTTTAGGGATGGTAAGACAGTGGCAAGATGAATTTTATAATCAAAGATATTCTCACTCGTTGCTCTCTTGTCAACCTGATTTCGTAGCACTGGCCCATGCATATGGCATAAAAGGGGTGCGAATTGAAAATCCGTTACTCGCGAGGGATCAGTTGCAAGCGGCAATTGATTTGCAAGAGCCTGTTGTCATTGATTGCAGAGTACTACAGTCTGAAAAAGTTATGCCGATGGTTGCTCCTGGAAAAGGGGTTCACCAAATGGAAGGGGTGAAGGGACAGTGAAAAGAATTGTTACGGCGACAGTTCGAAATCAAAGCGGGGTTCTAAATCGAATTACAGGTGTTATGACCAGGAGGCATTTTAATATTGAAAGTATTTCTGTTGGACATACAGAATCGTCTGATATTTCACGAATGACATTTGTTGTTCATGTTGAAAACGAACAACAAGTGGAGCAGCTGATTAAGCAACTTCATAAACAAATCGATGTGTTAAAAGTGTCGGATATAACAGAAGAAGCGATGATTGCAAGGGAGCTCGCTCTTATTAAAGTGGCGACAACAAGTGTATCGAGGGCGGAATTATATAGTCTAATTGAACCGTTTCGAGCCGCTGTAATAGATGTTGGGAAGGATTCCATCGTCGTACAAGTAACGGGTACACAAGAAAAAGTAGAAGCTCTCATTGAGCTAATGCGCCCATATGGCTTAAAAGAAATTGCTAGAACAGGTGTTACTGCATTTACACGTAGTATGAAAAAGCAAGATAAACAAATTATGCTAATTCATTAATCATTTAAATATAGGAGGAAAAGAAAATGGCAAAAGTTTATTATGAGAAAGATGTAGCGGGAAATGTATTAAAGGGAAAGAAAATAGCAATTGTTGGATATGGATCACAAGGTCACGCTCATGCACAAAACTTACGTGATAACGGCTTTGATGTGGTAGTTGGATTAAGGTCAGGAAAGTCATGGGAAAAGGCGAAAGAAGATGGTTTTTCAGTATATCCAGTCGCGGAGGCAGCAAAGTTTGCTGATGTAGTAATGATTCTACTTCCAGATGAACTACAACCGGAAGTATATGAAGTAGAAATTGAACCGAATTTACAAGCTGGGAATTCATTAGTGTTTGCACATGGATTTAACGTTCATTTTAATCAAGTTACACCACCAGAAGATGTAGATGTATTTCTAGTAGCACCGAAAGGACCAGGACATTTAGTACGTCGTACATTTGCCGAGGGCGGGGCTGTTCCAGCGTTGTTTGCTGTATACCAAGACGCGACAGGAACAGCAACTGAAAAAGCATTATCCTATGCAGATGGAATTGGAGCAACAAGAGCTGGAGTATTAGAAACTACATTTAAAGAAGAAACAGAAACGGATCTATTTGGAGAACAAGCTGTACTTTGCGGAGGTGTTACTGCACTTGTAAAAGCAGGATTTGAAACATTAGTAGATGCTGGTTATCAGCCAGAACTTGCTTACTTTGAATGTTTACATGAACTGAAGCTTATTGTTGATCTTATGTATGAAGGTGGACTTGAAAATATGAGATATTCTGTTTCTGATACAGCGCAGTGGGGAGACTTTGTATCAGGACCGCGTGTGGTAACAGAGCATACGAAGAAAGCGATGGGTGAAGTGTTAAAAGAAATTCAAGATGGCACATTTGCAAGAGGATGGATTGCAGAGCATAAAGCAGGAAGACCACATTTCTATGCAACAAACGCACAAGAAAATGAACATCAAATTGAAGTTGTTGGACGTAAATTACGTGAAATGATGCCGTTTGTACAACCGAAAGTAGGAGCGGGGGTTAAATAATATGAAACAGATTTTGTTCATGGATACGACGCTTCGTGATGGCGAACAATCACCCGGAGTTAATTTAAATGAACAAGAAAAGGTACAGATTGCCAGGCAATTAGAAAAACTTGGAATCAACGTAATGGAAGCGGGGTTTGCAGCAGCTTCTGAAGGGGATTTTTGTTCAGTAAAACGTATTGCGGAAACGATTCAAAATGCTTCTGTAATGAGTCTAGCAAGGGCGAAGGAAAGTGATATTCAGAGAGCGTATGAAGCGGTAAAAGGTGCAGTATCGCCGAGGTTACACGTCTTTTTGGCAACGAGTGATATTCATATGAAATATAAGCTTTGTATGTCAAAAGAAGATGTACTAGATAGTATTCATCGCTCTGTAGCTTTAGGAAAATCTTTATTTCCGACAGTGCAATTTTCCGCAGAAGATGCAACAAGAACAGCTCATCCTTTTTTAGCAGAAGCTGTGGAAGTTGCGATTCGTGCTGGAGCGGATGTTGTTAATATTCCTGATACAGTTGGTTATACAAATCCAGAAGAATATTATTCTCTTTTTAAATACTTACAAGAATATGTTCCTTCTTATGAAAAAGCAATTTTTTCTTGCCATTGTCACGACGATCTTGGTATGGCAGTAGCGAATTCATTAGCGGCCATTGAAGGTGGGGCACTGCAAGTAGAGGGTACGATAAATGGAATTGGAGAGCGTGCAGGTAATGCTGCGTTAGAAGAAGTAGCAGTTGCTTTGCACATTAGAAAAGACTATTATGATGCCGAGTCTTCTATAACACTAAAAGAGATTAAGGCAACAAGTACATTAGTAAGTCGTTTAACAGGTATGATCGTTCCGAAAAATAAGGCGATTGTTGGAGCGAATGCATTTGCGCATGAATCGGGTATTCATCAAGATGGTGTATTAAAAGAAGTAACGACATATGAAATTATTGAACCAGAACTAGTTGGTGAAGCGCAAAATTTATTTGTACTTGGAAAGCATTCTGGTCGCCATGCGTTTACTGAAAAAATGAAGGAACTCGGTTATGAGTTTACAGAAGAAGAGCGAGATATAGCATTCAGTGCATTTAAGAGATTAGCAGATCGTAAAAAAGAGATTACAGAAGAAGATTTACGTGCATTAGTACTAGGAGAAACTGCATTTTTAGCGCAGCAGTATAACATTAAACAATTGCAGGTACATTTTGTATCGAATAGTACACAGTGTGCAACGGTTGCACTGGGAGATGAGGAAGGTAATGTATATGAAGATGCAGCGACAGGAGCAGGTAGTATTGAAGCGATTTATAATGCAATTCAAAGAATTTTAGAACTTGAGTGTGAGTTAGCTGATTATCGCATTCAATCCATTACACAAGGTCAGGATGCACTTGCTCATGTTCATGTTGAATTGAAAGAAGGAAAGCATCAAGTTTCAGGTTTTGGTGTTGCGCAAGATGTATTAGAAGCATCAGCTAGAGCTTATGTGCATGCAGCTGGAAAATTAAAGGCTTTGTTATTGATTGCAAAGTAATGTTTGATAAGTGGGGGAATACCCCCCACTTCACTTAAATGAATTCAGAATAATCAGTTAAATAAAAAGGGGTGCTGATCATTGGAAAAACGTATTGTTTGCTTAGCAGGTGACGGTGTTGGGCCAGAAATTATGGAGAGTGCCAAGGAAGTATTACGCATGATAGAACGGTTATACGGTCACCATTTTTATTTACAAGATGAACAATTTGGAGGGGCTGCGATTGACTCGTTTGGGCAACCATTACCGTCAAGGACACTAGCTGCATGTTTAGCAAGTGATGCAGTATTACTAGGTTCGGTTGGTGGACCGCGCTGGGACGAAGCGAAAGAAAGACCAGAAAAAGGGTTGCTTGCGCTTCGAAAAGGACTTGGTGTATTTGCTAATGTTCGTCCTGTTACTGTAGATGCAGCGACTGCCCATTTATCTCCATTGAAGGCGGCTGATGAGGTGGATTTTGTTGTCGTTCGTGAATTAACAGGCGGTATTTATTTCTCTTTTCCAAAAGAAAAAACAGAAGAGGTAGCAACAGATACGCTTACTTATCATCGTCATGAAATTGAGCGCATTGTTTCTTACGCTTTTCAATTGGCGAGTAAACGTCGTAAAAAAGTCACTTCTATTGATAAAGCGAATGTTTTAGAATCGAGTAAACTTTGGAGGGAAGTAACAGAAGAAGTAGCACTTCGCTATCCGAATGTTAAACTTGAACATATTTTAGTAGACGCAGCCGCGATGGAATTGATTCGTAACCCGGCCCGATTTGATGTCATTGTAACAGAGAATTTATTTGGCGATATTTTAAGTGATGAAGCATCTGTATTAGCGGGATCACTAGGGATGCTTCCTTCGGCAAGTCATGCGGAGAACGGACCTTCGCTATATGAACCAATCCATGGATCGGCACCAGATATTGCTGGGAAAAATAAAGTGAATCCAATTGCAATGATGCGTTCAGTTGCAATGATGCTCGGGCAATCATTTGACTTAAGAAGAGAAGGAGAAGCAATCGAAGAAGCAATTTCCGCAGTCCTTCGATCTGGTAAATGCACAGCTGATATAGGTGGAAATGAAACAACATCTTCTTTTACGAAGTGTGTACTGCAAGAAATGGAAGAACAAGCGTTAGTAGGGAGAGGGAGATAATGGCGAAAAGGTTACTAGATAAGCTGTGGGAAAGACACGTTGTCGCGACAAATGAAAATGGATTAGACCTATTGTATATCGATCTTCATCTCGTGCATGAAGTAACATCGCCGCAAGCCTTTGAAGGCTTGCGGCTTGCAAATCGGAATGTTCGGAGACCGGATTTAACATTTGCAACGATGGATCATAATATTCCAACAAAGGATGTTTGGAATATTACAGATCGTATTGCGAAGCAACAATTAGATACGCTTCGTGAAAATTGTAAGCAATTTGATATTCCGTTAGCGGATATTGATGATGAAAATCAAGGGATTGTCCATGTTATTGGTCCGGAGTTAGGACTAACGCAGCCGGGAAAGACCATTGTATGTGGCGATAGTCATACAGCAACACACGGAGCTTTTGGAGCGCTGGCGTTTGGGATTGGTACAAGTGAAGTCGAGCATGTATTAGCCACTCAAACATTATGGCAGAGAAAGCCAAAGGCAATGGGAATTGAATTAAAAGGGAAATTGCCAAAAGGGGTGTATGCAAAAGACATTATTTTACATCTTCTCGCTACATATGGGGTAGCATTTGGAACTGGATATGTGATGGAGTTTTACGGAGAAGCAATTGCAAATCTGGAAATGGAAGAGCGTATGACACTTTGTAATATGGCGATTGAAGGTGGGGCAAAAGCAGGGATTATTGCGCCAGATGAAAAAACATTTGCTTATGTAAAGGAGCGCGAGTATGCACCGGAAAAGTTCGACTCAGCAGTAGCGAATTGGAGGGGGCTCTATACTGAGCCAGATGCAATATACGATACTTGTATTTTAGTAGATGTTGCTAAACTAGCTCCATATGTAACGTGGGGAACAAATCCAAGTATGGGCATGCGTATCGATGAACAATTGCCAGAAACACGTGATAAAAATGATGAACGAGCTTTTGCATATATGGGGCTCCAGCCAGGGAAAAGTGCATTTGAAATTCCGGTTCAGCATGTATTTATTGGCTCTTGTACAAATTCTCGTTTATCAGATTTAGAAATTGCCGCAGCCGTTGTAAAAGGAAAAAAGGTAAAAGAAGGGGTGCAAGCTCTTGTTGTACCAGGATCTAAAAGAGTACGAAAAGCCGCGATGGAAAAAGGACTGCATCGTATATTTGAAGAAGCAGGATTCGAGTGGAGAGAGCCTGGGTGTTCTATGTGTCTCGGAATGAATCCAGATCAAGTGCCAGAAGGAGAACATTGTGCATCTACTTCCAATCGGAATTTTGAAGGACGACAAGGAAAGGGTGCGAGAACACATTTAGTTAGTCCTGCGATGGCAGCGGCAGCGGCACTTTATGGTCATTTCGTTGATGTGAGAAAGGAGAGTTATGATGGAGCCATTTCGTATTCATAAAGGGACTGTTGCTACATTAATGAACGATAACATTGATACAGATCAAATCATTCCAAAACAATATTTAAAGAGGATTGAACGCACGGGTTTTGGGGAATTTTTATTTGATGAGTGGCGTTATGAGGATAACAGGAAAGAGAATCCGGATTTTCCATTAAATTCACCTGAGCGAAAAGGAGCAAGTATACTTATTACAGGTGAAAATTTTGGCTGTGGTTCATCAAGAGAGCATGCGCCATGGGCACTTGCTGACTATGGATTTCGAGTTATTATTGCGGGGGGATTTGCAGATATTTTTTATATGAATTGTACGAAAAATGGCATGCTGCCAATCGTTATGGAAAAAGAAATGCGTGAAAAGCTAGCAGCTGTTGATCCAAGAGATGTCATAGAAGTTGATTTAGAGAATGAAGTGATTATAACCTCGCTATATCGTTTTCATTTTACAATTGAAACGATGTGGAAAGAAAAGCTATTAAGTGGCTTAGATGAAATTGGAATCACGCTTCAATATGAACGAAAAATTCAAGAATATGAACGAAAACTAGTTTGCTATACAAATTCAAATTAAAAAACACATAAACCACTTTTTTAGGTGGGAGAGAGAATCCGACCGTGCATAGAAGCGGTCAGATCCTCTTCCTGCCTCATGCTAAGTAAAAACAGAGAGAAGAAATGAGCGCAAGTCACCTTTTATTCGTCATAGCAGCAGCTTATATGTCGAAAAATCAAAATGATTTAATACATGTTTTAGTGAGCTGCAATTTTAAAAATGCATATAAAGTCCGAATTATATTTACATTCTGAATTTAATGTTATATACTATGTGAAAATAAGAGGAGAAAGGGAGTAATGGCAATGTTTACAGCACAATCTGTCACTTTACTAACACAATTACATCATCATACGTAACCCTTGAACCTAGCGTGAACAACGTGTAGGTACAAGGGTTATTCCCGTTGTACCTACACCCTAAAAAGGGCCTTGTAGGTATTTTTTCTACAAGGTCCTTTTTATTTTGTTCGTGATTGCTATGGTAGGCCATACACTAAAAGGGGAAGTTTACTGATGAGAGCTTAAAGGAGTGTGAATCGGTATGACAAAATGGAAGCGAGCAAATCCAGATGGAACAAGAGATTATGTATTTGAAGAGTGTACGTTAATAGAAGAAGTTGAACAAAAATTACGACGTACTTTTTTAGAAAGGGGTTATGAAGAAATTCGAACACCCACGATTGAATTTTATGATGTTTTTGCTTTTCGTAATAGGCCGATAGATGAAGAGAAAATGTATAAGTTTTTTGATCAGCAAGGGCGAATTATCGTTTTGAGACCTGATATGACAATTCCTCTAGCGAGGGTAATGGGAACGCTCCGGGAGGATTTGGCTTTGAAACTAACATATAGTGGGAACATATTTCGGGCAAACGAATCCCTATCTGGAAAATACAATGAAATCATTCAAACAGGAATTGAAATAATCGGGATTGATAATATACGTGCTGAAATTGAATGTATCGTAAGTGCAATCCATGCTCTTCAAGCTGTAGGGATTCAATCTTTTACAATAGAGTTGGGGCAAGTTCAGTTATACAAATGTATTGTTAAAAAGCTGTCATTTGGAGAAGAAGAGGAGTCGCTCCTACGTACGTATATTGAAAGTAAAAATTATGCAGAGCTATCTCGTTTTTTACAAGAAAAGAATTTAAATCGAAGTGATGAAACGGTACAGTTGCTTGAAAGGTTACCGAGGTTATTTGGAAAACTTGAAGTGATTGAAGAAGCGGAAAAACTTGCTTCAAATCATGAAATGAAGCGAGCAATCTTGAGAGTAAAAGAAATCTATAAAACGATTGAAAAGTTAGGATATGGTTCATATATATCGATTGATCTTGGGATGATTCAACATTTGCATTATTATACAGGAGTTATATTTAGAGGATATATATATGATGTTGGAGGAGAAATCGTTAGTGGCGGAAGATATGATGAGTTGCTTGGTAATTTTGGAGAACCAATGCCAGCAGTTGGCTTAGCTGTACAAGTAAATCAAATTGCCCGGACATTACAAGAACAGCAAAAAACGTTCCAGCGAAAAAATTTAGATATGATTATTCATTATTCTTTGGAAATGATAGCTGAAGCAGAAAGACTACGTGGGTTACTTCAGAAAGATGGATGGAAAGTAGAACTATCTATGTTTGAGAATTTGCAAGATACATTTCAGTTTGCAAAGAAGAATGGAATTATCAAAGTAATTGAAGCCACTGGAAAAGCATTAGTGGAATATGTATGGAAAGAAAAATGGGTGATACAGAAAGAAGGGGAAACTTCATGCGTAACATTCAAATTGCGTTAACGAAGGGGAGACTGGAGAAACATGTCATTCCGCTATTTGAAAAAATTGGGGTTGATTGTTCGGAATTGATGGATAAAGGAAGGAAGCTTGTATTCCAAAGCGCCAGTACGAACGTTTCATTTATTCTAGTGAAAGCGGTAGATGTTGCGACTTATGTAGAACATGGTGTTGCAGACATTGGGATTGTCGGAAAAGATATTTTAATGGAATACGAGAAAGATATATATGAAATGGTTGATTTAGGTGTAGGGTGTTGCAAGTTTTGTGTTGCCTCTATTCCAACCTATAATCCGAAAGGGTATCGAAAAAAGAGGATTGCTACAAAGTATCCGCATATTACTTCTAACTATTTTCGAGAGAAAGGGGAAGATGTAGAGATTATAAAAATAGAGGGTTCTGTGGAAATAGCTCCATTGCTAGGATTAGCAGACGCAATCGTTGATATTGTAGAGACAGGAAAAACATTACAAGAAAATGGGTTGATTGTATTTGAAGAAATGTATCCAATATCTGCTCGAATGATTGTGAATAAAGCTGCTTTAAAAACAAAAAAAGACGAAATATTCAATATTATCAATAAGATGGAGTGTACAATTGCTTCATTTAAATAAAAAGGGGGGATTGTGATGGAGATAATGTATGAGGATTATACAGAAGCGCTGAAGAGAATAAAAGAGCTAAGAGAACAGGCTAATATAATAGAAGAAACTGTACAGCTACGTGTAAGGGATATTGTTAAACAAGTGAGAGAAAGGAAAGACGAAGCATTAATTTCTTATACAAAGGCTTTCGATCATGCCGAGGTAAAAACGTTCCGCATTCCAAAAGAAGAAATTGAAAAAGCGCGTAAATATGTAGAGTTTTCGTTTCTAGAAGCATTGCAAGAAGCGAAAAAAAATATTATCTCATACCATGAAAAGCAAAAAAAACAATCCTTTGTAGATTGTGAAAATGAAGGTGTGATTCGTGGGCAATTAATTAGACCGTTACAAACGGTGGGTGTATATGTGCCAGGAGGAACGGCATCTTATCCTTCATCTGTACTCATGAATGTATTACCTGCCAAAATTGCAGGTGTTCAGAAAGTTATCATGGTTACACCACCGGGAAAAGAGGGGGTAGATCCTCATATTTTAGCAGCTGCTGAGATTGCAGGTGTAGATGAAATTTATACAGTGGGTGGGGCGCAAGCTATTGCAGCATTAGCATATGGAACGGAATCGATTCCGAAAGTTGATAAGATTGTCGGTCCTGGGAATATATATGTAGCTTTTGCGAAACGTGAGGTGTTTGGGGCTGTTCATATCGATATGATTGCTGGACCATCTGAAATCGTTGTAATTGCTGACAGAACTGGGAATGCGTCTTTTATCGCAGCAGATCTATTATCTCAAGCCGAACATGATGTGAGAGCAACAGCGATTTGCATTACAACTTGTGTAGAACTTGCTAGAGAGATAGAAAGAGAGATAAAAGTGCAGCTTCAGGCATTACCAAGAAGAGAAATAGCTCGTGAATCAATAGAAAGAAATGGAGCGGTTCTCGTTGTTCCTTCGTTAGAGCACGCGTTTCAATTGTCGAATGAGATAGCGCCGGAGCATTTAGAGTTACACATAAATGAACCGATGAATGCCTTGGGCTATATTCAGCATGCGGGTTCGATTTTTATCGGTCCATATGCCCCAGAGCCACTTGGAGATTATTTTGCAGGCCCGAATCATGTATTGCCAACAAGTGGAACGGCACGTTTCTTTTCACCGTTGTCAGTAGATGATTTTGTGAAAAAATCAAGTTTTGTATCATACACGAAAGAAGCGTTACAAAGCGTTCAACATCATATTACAACGCTCGCGGATAAAGAGGGATTACATGCACATGCAAGAGCAATTCAAATTCGATTTGAGGAGGAGAAATAATGCGTGAGGCAAGTCAAGTACGAGGAACGACAGAAACAAAAATTAAGCTGAGTTTACAACTAGATGAAAGTACAAACGTTTTAATTCGAACGGGTGTTGGTTTCTTTGATCATATGTTAACTCTGTTTGCGAAGCATGGACGATTTGGTTTGCAAATTGAAGCAGAAGGTGATGTGTTTGTTGACGCTCATCATACTGTTGAAGACGTTGGGATTGTACTTGGAAATTGCTTGAAAGAAGCATTGCAAAATAAAGAAAGCATTAATCGCTATGGAGCAGCGTATGTACCAATGGATGAGGCGTTAGGTTTTGTAGCGGTTGATATAAGCGGCAGGTCTTATCTTGTGTTTCAAGGTGAATTGAAAAATCCTAAGTTAGGAGATTTTGATACAGAGTTGACAGAGGAATTTTTCAGAGCGGTTGCGCATGCAGCAAATATAACACTACATGCCCGAATTTTATATGGAAGTAATACGCACCACAAAATTGAAGCGTTATTTAAAGCATTTGGACGTGCGCTGCGCGAAGCGGTAGACAAAAATGACAAAATTATTGGTGTAAATTCTACGAAAGGACTGTTGTAATTGATTGCCATTGTAGATTATGGGATGGGAAATATTCGCAGTGTTGAACAAGCGTTAACGCGTATTGGTGCTAAGCATATGGTAACCGATGATAAAGAAAGGATATTGAAAAGTGACGGTGTGATTTTACCAGGGGTTGGAGCTTTTCCAAAAGCAATGATTGCCCTGCAGGAAAAAGATCTTGTTTCAGTGATTCAAGAAATTGGGGTACAAAAGAAACCACTCTTTGGAATTTGCTTAGGGATGCAACTTTTATTTGAAGAGAGTGAAGAGATAGAGAGAACAAAGGGGTTAGGTTTGTTACCTGGAGTAATCAGAAAGCTGGAAGTTCCTTATAAAATACCGCACATGGGCTGGAATCAATTAAAGAAGAAACGGGAAATTGAGTTGTGGAATGAAGTGGAAGATGGTTCATTTGTGTATTACGTTCATTCTTATTACGCAGATTGTCCGAATGAGGTTGTATGTGGCATTAGTGACTACGAAGTTGATATTCCAGGATTTGTTGCGAAAGGGAATATATTTGGAGCGCAGTTTCACCCTGAAAAAAGTGGTGATATCGGGATACAAATATTAAGAAATTTTAAAGGAGTGGTAGAATCATGGAAATCTTCCCAGCTATCGATTTAAAACAAGGACGGTGTGTTAGGCTTTATCAAGGAGAATTTCAAAAGGAAACGATTATGAATGAAAACCCAGTTGCCCAAGCGTTACTTTTTGAAAAATTGGGAGCAAGAATGTTACACATTGTTGATTTGGACGGAGCGGTTGCTGGACGATCTGTAAATTTATCTGTAATTGAAGACATATGTAAAGCTGTTCGTGTTCCAGTCCAAGTGGGGGGCGGAGTGCGGTCTCTTGCATCAATTGAAATGTTATTGTCAGTAGGAGTAGAAAAAGTTATTTTAGGAACGGCTGCATTGTATGATCGTATTTTTTTAGAAGAAGCAGTTCGTTTATATGGGGAAAACATTATCGTTAGTATTGATGCGAAAAACGGTTACGTTGCTACGAGAGGTTGGTTAGATATATCTAAAATTTCTTACATTGATCTCGCAAAGAAAATGGAAAGTGCCGGCGTACAAACAATCATTTTTACCGATATTGCAAAAGATGGTACGTTAGAGGGCCCGAACTTTCAGCAATTACAATTACTACAGAAGGCAGTAGCAATCCGTATCGTTGCATCAGGCGGAGTATGCTCATTGCAAGATGTACAGAAGCTAAACGATATGAATGTACATGGCGTTATTATCGGAAAAGCGCTATATGAAAAAACAATTGATTTAGAAGAGGCATTGCAGGTGACAAAGATATGTTAACGAAGCGAATCATTCCCTGTTTAGATGTAAAAGCTGGGCGTGTTGTAAAGGGTGTGAATTTTATAGGATTACAAGATGTGGGGGATCCTGTTGAAATAGCTGATTTGTACAATCAAGCAGGCGCAGATGAAATTGTTTTTTTAGATATCACTGCTACGCATGAAGGAAGAAAAACGATTGTGGATGTTGTAGAGAGAGCGGCGGCAAAAGTGTTTATTCCACTTACAGTTGGAGGTGGCATTTCATCGGTTCAAGATATGTATACGTTACTAAGAGCAGGTGCGGACAAAATTTCAATTAACTCAGCTGCAGTGCGAAATCCAAAGTTAATTCAGGAAGGAGCCGAACATTTCGGTTCGCAATGTATTGTGGTCGCAATTGATGCAAGAGAAGTAAAAGAAAATAAGTGGAATGTATATGTAAACGGTGGACGTATTGATACGGGAATCGATGCTGTACAATGGGCAAAACAAGCAGAACAGTTAGGAGCTGGGGAAATTTTACTTACGAGTATGGATGCAGATGGGACGAAGGATGGCTATGATCTTCGTTTGACAGAAACAATTTCACAAGCTGTTTCGATTCCAGTGATTGCTTCGGGGGGATGTGGAAGTGCTGAACATATTGTAAAAGTGTTTCAAAAAACGTCGGTAAATGCTGCATTAGCGGCCTCTATTTTTCACTATGGTAAGGTAACAGTACAAGGAGTGAAGCGGAAATTACAAGAAGCGAAAATTGAGGTGAGATTATGATACCTGATTTTTCAAAAGGGTTGCTACCAGCTGTTGTTGTGGAAGAGGAAACAAAAGAAATATTGATGTTAGCATATATGAATGAAGAAGCGTATAAAAAAACGTTAGAAACGAAGAAAACATGGTTTTATTCACGATCCCGGCAAGCATTATGGAATAAAGGAGAAACGTCAGGGCATGTGCAGTATGTTCAATCGCTCTATTTAGATTGTGATCAAGACTCGATTGTGATTATTGTGAAGCAAGTAGGGCCTGCTTGTCACACAGGGGAGAAAACATGCTTTCATTATAAAATCATATAAGGGGGAAATGAAGGTGGAAGACGTACTGAAGTCTTTATATGAAACAATCCAAATGCGTAAAGAAAGTCCAATTTCGGAATCATATACAAATTATTTATTTACAAAAGGTGAAGATAAAATTTTAAAAAAAATAGGGGAAGAGTCTACAGAAGTTATAATCGCTGCAAAAAATGATAATAAAGAAGAACTTGTAAAGGAAATGGTCGATGTCATCTATCACTGTTTTGTTTTATTAGTTGAAAAAAATGTTCCATTAGAAGATGTTTTAGAAGAAGTGAAAGAGAGACAAGGAAAGCTGTCAAAAATAGGAGAGCGTAAAGGAATTGATACGTTGTAAGGGGGAGAGTAAATGAAAGTGGACTATCACCTTCATTTAGAAGAGGGACCGTATTCGATAAAATGGTTGGCGAGAATAAATGAATCGCTAGAATATTTTCAACCACTCAAAGAAGAAAAGCATTCGATTGAATGGCTCATGAAAACGCAAGAACGTTTAAAAAAGCGTGTGCACGAAGGTCCGTTTACAGTAGAATGGATTGACTTCTATTTAGAAGAAGCGTTGCGAAAAGGGATAAAAGAAGTCGGTATTGTTGATCATCTCTATCGCTTTTATGAGGCAAAGGAGTATTATGAGAAGTATGTAGATATTAGTGATTCAAAGCTCGGTCGTTTGCAGAAAGAATGGCTAGATCAAGTGCGGGTAGCATCGATTTATGATTTTACAAAGGTAATCCAAGAGGCAAAAGAACGCTGGAGAAAAAGAGGAGTAACGCTGCGCCTTGGGATTGAAGCTGATTATTTTATTGGTGGTGAGCGAGAGCTAGAAGATTTATTGGCATTAGGGGATTGGGATTACGTCATTGGTTCTGTCCATTTTATTGATGGATGGGGATTTGATAATCCAGATACGAAAGAATATTTCGAAAACCATGAGTTGGATGAATTATACGATGTATTTTTTGGAACAGTCGAACAAGCGATTCGTTCTAAATTATTTGATATTGTAGCTCACCTTGATAATATAAAAGTATTTAATTATCGATTAGATGAAAATGTGCAAATTCCATATTATGAAAGAATTGCTCAGGCATTAGTAGAAACAAATACAGCAACAGAAGTAAATGCGGGATTATATTATCGTTATCCTGTTCGAGAAATGTGTCCAAGTCCACTTTATTTACAAGTGTTAGCAAAGCATAAAGTACCAATTACTCTTTCATCAGATGCTCATTATCCTAATGATTTAGGAAATTATGTCGAGAAAAATGTGAAAACATTACGTAATCATGGTATTTCTCATGTTGCTACATTTGAAAAACGGGTGAGGAAGATGCAACTACTTGAAGAAGAAGTAACAACTGTTTCAAAGTAAAAAATGATTTTGTGATGAAAACCTTTCTTTTTGCTCAAAATAAGAAAGAATGATAAAGGAGGGTTTTTAAATGGCAAAACAAAATAACAAACAGAACATGAAAGTGACGAATCAAAACTATACTTCTCAAACAAACGAGGAAGTCAACGCTGTAACCCAAGAACAAATTAGTGATACGGTAGCAGAAGGAACAATTGATGTAAAGCTTGGAAAACAATCTAGTGAAGAACAATAAGTAAAAGGGGAGATAGATATCTCCTCTTTTCTTATGGGGAAAAGTGTCAGTTTTTAGAACTGTAATCAAATTCCTTGGCTTTTTTAATGTAGATTTCTTACAATATAATATAGGGAAATTCCTATTTTTTAATAGAAGAGGTGCTTAGTTAATGGCAAAAATATTAGTAGCAGGAAATATTCCAGAAATCGGCTTACAGTTATTACAAAATCATGAAATAGAAATGTATGACAAAGAAGAATTAATTAGTAGCGAAGAATTAACAAAACGTGTGAAGGATAAAGATGCACTGTTAAGCTTACTTTCTACAAAGGTAACAAAAGAAGTGATTGATGCAGCACCTGATTTGAAAATCATTGCCAATTATGGTGCAGGTTACGATAACATCGATTACACGTATGCGCTAGAGAAAGGGATTGCAGTTACAAATACACCGAAAGTTTCAACAGAAGCAACGGCAGAATTAACATTTGCTCTTCTTTTAGCTGCGGCAAGACGAATTCCAGAAGGAGATACATTATGTCGTACAGTAGGATTTAATGGCTGGGCACCACTCTTTTTCCTTGGCCGGGAAGTATATGGAAAGACAATTGGAGTTATCGGTCTTGGAGAAATTGGAAAAGCAGTTGCCAAACGTGCAAAAGCATTTGGAATGAATATTATTTACACAGGCCCAAATCGTAAGCTAGAGGCTGAAAAAGAATTGGAAGCAACCTATGTAACATTAGAAAAACTATTACAAACAGCGGATTTTATTACGATTAACTGTGCGTATAACCCAAGTCTCCATCATATGATTGATGAAGAACAATTTAAAATGATGAAGAAAACAGCATATATTATAAATGCAGCACGTGGTCCGATTATGAATGAACTAGCGCTTGCTCATGCGTTAGAAGCAAATGAAATTGAAGGGGCAGCTCTTGATGTGTTTGAGTTTGAACCGAAAATTACAGAGAAATTAAAGGGATTGAAAAATGTCGTTCTTACTCCGCACGTTGGAAACGCAACGTTTGAAACACGTGACGCAATGGCTGAAATGGCAGTGCGAAACATTTTAGCTGTATTAGAAGGTGAAGAAGCATTAACGCCTGTAAGTCAAAAGGAATTAGTTACAAAATAACAAGAACCCTTCCAACTGGAAGGGTTCTTGTTATTTTTCCTTATTTGCTCGTTTTTTATGAGAAGGTCTTTGCCTAATAAATTGAGATAGCATATACAAAATATAAAGTGGGACAGCAATGAATAAAAATACCGAAATGTTACCAAAGCTTGTTTTATACATTGTATAAATAATTCCGATTAAAAAGAGTGTAACAATAATACTGTATCGTGGAATTGGTACATCTTTTAAACTTGGGATACGAATACGACTTACCATTAAAAATGCAAACGTTACAAATACTGTAATGAGGACAATTTTTGGAATGGTATGTGAAAATAGTGTTAAGAAGGCAACGAGTCCACCTGCTGCAGTAATAGGAACGCCAGTGAAATACTTCATAGAGGTAGAGGAAGGCGTTACATTGAATCGCGCTAAACGATATGCTCCGAACAGAGGGAATAGTCCTGCTATGTATAGTCCGATAATTCCATAGTTGGAAAAGGAAGTGTAATACATTAAAACTGCAGGTGCAGCTCCAAATGTGACAACATCTGCTAGTGAGTCAAGTTCTTTCCCCATTTGTGAATCGACACGTAATAAACGGGCTACCCGGCCATCAAGACTATCTAACATCATCCCGATTAGTACTAAAATAGCAGCTGGTTTATAATACCCTAAAGATGCATAGCCGATTGATAAAAATCCACTGTATAAATTTCCGAGCGTAAATAAGTTTGGAATTGCTGCTCTATACAAAATCTGATCCCTTGCTTTCTGTAATAAATTCTTAATTAGTGTATGAAAGTTTACTTATTTTATCATAACATAAATTTCTTTCCACGTACGAAAAAATTACCATTTTGTGAAAGATTTCATAAAGTGAAACCATGTTCAATGGTTTGCTTCATTTATGGCGAGCTTTCACGAGTAGTTTATCCCTTGCCTAACTTTTTTATCATTTTAACCGAGAAGCACCCTCAAATTGTTATCATTCGAGGGTGCTTTTAAGATTATTCAAATTTAGTTATCGTTGTGCCCGTTTTATATTTATTATTAGGATCAAATCGTAATAAATCTCCATAGATAAGCTTATCAGAATAATTTAATTCTGTTTTCGTTTTTTCAATATACGGCTGGCAGATAGCTGAATCAATCGGCTCACCCGTGCTCTTTTTATAGCACATATTTTTTGTATAAACATAATCGTTTGTTACGAAACTACCATCACGCATAATCATAAGTGGGTTTTCGTTTTTGGTAAATAAATCAGTACCAAATTCAACAGATTGGTTTGTTTTAATGCCAAGTAAATGAAGCAATGTTGGCTTTATATCAATTTGTCCAGATACTTTTGAAATGACTTTTCCTTCTTGACCAGGAACGTGAATAATAAGAGGTACACGTTGTAACTGCATCGAATCAAATGGAGTTATGGATTCCTTACCTAGAAATTGTGCCATAGCAGCATTATGATTTTCAGAAATTCCGTAATGATCTCCATAAATAACAATAACTGAATTATCGTATAAATCCTCTTCTTTTAATCGATTAATAAATAGTTTAAGAGCTTCATCTGTATAGCGAACAGTTGGAAAATAACGATTTAGTACACCGCTCTCAGAATTATACTCACTAATATATTGATCTTCTGGATTTAAAAGAAACGGGAAGTGATTTGTTAATGTAATAAATTTTGTATAAAACGGCTTTGGTAAAGATTGAAGTTTTGAAATTGATTGTTCAAAGAACTCTTTATCTTTTAATCCCCAGCCAACAGACATTTGTTCTGTTCCTGTATAATCATTTAGGTTAAAGTAACGATCGTATCCGAGTGCCGGGTACATTACATCCCGATTCCAAAACGTTTTATCATTTGAATGGAAAACGGCGGAATAATACCCATATTTTTTTAACTGCTCAGGAGTTGCTGTGTATTCATTGTTTGCATGAGTGAAAAATACAGAACCACGGTCTAATGGATAGAGTGAATTTTCTACAATAAATTCGGCATCGGATGTTTTTCCTTGTCCAGTTTGATGATAAAAGTTATCGAAGTAATAACTATCTTTTATAAACTCATTTAAAAATGGAGTAATTTCTTTTCCATTGATTTTCTTGTTGATAACAAAATTTTGTGTTGACTCCATTGAAATTAAAATGACATTCTTCCCTTTTGCAGCCCCAAATAAATTTTTGTCAACTTTATTATCCTTTGAGTTCACGTAGTTCTTGATTTCAGAAAACCCATCTCCGCTTGCAAAAACACGCTGAGCAGAGGATTTAGACTGAAGTGTAATGTCGAATAAATGATAGGTATATAAACCTAGGTTTTTCACGACAGTTTGACGATCAAAAGAGCGTGAAAATAATTGTGGTTTATAAATGACAGAAACAATAATTTGTAATGCTAATAGAGCTGTTATACCACTGAAAAAGGTTCGTTTTTCAGCACGAGATAACGGAGTGTTATCGCAAAAACTTGGGAATTTACGTGAAATAAACATTAGAATAATAGCATCTGCAAATAACAGTAATGTTTTGTACGTAAATAATTCTTTAATACTTGTTCCTAAGTCGGCCATGTTATTCGTTTGGAATAGAACAGGGAATGTGACAAAGTCATTATAAAACCCGTAAAACATCGCATTTCCAAATAAAATAAATGACAGCAAAAAGCTGATGCCAATAATAATTCGATTTCGATATTTTGATGCTAATAAAGCTAGACCGAAAAATAAAAGCAATGAAGCAATTGGATTAAACAAAAGCATTGTTTCTTCGAAGAAGTTATCAATTTTAATATCGAAGGCTAGCTTGTACACAATATATGTTTTAATCCATAATAAAACGACTGCAACAAGTGCAAATCGTAATTTTGGAAACAAATGTTGTAGCATAATATACTCCTCTCCTACTATAAGTGACGGTTCTAGTGATTGTATCTCTAATGATAGAAGTTTCACTTTATATATACGAACTGTCGTTTATCTTTATGTACTATTATACGAAAACAAAACAGAATTGTGGATGGTTTTTATAAGAATTGGTTAGAAAAAGAGAAAACGGAGACAATAACCATATCGCATTTTGATACGGAGGTTATGATGAAAAAGTTATTTTGTTTCATATGTAGTGGTTTTTTATTATTTTCCACCCCTACAGTTTTCGCTGCTCAATATGATGCGCCGTTATTAGAAGATGCTCTGTATTCTGTTTTGTTTCCACAAATAAATACTACGATTGAAAAGCACTATGGGAAACAAAAACCATATGATTGTCCAAAGATTGTAAGCATGAAAAAAATGTATAGTGGTACATATTTATTTCAAACAGTAATTGAAGTGACAAAATATGAAGCTGGTATAGGTGGAAAAGTACTTCCTCCATTTGAAAAAATAAGAATCACATTTGATAATGATGAAGGAGAATGGATTGTGAAAAAAATAGATATAAAGCGCTTACCAAATGATACGAAATTGAATTGTAAAAAACCAATATAAAAAATTGTTTGACAAATAATTTAGTCATTTGGTATTGTTAATACCAACATAAGATGTTTGAAAATTAAATAGACTTACCTCATCTACTCTCAAAGGTAGAGGCCGCGATAGGAAAGAGTAAGCTATGGGAGATTTAGTGGAATCTTTGATCATAGATTGAAAGGGACTATTGCCGAAATATAAGAATGACCACCTCATTCATATATTGGGACTACATTGAATAAATGTAGTACTGTCATAAAATTTTATTTTATGGAGAGCTATTTGGAGATGTTGATGCGGTTTCTTATTTGAGAAGATAACAACTCGTTTATTTTTTCATGATACATGATTCCTAATAAGAAACGCGTGTGAACATTGTTCCGCGCGTTTTTTGTTTACCTAAAAGCGTGCTGCAATGAATAGAAGAAGATTGGGGTTATCAGTTTTAGAGGAAATAAGGGAGGAATTCAAATGTATTTACACGGCACAAGCCGAATCAATGACCAAGGACACTTAGAAATTGGAGGGTGCGATACAACGCAGCTAGCAAAACAATATGGAACACCGCTTTATGTATACGATGAGGCTGCTATTCGGGAAAAATGTCGCGCATTTCATCGTGCATTTCAGGAAAGTGGGTTCTCTTACCAAGTAGCATATGCAAGTAAGGCGTTCTTGTGCATGGAGATGTGCCGAGTAGCTCGTGAAGAAAATATGTCTTTAGATGTTGTTTCAGGGGGAGAATTATATACTGCTTTGCAAGCTGGTTTTCCTGCATCGCGTATTCATTTTCATGGTAATAATAAAACTGAGGAAGAGATCGTAATGGCGCTGCAAGCAGATATCGGCTGCTTTGTGGTAGATAATTTCTTTGAAATGGAAATATTACATGACTTAGCACAGCAGTATGGAAAAATTGTAAATATATTAATTCGAGTTACACCTGGAGTAGAGGCGCATACACATGAATATATTACAACAGGGCAAGATGATTCGAAATTCGGTTTTGGAGTTTCCACCGGCCAGGCAATGCAGGCGATTCAAATCGCACTAGAGAAATCAAATTATAATGTATTAGGTATTCATTCGCATATTGGTTCGCAAATTTTTGAAACAGCAGGATTTGTTCGAGCGATTGAAGTATTGCATGGCTTTTTAGAAGAGATAAGAGAACAAACTGGTTATGTTGTAACGGTGTTAAACGTCGGCGGAGGTTTTGGTATTCGCTATACGGAAGCTGATACACCACTTACACTTGAAACATATGTGTATGCTGTAACTAACGCAGTGAGAGAACAGTTTATACGAAATAATTATCCCCTTCCTGAAATATGGATTGAACCAGGGCGTAGTATTGTCGGGGATGCAGGAACAACAATTTATACAGTAGGAGCTGTAAAAGATATTCCGGGCATTCGTAAGTATGTGTCAGTCGATGGAGGAATGACAGATAACTTAAGACCAGCTTTATATGGAGCTCGTTATGAGGCGATGCTAGCAAATCGAGGGAAAGAAGAGGTTGAAGAAGTTGTTTCAATTGCTGGAAAGTGTTGCGAGAGTGGGGATATGCTTATTTGGGATATAAAACTGCCCCAAGTTGTTACAGGTGATCTGTTAGCAATCTCTTGTACGGGAGCATATGGATATTCTATGGCGAATAATTACAATCGTATTCGTAGACCGGCTGTAGTATTTGCAAAAGGCGGAGCATCACAAGTTGTTGTTGAACGTGAAACATATGAAAATATAATTGGGAACGATCGCATACGCATAAAAGAACTTGTGTAATCAATAGAAAGGAGTTGTTCGAACTGGGCAGCTCCTTTAAAAAAATAAAAAAATATAAAATATATCGGAAAACTAGGATTGAAAAAAAACAGAATTATGATAAAATACAAATACAAAGCTTATCAAGAGAAGCGGAGGGAACTGGCCCGATGAAGCTCGGCAACCTGCTTATAGGAGCAAGGTGCTAAGTCCAGCAAAATGGTATCCATTTTGAAAGATAAGGTAAAATATATTACCGAACAGTCTTTTCGAAATGGAAAAGATTTTTTTTATGAATGAAAAGGGGGGCTGTTCGTGGGAGTGCGTGGTCATTTTGACGAAGTAGCTGAGAAAATTCAAACGATGCTTGCGGATATGAAATATGGTTCCATTACAATTGTTGTGCAAGATGGAAAAGTGATTCAGCTTGAAAAAAGTGAAAAAGTACGCTTAAAGTAAAAACGCTGACTAGAAAAACTAGAGGCGGTTTTAACCTATTTTATTAGGTTAAAACCGCCTTTTTGCGTTACAGGGGGAAAGAGAATGTTAACGTATGAAACGTGGGAAGAGGATTTCGTTTCTTTTTCTGAGAAAGATGAAACAAAGGGAGCGTCGCAAGTATTAGAGTGGGCTTATAAACATTATGAAGGTGAAATTGTATACGCATGTAGCTTTGGGGTAGAGGGGATGGTTTTGTTACATCTTATAAACCAAGTAAATCCATCTGCGAAAGTTGTTTTTTTAGATACAAATGTTCATTTTCAAGAAACATACGATTTAATTAAACGAGTACGCGAAAGGTTTCCAGATCTCGAAATTATTGAAAAGCAACCTTCGCTTACGCTTGAGGAGCAAGCAAAAAAACATGGAGATAAGCTGTGGGAACATAATCCCAATCTTTGCTGTAAACTAAGAAAAATTTTACCGCTTGAAGACTCTTTATCGAATGGAAAAGCGTGGATATCAGGGCTAAGAAGGGAACAATCTGAAACACGTAAACATACAAGGTTTATCAATCAAGATCATCGCTTTCAGTCTATTAAAATTTGTCCACTTATTCATTGGACGTGGAAGGAAGTATGGCGTTACGTATATAAGCATGATTTACCTTACAATCCATTACACGACATTGGTTACCCAAGTATAGGGTGTGAAAAATGCACGTTGCCTGTGGGAGAAGGTGGAGATTCAAGGGACGGACGATGGGCTGGAAAGATGAAAACGGAATGTGGTCTTCATTATCAATAAGGTCATGATTGATTTTAAATATATGTGAAAGAGGCGGACAGAAAAATGAGTAAAACAAACATATTAGTAAATCGTGTTGATGAAACATATGACACAAAAAGTATCGCAAAAGAAATTGAATTAGACAAAATTGCTTTAAGTGATTTAGAGCTTCTTGCGATAGGTGGTTATAGTCCGCTTACAGGATTTTTAGGGAAAGAGGATTATCAATCTGTAATTGAAACAATGCGCTTAGTAAGCGGTAGTGTATGGAGTATCCCTATTACGTTACCAATAACGGAAGAAAAGGCGAAGCAATTAAAAATTGGTGAAGAGGTTCGTCTTGTTAAAGAAGGAATCACGTATGGTGTTATTCAAATAGAAAATATTTTTACACCGGATAAAGAGAAAGAAGCATTGCTTGTTTATAAAACGACTGATATTGCCCATCCAGGTGTGAAAAAATTATATGATAGACCGAATATTTATGTTGGAGGAGCAATCACGCTTGTAAAGCGCTTTGAAAATGATAAGTTTGCTTCTTATCATTTAGATCCAAGCGAAACGCGTGCAGAGTTTGCAAAGCGCGGCTGGAAAACGGTAGTGGGGTTTCAAACGAGAAATCCTGTTCATCGTGCGCATGAATATATTCAAAAGTCTGCACTGGAAATTGTAGACGGTTTATTTTTAAATCCACTTGTCGGTGAAACGAAATCAGACGATATTCCGGCTGATGTGCGTATGGAAAGTTATGAAGTGCTTTTGAAAAATTATTATCCGAGAGATCGTGTCTTTTTAGGTGTTTTTCCGGCAGCAATGCGTTATGCAGGGCCACGTGAAGCGATATTTCACGCACTGGTTAGAAAAAACTTTGGCTGTACACATTTCATCGTGGGGCGTGATCATGCTGGGGTAGGAAATTATTACGGTACGTACGAAGCGCAAGAGATTTTTGTGAACTTTACAGTAGAAGAGTTAGGGATTACACCGCTCTTTTTTGAGCATAGCTTTTACTGTACAAAATGTGAAGCGATGGCTTCTACGAAAACATGTCCGCATAGTAAAGAAGAGCATGTTATTTTATCGGGAACAAAAGTAAGAGAAATGTTGCGAAATGGAGAGATACCACCAAGTACATTTAGCCGTAAAGAAGTTGTAGAAATATTAATTCGTGGTTTACAAAAAGAAGTCGTAACAAAATAAGGAGAGAGTAAGATGGGCGTAAATATAACTTGGCATACAGCATCTGTTTCAAAAGAAGAAAGACGAAAGAAAAGTGGTCACCACAGCTTTGTACTTTGGTTCACAGGGTTATCAGCTTCTGGAAAATCAACAGTAGCAAATGCGGTTGCTAGGAAATTGTTCGAAAAAAATATTGGGAATTATGTACTAGATGGCGATAATATTCGTCATGGTTTGAATAAAGATTTAGGATTTTCCGAAAGAGATCGGACAGAAAATATTCGCCGGATTGGTGAAGTGGCGAAGTTATTTGTAGATCAAGGGACAATTGTACTAACAGCATTTATTTCTCCATTTCGAGTGGATCGCCAGCAAGTAAGAGATATTCTCAAAAAAGATGAGTTTATTGAAGTGTTTGTAAAGTGTCCAATAGAAGAATGTGAGAAACGTGATCCGAAAGGACTTTATAAAAAAGCGAGACAAGGCGATATTAAGCAATTTACTGGTATTGACTCGCCGTATGAAGAACCTGTAGAGGCAGAAGTAGTAGTAGAAACACATCTTTATTCAATCGAACAATGTGCAGAACAAATTATCGGTTACTTACAAGAGCGTAGCTTTATATAGGGGGAATAAAAATGAGTTATGAAAAAGTGTGGGCAAACAATGAAAAGTTAAATGCTACAGAGAAAAAGAAATTAGAAAAAGATGGCTTAGCAATTTTTAAAGCGATTCCGTATTATGCTGAAAATGGATTTGATTCTATTCCGAAAGAAGAGTGGGATTCTTTTAAATGGGCAGGGCTATATTTGCAACGCCCAAAAGAGGCAGGGTATTTCATGATGCGTGTGAATATTCCTTCTGGTATTTTAACGAATGAACAAGTTGAAGTATTGGCTTCTATTGCAGAAGATTATGGTCGTGATGTTCTTGATATTACTACAAGACAGGCGATTCAATTCCATTGGCTTGAAATTGGTCAAATACCAGATATTTTTAACCGCTTAGAAAGAGTAGGGTTATCATCAGCAGGAGCTTGTGGTGATATTACAAGAAATATTATTGGGAATCCCCTTGCTGGTATCGATGGTGATGAATTATTTGATACAGCACCAATTGTAAAAGAGGTATACGAGTTCTTCCAACATAATGAAGAATTTTCGAATTTGCCTCGAAAATTTAAAATGTCAATTAGCACAAACGTATATAATGCAGCAAATGCGGAAATTAACTGTGCTGCCTTTATTCCAGCTACAAAAGAGATTGATGGAAAAACAGTAGAAGGATTTCATTTGCGAGTAGGTGGGGGATTATCTGCCCGTCCGTATTTAGCGCAGGAGTTAGATTTATTCATACTGCCTGAACAAGTGAAGTCGGTAGCAATTGCAATTGCTACAGTTTTCCGTGATTTCGGATATCGTGAAAAGCGACATTTAGCACGTTTGAAATTTTTAGTTGCTGATTGGGGTGCGGAAAAATTCAAGGAAAAATTATTAGAATATACAGAGCCTTTACACAATAAAGGGAACGATGCTTTAAAAGGATGGAATGCAGGTTATTTCTACGGTGTTCATAAGCAAAAACAAGGTGATTTATCATACGTTGGTTTTAACGTACCTGTTGGTCGCTTGCATTCTGAGGAGTTGTTTGAAATTGCTAGAATTGCGAAGCAGTACGGAAATGGCGAGATTCGCACATGTAATTCGCAAAATTTTATTATTCCAAATATTCCTAAAGAAAACGTTGAGGCACTTTTACAAGAACCATTGTTTGAATCGATTTCAGCAAAACCAAAATCATTCATTGGGTATGCAGTTTCTTGTACGGGAATTGAGTATTGTAATCTTGCATTGGTAGAAACAAAAGCGCGCTTACGAAATATTGCCGACTATTTAGATACACAACTTGTACTTGATGTACCAGTTCGTATTCATATGACGGGATGCCCGAATTCATGTGGTCAAAGGCAGATTGCGGATATCGGATTACAAGGCGTGAAATTGAAGACGAAAGAAAAAGGAATTGTTGAAGCGTTTGAAATTTACGTAGGTGGTACGTTATTAGATGGTGGTGTTTATAACCAAAAATTAAAAGGAAAGATTGATGGGGAAGACCTTCCGGATGTTCTTGTATCGTTTTTAACATACTTTAAAGAGCATAAACTGCCAGCTGAAACTTTTTATGAGTTTGCAGAACGCGTTGGAGTAGAAAATTTACAATCCACGTTAAATACAATTTTAGAAGAAGTGATTGCATCTTAGGAGGGAGCAATATGGATTTGTATCGTTTTGAAGCAGTGTTGGCAAATGGTGTTGTTCCTGTAGTAGTTGTTGCACAAAGTGAGGAACAGGCATTTAGACTTGTTGAGGTAGAATTAGAGAAGTATTTTTTACCGCTGCCAGAAGTGAAGGAAATCGCTCTGCATGAAAAAAAGAAGATTCGCAAAGGTGCAGCATTTGTTATTCATGAGTAGGAGATATTGTAATACAAAATGACATCGATTTGAATAGAAACTTCCATTCGTAATAGGAATGGAAGTTTCACTTTATAGTAGAAATGAGGAGAGATGATGGGAAAAGTATATATTGTTGGTGCAGGGCCGGGAGATCCAGAGTTAATTTCTGTAAAAGGAGTAAAGTGTATCGAACGAGCGGATGTTATTTTATATGATCGCCTTGTAAATAAAGAGTTACTTTCTTATGCCAAACCAGAGGCTGACTTAATATATTGCGGGAAACTACCAAATTATCACACGATGAAACAAGAAACCATTCACGCCTTTCTTGTTAAATATGCGAAAAAAGGAAAAATTGTAACGCGATTAAAAGGCGGAGATCCATTTGTATTCGGAAGAGGTGGTGAAGAAGCAGAAGCGTTAGCGAAGCATGGTATTCCGTTTGAAATTGTACCTGGTATTACAGCAGGGATAGCTGCTTCTGCATATGCGGGTATTCCTGTAACGCACCGGGATGCGAGCGCAAGTTTTGCTGTTGTGACAGGGCACCGAAAAGAAGGTGCTGAAGAAGAAGTGAAGTGGGAAAACTTAGCAAAAGGTGTCGACACGCTTGCAGTTTATATGGGAGTAAGTAATCTTCCTTATATATGTGAACAACTTTTGAAACATGGGAAAGAGGAAGGCACACCAGTTGCTATTGTAGAATGGGGAACGACATCATCTCAGCGAACCATTACAGGAACGTTAGGGACAATTGTAACGATTGCTGAAAAAGAACAGATTCAAAATCCGAGTATGATTGTGATTGGAGAAGTTGTTCGTTTTCGTGAAAAAATCCATTGGTTTGAACAGCAGGCGGACATTACGTATCCAGTAAGCGGAGTGTTATAAAATGAAAGCTGTGTTATATATATGCCATGGAAGTAGACTGCGAGAGGCGCAGGAAGAAGCGATAGGTTTTGTTTCTTCTTGTATGAACCATGTATCAGCGCCTATTCAAGAACTGTGTTTTTTAGAGTTAGCAAGGCCTTTTATTTCAGAAGGTTTTGCTAATTGCGTAAGAAGAGGAGCAACAGAAATTGTAGTTGTTCCTGTCTTTTTATTAGCAGCAGGACATGTGAAAGAAGATATTCCAAATGAACTTCAAAAAATGCAAAATAAATATCCCCACATTGCAATTACTTACGGAAATCCGTTTGGTGTTTCAGAACCCCTTGTAGCAGCTACATATGAGGGAAGCGGCATTAAAGCGTTAGAAAGTGAAGTG
This sequence comes from Paenibacillus sp. 102, assembly GCF_039549175.1. Classification (NCBI taxonomy): domain Bacteria; kingdom Bacillati; phylum Bacillota; class Bacilli; order Caryophanales; family Paenibacillaceae; genus Paenibacillus; species Paenibacillus sp. 102. The sequence continues at coordinate 339,923 of NZ_JBCGHT010000002.1, read as the reverse complement.
ACCTTATTGCTTGTTGCAAGGGGGAGTAGTGATCCTGAGACGTTGCAAGATATGAACCGTATTGCTTCTTTGTTTGAGAAAGAAGAGAAAATTAAAAAAGTAGAAGTATGTTATTTAGCTGCAGCAGAGCCACAATTTGAGGAAAAGTTAAAAGAAGTTGTACAACGAGTTAATGAGAACATCGTCGTTCTTCCTTATTTATTATTTACAGGATTGTTAATGAAACATATTGAACGAGAAGTTCGCAATTATAGTTATTTGAATATATATGTAAGTCCTTATTTAGGAAGAAATCATGTATTTCAAGAGATGTTGATTCAGAAGACGGAAGAAATTTTAAGGGGAGATGAGCATGTATCCACTTACAGTACGAATTGAAAAGAAACATGTTGTTGTCATTGGCGGTGGCAAAGTGGCATCATTTAAAATTGCTCCTTTACTAAAAGAAGGAGCAAATATAGTTGTAGTGAGTCGTGAATTAGATGCGAGTTTAGTAAAGCTTGTAGAATCGAAGCAAATTCTTTGGTTTCAAAAAGATTATGAAAAAAGTGATCTAGAAGGTGCTTTTTTAGTAGTGGCAGCTACAAGTGATTCAAAATTAAATGAATCTATTGCGAAAGATACATCATTAAACCAGCTTGTTAATGTAATTACTAACCCCGAAAGCGGAAATGTTCATTTTCCGGCGGCTGTTCATCGAGGGAAGCTTAATGTTGCCGTTTCTACTGGAGGTGCCAGTCCAAAACTTGCGAAAAAAATTCGGGATGATATTGCGGCGAAATACGATGAGGTATATGAAGATTACCTTGATTTTTTATATGAAGTGAGAATGAAAGTGAAGAAATTGTCTCTAGAAAAAAGAAAGCAGAATAGTTTATTACAAGAAGTATTGAAGTCTGAGTATATTCAAGATCAACAAAAAAGGGAAAAGTTTTTACAAGAGCTAGAAGAAAGGGTGTATAAAAGAATAAATTAAATTCTTCTTTACAAATATAGCAATCTACTCTATAATCACAAGTAACTTCAATAGATGAAATCGATGAGCAAGAAGAGTACGTATATTTGATGCGTTCAGAGAGCTGGGGTAAGGTGTGAGCCCGGTACGATAAAATATACAGAATGGGCTTGCGAGAGGTATGCTGAACAGATTAGTAGGCAACCCGGGTTCCGCCGTTAAAAGGATAGGGTATCGGAAGTTTTCCTGTACCTGAACAAGTGGGATTGTTGATCCAATTGAGGTGGTACCACGGTATTCTATTACATATATCGTCCTCTACATGCATAGTAGCGTGTAGGGGACTTTTTTATTTTCTAAAGGAGGTGGGCGAGTATGAAATGAAAGTGTATAATTAAGAAAAATATAAATATTCAGAAAAGGAGAAATTACGATGAAAGAAACACAGCAATGGACGTCGAAAATTGGTTTTGTACTCGCAGCAGCCGGAGCCGCAGTAGGACTTGGAGCAATATGGAAGTTTCCATACGTTGCAGGTAATGGCGGGGGAGGAGCATTTTTTCTAGTCTTCCTATTATTAACGTTATTTATTGGTATGCCTCTTCTTTTAGCGGAGTTTGTTATTGGTCGTAGTACGCAAAAAGAAGCGGTTACTGCATATAAACTATTAGTACCAAATAGTAAATTATATCCATGGATTGGTCGTATGGGTGTTGTCACTTGTTTTAGTGTATTATCCTTTTACAGTGTCGTAGGTGGATGGATTTTATTATATTTATATTATAGTGTGACAGGAAACTTTTGGAGCGGAGCGATGGAATACGGAAAATTGTTTGAACAAACAATTTCCAATCCTGCTAGTGCAGTAGGTGCTCAGCTAATCTTTATGCTCTGTACCATTTTTGTTGTAAGTAAAGGTGTAGAAAAAGGAATCGAAAAAGCAAGTAAGTATATGATGCCCCTATTATTTATTTTATTTATTGCTATTATTATTCGTGCTCTTACACTTGATGGGGCGTGGGCTGGTGTGGAATTTTTCTTAAAACCGGATTTTTCAAAGTTAACAGCTGATACGATTTTGTATGCGATGGGACAATCCTTCTTTTCATTAACAGTAGGAGCTTCGGTAATGGTAACGTATAGCTCATACTTAAAGAAAGAAGAGCATTTAGCGAAATCAGCAACATCAATTGTAAGCTTAACAGTTTTTATTACAGTACTTGCAGGATTAGCAATTTTTCCTGCGATATTCGCATTAGGGGTTAAACCGACAGAAGGACCAGGATTATTGTTTATTATTCTTCCGGCTGTATTTGCGAAAATACCATTCGGACAATTTTTCTTTATTATGTTTTTAATTTTATTCTTCTTTGCAACGTTAACTTCTGCAATCTCAATGCTTGAAATTGTTGTTGCATCTGTAGCAAAAGATAATGAGAAAAAACGTCCTTCAGCATCATTTATTATTGGATTACTCATTTTTGCGGTTGGAATTCCATCAGCGTTATCATTTGGAGTTATGAGTGATGTGAAAGTCTTTGGAAAAACATTTTTTGACTTAGTGGATTTTGCAGTAAGTAATATATTGCTGCCGCTAGGGGTACTAGCAATTTCATTGTTTGTACCAAATAAAATGAGTAAAGACTTATTAATGAAAGAGTTAGAAGTGACAGAGACGAAAGGGAAGACATTATTTAACGTGTGGTTTTTCTTACTACGCTATATTATTCCGGTAACGGTAGTGATTGTATTTTTAAATGCAATTGGTGTGTTTAAAATGTTTACAAAATGAGCGGGGGTCTTTCCCCGCTTTTTAATTTGATTTTAGTTTTGTAGTTGTATTCATTATAATCGTTAGGTAAATGGTGTTTTTAACAATATATATGATGCCATATATTGTTAAAAAATGACGGACGGGACAGTATAACTACATTTAGGTTATTTATATAAAAAACTCGGCATGCGCCGAGTTTTTTGCCGTTAAATATAAGGTGCTGGATCTACTGCGTTTGTTTTACCTACATTCCATTCACCAATATGAATTTCAAAATGTAAATGTTGACCGGTAGATTGTCCAGTGTTTCCCATGAAGCCTAATTGTTGTCCTTGTTTTACAGTTTGTCCGACAGATACAGAGCGGCTGCTCATATGAGCGTATACTGTTGTATATGTTTTGCCGTTCATACGATGTGATAAATAGACAACATTTCCATAACTAGATGACATATCAGATCGAATTACAACACCATCAGCAGCGGCTGCAATTGGTACTGTACCAGAAGCTGCGATATCTAAACCAGCGTGGTGACCTCGTGAAGGATCGTTAAATCCTGAACTGAATCTTCCGGTTGCTGGTTTGATAAAGCCACTTTTATTTGTATCTTGTGGTGTTGGAGCAGCTTGTACACCTTCCTTAGCAGAAGCGGCTTGTGAAGCCTGTTTCTGTGCTTCCTCAGCTTTACGAGCTTCCTCTGCCTTTCGTGCTTCTTCAGCTCGTTTTTCTTCCTCAATTGCTTTTTGAACAGCTTGGCGTTGATTTTCTAAAATGCCTTTTGATTCTTCTAAACCTTCAATCTCAGAATCTACTGTGGATACTTTGGCGTGTAAATCGCTAATAAGTGCTTGTTGTTCTTGCTGGTTTTTTTGAAGTTCTTGCTGTTTTTGCTCCAACTTTTGTTTTGATTCATTCAGTTGTTGTTCTTTTTTTTCAACAGCTTCTTTTTCTGTTTTTACAGTTTCTTGATCGGTTGTTTGTTTTTTTACAATTTCTGTATCGTTGTTTAAAATCAAGCTAACAGAATACATATTATCAACAAGATCTGCAAAATTGTTTGAGTTCATTAATACTTCAGTTACGATATTTGTTCGAGGTTTTTCTTGCATGGATTGAAGTCGTTGTTTAATGACGTCCTGACGAGTGTCAATATTTGTTTGCAATTGCTCGATACGTTTTTTCTTCTCGGCAATTGTTTGTTGTGTTTTGCTAATTTCTGTTTTTATATCATTTAAATCAGCTTCATTTTTATTGATAGAAGCTGTTAATTCATCAATCTTTTTTTGTAAGTCTTTTATTTCTTTTTCCATCTGTTCTTTTTCTACTGACTTGTTCTGCAATTCTTGTTGGTTATCCTCTAATTCGGATTGAATATTAGATAATTTATCTTGACTTGTTTCCGCATGTACTGATGGTAGCAACGGGGAAACAAAAATAGTGCCTGCTGCTAAGACGCTGAAAGCTACAAATTTCTTTTTCATAATAGTGGTCTAGCTCCTTTCCCTATGATGTATATATCATAATTGGAAGAATACTGTCTATTGTTGTAATCATAATGTAAAGAAAGTTTTATAAATGTACTATGAATTGTCGGAAATGAGGTAATTTTTGTATATTATGTCGTTTGATGTAATGAGAATAAAGGAGAGAGAACATTGATAAACACTTTAAGGAATCGTTCTCATGTTAGGTTTTCTGACATGGGTTTTATTTTTGTCAAGAAAATTATTTGCGTTCACGCAAACTTATTTTGTTGTCAGATTTCATTTTTTGATTTATCATTTTTAACAGGGACAAAAAATGTAGTGAATTGTCGAATAATATGTAATACTCTTAATTTCTTAGTTTTATAGAAAAAAGAAATGTAGAGTTAGAGCATCTAAGAAGGGGGTTGCAGCAAGTATGAAAAGGATAGGACTTGCATGGCAAATTTTAATAGGACTTGCGCTTGGTATTGCAGTAGGGGCGATTTTTTATGGCAATACAGCAGTTGCAGGATACTTACAACCAATTGGTGATATTTTCATCCGATTAATTAAAATGATTGTTGTACCGATTGTCGTAGCGAGCATTGTTGTTGGCGTTGCTGGCGTTGGTGATGTGAAAAAGCTAGGACGATTAGGCGGAAAGACAATTCTTTATTTTGAAATTATTACAACAGTTGCAATTGTTGTTGGTCTACTGGTAGCGAATATTTTCCAACCAGGAAAAGGCGTAAATATGGATGAGTTAACAAAGACAGATATTTCTAAATATACGCAAACGACAGAGCAAGTGCAGAGTCACTCTTTTGCTGATACATTTGTAAACATTGTTCCGACAAATATTGTAGAATCATTAGCAAAAGGTGATATGCTTGCTATTATTTTCTTCTCTGTACTATTTGGTTTAGGGATTGCAGCAATCGGTGAAAGAGGAAGACCGGTTCTTCAATTTTTCCAAGGTGTAGCGGATTCAATGTTTTATGTAACAAACCAAGTTATGAAATTCGCACCGTTTGGTGTATTTGCTTTAATTGGTGTAACGGTTTCTAAATTTGGTCTTGCTTCATTAATTCCATTAGGTAAACTAGTGATTGTTGTTTATGGATCCATGATTTTCTTCGTGGTAGTAGTATTAGGACTTACAGCGAAAATATTTGGTATTAACATTTTCCAATTCTTTAAGATCTTAAAAGACGAGCTTATTTTAGCGTATTCTACTGCAAGCTCAGAAACGGTTTTACCGAAAATCATGGAGAAAATGGAGAAGTTCGGTTGTCCGAAAGCAATTACATCTTTCGTTATTCCGACAGGTTATTCATTTAACTTAGATGGATCAACTTTATATCAAGCCATTGCAGCGATTTTCTTAGCGCAAATGTATGGCATTGATTTATCTCTTACGCAGCAAATTACATTATTGCTTGTATTAATGGTTACATCTAAAGGGATTGCGGGTGTACCGGGTGTATCATTTGTTGTATTATTAGCAACATTAGGTACAGTAGGTATTCCGGCAGAGGGATTAGCATTTATCGCAGGTATTGACCGTATTTTAGATATGGCTCGTACAGCAGTTAACGTAGTAGGTAACTCTTTAGCAGCTGTTGTTATGTCTAAATGGGAAGGTCAATATGACGATGCAAAAGGACAAGCTTATGTAAAAGAGATTTCTCAAAAACAGCAAGTAGCTTAATTATTATTCGAAAAGCTCTCACATATTATGTGAGAGCTTTTCTATATAGAAAAAGGAGCGGAGAGTAATGAAACGGAAGTACGGAAACGGTTCTTCTTGGGAGCGATTAATAGAGAAGACGTATACGGTGAAGAACATAGGAGAAGGTATGTTAGGAATATTGCATATGCTGAAAGTGAAAGAGCCTAGTTTTAAAGAGTACAACGATAGAGAGCTTTGTATTGTAAACGATGGATATACGTGGGTGCAATATTTTATAAATGATAAAAACTTTGCAATTACAGCTATGTTAAATGAAAGAATGGAATTAGTACAGTATTATATTGATGTGGCGGAAAAATATAAAATAGATGAACGAGGTATGCCGTATTTTGATGATCTATATTTGGATGTAGTGCTATTACCAAATGGTGATGTATATTTGTTGGATGAAGATGAATTAGAAACAGCGTATATGGATGGAGATATTTCGAAAGAAGAATATAAAGTAGCTTGGAATACAGCTAGTTGGATTATTGAAGCAATTGGAAAAGAGAATTTTTCTTGGATTACAGTTTTAGAAACAGAAATTGAAAAATTAAAATAATATTTTTTTTTACAGAAAGCTTGATTTATTCGTATTTTTGTATAAATATCAAAAAATACCAATGATTTTTACATAAATAATAATTGACTTTTGATTTGTAAGCGAGTAAAGTTAGGGAAGAAATTATTATTAAAAATAAAATATGAAACCTTCTTATAAAGAGAGGCGGAGGGACTGGCCCTACGATGCCTCGGCAGCGGACTCGCAACAGAGTGCTGTGCCAAATCCAGCAAGCATGTGCTTGATAGATGAGGAGAGTGTTTCTTATAGATGTATAAGACCTCTTCTTTTGGGAAGAGGTCTTTTGTTATAAGATAGAAAAGGTTTAGAACTAGGGAGAGATGTTATTTTGAAACAAATGAAGGGAAATGGCTTAGCATTATTACCTCTTGGAATATTCTTAGCGCTATTTATTGGCTCTGGAATCATTACAGGGGATTTTTATAAATTGCCGATACTTGTAGCTATTTTAATTGCTGTAGGGACTGCATTAGTGATGAACAGAAAAGAAAGCTTTACATCAAAAGTAGAACGGTTTGCCAAAGGGGCTGGTAATCCGGATATTATGATTATGGTTTTGATTTTTGTACTTGCTGGTGCGTTTTCTGAAACAGCAAAAGGAATGGGCGGGGTTGACTCTACAGTTAATTTAGCGCTATCTATTTTACCACAAGGGTTTATCGTTGCAGGAATTTTTGTTATAGGTGCCTTTATTTCATTAGCAATGGGAACTTCGATGGGGACTATTGCAGCGATAGCACCAATTGCAGTAGGGATTAGCCAGCAAACAGATATTTCTATTGCGTTAACGATGGCAACAGTTGTTGGCGGGGCGATGTTTGGTGATAATCTATCGTTTATTTCTGACACGACAATTGCAGCAGTTCGTTCACAAGGTACGGAAATGAAAGATAAGTTTAAAACAAACTTTTTAATTGTTTTACCAGCTGCAATTATTACAATTATAGTATTGGTTTTCCTTACATTAGGAAATCATACAGAAATCAAAGCTCACACATTTGACTGGGTGAAAATATTGCCGTATGCGGTTGTGCTTGTTACAGCTTTACTTGGATGGAATGTGCTTGTTGTGTTAGCAGGCGGAACGGTTCTATCAGGTTTTATTGGTCTTATTGATGGAAGCTACACATTAGCTAGCTTCTTTAAAAGTGTTACAACAGGGATAAATGGAATGATGGAGCTTGTATTACTAGCAATTTTAATCGGTGGAATGGTTGAAATCATTCAATATAATGGTGGTATTCAATATTTAATGAATACATTAACACGTAATATTCGTTCGAAAAAAGGTGCAGAATTTGGAATCGCTAGTTTAGTTAGTCTGACAAATATTTGTACAGCGAATAACACAATTTCTATTATATTCACGGGTCCACTTGCAAAAAATATTGCCGATCAATATGAAATTGATCCAAGAAAATCAGCGAGTGTATTAGATCTTTTTTCATGTTGTGTACAAGGATTAGTTCCATATGGTGCGCAAATGTTAACGGCGGCAGGATTTGCGGCATTGTCACCGGTTGAATTGCTACCATATGCGTTTTATCCGATTTTGGTTGGAGTTTGTGGCATAGTTTCTATTTTAATTGGTTTCCCTCGGTTTTCGAAGGTAGCAGAAAAAGAGCAATATCATAAAACAGCGTAAAGAAGAGGATGTCTTGTATAAGGCATCCTCTTTCTTTATGAATCGCTCTTTGATTTACAATGTGAAAAGGGCTTATAGGATGCAACAAGAATTTCATAAGGCTTAATAAAAATTTTAAATATATATTCTAATTAAAGGAATTGATACTTTTATTAAGTCTATTCTTTTTAGCTCCCAGCTTGTTTTATATTCCATCACCATGTAGGGCTGACCTGAAATAGGTCTTAAGTCTGATTTGAAAACGGTTCTTAAGCTCGTTATGGGAAAACGAAAAAATAGTTAAGATAAGAGTATCAAATCGAAGGGAGGCAAGCACAAGATGAAACAATTTCTAGCGTTTATCGCAGCCGGTATTTTGGCTTTAATTGCTCTTGGTAGTCTTGCTGGTATTGTAGGGTTCGCAATTGGAGCAGGGATTGTGTACTGGAGCTATAAATCATTTGTGCGAGCACAATCATTTTTTGGAAAGTTAGCTTGGGGTATTGCTGGTTTAATCGGCTTGTCAATCGCCCTTTCTCATTCCCCAGCATTAATCGGTATCGCAGCATTAGTCGTTCTATACTACGGATACCGTGAGTGGAAAAAAGAAAAAGATGTAGTAGTTGATTCTGCTTCAGAAGGAGCTAAACCATATAGCAACTTTGAAGATGAGTGGAACAAGTTAATGAAAAACTAATATATAAATCCAAATCAAAAAACAAAATAAACTCTTTCTTTTTAGGTGGGAGAGAGCATCCGGCCATGCATAGAAGCGGTCAGATCCTCTTTTTGTCCCATGCCAAGTGAAAACAGTGAGAGAAAACCAGTGTAAGTCACCTTTTGTTCTTTGTGACAGCGACTTATATGTAGAAAAATAAACAATGAATTTAAATGAAAAAACTTTAGAGTAGAAGAGAGGAAGATTAGAATGAAACAATCTTTATTCGGACGTGTACGCGATGCGATTTTAGCAGATTTTCATAATGTTTTAGATGAGAAAGAAAGAAAAAATCCAATTGCTATGTTAAATCAATATTTACGTGATAGTGAGCGTGAAATAACAAAAATTGAAAAGTTAATCGAGCGTCATAAAACATTAAAATCTAACTTTGCTCGTGAACTTGAGCAGGCTCGTTATTTCGTAAATAAGCGATCAAAGCAAGCTGTAATTGCACAAGAAGCAGGAGAAATCCAATTGCATGAACGTGCATTAGAAGAAGTATCATACTATGAAGGGCAAGTATCACGCTTAGAAGAGATGTATGCAGGTGTAGTAGAGCAAATTGATGAGTTAGAACGCCGTCTTTCTGAAATGAAAAATAAGTTAAAAGAAATGAATGCAAAGCGTATGGAATTAATGGCACGCGAAAATATGGCCCATGCGAACCGTCGTATGAATACGGCTCTTCATAAAATGGATGAGAATAATCCGTTCTTACGATTTGAAGAAATTGAAGATCACATTCGTGATTTAGAGCTTCGCATGAATGAAGATCATGAGCGTGATACATTTGATATGAAAATTGCAAAGCTTGAACGCGAAATGAAAGAAAAAAATGAAGTATCTTTAGACAAAGAAGTAATAAAATAATTGTAGTATATTATAAAACGAGCTTATGATATAGTGATAGAAGAAAAGGTGTTGGAAAGCAATACCTTTTTCTTCTATTTATATGTAATAAGAAGGGGGGAGCTGAAATGAAGAAACAATTTTCAAAATCACAACTAGTGGGGATGCTCCTCATCATATTTGGATTTGGACTTTTTCTTGATATGGTTCTCGGACATTTTGAACCGGGTGCCCTTATTTTTGCGTTTATTATGATTATGTTTGGAAGGCACTATCGAAAAAAGAATCGTTATGTGAGAGGGAATGTGTTTTTATTTGTCGGGGGGATTGTTTTTTTATTCTTCCTGTTTTCATCGGCAGCCTTCGTGCTCGTTGTATTTGCTTGCTTAGCTTTCATTGGTTATCAGCTTATTCAAGGACAGCAGAAGCCAAAAACTATACAAGTAGAAATTAAGGAAAAAGGATATATAGATGAAGAAAAACAAATCTATCGTACAGAACCATACCTAAAGAATATAATGGTTGGTAACATAAGAATGATGGACCATATTTATGAGTTAGAAGATATTAATGTCCAGTACGGAGTCGGTGATGTTGAAATTGATTTGACGACGGCAATGATTCCAGAAGGAGAAACAGTTATTGTTATTCGGGGTGTCATTGGTAACATTCGTTTGTATGTTCCATATGATATTGAACTATCTTTAAACCATTCTGTCATCATGGGAAGAGTTTTGCTTCCGGGGCATGAAGAAACAGGTTTTAATCGAAATGTTACGTTTAAGACAGAACAGTACAAAGAAGCTCCTCGACGTATTAAAATTATTTCTTCGCTTGTCGTAGGCGATACGGAAGTGAGGAAAGTATAATGAAAAAGCAAGGAAATATTTCATGGATGTACATTCGTTATTCTATGTTCTCTTCTGTTAGCATTGCACTTATTTGTACAGTTGTATATGTATGGAAAAGCGGCCAAGATGTATATGATTTATTATGGAAAGAATCCATTGCTTCTGTTCCAATTGGCTTGTTAATCATAAGTACAAGTCTTCTTATAGGCGGAATTGTAGGGTATGCGATTGGGTATTATATGCAGCAGCGTATTCAAGGCTTAAATACTTTCTTGTTTGAGGTAGAGAGAGGTAATTTCCCAAAGGATGTTTCGTTTACTGCGGAAGATGAATTTCATGAAGTAGAGCGAAAAGTCATTGCGTTGGCTCGAAGATTAGAGGAACAGGCCGGATTATTTCAAAAAGTAACGAATGAACGAGCTCATTGGAATGAAGAAATGAGACAAGAAGCGATTTCTCAAGAAAGGCATCGATTAGCAAGGGAACTGCATGATTCAGTGAGTCAGCAGCTTTTTGCAATGTCTATGATGATGTCAGCTATTAATGAACAAGTAGCTCAAATTCCAGAAACAACCAAAAAACAATTGCAGCTTGTAGAAAGTATGGTTGTCAATGCACAATCAGAAATGCGAGCATTGCTTCTTCATTTACGTCCTGTGCAACTAGAGGGTAAAAAATTAACAGAAGGTATAGAAGAACTGTTAACAGAACTTTCTAGAAAACAACATATGAAAATTGAATGGTTGATTGAGCCAATCCAATTAAAAAAAGGCGTGGAAGATCATTTATTCCGTATTGTACAAGAAGCATTGTCTAATACATTGCGACATGCCAAAGCAAAGAAAACGGAGGTTCGTCTTCGTCAAATTGATCAATATGCAATTTTAAAAATCATTGATGATGGTGTTGGGTTTGAAGTAGGTGTCAATAAAGCTGGATCATATGGTCTAAGGTCTATGCAAGAGCGTGTCCATGAAATTGGTGGAACATTAAAGGTATTAAGTTTTCCGAATAAAGGTACACAAATTGAAGTGAAAGTACCAATTATGATAGAGAGAGAGGAGGAGTAGCATGATTAAAGTATTGCTTGTTGATGATCATGAAATGGTGCGGATGGGTGTATCGGCGTATTTATCAACTCAGCCGGATATCGAAGTGGTTGGAGAAGCTGAAAACGGAAGAAAAGGTTCAGAGTTAGCATTAGCATTAAAGCCGGATATTATTTTAATGGATCTCGTCATGGATGAAATGGATGGTGTTGAAGCGACACGTGCTATTATCCAAGAATGGCCAGAAGCAAAAATTGTAGTCGTGACAAGCTTTTTAGACGATGAAAAGCTGTATCCTGTTATTGAAGCTGGGGCAACAAGTTATTTATTAAAAACCTCAAGAGCAAGTGACATTGCTGATGCAGTGAGGGCGACTTATGATGGGGAAACAGTACTTGAGCCAAAGGTTACTGGGAAAATGATGTCGCGTATGCGTCAAAAGAAAGAACAACCTCTTCATGAAGATTTAACAGAACGAGAGTCTGAAATTTTATTATTAATTGCAGAGGGAAAAAGTAATCAAGAAATTGCGGATGAGCTATTTATTGCATTAAAAACTGTGAAGACACATGTAAGTAATATATTAAATAAATTAAATGTAAGTGATCGTACGCAGGCGGTTATTTATGCATTTAGACATCAATTAACAAAATAAGATGGAGCTTCCACTGGAGATGACTTGTTTCATTAGTGGGAGTTTTCTTTATTGACGCATATATTTGAAAGCGTTATCATTTAATTAGAAATACTACATACAAAGGGGGAGAGCGTATGTTAGTTCAAACAATATTTGAACAGAGTAAAAAAGAAAAGTTAGGGAATTACGTGAATGCATTGCAAGCACTAAATGAGCAATATGATATTGAAACAGATTGTATAGCAATAATTGAAGCGACAGAAGAATATTATTTGTTTTTAGTAAAACAAACAGAATATTATGATGTTGTAAAAGTAGAAACAGTTGATACGAACCTTGAGTATTATACAAAAGCATATAAAGTAAGTAGTTTTAATCATACTTCTTATCAAATATAAAAAAACTCCCTTATATATGGGAGTTTTTTTTACTAGGATGCTTTAGGTTCAGAAGGAGTTTCCATTAGTGGTACTGGTTTTGTACCTTTTAACTTCGCGACTACAAGGCCGATGATTGCACCAGCTAGTGCGGGTAAGACCCAACCGATTCCTTCGTTATATAATGGGATGGATTCAAAGTAAGAAGTAATGAATGTCACAGGCACATTCCCTTGTTTTAATCCATCAAATATACTTACGACTGCAGCTCCAATTAAAGAGCCAACATAAACAGAACGATAGCCACCGAAGTACTTATGAAGTAGTGATAGTAGTACAAGCACTATAGCGATTGGATATACAACTAGTAAAATTGGAACAGAGATTGCAATGATTTTTGTTAAGCCTAGGTTTGCTACTAGAAGTCCTAATACACAAATTATACCTGCTAGACTTTTGTATGAAAATTTTGTAAATAAAGTTGAGAAATATTGGCTACATGCAGATACAAGTCCAACGCATGTTGTTAAACAAGCAAGTGTAACGATGAGCGCTAATAAGGAAAGGCCGTATGGACCGAATAATTGTTGAACGATAACTGTAAGTAATTGTCCACCATTTTTGGCATATCCGAGTGAAACGCTAGTTACACCTAGCCACCCAAGTGCTCCGTATACAAGTACGAGCCCTGTAGCTGCAATAAGCCCTGCTTTTGTCGTTGCGATTGCGATTGCCTTGCGATCTTCTACACCTTTTGATCGGATTGCATTCACGACGATAATCCCAAATGCAAGAGCTGAAATTGTATCCATTGTTAAATACCCTTCCATAAATCCTTTGAAAGTAGGCGAAGTTTGATACTCTTGCATTGCTGGACCAGATTGTCCAAGTGGTGTAAATACACTTTTTACAAATAATAAGAAAATAGAAAGTAATAAAATAGGTGTTAACACATTTCCAATTCGGTCTACTAGTTTAGAAGGGTTTAAACTGAGCCAATATACAATGGCAAAGAAAATGATTGTATAAACAAATAATGTGAATCCACTGGTACGAATTGCTTCTGGTAGAAAGGAACTAACGCCCATTTCATAAGCGACATTAGCGACACGTGGAATTCCCATAGAAGGGCCAATTGCAATATATACGATGACTGTAAAGAAAATTCCGAACATTGGGTGGACATGACTTGCAAGCTGCTGCATACCGTTACCTGAAAGAGAGATTGCAATAACCGTTAATAGTGGCAGGCCAACCCCTGTTAGTAAAAATCCAAACATTGCTGGCCAAAAGTGTTCACCAGCATTTTGTCCAAGCATTGGAGGGAAAATTAAATTACCTGCTCCAAAAAATAAAGAAAATAGCATAAGACCCGTGAAAAAAACATGTTTTTTTGATACAGTGTTCATTGTTTTTCCTCCTTTTTATAAAAATTCATCTGTAGGAACACAAAAAACTCGCCCCTTAAAAAGGGACGAGTTATATTTACCCGCGATACCACCCTAGTTCATACACGTAGAATTACATCTATATGTATACGGCTTTACAACGTACAACATGATACGTGTTCCTTGTAACGGGGGACGACCGGTAAGAACTTACTACATCGTTCGGTTCTACTTCTCGGAGATGATTTTCGGTTACGCACTGAACATTGGCTTTCAGCAAAATGCCAACTCTCTGGGGAACAGCTTTATAACGTACTCGTTCTCGTCAATGAATTTTGTTCAAGTATTCTGACAGTATTTTCACATGTTTTATTCATAAAGTCAATAGATTTTTTGAATAAAATTTTGAGGGAATGTATCTATATGAGAAATAGAGCGAATATAATTTGCAAAAGCTTCTTGGTCTGACGGGCCTTCAGTGCGATTTCTTCCTCCTTTGAAAGTTGTAAATTTATCTCCCCCATTTGCTAAAAAAGAATTAACTACAACAGAGTATGTTTGATCGTCTTGCAAAGGTGTCCCGTTCTCTAATGAAATTGCTTGGATAACATTATTTTTCCAACTATAGCGAATGCCTGACACTTGTAGTATGCGAGTGTCGTCCTGCCATTGTTCTTGCAAAACCGTTCGAATTTCTTTTCCAGATAGCTCCATTTTAATTAATGGATTGCCAAATGGTTGTATGAGGAAAGTATCTTCCCATGTAATTTTTCCTTTTTGTAAATTATGCCGGATGCTTCCAGGGTTTACAAAAGCAATGTCTGCTTGCATAGTTTGACGCTGAGCTATCGCAAGAAAGGTTCCCAATTTTGATTCACCGTGTTCATTTTGATCCCGTGTTAACTCATATTCGGTTACTCCTAGTTGTTCATCTACTTTAGAGTGAATCTTTGAGGTGTAAGAATCTATCCGTTTTTTTATATGTAAATCAGGAGAAAGCGCATTTTGATAGACTGGGACAATTGTTGCCTCTTTCTTTGTAATATTTTTTGTTTGACGATTTAATGTAACAGTTACGTTTGAAAAGGCTTTTCCATATGAGTATGCTTGAACAAGTAGTTTTCCGTTTACATTTCCATTTATATAAGAGTGGCTATGCCCACCGAATATAATATCCACGTCAGTATCTAACTGATTTGCCAAATCAGCTAAAGCTCCGTTTGTGTTACCACCTGTTGTATTACCACCAAGGTGGGCAAGAATAACAAATGCATGAATACCTTTCTTTTGTAGTTGACGTACATGGGAGTTAATGGAAGAAGCTTCATCCAAAAAGAGGACAGAGGACATATTCGTATGCATCGTTAAAAATGGAGTATCTTTTGTAACGACGCCAATGAAGGCGATTGGAATACCATCAATCCATTTAATTGTATAGGGAGAGAAGAGTGGCTTTTTCGTGCTACTATCTAAAACATTGGCGCATACATAAGGAAATGAACTACCTGAAAATGAAAACGAATTTTTTTGTGTAGTGAGTTCACCACTAATTAGTTGTTGGAGAGCAATAGGACCTTTATCAAATTCATGGTTTCCTACTGTACCAACATCAAATTGAAGATAATTTAAAAATTCCATCGTTGGTTCATCATGAAACAGTGCTGAAATCGGAGGACTCCCGCCAATCATATCTCCTGTATGAACAAGTAAGGTGTTAGGGTTTTTATCGCGGTAGGATTGAATATAAGCGGCTATATAATCAGCGCGTCCTACAGCTTTACCGTGCAATATTGAAGTGGTATTTAATTGGCCGTGAAAATCATTGAGTCCAAGAATTTGCACGGATACGTCAGTAGGTAGAGAAGGAGAGAATAGAGAGGAAAAAATCAGTTGAATAAGAAAAGGAAGTAATAGAAAATAGTTCATATTAACACTCCTCTATTAAACTTATTTTAGGTTGTGGATTTTTATCCCGCTATTTGCGGACAGTAATATTTACATCTCAAAATTCAGCGGTTAGGTAGGTGATGAACTGTCCGTAAAAGCTCGATTGGTGAAGGTTGATTAAAGTTTCACTTTATTGTATGAGGAGTGAGAGAGAATCTTTTGTAAAAAGTACGTAAAAGTATAGAGGGAATGTAAAAATTTTTGAGAAATATGACAATTGAAGCGAGAAAAGCAGGAATCTTTTTTATCGATAGAGAATAATACTACAATCCACTTGCTGGAAAGAACAAACAAAAAAGAGGTGACGGAAATGCTTGCGATGGGTGTATTGTTTGGAATTATAGTAATTTGTGGTTTCATATGGTTATATTATTCGCGTTCGTTTAAACAAGCAGAAGTGTTACTCTTTCAAAAAGGTAGTTTGTTGGCAAGTCAATCTAGGTATTTAGTATGTTCAAAGTGTGGAAGTGCACAGGCCAGAAGTGGAGGATATCAAGAGTGTTGCAAAATTAGGTTATGAAGAAAGCCTCACAAAATCATGTGAGGCTTTCTTCAGATTTTGTGGCACTCCAAATGGTCCAGCGATCTTGTTCGATAATTGGAGCTATGTTGTGTAGCTCAGTATGAATATGATGTAGAAGCTGAGAAAGTTCATTATCCGTTAATTCGTATAGAATAGATCGGCCTGTTCGTGGTGATAAATCTTGTAGTAGTGCTCCAATGGAATCATGGATTTTTCGTATTTCCCACATTGTTTGAAGGGGAAGTGGGTGCATGCCGTTTTGTGCTATTAATTGCTGCACGTGCGTTGCTTTCGGTCTTCGTTTTTCCTCTATTTGAATGAGCTTCGGATAGATGGAGAAGAAATATCCACGAATATGTTCTGGGCTTCCGGGAATTGTACAATCTTCAATGGTGCGATCTTGAAGAATAAGCATTCCATCTTTCTTTAAGATACGTGAGGCCTCTTGCAAAAATTTCGGGATGTCTTGTAAATGATGGATAACAGCACGAGAAATCACAATATCAAAAGTTTCATTAGTAAACGGCATATGGTGGGCATCACCGTGAATGAATGAGATGTTTTGGAAGGAAGTGCAATTTTCTGCTGCTGCTTGCAACATTTTTTCGGAAAAATCGAAACCAACGACATTGCTAGCTCCCATAAGAGCTAGTTCTTTCGTATAAATACCACCACCGCAGCCAATATCGATTATGTTTTTATCGCGCATACCAATTATATTTTGAATCGTTTCACACCAAGAAAAATCTGCATCTCGTGTGGCGTAGGTGTACTTATTATTCGCATCATGAAAATTCATAGACATATGAAAACCTCCCTTCGTGTTTAGTATATCTCATTTCATCATACATAACGTTTTTATTTTATTTTCAACGATAATAAGCTTTTCTTATTATTCTACATAGGAGGATTCGGAGTGAGCAGAAAATGTTTGTTAATGCTATTTATTTTTTTATTAGTATCGTGTAGCCAAGTTGAACAAAAAAAGGAGAAAAAACAAGTAGAAGAGACGGTGAATTCTATGCAGGAAAGTATACAAGTAACAATTATGCAGAAAGGAAAGGTCGAAAAGGTTTTAAAGCAAGAGGAAGCAAAGAAAGTAGTGGATATTATGAATAAGGCTGAAAAACAACAAATAACAGGGAGTTTTGGAGAGCCAGAGTACGAAATTCAAATTGAGAACAACGGAAAGAAGAAAACATATCGTGCATGGTTAAGAGGAGAAGATCGGAAAGGTTGGTTACAAGATGAAAAAGGTACGTATATGCTTACAAAATCTGATACAGAACAACTTTTATCAATACTCCCACTTGCTCCTGAATCAACAAGTGATGATACAAAAGTGAATGTATTAACAGAAGTGACAAAAAAGGATTTGCAAATTACCGCTTTTCACATCAAAACAAATGAAAAAAACATAAATTATACAGTATTTTATACAATTTCGGATCCTTTATATAAAATACTGGAAAAAGAAACAGAGTACTATTTTCAGTTGACTTTTCCTGCTAAAGTACAACAAGTGATTGGAAAGAAAACAAGTGAAATAATGAAAGGTGAGAAGGTAAAAGAGGGGTATAAACAATATGAAGTGAGTATTGTTGTACCAATAGAGAATGCTTCAGTTTCTCAAATAAAAGCATTAGAAACTTACTACGATAATTATGATTTGCAAGTATTAAATCATAAAAAAGAAAAAGTAGGCGCATTTCAAAATATTATTCAAATTGTAAAAGATTATGGTGAAAAAATGAATTTGCAAAGATAGCGAAACTCTTTCCTAGGAAATGATAATAGAGTGGACCGAAGAGGTCCACTCTATTATTTTGTTTTTGTAGATGGCTCATTTAGTGATTTTCGTGTAATAAGGTAGGAAATCATAAGAGCAGAAAGAATAATAAGAATAATAAATAGATGCTTTGGTAAAAAATCTAATAGTAAGACATAGCCAACAGTATAAAAGATTAGTGACGAAGCTAAAAAGGAAAGGGTACTAATCATGAAAGATTGTAATGTCATTTCTTTTCTACCTCCTTTCGTTATTAGTTTTGGCTAAAATTGGATGGAATAAACATGATTTCCAATAAAAGAAAAAAATATGGCATAATAGTGAAAAAAAGAGGAAGGAGAGAGGTATGAAAAATAATACAAAAGGATTATGGGGAATTGTAGCTGCTGTAGGAATATTTCTGCTTTCTAAGTTGAAATGGGTATTTGCGATTTTTAAATTCGCAAAATTTTCAACAGTATTTAGTATGCTATTATCACTTGGAGCATATGCCGTTATATATGGATGGAAATTTGGGGTAGCACTGATTTATCTGCTGTTTGTTCATGAAATGGGACATTTGTGGGCAGCGAAACGAAAAGGGATACCTACGTCTCCAGCGATCTTTATTCCATTTATGGGCGCTCTTATTGGAATGAAAGAGATGCCAAAAAGCGCAAAGGATGAAGCTTACTTTGCTTATATGGGGCCTCTTTTTGGTTTGTTATCATTTTTACCAGCAATTCCACTCTATATGATAACAAAGGAACCGTTTTGGGCTCTTGTTATTTTACTTGGAAGTATGCTGAACTTTTTTAACTTGATTCCAGTTTCTCCGCTAGACGGGGGACGAATTATTTCTGTTGTAAGTACAAAAATTTGGATGTTAGGTCTAGCTGTATTACTTGGATATTCTATTTTCTTTAAGAGTATTATGGGGGGATTCATCTTTATAATTGGTTGTATGGAGCTGTATAGGGTAATAAAGCGCAATAAACCAATTGAAGAATTGGGATATAAAGTAGATATGATGAAAGCCTACCTTGTCAAATTTCAAGAAGAATTCCAAGAAACAGAAGCTGTTCACCGAACAATCTATATGATTCATCATGAAATGAATCTATTAAAGCAAAAAGAAAAAGAGAAGCAGTTAGAAATAGGAGAGCGTCAAAAAATTGAAGTGTTTGGATATATACTACCCAAATTTGAACCGTTTGACTATGTACCATATGAAGATGAAAAAGAAGAATATTTCATTCGTATAAGAGAAGCTTTAGAAGTCTCAGAAAGAAAAATGAACGAATGGGAAAAAGAAAAGAAACAACAAGAAGACTATTATAAAGTAGATGCTAAAACAAGGTGGACAGTATTTGCTTGTTATATTGGTTTACTTGCAATACTTGGTTACACTGCTTATGAAGGGTATGCAGTTTTACAAGAGCATTTGCCGCAGCGAAATATGTAGAAAAACAGTGTCGAAATGATGAGAAGTATTTATACAGGAATTCTTTTTCAACAAGAGAATGTTACAAATATAACAATATATAAGTACAAATTGAAAAATGGAAGTAAAACCTTATTTTTAGGTGGAAGAGAGCATCCGTCCATGCGTAGAAGCTGCTAGATCATTTTTCGGCCCTATGCCGAGTTAAAACAAAAAGAGACAACGGATGTAAATCATCTTTTATTTTTCATAGCAAGGGTTTATATAGAAATAAATGTAGCATTCATGGTAGAAAAGGAGTTTGGTATATGAAGAGAGTGTGGGCGATACTTGGAATTGTTATTGTAATGGGCATTACAAGCTATAGTTTAATGAGAGTATTGTTGCATTATGCGAGTAAACCTGTTGGAGTATCTGCACTGCCGCAAGTAGAAGATGTGAAAGAAAAGAAAAAAGTATTACAATTCATTCGCACGACACATGAAGATTATAATAATCTCTTAAATTATGGAAAAGCTGAGAGGTATACGGAAGGGGATTGGAATCATCTAATGCAGTGGTTTCAAAAGCAAGAACCGTCTTTAAAAGATATACATACAGAAATAAAAGATGAGAAGATAAAGCGGGATGTAAGGAGAAGCTATGAGATATTGAAAAAGGGCATAGAAGTTCAGAAGATTGAATATGTAGTTTATGCTCATCGTGTTTATCACGACTTGGATATTTTAGTAAACCAATATACGGGTGAAACAAATATATGGGGGTATACAGAGTTTGGAAATGGAAAAGATGTAAAAGTGATTGAACAAATTTTACAAACTTAGTAATAAGCTAGCTAAGATATTGGTTAGCTTATTTTCTTTTGGGAAAAATAGGAAAGTATATAAGGTGAACATTAAATTAGTGTACGTAATGAGAGTTACATTTAAATCGTTCATACATTTTTCACAAAAACACCATGTTTATAGTGATTAAAATCACAACCTTCCATTTTGGCTTCGTTTACAATAACAATATACAAGGAAATAGAGGAGTGGGATATAATGTTAAGTGAAAAAACAATTGAAATTGTAAAATCAACAGTACCATTGTTACAAGAAAAAGGTGTTGAAATTACGACGCGATTTTATCAAATTATGTTCTCAGAACATCCAGAGTTATTAAATATTTTTAACCATACGAACCAGAAAATAGGAAGACAGCAACAGGCGTTAGCAAGTGCAGTGTATGCAGCAGCAACGTATATTGATAATTTAGAAACTATTATTCCTGTTGTAAAACAAATTGGTCATAAACATAGAAGCTTAGGAATTAAAGCAGAACACTATCCAATTGTCGGAAAATGTTTACTACAAGCAATTAAAGAGGTTGCAGAAGCACCACAAGAAGTGTTAGATGCTTGGGGAGAAGCGTATGGTGTAATTGCGGATGCGTTTATTAGCATCGAAGCAGAAATGTATGAAGAAGCGGCAAAAAAAGAAGGCGGTTGGAAAGATTTCCGTAACTTTGTCGTTGTGAAAAAAGAGAAAGAAAGCGATGTGATTACATCGTTCTATTTAAAACCAGAAGAGGGAGAGGAGTTATCTTCATTCTTACCAGGTCAGTATGTAACGGTTCAAATAAATATAAACGGTGAAACGTATACACATAATCGTCAGTATAGTTTATCGGATGCTCCTGGAAAAGACTACTATCGTATTAGTGTAAAACGAGAAACAGCTGTAGAGACACCAGATGGAAAGGTATCTAATTATTTACACGATCATGTTCAAGAGGGAGATATTTTGCCGCTAAGTGCACCAGCAGGAGATTTTGTATTAAATATGGATTCCAATCTACCGGTTGTATTAATCAGTGGCGGTGTTGGTGTGACTCCGATGATGAGTATGTTAAATACATTAATTGAGCAGGCTCCAAATCGTAAGGTATACTTTATTCATGCAGCATTAAATAGCAACGTGCATGCGATGAAAGAGCACGTGCAGCAGATAGAGAAAGATTATGAACAAGTAGAAGCATACACTTGTTACTCTTCACCAACAGAACAAGATTTACAAGTGAAAAACTTTGATAAAGAAGGTTTTGTTGATTTAGATTGGTTACAATCGATTATTCCTACAAATGAAGCGGACTTTTATTTCTGCGGTCCGGTACCATTTATGAAGCATATTAATAAGGCTTTAGTAGAATGGGGAGTTTCGCCTGAACACATTCATTATGAATTTTTCGGACCGGCAGCAAGCTTAGCATAAGGCAAATAAAAAACGAGGTGTTAGTTCGCCTCGTTTTTTATTTGTTCTCGTAACAAACGATTTACTGTTTCACGGCGTACGCCGATAAGTTGTCCAATTTCTGTTTGTGTTAAGATCTCGTAGATGGGAATGCCATCTAAATACAGTGAGAACCACTCTTGCAAACGATGGAGACGTTCTTTTGGAGAAACAGTTGTTAATTGATCGATTCGCTGCTGCATCATTCGTAATTTCGTTTGTAGCTGCAGGGCGATATCAGCATATAATTCCGGATTCTCTTGTAATTTTTCATACCACGCATTTCCCATAATAGGTTCGATCTCTGTTTTAATTAAAGCAATTGCTGTACCATGATACTCTTTCGGTGAAATTAAAGAATGGTGAGGGATTGTCTCACCGGGAACGATAATGTTAAATAAAAATGGTGTTCCGTCTTCTTGTAATCGAACGACTTTTAATAGCCCCGTTTTAATAAAGTACAAAGGCCCTTCTTCACCTTGACGAAATAATATATCCCCTTTATGTAGAATCAATGTTAGCACCTCATTTAAGCGTTCCTATTTGTTCATATTATCTGATATATGTGTGTTTGTCTTAAAAGTATACATATTAAAGAAGAAAAGTTTACCCAATAGCAATTTTGTTGACGAAATGTATGCTATTACAGTAGTATACTATTTAGTGTGTAATAGTGCTAGCAATGAATACGCTGTAGGGGGTTTAGTATATTGTTAGATGCGAAGATGACTGATATGAGGATTCCAGCTAATGCGGTCATACATGTGGAAGAGATGAAGGGTGGAGTCGTTCTATCAGTTGAAATAGATGGTCAAATTATTTATACGATGGCTTATGACGAAGAAACGGATAGCTACGCTGAATTGTATGATAGAAATGATAAGCGAGCACGTCAAGTACATGAAGATTTTATGGGGTGGTCACTCCTTCATTAGAAAGATGTCAATATGACATCTTTTTTTGTTGAATCGATAGATTATACAAATTCATGTAATAAATGGATGAGATTTGTAATAATTGCTTTTGCATTGTTAGCACTTTGTAACGGCAAAGTGTCTCTTTTTTCGCTATTATAGGGGTAACAGTCACAGCTATAGGAGTGATCAACTTGAATAAATTACATATTTCAAATTTAATGTTGTTGTGTGTGTGTGCAGTATTATGTGTCGTGTTGGGAACATTTTTATATTCTTGCGTATAAAAAACGCATTTTAAAAAGAACGCGTTATAGAAATGAAGTAATAATTAATCTAGTTCCAAGAATAATCAATGTAATACGCAATAAATTAATAATTGCATTACCGCTTAATTTTGTGTTAATGAAAGCTCCAATTTTTCCACCGATCCAAGCGCCTGGAATAAGAATCAATGCATAAATCCAGCTAACATTGCCAAGAGAAATATGAGTTAAAGAACTTACAATTGCTGATAAAAAGACAATAAACATGGAAGTTGCAACAGCAATTTGTGCAGGGAATGCAAAAAGAAGCATCATTGCTGGAACGAGTAATGCCCCGCCGCCAATTCCAAATAATCCAGATATGAAACCAACTACAAATGCGATAATAATTGAAAGAAACGGTGGAAATTGATAATGAACAGTATTACCTTCAGCATCTGTGAAAGATCGCTTAATAACAGTTGCATTTGAGAGGGAAAGAGGTTTCAATTTATCACGCAACAAGAGAAGAATTGAGACAAAAATAAGGAAAATTCCAAAGTATAAAGAGAAAGAATCCTGATTCAAAAATTTGTTTGCCCACGATCCAATAATACCTCCAGGACCGCTCCCTATAAATAAAATAAGTCCACTTTTATAATCTACTCGCTTATGTTTCATATAAGTAAGAGTAGAGGAGAGACCGGTGAAAACTACGGTCACAATTGATGTTCCAACTGCGAGTTGTGGTGATAAACTATGCAGTCCAATCAGTAAAGGTACAATGATAATTCCCCCGCCAAGTCCTACTAGGCTTCCGACTGTTCCTGCGATTAATCCAATAAAAAGTAACATGATGTATTCCAAAATTGTCAACTCCTCTGTATAACTAATACAACATTCATTATACACACTTTTTGAAGAGAAATAGGATTGTTCACAAAAAAGTCGTCTTCCTAGAAAAATAAGGAAGACGACTTTTGATTAGAAAATTAAATGTAATAGGTAATAAAATAAAGCAGCTAATGAAGCTGAGATTGGAAGGGTAATCACCCATGTAATTAACATGCGCTTTGCAGTTCCCCATTTTACACCTTTCACACGGTGAGAAGCACCAACCCCTAAAATAGAAGAAGAGATAACGTGCGTTGTACTAACCGGTAAGTGAATGAATGTTGCACCGAAAATAACAAGTGATGATGATAAATCGGCAGCTACACCATTTACAGGACGAATTTTCATAATTTGTCCACCGACAGTTTTAATAATTTTCCATCCACCGACAGAAGTACCAAGCCCCATTGCGATCGCACAAGATAATTGTACCCAGAACGGGATATCGCTAGAAGTATGATAGTTATTTGCCATAAGAGCCATCGTAATGATTCCCATTGCTTTTTGTGCATCATTCGTACCATGTGTATAAGCTTGTAATGCTGCAGTAAAAATCTGGAATATACGGAAGTTTTTGTTCGTTTTCGTTAAGTTAAAGTTTTTAAAGACTACTTTAAAAATACTGTATACGATATAACCAATAACAAAAGCGACGATTGGTGAAATGATTAAAGCTTCAAGAATTTTTAAGAACCCTTTAAAATTTAACGAGCTAAAACCAGCAGCAGCAATTGCTGCACCTGCGATTGAGCCAATGATTGCATGCGAAGAACTACTTGGAATACCATAGTACCAAGTGAGCAAATTCCAAGCTATTGCCGCAAGCAAAGCAGCTAAAATTACAAGAGAACCATTTGGTAAGGAAAATGGGTCAACGATATCTTTTGTAATCGTTTTTGCTACACCTGTAAATGTCATTGCACCTAAAAAGTTCATAATAGCTGCCATAATAATTGCATGTCTAGGCTTTAGAGCTTTCGTCGAAACAGCTGTTGCAATAGCGTTTGCTGTATCGTGAAATCCATTGATAAAGTCAAAAGCTAAAGCGCAAATGACTACTAAAACAGTCAATATCAAGAGTGTATCCATGATCAAACTCCTTACGCGTTCTTCATAATAATTGTTTCTAATACGTTTGCAACGCTTTGACAGCTATCAGCTACTTCTTCAAGCTCTTCGTAAATCTCTTTAAATTGAATAATTTTAATCGGATCTTTTTCACGAGAGAATAAGTGCTTAATCGCATGACGACGAATATCATCACATTGTGACTCGTAATCCTTAATTTTAATTGCATTTGTACGAATGTCGACTAATTTTTTGTTAGACATTAGTTCAACAGAGTTTGCAATTTCAATCGCACATTGATTAATTGCTTCTACGAATTTAATCATGTATTCATCAGCTTCTGTAATAGAATACATTTCGAATAGACCAGCACTGTGATCTAATCCGTCTAATACATCATCCATGCTCATTGCAAGTTGCAGGATGTCTTCACGTTCAATAGGAGTAATAAACGCCTTGTTTAGCTCCATAATGATTTCGTGAATAAATGAGTCACCTTTTGACTCATATTCTTTCATGCGCATAGAAAACTCTTTTAAATCGCTAGCATTTTTAATTTTATACTCCACGAAAAATTGCGCGCCTTCTTTTAAATTTTCAGAAACATTCATTAACATTTCAGAAAATTTATCTTTTTTAGATTTAAAGACCATTATTGTTACCCCCACGATAAAGTAATATATGTAAAATATATTGGCTAGTCAATTCTAACAAAAAACTGTCGTTTTTTAAAACATTTTATCGAAAAGTTTACAAAAACTTAACATAATACATATTGATGCATTAATAATATTAATAACAACTAATGAATATCTTACTTGTAGAATGTCCTTTTCTTGTAAAAAGTATGAATGTAAAAGAAATACTTTACACTTGACGAACTATTACGTTATTATAATAAATTTAAAAGGAGGGAGTTTCTTCCTTTTTAAAACGAAAGTGTAAATAAATGAAGGAAGTGAATAAATGAAATTGAACAACACTCATTTCAAGAAAATGCTTGAGTGGTTCAACAAGAGGAAGAAATTGCGCAATACATTATATATTCTTGGCGTTTTTTTCGTTACTCTATTTATTGCAGTAAATATAATGATCTCCATTCAAGACATATCTGCATTAAAACAGGCTGTTCCGCAGCCGACACTTATTTATGATGCAAATAAGGAAGTGGCAGCGAAGCTATCTTCTTCCAAGACGGAAGGAATTAAAAGAAAAGATATTCCTGATATTATGATTCAATCAATTGTAGCAGTAGAGGATAAGAAATTCTTTAATCACCATGGTATATACTATAGTGGGATTATGAGTGCAATAGTAAAGAACATTACGGCTGGAGAAGTGGTGGCTGGGGGGAGCACCATTACACAACAGCTTGCTAAAAATGTGTTTTTAACGCAAGAACGGACATTCTCGCGCAAATTTAAAGAGTATTTTCTTACAAAAAAAATAGAGCGTACGTATACAAAAAATGAAATTATTGAAATGTATATGAATCAAATTTATTTTGGTGAAGGAGCTTGGGGTGTAAAAAAAGCGGCTAAATCATATTTCGATAAAGAAGTAAAGGATTTAACAATAGCAGAAGCGGCGACAATAGCAGGATTAATTAAGGCACCATCAACCTATTCACCATATAAAAATTTTAATAAGTCAATTGAAAGGCGTAATGTTGTTTTAGCATTAATGAAAGAGCAGGGATATATTACAGAAAATCAATACAAGAAAGAGAAAGAAACAGGCCTTGCATTACGCCGAGGTGTTGATGATAAATACAAAGGAAAATATTCACAGTATGTAGATTATATTGTCCGAGAGGCAATGGAGAAATATGAATTGACACAAAATGAAATTTTAGCTGGTGGATATCGTATTTATACAGAACTTGATCCAAAAAAGCAACAAGCGGTAGAAGATGTTGTAAATAATGATAAGTATTTCCAAGGTAGTAATGCTGATCAGCTTATGCAAACAGGAATTGTTTTGATGGACCCGAAAACCGGTGGTGTACCCGCACTAGTCGGCGGGAGGGGGACGTATCAATTCCTACAATTTAATCATGCGACGCAGTTAAAAAGACAACCAGGTTCAACATTAAAACCTCTTGCAGTATATGTACCAGCATTAGAGCAAGGTTATGAAGTATATGATGTTT
The DNA here is from genome assembly GCF_039549175.1 of Paenibacillus sp. 102. Lineage (NCBI taxonomy): Bacteria > Bacillati > Bacillota > Bacilli > Caryophanales > Paenibacillaceae > Paenibacillus > Paenibacillus sp. 102. The sequence continues at coordinate 312,689 of NZ_JBCGHT010000002.1, read as the reverse complement.
TAAAAGATGAGCCACTTAATATAAAGGATTATACGCCTCAAAATAGTGACCATACTTTTCATGGGGATGTTACCATGTATGAAGCAGTTGCAAGGTCTTATAACGTCTCAGCTGTTTGGCTGTTAGAACAAATTGGATTAGAAAAAGGTTTGAAGTCATTAGAGCGTTTCGGTATTCCCTTGCAGGAGGAAGACCGCACTCTTCCTATTGCTCTAGGAGGAATGCATAATGGAACTTCTCCATTTGTAATGGCTCAGGCTTATGCAACATTGGCGAATGATGGCGTACAAATTGAAGGACATGCAATCCGTGAAATACAGAATGCTGAGGGAGAAATTGTAGGGAAATGGTATAAAAAAGAAACCCGTGTAACGAGTGAGAAGGTTGCTCAAAAAATGACGTATTTATTAAAAGGCGTTGTTGAAAAAGGAACGGGCGAAAAAGCAAAGGTGAAAAATATTGATACTGCTGGTAAAACAGGAACCACTCAGCTTATAGATGGTCCAAGCAGTGGAGCGAAAGACTCATGGTTTGTGGGCTATACTCCGGATCTTGTTGGCGCAATTTGGGTAGGATATGATAAAACCGATAGTGAACATTATGTTCCAGGTGGTAGTCAAATTACAACGACAATGTTTCGAGATATTATGAAACAGGCTGCTGGGAATTCCGCTCAAAAAGCATTTCAGTTGTCACTTATCTCAGAGGCTGACTATTCAAAACAATTAAAGACAATTGAAGAAGAAAAAAGAAGAAAAGAAGAAGAGAAAAAGCGTCAAGAAGAAGAAAAACTGAGAAGAGAACAACAGAAAGAATGGATTGATAAAGTAAAAGAGTGGATTCCATTTTTGTAAAAATAAAAAGTAGCGAATAATTATGAGGCCACTGAAAAACGTAAGTTTTTCAGTGGCCTCGATTTTTTATGAAGTGAAACTTTTTTCAACAGGTGTAGTACTATCCATTGAGACGAACGATTGTATTGGAATGAGATTGTGAATTGTAAATAATCGAGATTGTTCCTTTACTGAGTGGCTCATAGGGTAGGTCTTCTTCGTACCTTCCAGTATTTTTATTGTGAATCGATAATATGATTTCATCGATTTTCTGGTTCTTATATTGTTCCTTAATTTTTTTTGCAATCCGATCCAGATCATGATGCGAAGAAGCTTCTGTAATCATCATTCCTTTGATAACTCTTTTTTCTTTAGATGAGGAAGATGATTGGGGTACTGTATTTGGTGTTGCATATAGCAGTTTATATGGTGCTATAGTACTGTTTTCTGCTGCTTTTGATGTGGTAGTGTATTCTAAAGTTAAAAATAGTCCTGAACATAAAATTATGCATGACATAAGGGCGATCCAAAAGCGTATTGGCAATAAGACTTTCATTTTCATCCCTCTTTCATATCATTGTCTTCATTATCTATCATACAAAATAAGCATTAAGCTAGAGTAAATTTGAAGTAAAGAAACGTAAAGAAGGAGATTAAGTATTTCACATATAGACAGATTGAAAAACCGAGATAAAACCTTTCCTTTTAGGTGGGAGAGAGTATCCGTCCATGCATAGAAGCGGTCAGTTCCTTTTTTAGCCCCATGCCGTGTGAAACCAAAAGGAGAAAACGAGTGGGAATCTCTTTTTATTTTTATAGCCGTGACGTATATGTCGGAAAATCAAAATGAATATATATAATGGATAGTCGCTAGTTATTTCTTACTGTGTATACTGAGTTTGGAATAGAGAAGGAGACATTGTTTAAGTGTGCGTTTACAGTTAGAGTGGTTATATCGATATGTTGAAAGAAATGAAACAGTTGAAGAGACATCGAACTTAATGAAGTTGTATGGTATTTCCCGTGAAAGAGGAAAAGGAATTGTAATACATGTTAGTGAGGGGAATAGATTAGTGAAAAATTTAGGCCCTGTGCTGGAAGTTAAGGAATCGTATATTTTGAATGTATTTACTTAATTATATCAGTGGGGCTTCGTCCCCACTGATGGAAGTTTCACTTTATTTTTAGGAAAATACTATAAGCCCGCCCTTTTTTGTGTTAATGGAATGGAGATGATAAATGTTGTACCATTTTCATTACTAGAAACCTTTAAAGTTCCATTGTGATTTTGAATGATTTTTCTTGTTACGGATAATCCCAGTCCGGTTCCTGCGTCTTTTGTAGAAAAGAATGGATCAAATATATATTCTTGGATTGCTGGAGGAATACCGGTTCCATTGTCTCTAAAAGTAATGCGAGCAAAATTATCTAAGCGATGACTAGTGATTTGAATGGATAAAGGTTTATCACTTTTTGCATCCACAGCATTTTGAAATAAGTTTAGGAAAACTTGAACGAGCTCATGTCGATCAATATTTACTAATATGTCTTCTAAATCGGAGGATAAATTATATTCAATAGAAATGTTATGCAAAAATACTTCACTAGCTAGTAGCTGTTGAATATATTCACGTAAAAAAGTATTGATGGGAAATGGCTCTCTTTTAAATTTGTGTGCTTTGGAAATAGATAAAAATTTAGTGATGATACTATTTGCACGATCTAATTCAGGAATGAGCAGATTTTGAAAAAGTTCTTTATTAGAAGGTGAAATACTTTCTTGTAAAAATTGTAAATAACCGCGTACTGTTGTAAGTGGATTACGAACTTCATGTGCAATTCCAGCTGCAATTCGACCAGCTAATGCAAGTTTTTCAGCATCACGCTCAGTATTTAAATAGTGAAAGACGCTAATCACACGGAAAATCTCTCCATTATAATCACGAATAATGCGATTGTTAAAAATACCATAGTTTACGTCTAATATTTCTTCATTGTAGATTTCTTGTCCGCTTCGTAATGTTTCTAAAGCTTTAATTTTTTCTTCTGGTAAGTTTAATAATTTTTGGATTGGTTTACCTATCATATCATTTCGTACTACGTCAAGATCATCTGCGGCAGATTGGTTGCATAATGTAATGATACCGTTATTGTCAATGAAAGTGACATGATGTGAAAATGCATCAAAAATATGGACAAAGTGCTTTTCAAGTTGCTCAAATAGAAATAAGGAATCACAAGTTAGTACAAAGTTTGATTCTATATCTTTTTTTGGTATGTGATTAATGGAATGAGAAGTCCCTTTTTTATGTAACTGTAAACCTAGTTGTGAGTTTTCGTATGTAAAATGGTGTGGTAATTGATTTACCAACTGTTCATAAAACTGTACTTTTTTTTCTAATTCTTTTATTTGCTTTTCATGAGATAAAGTAGTATCCTCTTGAATCATAAATAACTCCTCAATTTAAAAATTCTTCCATCTAGTATATCATATTTTATAAAGATGCTCTTGAAGAAAATTGAAACTTTGTTCAGTAGGCTGAAGTGTTTGTTTTCTTTAATTAGGTGTGTGCTGATTAATAGAAATGGGATAAGGAGGGGTGAGGGTGATTTCTATTGGATTAACAGGATGGGGAGATCACGATTCTTTATATACAAATTCCTATGAGAATAGAAATAAATTGAGAACATATAGTGAGTATTTTCCTATTGTTGAAGTCGATAGTTCGTTTTATGCTATGCAACCAGTTCGAAATTATATGAAATGGGCTGGAGAAACGCCAAAAAATTTTTCGTTTGTTGTTAAAGCGTATCAAGGGATGACGGGACATATGCAAGGAGAGATTCCATTTTCAAATACTGATGAGATGTTTGAAACGTTTAAACAATCGATTGTTCCGCTTCAAGAAGCACATAAATTAAAGACGATATTATTCCAATATCCACCTTGGTTTGATTGTCAGAAGAAAAATGTAGATTTACTTCGTTATACAAAAGAAAAAATGAAAGGATTGCCGTGTGCCATAGAGTTTCGAAATCAAACGTGGTTTCATCCTAATATGCATGATAAAACATTACAATTTTTAGAACAAGAAAAATGGATTCATACGATTTGTGATGAACCACAGGCTGGAATTGGTTCTGTTCCACTTGTATTAGAAGCAACACATCCTGAAATGACAATGATACGTTTTCATGGTCGCAATATTCATGGATGGCTTGATAAAGGAGAAAATTGGCGAGCGGTTCGCTGTCTATATCGCTACAATAAAAAAGAGCTTGAAGAATGGGTGGAACGCTTAGGGGAATTACAGAAGAAGACAAAGAACATATATGTTTTATTTAACAATAATTCAGGTGGAGATGCTGCGGATAATGCAAAGCAACTCATGGAAATGATGAATATTACATATGGAGAACCAAAGCCGGAACAGCTTAATTTATTTGAATAAATATAAAGTGAAACTTTAATAGATCCTCCACTGATTATTAGCCATCATCAATTGAACTTTTACGGACAGTAGCAGGGTAAAAAGAAAAACACTGTACAAACAGGGGGAATGTACAGTGTTTTTCTATATGAAAAAGAGGGGTAACAATGTTACTGAGCGTTTGGTTGATTCATCAATTGTTGGCTTCATAATAAATGATAATGGTTATCATTATCATTGTCAATAGTTTTTCAGAAATAAAATAAAAAATATTTTATTGTGCATATGTAAATAAAAATAAGAGTCTAGGTAAGAAGTGAGAAAGTGAAGGTAATACATAATGAATTATGTACGAAGCAAGGGAAGAAATTGAAAAAGAACAGCTACTAGCGCTGTTCTTTCTCAATTACATATTGTTGTAAATCGAATGGAGTTATTTCTTGAATAAACTCTCTTGAGATAAGAGATTGAACGAGTGTGCTTTCTGAAATTGTAGTACCTGTTTTCTTTTGATAGGCTTGTTTTAACAATCCAAGTTTTTCTGCAGTTTCTTTTGGTAATTCAATTGTGAACGTGTTCATCATTTCTCCCCCTTATTACTAGAGTACCACTACAAAATAGGAGAAACAAGAAAAGAGAAAATGAAAGATAAAAAAGGTTACCAAGTTTAACGTTGGTAACCTTTTTTATGTATAAGAACCATGGTTGTTTTTTTATGCAATACCGATATATTTTAAAGTTTTTGATGGGGTGCTATGGTCAAAGAAGTGTTGTAAAAATGCAATGTCAACACCAGATTTGTATGCACAATATCCCCAAGTTTTGCGAAGTGTATGTGAGCTAATCCCTTCTAAACCAACTTCTTTTGCAGCTTTGTTTAAAATATACCATGCATGCTGTCTTGTAATGGATTTTGTTCCTTTTTGCGATTTCAATAAAGGTTCATTTCGTTTCCACGTTTTACGTTCTCTCATATAATCTTCGATTGCATGCTGTAAGTCTTCGTTTACAGCAAACCATTTATGTTTCTTTACTTTTTCATTGTAAAATAAAATGGAATGGCGAACATTTTCATTTTCGTCAATAACGTCACCGACTTTTAATTGTAAAATCTCACTTACTTTTAGACCAGAATTTACAGCTAATACGAATAGTAAGCCATCACGTTTCGAAGATTGTAAAAGTATATTTTTGATTGTTTCTAATTGTTTTTCGTTTTGAATAGGTTGTCCTGCTTGTTTCATTTCACGCACTCTCCTCTTATTTGTGTGTAAAGGAAAGGATTAACTTGGTTACTACTATAAAGGGGGAGTGTGAATTTCATGTGAACTCCTGGTGAAATTAAGACAAATTATTTGACTTCTTTTACTTTTTGTAAATCAAAATAAAAAACGACACTATCATTGGTATTGTATACACCATATTCGGCATGATGAAGTTCTAATATGTTTTTGACAATGGATAGACCGAGTCCAGTTCCGCCAGTATTACGGCTACGGGAAGCGTCTAGACGATAGAAACGATCCCAGATTTTTTGTAAACTTTCATCTGGAATTGGATTACCAGTGTTCTCAATTTCTACTTTTACCTTTTCTTCATTTTCGATGACGCGAATACGAATCTCTTTGCCGTCAGGTGTATAACGGATTGCATTGCTGAGTAAATTTACAACAACTTGTTCAATGCGGTTGCGATTCGCCTCAACATATATAGAAGGGTTTGCATCGATTTTTATTTGTAATTGTTTTTCTTCCATACTAAATAATAGCTTCGTATACACTTGTTGAACGAGTTCACCAAGTGAAAAAGTATTCATTTCTAGTTTATACGTGCCCGATTCTAGTTTTGCTAATTCTAGCATCTCAACAATGAGTCGATTCATGTTTTCTGTTTCTTCTAAAATAACATCGGTATAGTAAGTATTATCTTTGCTCACGCCATCTTTAATTCCCTCTGCAAAGCTTCTAATAACACTTAGTGGTGTTTTTAATTCATGAGATACGCCAGAAATAAATTCCTTTCTAGTTTTTTCTAATTGTCGTTCGCGTTCTATATCTTGTTGTAGTTTTGTATTTGCAATGTTTAATCGATCTATTCGGTCTTTTAAGTTTACTGATAATGTATTAATACTACTAGACAAACCACCAATTTCATCATCTGCTGAAATTGGTAACTTTTCAGTGAAATCAAAATTAGCCATTTTTTTTGTAACACGATTCATTTTAATAAGTGGTTTAACAATGATTTTTGAATAATAAAAGGATAATAAAATAATAACGAGAAATACGATAATTAAGGCATAAACGTAATAATCTTTTAAAACGAGCATTGCTTCATTAACAGGCTGTAAGGAGGTCATTGCGAAAGCAAATTCTTTAATCTCTCCTTTTTCAATAACTGGTTGCACAAAAATTTGACTTTTGACTTCATCGTCTCCACCTATTGTATAAGTAGTCAATTTGTTTGAATTTGTTTTACCAAGTATGACAGACAGCTCCCAATGCTGAACGCCTTGTAAAGTTTCCAAATTATTCGCAAGGCGAATGTCATTTTTTGATGGTAGGTGTATTTTAGATACAGTACCTTGAAATTTATGAATGCCAAGTTTTGCATCTTTTGTATACCTGTTTCTTTTTAAAGCGCCCCAATCGATATCAAATAATTTAAAGTCAGAAATGATATTATCATTTTGCCATGAATTATAGCGATTTGTTAGTGTAACAGGAATAATCACGTTTTTCTTTAAAATACCTTCTATGCGGAGAATATCATTCACCTTTAACTGTAGGTTCATAAATTTCGTGTATTCATCGTTTGTTAAAATGTTGTTGAGTGGAATTGAATATGTTTTATTTGATTCATCTACAATTTCAATATAGTAATTATTTTCATCTTTTATAATTCCATATGGATCTAATAAAACAACATCAGCGTTTGTTTTTTCGTGAAATTCTTGTTTAAGTTTTCTTATTTCCTCAAATGTTCTATCACTTTTTTCGTAACTGGATAAAAACTTTTCAAAAGCAGTTTGGACGGTTTGCACTTTTTTATTAATGTAAAATTTTTCTAAAAACAATGATTGCCCTAGGAAAAAAAGGAGGAAGGTAACGGTAAATAATGTTGATGTTAATAAAAATAGTTTAAAGACAATACTTCTTTTTTTCACTTCTTCACCTCACAACAGAGTGCTCGCATAAATATTTTCTTTATTATAACAAACGATAAAAGACAGTAGGGACTGAAAATCTGTCTCTATCTGGAGCAGTTTTTTATAAAAAGTCATATAGAGTAAATATTTAATTTAGAATAAGGTACTAAAAAAGAACTCGCCAGACGTATGACAAGTTCTTTTGTGTATTACTGTTGAATCGCAGCATCTAAAGCGATTTCAATCATTTCGTTGAACGTAGTTTGACGCTCTTCAGATGTTGTTTCTTCTCCAGTGAAAATGTGATCACTTACTGTTAATACAGATAATGCATTTACACCGTATTTCGCTGCTAATGTATAAAGTGCAGTTGTTTCCATTTCTACAGCTAATACACCGTACTCACCAAGTTTTTTCACCATGTCCATGCTCTCACGATAGAACACATCTGCTGTTAAAACATTACCAACACGAACGTGTAATCCCTTTTCTGTTCCAGCATCATATGCTTTCTTTAAAAGATCGAAGTTTGCTGATGGCGCAAAGTCAAATCCAGGGAATGTTAAACGGTTCATGTTAGAGTCTGTACAAGCCGTCATTGCGATAATTACGTCACGTACTTTTACATCTTTTTGAATCGCTCCACATGTACCTACGCGAATTAGATTTTTCACTCCATAGCTTTGGATTAATTCGTTAACATAAATAGAGATAGACGGAACACCCATGCCTGTACCTTGAACAGAGACACGTTTTCCTTTATAAGTTCCAGTGAACCCTAACATGCCACGTACGTTGTTATAGCAAGTTACATCCTCTAAAAATGTTTCTGCAATATATTTTGCACGTAGTGGATCGCCAGGTAGTAAAATAGATTCAGCAATTTCACCTTGTTTTGCTTCAATATGAACGCTCATAAAAATCCTCCTTATTATGTATAGATATAAATTAACATCATCTGCATTATACACTAGGAATCCTGCCAATTAAAATCTTTTTCTTGTTTGTAGTATATACAAGATACACTGTTTTCAGTAACTTGTTATTTGATTTCCGATTCAGGATTATTTTTTCTTTCAGTGAGCACTTTACTTTATTTCATAGAGGATTTTTATAAAAAAAATAGAATGAATTTTGTAACAATAATCTACTTACAGGCATAGTTGTACGAATTGTGTCACGACTTATAAAAAGTATGGCAGGTGATGATTTGAAAAATCTTGTCATTGGACTAGTTGCTTTACTACTTATTGTAGCTGGTGGATTCTACATGCAAAAGTTTAAAGGAACAACAGAAACAGCAGGGGATATTCGAGAAGTGAAATGGGAGATGAAAAATAGAATAGGAAATGAAAAAACAGATATTACATTTCAACTGTTTAATAAAAATAACAATGAGATTCGCGGAGTGAACGATCGTATTAGAGCAATTATTGTGGACGAGCAGTTAAAGGGAATTCAGCAAATCAACCCTGCATTCGCTGGAAATGGTTCTTATAAGCTAGCTGCAAGAGGAATGAAAGGTAAAGCTTATACGGTTTTCTTATATGAGGATCATGGTAAAACAGAACAGTCCTTTTCTAAGAAAAATTTTGGGGAAGAGGAAAAAGAGAAGAAACAAAAGAAACAAAAGAATTTAATAGAAGACACAGTGCTTACAAAAAAAATTGGCGATTACCAAATGTCGCTTTTATTTGGAACGTTACATCCAAATGAAGCAGCTACACTGACATTTCAATTGCAAATGAAAAAGGGGGAAAGTGTGAAGTTTAGCTCGGGCACTGGAGAACAGGGGGCACTTTATATAGTCGATGAAAAAAGAGAACATTTTTTATACGCAGTCCCTGTAAATGAAGAAGAGCAACTACAGTATCGTATTACCTTCCCAGAAGAAGGAATATATAAAATATGGGGTACATTTTATATAAACGGAAAAAAGTATGAAAAAGAGTTTATTCTCCAAGTTCAGAAACGAAAAAGCAGCTAATGATGCTAGCTGCTTTTTCGTTTTCCTATTAATTTTGTTACTGCAAGCATTGTAATTGGTAAGGAATGATTTTTTCGGAATGCTAAATATTTGCCGCTCCACGCAGGTTTATATTTTTCTTTAAAATGCCGTAAACCGCTAAAACTATACGTATAACGAACGTTATTGAAAATTGCTGCTGCGACGCGCTCGGACCAAAAGGATTGTGTAGATAAACCAACATTAGAGAGCGGAGCCATACCGATATTGAAAGAATGATAATCGTTTTCTTTTGCCCATTGGAATAAATGGATGAAAATCGCATCCATAATTCCACCAGATGCATCAGGGTAATAGCGCATTAAATCAACAGAAAGTTCACCAGCTTGGTAAACGGGCATAAAGGTTGTAAATGCGATGATTTTTCCTTCAGCATCAGATAAAGTCGCAATAGGGGCACGATTTATATAGTCACGATCAAAGTATCCAAGAGAAAAACTTTTTTCTTTTTTTCCTCCAAGCCAAGCATTTGAAACTTTTGTTAATTCCTCATATAACTCGTCTGAAAATGGTGGTTGATGAATGGAAAATGTATAACCTTCACGCTCAAAGCGGTTAAAAGTTGCACGTAATCCAGCACGTTTTTTACCTGATATAGTAAACGTATTTAAATCAACAACAGCCTCTTCACCAAGTTTAAAGAAGTTATAGCCAAAATCATGATATAAGCTCATCCATTTGCTTTCAATTTGATAGAAAACACAAATGTATCCGAAGCGATCTGCTTCAGCTAGAAATTCTTGTAGTACCATGCGGAAAGAAGACGGATCACCAATTGGATCACCGAGTATAACAAGACGTTTTCCTGTTGTTGAAAATAAAAGAAGTGCTTTTCCATCACTACTGAAGAAAAATTGTTTATCTCCTAAAAAACCTAAATGACTTAGTACATTTCCGCCATATTCATCTAAGAAGTTTTGCAAACGTTTATCGTTTGCTGGTTGCCCAGGAAATACACTACGGTAGCGATTTGCAATAAGGGAACCGATAAGTAAAAAGGTTGGGACAAAGAAAGCTGCTGCAAGGGCGCTACGTTTTACTTGTGTAATATTACGAACAACAAAATCTGGTTTAAAAGCTTCTTTTGCTCCAGCAAATAAAATACCTAGGTTTTTGTACAAATATAATGTTAGTAGTAAAAATATAAATACTTTGACTACATCAGAGAGTGATACTTCCATTTTCTCACGCACAAATCTTTTACGGAGCATATATAATACTGCCAGTACAATTAATAAAATAAAAGTCTCTTCAATATCAATTCCTTTTAATGTGTTAAAGATTGCTGCTCCAATTAAAGAAACAATCGTCATATAGTAGGAGCGTTTCGTTCCGTAATAAATCCCTCGTGATAGAATCAGAAGAAGGATACCAAAGGTTAAAGATAAACTAAAAGAAAATTGAATGAGATGTTTTGGAGCTAAAATATGTAACGCGTGAGCACGGTTTATGCTTGTTGGTAAAATGGTTGATAAGATAACCATTAAGCCAGCAAAAACGGTTAATGCAGCGGATGCCCATGATCCTAATTTCCCTAAAAAATCACGTTGCAATGTCCAAATGACACCTGTTGTTTCTAAAGCAGGTGCGATAAATGGCTTATCTTCAATCTTTTTCAGTGCAGCTCCTGTCATTTCAAAAGCTGCAAAAATTAAACCGAGGCAAAACGGTAAAATATAGTATACAAGGCGGTATAGTAACATAGCGGGTAGTAATACGCCTGTATCGATACCGTATTGTCCTAAACCAGTCAAAAAGACAAGATCAAATGAACCAAGACCACCTGGTACAAGACTAACAACGCCAGCTAAAGCCGCAATGACATAAACTCCTAAAAACTTCCGGAAATCAATCTCAATTCCAAATAATATTAAAATAACATACATGACGATACCGGCAGATAGCCATTCCACTAAAGAAACAAGGGAGTATAAAACGGTTGGGTTTTTCTCTTCCTCTTGTCCGTCTACGTTTTTTTGTTTTCGATTTTTAAGTTTAGAAAACCCGATATATATCGGTACAAAAAGAGCAAAGAAGACGAGTACAGGCCATAGCCAAGGTTTTTCATGCAGAATAAAACGTGTATCTAGTATTCCGATAAGACCGAGGAATGAGAGGAGGGCTAATCCGTTAATAAAGGCGGTCGTCATCCAAGCGATACTTTTGATAAGTTTACCATTCTCTTTTACGTGAGGCCGATATAACATTGTTCGTACGCCCGCTCCAACAAGGCCACCAAAGCCGAGAAATCCATTTAAAGTGTTGGCAGTCCATGAAACACGGAAAATCTTTTGAATAGGTACATCTGCTTTTAAATAACGGAGCATAACAAAGTCATAAAAGAACATTGTTGAAACAGCAAATGCACCGAGCGTAATAGCTAAAAAGACTCCTCCAGTTGGAATGTTTTTAATTGTTTCAATTGCTTCTCGAAATGAAATACCAGACAATTCTTTTCGAGCTTGAAAGAATACAATTGTCAAGACAACAAATGGGAAAATAATTTTTCCGATTTGTAAGAAACGTTTCCACGAAAACGACATAAATACAACTCTCCTTGCATAAGAAAACTGAGACAATATTCTTATTATGACAAACTTCATGAAAAATAAAAAGGTAAATTGCAGGATATAAAAGCTATTTTTTATATAAATATGGAAATATCATATATATTTTGATAAGAATTAATGAAGAATTAAAATTTTGTTTATTCAGAAAAATAAGTTAAAATAAAACAAAATAAGGAAGAGAGGTAAAGAGGATGGTTATAATAGGTTACGCAGGCTATGAGCTAGAAAAAGCACAACCTAATACGTCAGAAGATTTCTTTAATCGATCTGAAGTAACTTATATTTTGAATGAACAAGAAAAGACATTTTCTGTGTTATATGTCCGTTATTTTGAAGAAATTTTGCAAGAAATTACTCCGTTTGAAGGAAATCCAGTTTTTAAAATAGAAGAACAAGACATATATTTACGTGATATCGTTGCTCTAGCTTGTTTTGTTAAAAATAAAGAACTTCGTGGGCAAAAGCGTGTGTATATTAATGTAATAGAAGATTTTCAAAAATATTTTGATGATAAAACAGTGGTAAAAGTACAAAACATAATGGCTGAGTTACATAAAAATAAAAAAGTAGAAATAGCGTAAAATGGCAAAGGAGAGAAAAGGATATGTCTAATTCAATGGTTGAAAATCAAACGCATCAAATTTCGGGATTTTTAGAAGAGGTTATTACTTTAATGACTGATTTTGTAAATTATCATACATTACCTTCTTTATTAGAAGAGTCATCAGAAGGTAATAAGCATTATTATGAAGGTTTATTATCGGCATTAAGACGATTACTTGTATTTTGTGAAGAAGGGTTGGATGCGTGCCTTGTTTTATTGAGTAGTCAACCATTTCGAAAAGCGGCTGCTGAGAAAACATTATATAAAATCTATCATCAAGTAATTGCTGAATTCTTTTCACCAAAGAGTGATCAATGGTATGAAAATAGTCGCTCGGCATATACAGGAAAAAATTCCATTGCTTTTCAACAAGTACCACCTCGCTCAATTGAAAAAGTAATGCAAGAATTAGAAGGTAAGTTTCAAACAATGCGTGAGGAATTGGAATATTATGAAACGGACTATCAAACAAAGATGCTGCACAAGTATTAATATAAGATTGAGAGAAAACCATTTTTTTTAGGTGTGAGAGAGGATCCGGCCGTGGATAGAAGCGGTCAGATCCTTTTTCGGCCTCATGCGGCGTGAGAATAGAAGGAGAGAAAGAGTAGAGGGTTCTTTTTATGTTCACAGCCGTGATTTGAATGCATACAAATTGATATTCTGAAAGAACAGCATTCTTTTCAGGTTGGAGTTAGGCTGAACGTAAAAGCTCAATTGCTAATGGCTAATTAAAGTTTCACCTTATATAAGTATTAGAGAATATGCGAAGAAGCTAGCAAAAGACTAGCTTCTTTTGCTTTTTTGTACGGTATATACGATACATGCGTTGAATATAGTTAAAGAGGATAGCATCGAGGAGGTGTCGTATGAATCAGCAAAGTGTATTTACAGATTACTTTCATGAAGTAGAAAGTTGGTGTGAAAGTGTTCTTCATGTATTAGATAGTCGTGCAACTGAAGTGTATGACGTCCATATGCTTGCCTATAAAATTCAAATGCTATTAGACCGTATGAAAGAAAATAAGGATGAAACAGACGCTGAATTATTGTATGAGATAAGTGATGATGTGGAACATATTCAGAGTCATTTACAAGAGGTATTCATGCAAGAAAATGAACAATATGAGTTGTATGAAAGAGCATATACGGAGCGATCTGTTCCAATTGGGGGCCACACGCTTCCTCCGTTACCCTATCCATACAATGCGCTAGAACCATATATTTCTCGAGACATTATGATATTGCATCATGATAAGCATCATCGTAGTTATGTAGAAGGACTGAATAAAGCAGAAAAAATGATGGAAGAAGCAAGGAAAACAAACAAATTTGATTTGATAAAGCATTGGGAAAGGGAAGCAGCTTTTCACGGTTCAGGTCATTATTTACACACGATATTTTGGAATAACATGAAAAAAGATGGGGGTGGAAGTCCAAGAGGTACATTATCTCGACAAATCGAGAAAGATTTTGGAAGCTTTTTACGCTTTCAAAAGCATTTTACAGAAGCGGCGTCGAAAGTAGAAGGATCTGGATGGGCGATTCTTGTGTGGGTACCTCGTTCAGGAAGATTAGAAATTTTACAAAGTACCCTTCATCAATTATTCACACAGTGGGATACGATACCGTTACTTGTGCTTGATGTATGGGAACATGCATATTATTTGCAGTACCAAAATCGAAAAGATGAGTACATTAAAAATTGGTGGAATGTTGTAAATTGGCCGGATGTTGAAAAGCGATTTGAAAGTGCGAAACAGTTGGAATGGACACCGTATTAGACGCATATTTGTGCGTCTTTTTTGTGGGTATAGAAAAGAATATTTCGTTCATATTTTAAAGGGCCAAGCATAAACTTGTACAAAAAGTACCAAAAGGACGTGGTGGGGGAATATGAGACGAACTTGGAGTGTAATTGCACTTGTTTTAATGTGTGCAAGTATTATACCGATTCATACATATGCACAAATGAATGATGTAAGTGCCCGTAATGCCATATTGATGGAAGAACATTCAGGACGAGTTTTATATGGGAAATTAGAACATGAACCACAGAAGATTGCTAGTATCACGAAAATTATGACTGCCTTACTTGCTGCTGAATCAGGAAGAATGAAAGAAGCTGTACCTATTAGCGATAAGGCTGTTCGAGTAGAGGGTTCGGCAATTTATTTAAAACCTGGAGGAAAAGTACCGCTGGAGGATTTAGTGTATGGTTTAATGCTTCGTTCAGGTAATGATGCAGCACAAGCAATTGCTGAAAATGTTGGAGGAAGCATAGAAGGATTTGTTTATTTGATGAATGAAAAGGCGAAACAAATCGGAATGAAAGATACACATTTTTCAAATCCACATGGATTAGATGGGGACGGTACGCACTATTCGTCTGCATACGATATGGCACTTTTAACACGGTATGCAATGGGGAATGCAACGTTTCGGAAAATTTTTGGAACAAAAACATATCAATCGAAAGCGTGGGATTATCCATGGAAAAACAAACATAAACTTGTAACCTCTTATTATGAATTTGCGACAGGAGGAAAGACGGGGTTTACAAAAAAAGCTGGGCGTACACTTGTTACAACCGCTTCGAAAGATGGTTTAGATTTAATTGTAGTGACGCTTAATGCATCTAATGATTGGGACGACCATATGTATTTATTTGATCAAGGATTTAAACAATATGAGTTAACGAAAGTTCTAGGGCAAGGAGCATTATCTGGACTGAAAGAAAAGAAGTATACAAATCATGTTTATACCAAAAATGATTTTTCTGTACCTTTAACAGTAGATGAAAGAAAAGGAGTTTTGTTAAAAGTTGAACTTGATAAAAATGCAAAGTTAAAGAATGGAGGAAAAGTAGGAAGAACAATTATTTATGTAGGTAACGAGAAAGTAGGCGAGCGTAATTTATTTTATAGCAAACGAAAGTTAGTTGCTACAACTGGAGTATATTGGAATGATGTGAGAGAAATTTTTTCTCATATGTTAGGTGTTAGAACAGATGGTTAACCTCGTATGGGTAGCGATGGCGATTATTGGGATTGTATATGCAATGGTGAACGGAACGATGGAGGAAGTGAATAAAGCAGTCTTTGAAGGGGCAAAAGATGCAGTAACAATTTGTATTGGGCTGATTAGTGTTTTAGTCTTTTGGCTCGGTTTAATGAAAATTGCTGAAGAAGCAGGCTTATTAAAGAAATTAGTCTCATTTTTTATGCCAGTGGTAAAAAGGTTGTTTCCAGAAGTACCAAAAGACCATCCTTCGATGGGGTTTATTTTATCGAATATGATGGCGAACTTTTTTGGATTAGGAAATGCAGCGACGCCACTTGGTATAAAGGCTATGGAGCAGCTTAAGGCATTGAATGGGGGCAAAGATTCGGCAAGTCGTTCTATGGTGACATTTTTGGCTTTGAATACATCTGCAATTACATTGATACCGACTACTGTAATTTCAATTCGGATGACGTATGAATCGGCGAATCCGACTGAAATTGTTGGTGTTACGTTTATTGCACAAATATTATCGATGATTGGAGCGATTTGGATTGACCGCTATTTTTACCGAAGACGGAGTAGAAAGGGGCGGAAAAAGTGAGTATCGTTAATACAATTTCATTATGGGTGATCCCATGTGTGATCGGTTTTATTCTATTATATGGCACGATAAAAAAAGTTCCAACGTACGAATCATTTGTGGAGGGCGGAAAAGAAGGAATCCAAATTGCTATTTCTATTTTACCATTTATGGTGGGGATGCTTGTATCTATTTCTATTTTTAGGGCATCAGGGGCACTAGATGCCATGATTTCTGTAATGAAGCCAATGTTAGATATGATTCACGTGCCAGCAGAAATTGTACCACTTGCGCTCATACGCCCCATTTCTGGTTCGGCAGGATTAAGTATTACTACAGATTTAATTGCTACATACGGACCTGATTCATTTATTGGTAGGCTTGCTTCCACGATGCAAGGCAGTACAGATACAACGTTTTATATTTTAACAGTGTACTTCGGAGCTGTTGGGATTCGTAAAATGGGAGATGCCTTAAAGGTAGGGTTATTTGCTGATTTAATTGGGATTATTTGTTCTATTGTGTTTGTTTCTTTATTGTTTCAGTAATCGGTATTCATTTTTTGCGTCAATTAGCTTATAATACGTATACGACCGCTATTAAGCGTAAGCTTAATAGTGGTTTTTTTGTGGAGTGTTTTTGACAAAATAATGAACTTTTGTTGTGAACAACTGTATGAATGTAAACAATAATAAAGGATAAAAGTAGCGTTTGACCTTTAAAAGTTTGCACTATAGCTATGTTGTTTATGATAGACGAGGGAAATTGCTGTAAACCTTAGGCGGTTGCCAAGTCTTTCTAATGAAGGTAAGATAAATTTGAGGTGAATTAAGGAAATGGAACGATTACAAAAAGTGATTGCGCAAGCTGGAATTGCGTCAAGAAGAAAAGCTGAAGAACTTATTCAGCAAGGTAAAGTGAAAGTTAACGGTAAAGTAGTGACTGAGTTAGGAACGAAGGTAACCCCTCAAGATAAAGTAGAAGTAAATAATATTCCTCTTGAAAAAGAAGAACCTGCTTATTTCTTGCTATATAAACCAACTGGCGTCATTTCGAGTGTATCAGATGACAAAGGAAGAAAAGTTGTTACAGACTTTTTCCCTGAAATCAGACAGCGTCTATTCCCAATTGGACGTTTAGACTATGATACGTCTGGCGTATTACTTATGACTAACGATGGTGACTTTGCAAATATATTAATGCATCCAAAATATAAAGTTGAGAAAACGTATGTTGCAAAAGTAAAAGGACCATTAACAGGAGAGAAAATTCGCATGTTGGAAAAAGGTGTTGTATTAGAAGATGGAAAAACAGCGCCAGCACGGGTGAAAATTATTTCTTGGGATAAACGTAAAGAGATGGCAATTGTTCAATTAACGATCCATGAAGGACGTAACCGTCAAGTTCGCCGCATGTTCGAAGCGCTTGGCTGTAAAGTAATGAAATTAAAACGTGAACGTTATGCTTTCCTAGAAGCAGGAAGCTTACGCCCCGGTGATGCGAGAGAGTTATCACCTCATGAAGTAAAACAACTACGTGCACTTGCTTCTACAAAACCGAGATAAGTGGTAAAGTGAAACTTCCGTCCGTGGAGGAGTTTTATCTCCGCACGGATGGTTAGTTAAACTACCCTTTGTGCAAGTAGTTATGAAGACATATATACAAAAAGAAATGAATGCTCGAAGTAAGGGACAAGTTAGTAGTTACAGAAATTGTTTACATACAAATTCATCAAAGAGAGGGGAGCGAGTATGAAGAAGAATCGCTTACTATTTCGCATTCTAATTTTGCTTATTTTAAGCGTGGCAGTAGGGTTTACACTTTATCAAGGTTTTTTTGTTGATAAGGAAAAAATGCAAATTGGGAAAAAAGCACCTAACTTTGTTGTTACAGATTTAGAAGGAAAGAAAATCGAGTTAAATGACCTGAAAGGAAAAGGTGTGTTTTTAAACTTTTGGGGAACGTGGTGCAAACCGTGTGAAAAAGAGATGCCTTATATGAATGAATTATATCCTAAATATAAAGAAAAAGGCGTTGAAATCATTGCGTTAGATGCAGATGAAACGAATATTGCAGTGAAAAATTTTGTGAATCAATACGGATTAAAGTTCCCTGTAGCAATTGATAAAGGGCAAGAAATAATTGGTACGTATAGTGTTGGTCCACTCCCAACATCATTTTTAATCGATAAAGAAGGAAATGTAATTGAAAAAATTACGGGTACACAAACGAAGGAACAAATAGAGGAATATTTAAAGAAAATTACTCCTTAATAAGAAGGCCTTTACATAACGTAATAGTAGACGTATTTACTAGATGAAGGTGCTTTGCTTTGTCTTAGTACCTCTCTTGAAAATTCTGAGTATTGCGGTAACTCGCGCTTAGAAGATACAATGATAGATAGAAACAAGAGGCGGTGAGAATATTGGAACAGATAAAGTGTGAATGTGGACATGTAAATCCAATTGGCACAATTTTTTGTGAAGCTTGCGGGAAACCTTTTGAAAATAAAGAGGGTACGAGATTATTAGATATGAGATATGAAGGAAGTGCCCGGCGCTCTCTTACTCATACGAAAACGATTGTAGATAAGGTTTGGAGTTTTTTTTCTTCTGTGAAGGTAGGGATATGGCTCATTGTCATCACTCTATTAGCATCAGCAGTTGGAACCATATTTCCGCAAGAAATGTACATACCTCCAGGTGTCACCCCGAGTGAATATTATGAACAGGAATATGGTTTTCTTGGACAACTATATTACCAACTAGGATTTAATAATTTATATAGTTCATGGTGGTATATGATTTTAATTGCATCGATTGGTGTATCACTTGTTATATGTAGTTTAGATCGTGTAATTCCGCTTTATAAAGCTTTAAAAAAGCAGGGGGTAAAAAGACACCCGAGTTTTTTAAAGAGACAACGGTTGTATGGGACAGGATCTCCGAAAGAGGGGGATTTAGAACAGATTCAAGCAAATTTAAAGAAGAAAAATTATAATGTAAGAGTCGAAGGCGAAAATATTTTAGCGGAAAAAGGAAGATTCTCTCGCTGGGGTCCATATGTGAATCATATTGGTCTTATTATTTTTCTATTTGGAGCAATGCTACGGTTTCTGCCAAGCATGTATGTGGATGAATCGCTATGGCTACGTGATGGTGAAACGAAAGAGATACCAGGGACCGATGGGAAATATTATTTAAAAAATGAAAAGTTTATAAAAGAAGTTTATGACAAAAGTAAAGATGATCAAGTATTTAATGATGCAATTGAGCGTGTAGGCGATAAAATGATTGCCAAAAACTATCAAACGAATGCTGTATTATACAAAGCGATAGGAGAAAATGTTGCCGGACAAAAACCAAAGTTAGAGAAGGTAAAGAAAGGTGAGATTAGAGTAAATGAACCGCTCAAATTTGATCAGTTCGCCCTATATCAATTAGATTTTAAAGAAAACGAATTTAGTAGTATGTCTTTTTCTCTACAGAAAAAAGATAATCAGCAAAAATGGAAACCTATTAAAGTGAATCTAGAAAATCCAAAAGAAACATACGATTTAGGAGATGGGTATTCTATAAAATTACTAAGTTATTTCCCTGATTTTTATTTTGATGAAAATAGTCAACCGAATACAAAAACGAAGATTCCGAACAATCCAGCTTTCGTTTTTAAAATGTTTACACCAGAGAAGCCAGAAGGAGAAGTGAGCTTTGTAGGTATACAACAAAATATAGAACCGGAAGGGAATAATCAATATAAAATGACCTTTGCAGGAGTAGAAATGCGAAACGCTACGGGGCTAATTGTAAGAAAAGATTTGACGCTGTGGATTCTTGGAATCGGAGGATTTATCTTCATGGTTGGGGTGATTCAAGGTATGTATTGGAATCATCGTCGCATCTGGATACAACGTGTTAAAGATGAATGGTGGATTGCTGGCCACACAAATAAAAACTGGTTTGGCTTGCGGAAAGATATTGAGAAAGTACTGGAAGGAACCACAATTCCACAACCATACGACAAAGTAAATGATCAAAAAATTAGTTAAGGTGGGGAGAATATATGGTGCAAATAAGCAGTAATTTCCTATTTACCGCTTTTATTTTATATTTAATTGCAACACTGTTCTTCGGAGGAGCGATTAAAGAAAAAGGGCGGAAGTGGGCGAATATAGGTATAACCATAACAATTTTAGGATTTGCGGCTCAAACTGTATACTTTGTAACAAGGTGGATGGCTTCGGGGCATGCACCAGTAAGTAATTTTTTTGAGTTTGGTACATTCTTTGGCATGATGCTTGTTGGTGCTTTTATTGTTATGTACTTTATGTATCGTGTCAGTATAGTCGGATTATTTGCTTTACCAGTCGCACTATTATTAATTGCATACGCAAGTATGTTTCCGAGAGAAATTTCACCGCTTATTCCATCGCTGAAAAGTAATTGGCTACATATTCATGTAACAACAGCAGCAGCTGGACAAGCTATTTTAGCAATTAGTTTTATTACAGGAGTTATGTATTTGCTGAAAAATGTAGATCAATCAAAAAGGTCGAAACGGACATTTTGGTTAGAAGCAGTGGTGTTTACACTCGTTTGTGCTGTCGGATTTATCGCTGCAACAACAGTTTATTCAGCAACGAAATATGAAGCGAAGTTTCAATGGGTAGATAAAAATGAACAAAAAGTAGAGATGAAATACAATCTTCCCGCACTAGTCGGCCCTCATGAAGGGAAGTTACTAACAACTGGAAAACTTGAACCGATAGCAGAAATGCCTGCTATCATAAATGCAAAGAAATTAAACACAGTAATTTGGTCATTGCTTATTGGAACGGGGCTTTATATTGTATTAAGGTTGATTTTACGAAAAAGAGTATCTGCGGCCATTCAGCCAGCAGTGAAAAACGTTAATAGTGATCTACTTGATGAAATTGGATATCGTTCTATTGCGATTGGATTCCCGGTCTTTACGTTAGGAGCGTTGATTTTTGCGATGATTTGGGCGCAAATTGCATGGACGCGTTTTTGGGGGTGGGATCCAAAAGAGGTATGGGCACTCATTACATGGCTCTTTTATGCAGCAGTTTTACATTTACGTTTATCTAAAGGATGGCATGGTGAGAAGTCGGCATGGCTTGCAGTAATCGGATTTGCGATTATCATGTTTAATTTTATAGTCGTGAACTTAATTATTGCTGGTTTACACTCATATGCGTAAGTTTTTACCTCTTTTTAGAGGGAGTACGCGATTCGGTTAAGCATGATAAAATAGGAAAGTGATTGTCACTTTCCTATTTTATTTTTGTCAATTTCTTTTCTTTTTTGAGAAAAACATGGCAAAATAAAGGTTGATTTTGTAAAATGATGTCGAGGCCTAAATGTCCTGTTCAAAAAAAATACATATTTTTGGAAAAGAAATGAACAAACTTTATTATTCTTGTGAAGCATAATGTTTAAGGTACAAATCTAATACTTTAGAATTGTCAATTATGAAATAAGGGTAAAAACAGTAGTATATTGTAGAAAGGTAGGTGTGAACCGTTGTCATGTTTTTACGGGCAGCGGGAAGCAATGGAGAATGAACCAAGAATTTTAATTGTAGATGATGAAGATCGTATTCGCCGTTTATTAAAAATGTATTTAGAAAGAGAACAATATACGATTGATGAGGCTGATAATGGTGATACAGCTTTAGAGAAAGCATTGCAAAATGACTATGATTTAATCTTGTTAGACATCATGATGCCTGGAAAAGATGGAATTGAAGTATGTAAAGGGATTCGTGAGAAAAAAGCAACACCAATTATTATGTTGACAGCTAAAGGCGAAGAGGTAAACAGGGTGCAAGGCTTTGAAGTTGGCTCGGATGATTATATCGTAAAGCCATTTAGTCCACGTGAAGTAGTTCTTCGTGTAAAGGCAGTCTTGCGCCGTTCTGTAACAACAACATTCTTTACCCAAGATACAACAACAAAAGATGTTATTGTATTCCCGCATTTAACAATTGATAATGATGCGCATCGTGTTACAGCTGATGGCGATGAAGTTAATTTAACGCCAAAGGAATATGAATTATTACTATTTTTAGCAAAGGCTCCTGATAAAGTATTTGATCGTGAACAATTGCTAAAAGAGGTATGGCAATATGAATTCTTTGGAGATTTGCGTACAGTAGATACACACGTAAAGCGTTTGCGTGAAAAATTAAGTAAAAAATCATCTGAAGCAGCGAAGATGATTGTAACTGTATGGGGTGTTGGTTATAAGTTCGAGGTTGTGAACGACTGATGCTTTGGAGAAGTGTAGTAGGAAAGCTATGGATGACAATATTGCTTCTTGTTTCATTTGTTCTTGGCTTTGTTGCCATTTTGCTTTCACAGTTTTTTGATAATTACTATATTGAAATGAGTGAAAACAGGCTTACAAAAGTAGCGACAAGTGTTTCGGAATTAATTGAAGAAGGTGCAGATGAAAAAACGATTGAGAATATCGCATATAAGTTTGCTGATCCGCTCTCACGAATTATTATTGTGAAGGGGGATCATGAAGTTTCTTCTTCACCGAAACAAGAAGGATTGGTAGATCTTACAATAGAAGATCTGAAAAAGGATAAAGATTTAGCAGCTGTTTTTATCGATAAAAAAGAAAATAAAGAAAAAATAAAAAAAGTGTCTGATGACAAAACCAATAAGAATTCTGAAAATGATATTATGATTGTCGGAAAACCACTACAATCATCAAATCATAGTGCGGTATTTGTGTATCAATCATTGCAAGTTCCAAAACAAGGAATGGAAAAAGCGACTGATTTCATTTTTCTATCAGCAGGAATTGCAATTATTTTAACAACGTTCTTTGCATTTTTCTTATCGACACGAATTACAGCCCCTCTTCGTAAAATGCGTGAAGTTGCCTTTGAAGTAGCGCGCGGGAAATTTGATACGAAAGCACCTATGGTTTCGCAAGATGAAATAGGAGAGCTAGCAACGGCGTTAAATCAAATGGGAAAACAATTGAAGTTTAATATTAATGCACTACAACAAGAAAAAGAACAACTTTCTAGTATTTTAAGCAGTATGGCAGATGGGGTTGTAACGCTGAATCAAGAGGGGGAAGTTGTTGTCATCAATCCGCCCGCGGAACACTTTTTACAAGTTTGGCAAGAAGAAAAAGAGTTAGAATTAAGTAGGAATTTGCCGCCTGAACTTGTTGAATTGTTCCATCTTGTCGTAGAGAGTGAGCAACAGCAAGTTATTGAAATTAATTTGCAAAAGGGTAATTACGTTGTCCTTATGACTCCGTTATATAATCAAACGAAAATTCGTGGTGCTGTCGCAGTTCTTCGAGATATGACAGAAGAACGCCGTCTTGAGAAAATGCGTCAAGATTTTATTGCGAATGTATCTCATGAATTGCGTACCCCGATGGTTATGCTTCAAGGATATAGTGAGGCAATATTAGATGATGTTGTTCAAACAAAAGAAGAGATAAATGAGTTTGTACAAATTATTTATGATGAATCAGTTCGTTTAGGTCGTCTTGTAAATGAACTTTTAGATTTAGCACGTATGGAAAGTGGCCATGTAGAACTGCATATATCTGAAGTGGATATTCATCCGTTTGTTGAGAAAATTGGTCGTAAGTTCCAAGGGATTGCACAGGATAAAGAAGTACAGCTAACTGTTGATTTCCGTCATCCAATTGCGGAGCATCCGTTTGATCCAGATCGTATGGAACAAGTATTAACGAACTTAATAGATAATGCAATTAGGCATACAAACGCAGGTGGTCATGTTAAGCTTATTATTGATACGAAAAATAATGGACTTGTTTTTGAAGTACAAGATTCAGGTGCAGGTATCCCTGAAGAAGATATTCCGTTCTTGTTTGATCGTTTCTATAAAGCTGATAAAGCAAGAACACGCGGGAAAACAGGTGGAACTGGTTTAGGGCTTGCAATTGCTAAAAACATTGTGCAAGGTCATGATGGGAAAATCTCTATATCAAGCGTTGTTGGAGAAGGGACAACATTCTCTGTATATTTACCAGGTCAATCAATATAAGTGATATTGCTGTGAGTGAATACTGAAGTTCTAGTATTTTTTATTCTTTTTGAGTGTTAATATTTTCTCAATGGAATAAAGAATATTAGAGCTTTTTGTTTTACCGTGCAATTTGTAGATGGTAGTCTCTCTATGAAGGTTGATTGAAAAACAAAAGGTTAGACTAAAGAATAAATCCATGTTGATTTGCTGATAAATAAGTCGCGGCTATGAGATTAAAAGAGGGTCGATACTCATTTTTTTCTTCTGTTTTCACATGGCTAGGTGTTCTCTTCTTAAAAAAGGAAGATTTTCAGTTATGCCTTTGTAATAAATCGTGTAATGAATAAAAATTTAAAAAAGAGGTGTAGAATATTTGAAACTATATACGAAAACAGGAGATAAAGGACAAACAAGTATTATCGGTGGGCGAGTTGATAAAGATTATATTCGTGTAGAAGCATATGGAACAATTGATGAAGCAAACTCTCATATTGGATATGCGATGACCATGATTCGAGAAGAACGCTTTCAGGACATATATGATGAGCTTGAAAAGATTCAGCATGAGTTGTTTGATTGCGGCGGGGATTTAGCAATTGTGCAGCAAACAATGCCGTATACAGTAACGGAAGAGATGGTTATATATTTAGAAGAACGAATTGATCGCTACATAGAAGAAGCTCCGCCGCTAGAGCGTTTTATTTTGCCTGGCGGGAGCTCAGCGTCTGCGATGATTCATGTTGCACGTACGGTAACGAGAAGGGCTGAGCGCCATATTGTATCGTTAGGAAAGCAAGATGAAATAAATGAAGTGGTATTGCGATATGTCAATCGATTATCTGATTATTTATTTGCAATTGCTAGAGTGATAAACGCTCGTTTTAATGTGAACGACGTTGAATATAAACGAAGTGCAATTGTTTTTCGTAATAAGGAAGAGAAGGAAGTGGAGTAATTCACTTCCTTTTTTTTGTATACTTTTTTCCGTAATATACCACAATAGAGAAAGTGTGACGGTTATTAAAAAACGGAGGATGTATATGAAAGTCTTAAAGATCGGGTTACTTGTCTTTGGATTGTTTTTTAGTTCACAAGTATATGCTTATGCTGAGGACGGACGATGGACATGGCCTGTAGATGGGAGAATTAGTGACTATTTTGGAACAAGAAATGGAAAACACTATGGTATTGATATAGCTGCCTCAATCGGAACGCCGGTCGTAGCGATTCGAGGTGGAACGGTAACGAAATCCTATTTTTCAAATAGTTATGGACATGTAGTGTTTATTAAACATGGAGAATATGAAGCTGTTTACGCTCATCTCAATAAGAGGTATGTACTTCAAGGGGAGCGCGTTGCAAGAGGTGAGGTAATTGGCGAAGTAGGGAACACAGGTGAATCACGAGGAGCACATCTACACCTAGAAGTTCATAAAGGCATTTGGACGTTTGGAAAAAGAAATGCAATGAACCCGTTGCTTGTTTTAAATGAAGAAAGAAACCAAGTGGTCTCATCATCGATGTATATTGTGCAAAAGGGAGACACGCTTGTTAGTATTGCTCGTAAGTTTGGTATGACTGTTTATGAGATAAAAGTGAAAAACGCATTGCGACAAGATCAAATTTATCCAAATCAAAAATTATATATAAATTAAAAAAGAGCTAGGAGAACTAGCTCTTTTTTACCAAAAAATAAAGACACATATAAATCCAGAAATGGCTAAATAGCTATAATAATAAAAGACCTTTGCCCTCGTTTTTTCCGTTGTTCGAAATAATACTATGGTTGGTTCGATTAATCCAATTGTCAAACACAGTAGACCAAGGAGCATACAACCGATAGAAAAAGAATACAAGGCAACTTGTATGTGTTGGAATGGAATAATCCATTTTAATAAAAACGCAATAAGTGCTGTATAACAGATGCTGCCAATGTATTTGTTTAAAATTGTATTAGAACGAAAACCAGGAAGTTTTTTCAAAAAGGATCGAGAAACAACTTCTGTTTGTAAAGAAGTATGTTCTTCAATTATTTTTTGGGCTTCTTTTCCTTTATGAAAGAGAGAGAGAATCCAATTCCGTTTTCCTTGGAAAACAAATTGTGATGTTGTTAAATAGTGATCAATTTTCACTTTATCCCAACCGTTCCAAGGATGACGCTCACATAGCTTTAGCTTACTTTCTGTTGTTTTATCATACTGATAAACACTAACTCCTTCTTCATCAAAAGTAGCATAGTATGTTTCTTTTGAAAATGTGCCTAAATCAATTGGGCAGTAGAAAAGTAATTCTTTTTTTAAATAAAAGTATTCTTTTCTTAAATTTTTTTTCATTGTTTCTTGAATAGAGTGTCTTTTTTCTTTCCTCATGACATTTCCTCCGTATTAAGAAAATGCTCTTATCTTAACAATTCAACATCTTATCACTTTTCTGTATGGATGACTAGGGAATTGCGAAGGAAAAAATCGAATTGTAAAAAATATGGATTGTGTTGTCACATAATCCAATGGCTGTTTTTAGGTTGTATTCATAATGAAAGCATTACTTACTATTTATAAGTTATAAACATTTTTATTCACAACTGTATGATGATGTTGTATAATGGTGGAGAAAATAGAATATCGGTCTATCTTCGGGGCAGGGTGAAAATCCCGACCGGCGGTGATGAACAGTTGTTTTTCGTTCTAAGCCCGCGAGCCGTTAAGGCAGGATTTGGTGAGATTCCAAAGCCGACAGTAAAGTCTGGATGGGAGAAGATGGAGGTTCAAGCGTTCAAAAAAGATAAGTATTTGAACGTCTGTTTGATGTGCCTAAAAATTCTCCCTTTGTGTAAAACACAAAGGGTTTTTTCATGATAGGAATAGGCATAGCAGAACCTTTCCACTTTCCATGAGATGATCGATGGAAAAGGAGAGAGAAGGATGAAACAAAAAAACAGTGTAGTACAAATGGTGAGTGTAGCGATGCTTAGTAGTATTGCGTACTTGCTTATGATGTTGGATTTCCCATTTCCAGGACTTCCACCGTTTTTAAAAATTGACTTTAGTGATGTGCCAGCTTTAATTGCAGCGATTATTTTTAGCCCGATTGCAGGTGTAGTTGTAGAAGCGATAAAAAATATTCTTCACTACGGAATTCAAGGGAGTTTAACAGGGGTTCCGGTTGGAGAAATAGCGAACTTTATTGCTGGATGTCTATTTATTGGACCAGCAGCTTTCCTATTCCGGAAGTATCGCACAGTAAAAAGTTTAACAACAGGGTTAATGTTAGGAACGGTTACTATGGCGGTAATTATGAGTGTGTTAAATTATTTCATTATTTTACCAGCCTACACTTGGTTTTTAGATCAGCCTGCTATGTCTAGTGGTGGAATGCGACAATTGATTGTAGCGGCAATTCTCCCATTTAATTTAATTAAAGGGATTGTTGTAACAGTTGTGTTTGTAGCACTGTTTTCACGTTTAAAAGTATGGGTATTTGCAAAAATGAAAAATGCATAGAAATTTTGTCCATCAGAGGTAAGTATACTGCTGATGGCTTTTTTTGTAAGTGAAATCAATAACAAAAAATCCCCCTCATAAAAATGAGGGGGATTTTTTGAAGTTAATAACAAGACTATTCGAATTTTAAAGCGTCGCCATCGAATGATTCGTCAGCAACTTTAATTGAGTCAGTTGGACAACCTTCAAATGCATCCATCATGTCTTCGATTAATACATCTGGAATTTCAACGATACCTTGGTTATCATCTAATGTTACAAATGCAATACCTTCATCATCGTAGTCATAAATGTCTGGTGCAGCAGCTCCACATGCTCCACATGCGATGCAAGTGTCTTTATCAACAATTGTATATTTTGTCATATTCTTTTTCCCTCCTGATAATATGTATGTGAAAATATTCGCTATAAAAATTATAACTTTATTGTAAAACGGTTTTTCAAACTTTTCAACATAAAATTATAATGATAATGCTTATCAATTAGAGTGTCAACTTATTTTTGATTTATTACACAAGATTTTCAAAATGCCCAAATGCTGTACAGTTTGATACAATAGAAAATATAGATGTAATTGAGAGGTGGAAGCGGCGATGCAGTTACAATATACTTTACTATATTGTATAAAACAATTAAATGGTGAACGAACTATTTCTTCCATTTATCACCTTTTAAAAGGGAAACGTTCTTCACAAACATTACAAGATGGAAATATATTTCACATTTCTTTTCTGTTTGGAATATACAAATCATTACAACGTTCTGATTATGATCAGGAAATTGAACATGTATTACATAAAGAATGGATTCATGGTGTGCATGAAAATACGTACATTTTAACTGGTACGGGAAAGGAACAACTGGAAATTTGGGAAAAAACACTTTCTTTTCCGCAGCATTTACATGGGTTGCACTATGGTGACCTTGGTGAAATCTTTTGGAAACGACTTTCATTAATTATTCAAACTGTATCAAATTTACAACAGCAAAATGCAAAGTTTATTCCAATCCAACAAGATACAGAGGTAATGATGTGGGTTAAGCAGTTTCTCATCGGGATACCATATGCAAGAAGTGAACTTGCGAAAAGTTTATGGAAAGAGATGCATATGCTGTTAAAAGATACTTTGCCTATAGAAGCAACGATTTTTACATATCGACTAACTGGGTACGAACGGATTGGATATACATTAAAGCAACTTGCAGAAATTACAAACCAAGATGTATTTCGCGTATATCTTTTATTTTGGGGCACCGTTCATTTCTTTATTCAATCTGTTCGAGATAATGGAAACGACTTTCCGTTATTAACAAAGATTATTTCTTATCCGAATGAAAGAGCAGATTTGTTTAGTTTATCAACACAGAAAACATATCAGCTTTGGAAACAAGGGCGTTCTTTAGATGAGATTGCAACAATTAGAAATTTAAAGGTTGCAACAATAGAAGATCATTTTGTTGAAATTGCATTACGAGAAAGAGATTTTTCTATTGAAATGTTTATGGAAAAAAATAAAATCAAGCATGTGCAGCGCATTATTGAAACATTAGAAACACGTAAGTTACGTGTGTTAAAGCAAGCAGTAGGAGAAGCGGTTTCTTATTTTGAAATTCGTCTTGTGTTAGCGCAGATGGGGGTTGTAAATGAGGCTTGAGGATTATTTGTATAGGTGGTTTGGTTATAACGAATTTCGTGAAGGGCAGAAAGAGGTTATTGCGGATTTATTACAAGGAAAAGATGTTGTAGCAATGCTTCCGACCGGAAGAGGGAAATCAATATGTTATCAGCTTCCAGGCCTTATGCAAGATGGAACAGTACTAATTGTTTCCCCATTACTATCCTTAATGGAAGATCAGGTAACGCAGCTTAAATATGTAGTGAAGGACCGTGTGATCGCGTTTAATAGTTTTCGTACATTAATTGAAAAAAAGAAAGCGATAAAAAGATTAGCTTCTTATAAATTTGTCTTTGTTTCGCCAGAAATGTTGCAATCTGAAGTAATAGTAAGAGAACTAAAAAGGATTCATATTTCGCTATTTGTTGTAGATGAAGCACATTGTATTTCGCAATGGGGCTACGATTTTCGAACGGACTATAAAAAATTAGATCAAGTTATAGCGGCTATTGGGCACCCCCCTGTATTGGCATTAACAGCTACTGCAACAAAAGAAGTATTACAAGATATTATAAATAGTTTAAAACTTACGAATGTAGCAGAGCATTTGTATTCGATTGATCGCCCGAATATTGCCATGGAAGTACAATTTGTACAAACGATAGAAGAAAAAAAAGAAGCACTTCTCACGCATGTTACTTATTTGCAAGGACCAGGAATCATTTATTGTTCGAGCAGGGCTTGGACGGAGCGCCTGGCAGAATATTTAAGGAGTAAAGGTATAGCTGATGTTGCATTTTATCATGGTGGAATGGAACATGAAGAGCGGATGTTAATTCAGCAGCAATTCATGAACGATCAACTGCAGCTTGTTATATGTACAAGTGCATTTGGTATGGGTGTAAACAAGCCGAATACAAGGTATATTATTCATTTTCATTATCCAGCAAATATTGCTTCTTATTTACAAGAGATTGGTAGGGCAGGAAGAGATGGAGAAGCGAGTATTGCGATTCTACTTTGTAGTCCGTTGGATCATGACCTACCGCTTTCTATCATTGAGGATGAATTACCAAATAAACAACAAATTCAATTTTTATTTTCCTTACTACAAGAAAAGATGTTTCACACAAAAGTATTGCCAATAGAAGATGTGGAAGAAATTTGTTATAATGCTGCAAGGTTTAGTGAGCAACATTGGCGTTTTGTACGTTATCACTTAGAAAAGATGAAAATCATACAACAGAAGAAGCTCATTATGGAATCCTTGTCAGATGAAACGAGGGAAAAATTAATGTTAGAAGTAGATGGGCGTCTTCGGAATAAATATAGTCAACTAGAAAATATGAAATCGTGGCTACAGTATAAAGGGTGTAGACGGGAACAGATGCTACAGCAATTTGGATATAAGAAGGAAGTTCACGTAAAAAATTGCTGTGACTACTGTGGTATTTCAAAAGTAGATTACAAAAAAAGACGAGCAAGACAATCGATTTTCGACTATAATTGGGAAGCGGAGTTACAATTGCTCTTTGGTATGAAAGAACGGAGGAATGATCAATATTCAAAGGCGTAGTATTGAAGACATTGGTCCGAAAGAAATACGGTTGAATCTCTATATAACACAATTAATAATTATAGGTGTTGGCTGCATATTAGCCTATATATTATTTCCAAATAGGAATGAATTTTATGATTTGTGGAAATGGGAACCCATTTCCATTCTTGTAATAGGCAGCTTGGTTGCGGGCAGTGTTGTTTTATTTGATTATATTGCAATGCAAGTGTTGCCAGAATCGTGGTTTGATGATGGTGGAATTAATGACCGAATGTTCCAAGGGATTTCTGTAATCCAATTATTCGTTATTACGTTTGTTATTGGGTTCGCGGAAGAGTTTTTATTTCGAGGTGTATTACAGACGCATTTTGGACTTGTAGTTGCAAGCCTTATTTTTGCTGTTTTACATATTCGATATGTGAGGAAACCATTTCTATTTTGCTTTGTATGTACGATTAGTTTTCTGTTTGGATATGTGTTTCAATGGACAGGAAATTTGTTTATAACAATATTTGCACACTTTCTTGTTGATTTTATAATGGGACTTCAATTAAGAAAATAAGTGGAAGGTGGTGGTGAACAGCATGAGAAAACAAATTCCCGATTTTGAAGAAGAGCTGGAAGAAGAGCTAGAAGAAGAGCAAACAGAAGAAGGTTTACCGCCGCGAAGTGAGATTCATAGAAATAAAGAGAAGAAAAAATCTAAATTTAAGATTAACCACTTTTTTGTTCGGGTGTTAACATTTTTATTTATTTTGTTACCGCTTAGTATTTTATGGTATACGGATAAGTATATCGAAGTGAAAAGTGCAAACAAGAATGATACCTCTGAAAAAAATGCGTTTGAAGTGATTTTTTTCGATTCAAATAAACATGGTGAAGGAGAAAAGAAGCAGCTAGAAAAATTTGAAACGCACATTGTAAAAGAGGGAGAGACATTCGAAAGCATTGGGAAACAGTATTTTCCGAATGAAGATGGGGCTACAATTATTAAAAACTATAACAATTTACAAGACGATCAGTTAGAAGTAGGAAAAGAAATAAAAATTCCTGTTAAAGAAAAAGTGGAGAAGGAATAGGGCAGTAAAATAATTGTTGTATGAGGGAACTGAAAAAGGTGAATGAAACCTTTGATATTAGATGAGGTCTTATTCACCTTTTTGACGATATAGTTTGATAGGATTATATTTTGCTCGGAGGGAAGGTGAGAAAAGTATATGTTATGGATTGTAATAGGTAGCGTATTTGTATGTATTGGCTTTATTTGTCTGTTTATGATGTATAGAGAAGCAATGCGTAATACATTGCTAGAACATACTTTATCATTTGTAAATTTCCCAGAAAGCCTTGGAAAGGTTCGGATATTTTTTATTTCAGATATCCATAGGAGAGTTATTTCACCTTCTTTAATTGAAAAGGTAAAAGGAAACGTTGATTTTGTTATTATTGGTGGTGATTTAGCGGAAAAGGGTGTATCGTTACCACAAATTACTGCTAATATTCAAACGTTAAGTAAAATTGGTCCTATATATTTTGTATGGGGAAATAACGATTATGAAATTGACTATCATGAATTAGATGCGTTATTACTAGAACATGGTGTGAAAATTCTCGATAATACAAGGGTGCTGTTTGAATCAGAGTGTGGCGACAAGCTTTGTTTATTAGGTGTGGATGATGTTGGATTAGAACGAGATCGTTTAGATTTAGCGCTAGCGGATTGTCAAGAAGAAGGTTTTCGTATCCTGATTAGTCACAACCCTGATATTGTAAGCAAAATGTCAGGACACGAACAAATTTCCCTCGTATTAAGTGGCCATACTCATGGGGGGCAAATTCGCTTATTTCATTCTAAGCGTTATCTAAAAGGCGGTGTATATGAGTATCCGTGTACAACATTATTTGTGAGTAACGGGTATGGAACGACATTGATACCACTACGTTTTCGAGCGCCATCTCAAACGCACTTAATTACTTTGCAAGGAGAAATGTAAGAGATATTCGGTTTAAAGGTGGGAAAAACATGCCAACTTTAAAAGGGAAATATAATATAAAAGCAGTTTCAAATATGCTTGGAATTCAGCCGAGTACACTGCGGGCTTGGGAGAGACGATATCATATTATTGCTCCAAAGCGCAATGATGCTGGGCATCGCCTATATACAGAAGAGCATGTGAGAATTTTAAAATGGTTAATGAATAAAGTAAATGAAGGCTTTACAATTGGTCAAGCAGTCCAGTTATTAGAGAGCAATCGATTGCAAAATCACAATTCAGTTGAGATGACGTATAGTAAAGAAGTATTTTTAGTGGACGATATCCTTCGTTATTTGTTAAAATTTGATGAAATACATGCTCGTGAATTATTAAACGAGGCATTTGTTATTTATACAATGGAAAAAGTAATCACTCATATATTTATCCTGATTGCTGATAAATTAGCGACTATGCGGAAAAATGATGAGATAACAGCTGTACAAGAGCGGTATGTAGAGTCATTTTTATGTTCACGCATTGGAATGATTTATCATAATACGCATACTAATTTGGTTTTGCCAAAAGCTTTGGCGATATGTGCACCAGGAGAATTGAGTGCATTACATCTTTTTCTTTTTACGATATATTTACGTTTGAAAGGCTATCAAGCAACATATTTTGGGACAGGCCTAGAGGAAGATGAGATTCATACAGCTATCAAGCAATTCACACCTAAATATGTGTTTATATCATGTTCAAAAGAACGATATTTGAAAAGTACACTGAATTTGATTAAGAAGTTGCAAAGTCAGAATCCAAAGATCTGCACTGGGTTTGTTGGGCTTGCAAGCCAGTTTGTTTCAGATGAAGACAAGATTGAACTTCAAAATATATTCATCGGAGATACAAAAAAAGAATGGGATGAATGGTTAAAAGTGTCGGAATAGTTGTTCGAAAAGAACCATCTATTTTCTATTTCATATAATAAAAATTAGATACAACGGTTACGTAGGGAGGTTACAAGATGAGGTTGGAACGATTGAATTATAATAAAATTAAAATTTTCCTAACATTTGACGATTTATCTGAGCGAGGGTTGACGAAGGAGGATTTATGGAAAAATGCTCCAAAAGTGCAACAGTTATTTCGTGATATGATGCAAGAAGCAAATAAAGAACTTGGGTTTGAAGCAGATGGTCCAATTGCAGTTGAAGTTTTTTCTTTACAGGCACAAGGAATGGTTGTGATTGTTACAAAAGAAAATCATGAAACGGATACAGAAGATGAGTTTCGTGATGAGTTTATTGAAATGCAAGTAACTCTAGATGAGAGTGAACATATATTGTATGAATTTGCAACGCTTGAAGATGTGATTACTTTGGCAAGTCGTTTGTATAATCTCGGTGTAACCGGAGGGAAACTTTACACATGGGATGAACGTTTTTATCTTTGGATGGAAGAAGAACCAGCGTTATTAAAGGCAGATATTATTGCGATTTTAGCGGAATACGGTAATTCTTCTACAGTAACAATTTATCGTATTATGGAATATGGAAAAGAATTAATGGATGCTCAAGCAATTCAGCAAATATACAAGTATTTTATCTTAAAACAAAACCTCAGCTAATGTAAATAGCTTGAGGTTTTGTTAGTGTTTTGCGGCATTAGAGAGATTAAAATACATTATAGTATAAAAAACATTTAAATATTTAAGTATTTTACTTTTCTAAAAGTGATAAAAGGACTATAATGATAGTGAAAACGCTTGCAACGAAAAATAGTTTGTATATATTTGTTAGCGTTTTCTATTGCATTCCAAATTTAACGGTGTATACTAGGCAATGAAGGTTTACTAAACAAGTGAAATTACAGGGGGTTTACTTACTATGGTAGCCGAAAAGGGAGCTCAAACACAAACACAACAAAGGGAACAACACTTTGAATTATTAAATTCAACACAAATTGTTATTAGTGAAGCCCTAGAAAAATTGGGTTATCCAAACGAGGTATATGAATTACTTAAAGAACCAATTCGTATGATGACAGTGAAAATTCCAGTTCGTATGGATGACGGGACTGTTAAAATATTTACAGGATATCGCGCGCAGCACAATGATGCTGTTGGTCCAACGAAAGGTGGAATTCGCTTCCATCCAAACGTAACAGAAAATGAAGTGAAAGCACTTTCTATTTGGATGAGTTTAAAATGTGGTATTGTTGATTTACCATATGGCGGAGGTAAAGGTGGTATCATTTGTGATCCGCGAGAAATGTCTTTCCGTGAATTAGAAAGATTAAGTCGTGGATATGTACGAGCAATTAGCCAGATTGTTGGTCCAACAAAAGATATTCCTGCTCCAGATGTATTTACAAACTCACAAATTATGGCATGGATGATGGATGAATATAGCCGCATCGATGAATTCAATTCACCAGGATTTATTACAGGTAAACCGCTTGTATTAGGTGGATCTCATGGTCGTGAAACAGCGACTGCAAAAGGTGTAACAATCTGTATTCGAGAAGCTGCGAAAAAACGCGGTATCGACATTAAAGGCGCTCGCGTTGTTGTTCAAGGGTTTGGGAACGCTGGTAGCTTCTTAGCTAAATTTATGCACGATGCTGGTGCGAAAGTAATTGCGATTTCGGATGCTTATGGTGCACTGCATGATCCAAATGGATTGGATATCGACTACTTACTTGATCGTCGTGACAGTTTCGGAACAGTAACGAAATTGTTTAACAATACAATTTCAAACAAAGAGCTATTAGAACTTGATTGTGATATTTTAGTTCCAGCTGCAATCGAGAACCAAATTACAGAAGAGAATGCTGCGGATATTAAAGCGAAAATTGTTGTAGAAGCAGCAAATGGTCCAACTACATTAGAAGCAACTAAAATTTTAACAGAACGCGGTATTTTACTTGTTCCTGACGTATTAGCAAGTGCTGGTGGTGTTACTGTATCTTACTTCGAATGGGTACAAAATAACCAAGGTTACTATTGGACAGAAGAAGAAGTAGAACAACGCTTAGAAAAAGTAATGGTAAAATCATTCGATTCCATTTATGAAACATCACAAGTTCGTAAAGTGAATATGCGTTTAGCAGCCTATATGGTTGGTGTACGTAAAATGGCAGAAGCTAGCCGCTTTAGAGGTTGGGTATAATCGAACGAAAAGTTTAGAGAGAACGTGGTTTCCTTTCGAGGGGGATCACGTTTTTTTATTGAAATATATAATAAGGGTTATAATATTATTTTTAGAATGAATGTTCGATTATAAAAAGAACGCTTGTTCTGTTCGAACGTTTGTGCTATACTCTCCTTAGATAAACAAAACGGAAACAAAATAAGGAGAGATTAATAATGAAAATGACAGCAAACCAAAGATTTATGATGCCAACAGATGTTATGGAACGGGTAGAAGTTTTACGAAAAGAACATGTGAAACGTTCATCTTTGTTACAATCCGTGAATAAATTTTTCGGCTTAGATACAAAAGAAGACTGTGTTTGGTTTTATGGGTTTTATGGAACGGCTGTAAGTATTTTATTATTTATGGTATTTACTTCAAATATTTTTGATTTTCTATTTGTGTAAGAAATGCGGTGTATAACTATTTTGATTTGTTAACATATAAGTTGTTGCTACGAAAAACAATAGGTGACCTGCACTCTTTTTCTTTCTTTGCTTTAACTTAGCATGGGGCAAAAGGGGGTCTGACCGATTTTGTGCATGGCTGGATGCTCTCTCACACTTAAAAAGAAAGGTTTTGTATCGGTTTTTAAATTTGTATTTATATAGACAGTAAAATTGAATATATATAAGGAAGAGAGTTGATTTTTTAGAGCGGAGTTGATAGATATGGTGATGTTCCCTATAGAGCGGAATTATATTGGGTACGGAAGCTCAAGGCCAGGAATCCGCCTTTCAAAGGTAAGATTTATTGTAAGTCATGACACTGGGAATCCTGGTAGCAATGCGATAGGAAATCGTGATTACTTTAACGAAGTACAACCGAAAGCATCGGCGCATACTTTTGTAGATGATACAACTATTTTAGAAATTATCCCAATTGAAGAGGTAGCATATCATGTAAGATATGGCGTACCAACAGATAACGATTTGTTTGGTTATGATGCGAATAAAGCGGCAATTGGTGTTGAAATGTGCTATGGAGGTAATGTTAATTTTTGGGATTCTTACACGCGGTTTACATGGTATCATGCTTATTTATGTCACACATTCAATTTAAATCCTAAAACGGATATTGTATCTCATAAAACACTTGATCCTAGGAGAAAGATTGATCCAGAAAATGTATTTGGTCAACAAGGAATAAGATTTAGACAGTTTTTAGCGGACGTCTATCGAATGTACGTATCGTTTAGATGACAAATATATGAAAAATGAATACAATAAAGATAGGTGCCTACTGCTGAAAGTAGGTTTTTTCTTGTTTTGTAATAAATAGAGATTGAAGCATAAGACTAGGAGTGAACCGAGTATGCAAAAAGAAACAGCTATAATAATCGGGGGCGGACCATGTGGGTTAGCAGCGGCGATTTCACTGCAGCAAGAGGGAATCAATCCACTCGTAATTGAAAAAGGAAATATTGTGAACGCGATTTATCATTATCCAACTCATCAAACATTTTTTTCCTCTAGTGAAAAGCTTGAGATTGGTGATGTTGCGTTTATTACAGAAAATCGTAAACCAGTGCGTAATCAAGCACTTTCGTACTATCGCGAAGTGGTAAAACGTAAAGGTGTGCGTGTCAATGCATTTGAACGTGTAGAACAAGTGCGAAAGGACGGGAACTTCTTTAGAGTAAATACGACGAAGCGTGATGGGAACAAGGAGACATATACTGCAAAATATATTGTAGTGGCAACGGGATATTATGATAACCCCAACTATATGAACGTTCCTGGAGAAAATTTAGACAAAGTATCCCATTACTTTAAAGAGGCACATCCATATTTTGACCGTGATGTAGTTGTAATAGGAGGGAAAAATTCAAGTGTAGATGCGGCGTTAGAACTTGTAAAAGCTGGAGCGCGTGTAACGGTGTTGTATCGCGGGGGAGAATATTCACAGAGTATTAAGCCGTGGATTTTACCTGAATTTGAAGCATTAGTACGTAATGGTACAATTCAAATGCAGTTCCATGCTCATGTGAAAGAGATTACCGAACACACACTTACGTATACAAGTAACGGAGAGTCATTTACAATTCAAAATGACTTTGTATTTGCGATGACGGGATACCACCCAGATCATAGTTTTCTAACAAAAATGGGAGTAGAAATTGATAAAGAAACAGGGCGCCCACTATTTACAGAAGAAACAATGGAAACGAATGTTGAGAATATCTTTATTGCGGGTGTTATTGCAGCTGGTAATAATGCGAATGAAATTTTTATTGAGAATGGAAGATTTCATGGTGGAGTAATTACACAAACAGTTGTATCAAGAGAACAAAAATAAGCTGTCGAATTTCGACAGCTTATTTTTTAATCCTGCATAAACATTTGTTGGATTTTGTCTTGCGAGTGAGCACATTCTAAAGCGACAAGTAGTTTAATACGGGCTTTTTGGGCGTTCAAACCGTATGTGAAGACAATTCCCATATCTTTTAATTGCTTTCCTCCACCCTCATAGGAATATACGTCTTGGACAATTCCGTTAAAGCAGCGGGAAACGAGAACAATTGGAATACCTTTATTTATTAAGCGTTGTAAACTAGGGAGTGTTCTTGGTGGTAAATTCCCTTGACCAAGTGCTTCGATTACAATTCCGTCTACTGGTAAGGTTTCAATTGCTGCTAGCATTGTATCATCCATGCCAGCGTAAGCTTTTAACACAACAACGTTTTTAGAAATTTGTCCGACCACATATGTTTCATGATGTACAAGAGCGTGATGGAAGACAACACCGCGTTTTGTCACCATACCAATTGGTCCGTATTGAGGACTTTGGAAGGTTGCGACATTACTTGTATGCGTTTTTGTTACATTTGTTGCGCAATGAATTTCATCATTTAATACGACAAGAACACCTTTTCCAAGTGCTTCGTTGCTATTTGCAACCTTTACAGCAGATAAAAAGTTATATAAACCGTCAGCACCTAATTCGTTGCTAGAGCGCATTGCCCCTGTTACAACAATTGGAATGTTCGCTTGTACAGTTAAATCTAAAAAGTATGCAGTCTCTTCTAATGTATCTGTACCATGTGTAATGACAACACCGTGGATGCCTTCGTTTTTTACTCTTTCGTCAATAATGACTTGTAATTGTAACATCTCACTAGGAGTCATATGAGGTGATGGAAGATGAAAGACATCTTCAACGATTAAATCAATATCATCCTCTAAATCAGGAATGAATTTTAAAAGAGGATTTTGTTCCCCTGGTTGTACAACCCCAGTTTCTTTATCTTCTTCCATTGAGATTGTTCCACCTGTGTGTAAAACTAGGATTTTTTTCAATGATTATACCCCTTTCCATTCGAAAAAATACATTTAGAACATAACATGTTTTTACTAGATTCGACAATGAAAATGTATAAAAGTTTGTATTAGAAATGAAAATAAAGTTAGCTACTTTATACTTGGAAAGAATTGAAGTAATAGTTTTCTATCATAAGTTGTTGGAATGAGTGAGGAAAAATGAAAAGAGGATATTTTTTGAAAAAGATTGAGGGTGTTTTAATTCGTGTATTATTGGTTCAATTTATTTGTCTTTGCATTATTCAATTGCTTTTTATGCAAGAATCCACAGTGAAATATTTATCAAAAATCGTATATTATGAAGGAGTTACAAGTGAAAATAAAACGGATATTTTGCAAGTGAATAAGTAGTTTTCATTTCCTTCTAGTAAGGATTATGCTACAATAATTGAGGATTTAATCGACAGGAAACAAGCACAGAGAAGCAGGGGATTTGTACCTGCTTTTCATTTTGTTTTATAAGTGAAAAAATGAGGTGTTACAATGGAAAAACGAATTTCAATTGCGATAGATGGTCCCGCAGCTGCTGGGAAAAGCACAGTTGCAAAGATTGTTGCGAAAGAACTTTCCTATGTTTATATTGACACAGGTGCAATGTATCGTACTCTTACATACGCTGCTCTGGAGCAAAGCGTAGATATTGAAAATGAAGAAAGCTTAATGGCAGTTTTAAAAAATGTAAATATTGAGTTTCAACAAGGTGAAAATACACAATTAGTTTTCTTAAATGGCCAGGATGTATCTGAAGCGATTCGTACACCGAATGTAACAAATCGCGTATCAATTGTTGCCAAGCACCGTCTTGTTCGTGAAGAGATGGTACGTCGCCAACAAGCTCTAGCAGAAAAGGGCGGAGTGGTAATGGACGGTCGTGATATTGGTACGCATGTGTTACCTAATGCGGAAGTGAAAATTTTCATGCTTGCTTCTGTTCAAGAGAGAGCTGAGCGTAGACATCTTGAAAACACGAAGAAAGGTTTTTCTTCTAGTTTAGAGCAATTGAAAAAAGAGATTGCTGAGCGTGATAAGCTGGATTCAGAGCGTGAAGTTTCT
Source organism: Paenibacillus sp. 102 (assembly GCF_039549175.1). Taxonomy (NCBI): domain Bacteria; kingdom Bacillati; phylum Bacillota; class Bacilli; order Caryophanales; family Paenibacillaceae; genus Paenibacillus; species Paenibacillus sp. 102. The sequence goes on along the minus strand of NZ_JBCGHT010000002.1, from coordinate 272,227 downwards.
CCGCTGAAAAAAGCGGATGATGCATTGGAGTTAGACACAACTTCTTTATCAATCGAAGAGGTCGTTCGAAAAATTATGGATATTGTTTCAGAAGCATTTGCAAAGTAAAGAAAGGGGAACCCCCTTTCTTTTTTATTAGCATTGAGGGAAACAGTAGGACACTTTCCTTGACAAATAAGTCAATTTGTAAGAAGTTAGTAAAAGAAGAGGAACTGTCAGAATATATTCGCTATTATATTTTAAAACATACTTTATTCAAGGAGATTTTGCTGTATACTATTTATATAGGTTTCTATATCTTCTATGAAGTGTAGGAAAAACAATAGGTTAGAAGTGAGTATGTGCTAAAACATTCTTATAACATGCAAATGAAAACATTTGTTTTCATTTCGTATATACATAAAAAAAGCTTTGTCAATTCTGTAGGGAGGTATTTCCATGGTAGAGAAAATGAATGAAGAAGTTGTGGATTCAAAAGCATTACAAGTGGGTGACGTTGTTACGGGTTCTGTAACAAAGGTTGAAGAAAAACAAGTTCTTGTAAATGTTGGATACAAAACAGATGGCGTTATTCCGATTAGTGAATTAGCTAACGTTCATATTGAAAAAGCGAGCGATGTTGTAGAATTAGACCAAACTCTTGAATTAAAAGTTATTAAATTAGAAGATGATGATCTTGTATTATCGAAACGTGCTGTTGATGCAGAAAAAGCATGGATAGAGCTGCAAGAAAAATTCACTTCAGGTAAAGTGTTTGATGTTACTGTAAAAGATATTGTGAATGGTGGTTTAGTTGTGGATCTTGGTGTCCGCGGATTTATTCCAGCTTCACTTGTAGAAATGCACTATGTAGAAGATTTTACTGACTATAGAGGAAAAACACTAGCGGTGAAAATTGTTGAATTAGATCGTGAAAAAAATCGTGTTATTCTTTCACATAAAGCAGTTGTAGAACAAGAATTAGAATCGAAGAAAAAAGAAGCCATCTCTTCTTTAAAAGAAGGAGATGTTGTGGAAGGTACAGTTCAACGATTAACTGACTTCGGTGCTTTTGTGAATGTGGGTGGTGTAGATGGTTTAGTACACATTTCACAAATTTCTCATGATCGCGTTGAACAGCCTTCTGATGTGTTAACACAAGGACAAAGTGTAAAAGTCAAAGTGTTATCGGTTGATGCTGATACGCAGCGTATTTCTTTATCGATTAAAGCTGCAGAGCCTGGGCCTTGGGAAAATGTTGCTGCTGAAGTTAAAGCAGGTGATGTTCGAGAAGGTATAGTAAAGCGTATTGTTACATTCGGTGCTTTCGTTGAAATTTTACCAGGTGTAGAAGGACTTGTGCACGTATCACAAATTGCAAATCGCCACGTGAAAAATCCAAATGAAGTATTAGAAATGGGACAAGAAGTGAAAGTGAAAGTACTTGAAGTACATGCAGCAGAAAAACGTATTTCTTTAAGTATAAAAGAAGCTGTTGAAGAAAATAATGAAATAGAAGATTACAGCCAATATGAGCCGACTTCTGAGTCTGCAACTTTCCAATTTAGTGATATTATTGGTGAACAACTGAAAAAATTAAAGAAATAAAGAGGGGTACAAGTGGTAAGGGCAAAACGAAAATTAGAACATATTGAATATGCTCTTTCCACCGGACAGTCTCGTATACATGGCTTTCATGACATTGCTTTTGTCCATCAAAGCTTGCCAAATTCAAGTTATGAAAGTATTACATTTGAAACGGAAATCGGCGAACTTTCATTAAGTTCGCCGATTTTTATCAATGCGATGACCGGCGGTGGTGGAGATCACACATTACATATTAATGAACAGTTAGCACATGTGGCAAGGCATCATAACCTTGCGATGGCGGTCGGTTCCCAAATGGCTGCATTAAAGGATGAAACAGAAGCATCCTCTTATCGAATTGTTCGAAAGGTAAACCCAAATGGAATCGTTTTTGCAAATTTGGGTAGTGAAGTGAGTGTTGAACAGGCAAAACGAGCGATTGATATGATTGAAGCAAATGCTTTGCAAATTCATTTGAATGTCATTCAAGAACTAACGATGCCAGAAGGTGACCGGGATTTTACAGGCGTATTAGAGCGGATTGAAAAGATTGTTCTTGGCGCGGAAGTTCCTGTTATCGTAAAAGAAGTAGGATTTGGTATGAGTAAAGAATCTGTACAACAGTTAGCTAATGTTGGCGTTTCAGCTGTAGATATTGGTGGTTATGGTGGTACAAACTTTGCTGCAGTTGAAAATGAACGAAGACAGCGAATGCTTTCCTATTTTAACGATTGGGGCATTCAGACGGCAGCCTCTATAATAGAAGCATCCTCTACAAACAATACCCCCTCTCTCATTGCATCTGGTGGTATACAAACGGCACTTGATGTAGCAAAAGCGATTGCTCTAGGAGCGCAGGCGACTGCTTTTGCCGGATATTTTTTACGTATATTGATGAATGATGGTACCCAGAAATTAATAGATGAGATAGAACTTTTACATACGGATTTACAATTCATTATGACAGCTCTTGGAGCCAGTACGCTTTCTGAGCTTCAGCAAGTGCCGCTTATTGTGAAAGGTGATACGTACCATTGGCTATCACAGCGCGGGATTGATACTAAAAATTACAGTATGAGATAGGATTTAATAGGAGACGTAAAGAAAAAATCAACCATTTGGTTGGTTTTTTCTTTTATATATGCGGAGGGTGCATTTACAAAAATTATTTTACACTAGCATTAGCCTATGTGTATTGTATAGAAAATGATTTGGGATAAAATGAAACTGTAATCAGTAGGGATTTACTGCCTGTTAATGCAAGATAAAATATTATTTCGAAGACAATTAGAGAGGGGAATACATATTTACTATATAATATAATATATAGTAAATAATGATATCATGTATTGTACTAAAATGGTATAAGGTTCGGAAGTGTTAATTTAGCATAGATATAGAATCTAATTGTTAATAATGCTGTATATCAAGATTTAATGTCGTATATAAAATTATGTAATGAAAGAAAGGATTTCAAATCAATAGAATTAGATGTTAAAATAGATGATTTAAAAAAATTAAATGTTAAGTAATAAAAAGATGGCTTTAGTATTATACCAAAACCATCTTTTTTTGCGTTCATTGAGAATGTAATCTTACACTGGATTTTTGTAAAGTAAGAACTATTTTACTTTTAATGCTGATTTTGCTTACGTGCTTGCTCCGGTGTATCAAGCCCTGTTGCACCAGGATATTGCAATGATTGATCACGATCTGATTCAACACGGCGTGATTGTTTCAATTTTTTTTCTTGACGGTCTTTTCCCATTGTTATCTACACCCCCTCAATAGAAAGTGTTGCTGTTATAAGAAAAAACTATGCAAAAAGAAGAAAAGGATTAGTTTTCATAAAAAGTTCCCATAATGGAAATGATAGGAGGGGAAAATATGGATGGAAGCTATTTTTATTTTTTATCATGGATGGGCTGGATTGTTACAACATTTTTTTTGAAAAAAGATGAAATGCGATGGAAAATGAGCGCTGTTATATTAATGTTTATTATTTGTTCACAGATAACTGTCTCCATTGCTTCTTTCGCTGTATCAATAAATGCTCTTATACTCGGCATTATTTCATTTTTGGGGATTGCTTTATATTCTATATGGAAAAAAATATACGCCTTATTGTCGGCACTTATCATTGCTATGCTATATACAAGTTTTCATTTATTAGAGGTGTATGATCCGATTTGGATTGTTATTGAGCGAACTTGGATGTTAAGCGGTACTCTTGTGTATGCATCAATTTTATTACATCGAGATCGTTTATTGCGTCTATGTTCTTTATATGCCGGAGCGTTACAAGGAGAAATATTGGTAACATTTATTTTTCGCAGGCTTCATTTTCCGTACGAATTTGGTAGTTTGACATTTTTTGATATCATAGCTGTTTCTACATTACTTGTTATGATGATGTCTTACATCGTAAAAGTATCGGCGTATAGAGGGCAATTTAGAAAAAAACATGTAAAAGAAAGGCAAGGATAATACATGACTGAATATACACCAGCCATTTTATGTGGCGTCATTGCTGGAACAGTAACGCGAATTTTGATGCTTCGTACAGATACGAGGCAGTATCCGACACGTTTACATGGAAAAATCATTCACATTGCTATGGGGCTAATCGCAGCAGCTTTAGGAGCAATTGCTATTCCGTCTATTTTGAAAAAGGACTTTTCAGCAATTACTTTCCTAACATTAGCAGCGTCTCAATTTCGAGATGTTCGTAATATGGAAAGGAATACACTGCAACAATTAGATGGGTATGAGCTTGTACCACGTGGAAACACATATATTGAGGGGATAGCCCTTGTGTTTGAAAGTCGCAATTATTTAGCGATGCTGACATCATTTGTGACAACATTTACATATATAGGGTTTCATTCGTGGATTGCTGGTGTAGTGGCTGGCATAACGGGTTTTTTTATTGCAAAAATATTGATGTCTGGTAAAAGGTTACGTGATCTTGTAGACATTGAGCATGTTCCTATCCGGTTTGAAGGAGCAGGACTATATATTGATAACATTTATATTATGAATATTGGATTACCAGCAAGGCAAGAAGAAATTATGAAATATGGAATGGGATTTATTTTAAAGCCTAAATCTATTGACGCAAGGGTAACAATTTCTAATCTTGGACAACGACAAGCAATATTGCATGATGTTTCTGTTGCCTTAGGCATATTTAGAGATTCTGGAACTCCGGCGTTAGTTCCATTAGCTAAGCGTGATTTAGAAGATGGAAGAGTAGGAGTGTTTGTACTCCCGCAAGACCAAGATATAAAAAAAGCGATTGCTGTAATAGGAAATGTACCAACATTAGAAAGTGCAGTTCATATGTCATCAGAGGCTCCGAAAGGAAGGGAAGATCTGCGATGATGTTAGAAAGTTATATTCTTGCTGTAATTACAACGACGCCGGAAAAGTTTGCTGGGGGAGCACCTTTATTTATTTGTGAAACGAAAGAAGAAATGGAATTTGTAGCAAATAATTTAGAAGCGATTCTAGATGGCATTGCCCACCGCTTACAAGAGAATGTATATATTATTGTGAAACATTAGTAACGTGTGATATAATATGAGGTGTTTTGATATGATGAGAAATATTCTGGAATGCAAATCCCTTCTTGCACAAAGAAGGGTTTTTTACATAATAAACAGAAGCAAGTTGAAAGGATGAAATGATATGCCGAAACCAGTAGTGGCAATAGTAGGGCGCCCGAACGTAGGAAAATCTACTATTTTTAATAGAATTGTTGGAGAGAGAGTTTCGATTGTAGAAGATATCCCAGGTGTAACGCGAGATCGTATTTATAGCGCCGGTGAATGGTTAAACCATGAATTTAACATTATTGATACAGGTGGAATTGATATTGGAGACGAACCGTTTTTGACACAAATTCGTCAACAAGCAGAAGTTGCGATTGATGAAGCGGATGTTATCATTTTTATGACAAATGGCCGCGATGGTGTAACGGCAGCAGATGAAGAAGTTGCAAAAATTTTATACCGTTCTAAAAAGCCAGTTGTACTGGCAGTAAATAAAGTAGATAATCCAGAGATGCGTAATGATATTTATGATTTCTATGCATTAGGATTTGGTGAGCCATTCCCAATTTCAGGTACACATGGATTAGGTTTAGGAGATTTATTAGACGAGGCTGCAAAACATTTTCCGAAGATTGAAGAAGAGGCATACGATGACGAGACGATTCGTTTCTCATTAATTGGGCGTCCGAACGTAGGGAAATCATCACTTGTAAATGCATTGCTTGGTCAAGATCGTGTAATCGTAAGTAATGTCGCAGGAACAACACGTGATGCTGTCGATACACCATATAGTAAAGATGGTCAAGATTACGTTATTATTGATACAGCTGGTATGCGTAAAAAAGGAAAAGTATATGAGAGTACCGAAAAGTATAGTGTACTTCGTGCACTAAGAGCGATTGAACGCTCTGACGTTGTCTTAGTTGTTTTAGACGGTGAAGAAGGAATTATTGAGCAAGATAAAAAGATTGCTGGCTATGCACATGACTCAGGACGAGCTGTTATTATCGTTGTGAATAAATGGGATGCAGTTAAAAAAGATGAAAAGACAATGAAAGCATTTGAAGAAAATATTCGTGCGCATTTTCAATTTTTGGATTATGCACCGATTGTATTCTTATCTGCGAAAACGAAGAAACGTACACAGACATTATTACCGGTTATTAATGAAGTAAATGAAAGTCATAGCATCCGTGTACAAACGAATGTATTAAATGATGTAATTATGGATGCGGTGGCAATGAACCCAACACCAACACATAACGGTAGTCGTCTGAAAATCTTCTATGCAACACAAGTTGCGGTGAAACCACCTACATTTGTTGTATTTGTAAACGACCCAGAATTGATGCATTTTTCATACGAACGTTTCTTGAAAAATCGTTTGCGTGAGTCATTTGGCTTCGTAGGAACGCCAATTCGAATTATTTCTAGAGCAAGAGACTAATGGAGAGGATGTGATTTTATGAAAAAAATCACAGTAGTAGGAGCAGGTAGCTGGGGGACAGCGTTAGCGATGGTATTAGCTGACAATGGTCATGATGTACGCATTTGGGGAAATCGTCCTGAACTCATGGATGAAATGAATATGAAGCATGAGAACAGGCGATATCTTCCGGGGATTACATTGCCGAGCACAATCGTAGCCTACTCTTCTTTAGAAGAAGCGTTAGTAGATGTAGATACAGTACTTTTAGTGGTACCAACGAAAGCATACCGAGAAGTACTGCAGAATATGAAAAAAATTGTTTCAGGACCAATTACTTGGATTCATGCAAGTAAAGGAATCGAACCTGGTACTTCAAAGCGTATTTCAGAAATGATTGAAGAAGAAATTCCGGCACATCTTATACGTGATGTTGTTGTTTTATCAGGACCGAGTCATGCGGAAGAGGTAGGGCTACGACAAGCGACAACTGTTACAGCTGCGGCTAAACGTATGGAGGCAGCTGAAGAAGTGCAAGATTTATTTATGAATAGTTACTTCCGTGTATATACGAATCCTGATATCATCGGTGTGGAGCTTGGCGGTGCATTAAAAAATATTATTGCGCTAGCTGCTGGTATAACAGATGGACTTGGGTTAGGTGATAATGCAAAAGCAGCTCTTATGACGCGCGGTTTAACAGAGATTGCCCGTTTAGGAAGAAAGATGGGCGGTAATCCGTTAACATTTGCTGGCTTAACAGGAATGGGTGACTTAATTGTAACTTGTACAAGTGTTCATAGCCGAAATTGGCGTGCGGGAAATATGCTTGGAAAAGGACATTCTTTAGAAGAAGTACTAGATAGTATGGGAATGGTAGTTGAAGGTGTACGGACAACAAAAGCAGCATACGAAATGGCTGAGAAAATGGAAGTCGAAATGCCAATTACTTCAGCTTTATATGATGTATTATTCAATGGGAATAATGTGAAAGATGCAGTGGGCTCATTGATGGGGCGTGTTCGTAAACATGAAGTTGAAGCGATACCTGATTTATTATAAGTAAAAGCTGTATGCGTGCAAAAAAACACGTATACAGCTTTTTGTTTTTCTAGGTCTTTTCACCATTTATTTCTTTTTGCATACGATGGATTGTAACTTGAAGAGAGGGTGAAGAGAATGGATAATAACATTTTCAATAATATTGAGAAGGAAGCGAAAGTAAATAAAGACGATATTTTTAAATTAGCATCATCTGTACAAAATGCAAATTTACGCGATGAGAAAGTACTGCGTCAATTAATTCATCAGGTTGCAGTAATGGCAGGAAGAGAGGTGCCAAAAGAGCAAGAAGATCAAATTGTAAAAGCGATTATTAATAATAATATGCCGGCAGATTTTAGCTCGTTAAGTAAAATGTTTAAAAAATAAAGTATGGGAAACAAAGGATTCAAAGGTTGCATACGATAGCTATGAAGAAGTGGGATTGGAGCTGTTTGTGGGCATATTTGGTCAGCCGAAGCGAAGATGATACATTCGCTTCGGTTTTATTTTTGTTTCAATTTACTATTGGCTACGGGCAGAAAAAGGATCTGACAGCTTCTATGCACGGCTGGATGCTCTCTCTCGCCTTAAAAAGAATGGTCTTATATTATTTTTCTATTTGTTTAAAATTTTTAATTTGTTAAAATAGTATAAAAACAGATTGATAATTAAGGGGTGTGTCTATGTCTGAAGGACTTATAAAAATGTGGTTTTCTTTAGGGGCTATGGGATTTATGTTTATTGCGGTGATGTTTATTTTATTAAGTAGATATAAAATGAAGAATAAAATTTTGAAAGGGATTACAGCGGTTATTGCCTATACACTTATGATTGTATCTGGAATTGTTATTTTTCTTGTAGTGTTTAGTGGACCAGTTGAACAATAAGAATGAATAATCGCCACTCTTTGGTTTCGGGTAGATTGTGAGGAGATAGGTGGAGATGTGTAAACGAGCTTTAATGGATGTGAGTGAGAAAATAAAGGATGGATTGTCTGTGAAAAAAACCTATATTATTTTAATATTTTGTTGTATAAGCCTTTTATCAGGATGTATGTATCCTAGAGAAAATATGAAACAAAATGCTGTCCCTTATGAAGATCAACTGCAAGCTGTTCAAAAGGCAGTCAATACATATAAGGAACAAAATAGTGGTTTATTACCAATTAAAACGCGTGATATGAATACGCCGATTTATCAAAAATACCCCATTGATTTTCAAAAAATTGCACCACGTTATATACAAGAAGCGCCAGGAAATGCGTATGAAAGTGGTGGAGTGTATCAATATGTATTAGTAGATGTAGAAACCAATCCAACAGTAAAATTACTTGATGTCAGAATGGCGGAACAAATACGAGATGTCAAGTTGAAGTTGCAAATGTATCGAGATGACCATCAATATCCCCCTTTTAAAAAGGTTATTGCAGATGGTGTTTATGAACTGGATTTCAAAAAAATGGGATATAAAAATGTACCGCAAGTAACGAGTCCATATTCTGGAAAAGGGTTGCCGCTTGTAATCAATGAAAAAGGAGAGGTTTTTGTTGATTATCGAATGGATTTATATGAAATGTTACAAAAAAATGGAGAAAAAATGAAAGAGGGGGAAGATATTCGGAATATGCTTGTAAAAGATACACCATTTGTGCCCGCATACTCCTTACCGTATACAGTAAGAAACGGAGAACCAATTTTTTTTAAATGATAAGTCATGAACCTTTCTTTTAGCGAATAAGTTCTAGAAGAAAGGTTTTTTCATGTAATACAACTTATGATGAAAACAAAAAGTTTCTTTTTAAATAGTCATATGAATTTAGGACAAAATCATATGATATATTGTCTGCACTTCTAGAATATTTTATATGATAGGAAACATCAATGAAGGTTATTGTATGTGAATACAAACTTGTATTATTCCCAAAAATTTTGAGGGAGGGAATCACTTGGAAAAGGTTGATATTTTTAAAGATATTGCTGAGCGCACAGGCGGCGATATTTATTTAGGGGTTGTAGGAGCTGTTCGAACAGGGAAATCAACGTTTATTAAAAAATTTATGGAGCTTGTTGTTATTCCGAATATCGAAAATGATTCAGATCGCCAGAGAGCACAAGATGAATTACCTCAAAGTGCCGCTGGACGTACGATTATGACAACAGAACCGAAATTTGTTCCAAACCAAGCGGTTTCCATCCATGTTGATGACGGTCTTGAAGTGAATATTCGATTAGTAGATTGTGTAGGTTATACGGTTCCTGGAGCGAAAGGGTATGAAGATGAGAATGGCCCACGAATGATTAATACACCTTGGTATGAAGAGCCTATCCCGTTTCATGAGGCTGCTGAAATTGGAACGCGTAAAGTAATTCAAGAACATTCTACTATTGGGGTTGTCATTACAACTGATGGAACGATTGGAGAAATTCCAAGACGGGATTATATAGAAGCAGAAGAACGTGTTATCAATGAGTTAAAAGAAGTAGGTAAACCATTTATCATGATTATTAATACTGTACAGCCGTATCATCCAGATACAGAACAGTTACGTCAGAGTTTATCAGAGGAGCATGATATTCCTGTATTAGCAATGAGTGTGGAGAGTTTAAGAGAAACAGATGTTTACAATGTACTTCGCGAAGCTTTATTTGAATTCCCTGTTTTAGAAGTGAATGTGAATCTACCAAGCTGGGTCATGGTATTAAATGAAGGACATTGGTTACGTCAAAGTTATCAAGAAGCTGTTCAAGAGACGGTTAAAGATATAAAACGGCTCCGTGATGTAGACCGCGTTGTTTGGCAGTTTAGTCAATATGAGTTTATTGATCGGGCAAGTTTAGCGGGGATTGATATGGGGCAAGGGGTTGCTGAGATTGACTTATATGCACCTGATGAATTGTACGATCAAATATTAAAAGAAGTTGTAGGTGTAGAAATTAGAGGGAAAGATCATTTGTTAAAGTTGATGCTTGATTTATCTCATGCGAAAACGGAGTATGATCAGGTTTCAGATGCTTTAAGGATGGTCAAACAAACAGGGTATGGTGTGGCAGCACCTGCCTTAGCTGATATGAGTCTAGATGAGCCGGAAATTATTCGCCATGGATCGCGATTTGGTGTGAAATTAAAGGCCGTTGCACCATCTATTCATATGATTAAAGTCGATGTTGAATCTACTTTTGAGCCGATTATTGGTACTGAAAAGCAAAGTGAAGAGCTTGTCCGCTACTTAATGCAAGATTTTGAGGATGATCCGCTTTCTATATGGAATTCTGATATCTTTGGACGCTCGTTGAGTTCAATTGTTCGAGAAGGGATTCAAGCAAAATTGTCTTTAATGCCTGAAAATGCACGTTATAAATTAAAAGAAACGCTCGAAAGAATTATTAACGAAGGATCTGGCGGATTAATTGCCATTATTTTATAAACAAAAGCTCCCTGCTGGCAGGGGGCTTTTGTTTTTTTATCCCACTATTTGTGGATAGTGAGATTCAAAGAAAAGAAGGGAAGATAATAAGGTATAAACGCCCGGCTCGTGATGAGCGTTTCATTTTATCGGGGAGTAGGTAGAAAATAAATAGTCATTATCTAATACTTTGTAGTATATTGTCAAGTTTCATCGTTTTTTCACATTTTCGCAGTAACAATTTCTTTAAAAATATTGAATTATACAGGAGAATCGTATAATATAGGCGTTGATAATGATTTATCTACATCTTTGTAGTATAGAATTTGTAAAAATTGCCTACAAATGAAAGTAAGACTCATTTTATGATCATTATACAGTCTTATCTTTGGGAGGAGGTGAATGGCATGAACAAGACAGATTTAATCAATGCTGTTGCAGAAGCGAGTTCCCTTTCTAAAAAGGACGCAACAAAAGCAGTTGACGCTGTTTTTGATTCTATCTTAGAAGCTTTAAAACAAGGTGATAAAGTACAATTGATCGGATTCGGTAACTTCGAAGTTCGTGAGCGTGCGGCTCGTAAAGGACGTAACCCACAAACTGGTGAGGAAATTGAAATCGCTGCAAGTAAAGTACCTGCATTCAAACCTGGTAAAGCGTTAAAAGATGCGGTTAAATAATCCTTACATATTAACAGGGAAGAAGAGTTTCCTTTTTGGGAGCTCTTCTTTTTGCTTTTAAAATCATAAATATGCTAGAATGTGTTCGTATCACTTTTAGGTTTTTCGGGAGGGCTTGCGGATGGCAAAAGTTAACTTAGAACAAATTGAACAGGCGGTGCGCCTCATTTTAGAAGCGATTGGGGACGATCCTAATCGTGAGGGAGTACTAGATACACCAAAACGTGTTGCAAAGATGTATGCAGAAGTATTTTCAGGTATGCACGAAGATCCGAAGGAACATTTGCATAAAGTGTTTGGAGAAGATCACGAAGAACTTGTATTAGTGAAAGATATCCCGTTTTATTCGATGTGTGAGCATCATCTTGTTCCTTTTTATGGGGTTGCTCATGTTGCATATATTCCACGTGGTGGAAAAGTAACGGGTTTAAGTAAATTAGCTCGTACTGTAGATACAATTGCACGTCGTCCACAACTTCAAGAACGTATTACTTCAACAGTAGCTAATTCTATTATGGAAGTACTAGAGCCACATGGTGTGATGGTAGTTGTTGAAGCAGAGCATATGTGTATGACGATGCGCGGCGTGAAAAAGCCTGGTGCAAAAACGGTAACTACAGCAGTGCGCGGTGTACTAGAAAATGATGCAGCGGCACGTAGCGAAATTTTGTCTTTTATTAAGGCAAAGTAAAGGAAAGCGGGAAACTGCTTTTCTTTTTTATTTATATCATTTTAATAAGAGTTTCCTTTTGATTCTTTTATTTGTATGAAGTAATACCTGTACCGACAAATAAAAGAAATTGGACGGGAGATTATTGTCTGTAAAATCTAAATTCTTATAAAGAGTAGGTAGAAAGGGAAACTTCATTTTAATATATGTTTATGAAGGGGAGATATGGTCTGTGAACTCCCCCCAACTTAAACTCTAACGAATTTTGAAGTGGGGGCTTCTCAAGTTCCACGACGAAAGCAACCTTTCGTCTCCCTGAGTTTTACTAGATAGATCTCCAACGCTTGGATGTTCTTTTTTATGGTTGATATTTTAGGTAGGAACCGAACGGCTTGATTTTCGCACTTTGTTTTCTTCCTGCAACCTTATATATCAAGTTATCAAAGAAATTCATCTCCCACCTAGTATTGAGTTATTGCCCTGCACACGCTTGAGGAAGGAGAATTCTTTCGAATAGAGTGTTAAAAGGTTACATATATTTTTCTGGCTGCTCATAAACTTATAGGTGAGTGAATTTTTGGTTTTTATGTGTATTATGTGAATGGAAATCTAAATTGTAGTTTGTTTTGATTCCCCAAGTTTTGGTTATAGAAAATAGAATGTATGTGTTATAATAGGTTTTATGAATTAGAAAACAAGGGTGATTTTTTGTGTGTGACATCTACGGAGGGTATGCGGATATAAAGGAGCAGTTGCTAGCAAAACTGCGCCATCCTTATTTTATAAACTATATTGAAGAACCATTTATTGATGAAGAAAAAGTAGTGCTTTTATATGCTACTTTAAAAAGTGCAAATTTACATAAAGAACAAATTGATCACTATGTGGTAACGATTATGCTTGTGCAGATTGCTCTTGATACACATGAAAAAGTGTCAAACAAAGCAGATAAAGAAACGAGCGGATTTCATAAGCGTCGTCAACTCACAGTCCTTGCAGGTGATTATTATAGTGGTTTGTATTATTATTTACTTTCAATGAATTGTGATATTGTACTGATTCGTGCGCTGGCTGAAGGAATTAAAGAAATTAATGAACATAAAATTATGTTATATCAGAAGGCGTATCAAAGAGTTGATGAAGTTATTGAAAGTATGATGACAATTGAATCCGCACTTTTGCAGAAAACATGTGATCATTTTCATGTATCATATTGGAAGCCGTTTATAGCGTATGTATTAGGGAGAGATCGTCTGCAAAAAGAGTATCAATTGCATGCTGAAAGACAAAATGCACCTGTTTTTCAAGCGCTTCAAGCGACTCTATCAAATGGTGATGACAGAAACGTGGAAAACGTCTGTAAAGAGTGGTTAGAAGAAGTGGACAAACAAGAACGTGCATTTCTACAAAAGCATAAAGAAATTGGGGATGTAGTTTCTACTTTAAAAGGTAAATTGAAAACATAAGCAATTTTATATTGGAAGAAGGGTAAGAGCATGCAGCAATCAAAAGAAGAAAGAGTACATGATGTATTTGAGAAAATCTCTGATAAATACGATGTAATGAATTCGGTTATAAGTTTTCAAAGACATAAAGCATGGCGGAAAGAAACAATGCGAATTATGGATGTACAGCCTGGAAGTAAGGCGTTAGATGTGTGTTGTGGAACTGCTGATTGGACAATTGCACTTGCTGATGCTGTTGGAACGACTGGAAAAGTATATGGATTAGACTTTAGTGAAAATATGCTATCTGTCGGAAAAGAAAAAGTAAAAGCTTTAGGATTAAAGCATGTAGAACTTATGCATGGAAATGCGATGGAGCTGCCGTTTGAAGATAATACATTTGATTATGTAACAATCGGTTTTGGATTGCGTAACGTTCCAGATTATATGCACGTATTAAAAGAAATGGCGCGAGTAGTAAAACCAGGCGGAAAAGTTATTTGTTTAGAAACATCTCAACCAACGATGATCGGTTTTCGCCAGATGTATATTTTGTATTTCAAATACATTATGCCGCTGTTTGGCAAAATGTTTGCGAAAAGTTATAAGGAATACTCATGGCTTCAGGAGTCTGCTAGCGCATTCCCAGGGATGAAAGAATTAGCGAGTATGTTTGAGTCGGCCGGGCTTGAGCGTGTACAAGTAAAACCATTTACTTTTGGAGTAGCAGCTATGCATTTAGGGTTTAAACCCGAATCAAAATAGAAAAAAGACGTTTTAGGTTAAGGTGAACAATATGAAGTTACAACTTATGTACTCTTTTTTACGATCGGATATTGATGTAATAGAAAAAGAATTAAAAAAGGTTGTTACCTCAGAGCAACAACTAATAGAAGATGCTGCTCTGCAGCTTATTGAAGCTGGAGGTAAACGAATTCGCCCTGTATTTGTATTGCTTGCAGGGAAATTTGGAGACTACAAGTTAGATGCAATTAAACATGTTGCAGTTGCGCTAGAGCTCATCCATATGGCTTCTCTTGTTCATGATGATGTAATTGATGCAGCGCTCTTACGAAGAAGTAGTGCAACTGTAAATGCAAAATGGGGAGATCGTATTGCGATGTATACGGGAGATTATTTATTTGCAAAGTCTCTTGAGTGCATTACGAATTTAGAAGTTCCGGAAGCTCACCAGGCATTGTCGTATACAATTTTGGAAGTATGTAAAGGTGAAATCGAACAAATTAAGGATAAGTATGATTATAATCAAAATTTAAGAACATATTTACGACGAATTAAGAGGAAAACGGCATTGTTGATTGCGGCTAGTTGTCAGCTGGGAGCCATTGCTTCTGGTGCGAGCCGTGATACGGTAAATCGTTTGTTTTGGTATGGTTATTTTGTTGGGATGTCTTATCAAATTATTGATGATATTTTAGATTTCGTTTCAACAGAAGAAAAATTAGGAAAACCTGCTGGCGGAGATTTATTGCAAGGAAATGTCACACTTCCAGCTTTGTATGCAATGGAAGATCCAAAGCTTCGTGCAAAAATTGTATCTGTTCATGAAAATACAACTGCAAGTGAGATGAAAGAAATTATTCACGATATTAAGACAAGCCCAGCAATTGATCAGGCATTTGCATTTAGTGAACGTTATTTACATAAAGCATTAGAGGTAATAAAACCTTTGCCGCGTGGACAGGCAAAATATGCGTTGCAAAATGTTGCAAAGTATATTGGGAAACGAAAATTTTAATGCATTTCTTTTACAAATAAAATAATCTCTCTATTTCAAAACTATTGCACAATTGTGATAAGGGTGTTAATATGTGTGTGGGGATATACAATTACATACATAATTCAGAAGTGGAGAGATTTTTTATGGAAAAAACATTTCTAATGGTAAAACCAGACGGCGTACAACGTGCCTTCATTGGGGAAATTGTAGCTCGTTTTGAGAAAAAGGGCTTTCAATTAGTTGGTGCGAAATTAATGCAAGTGACTCCAGAAATTGCAGGAAAACATTACGCTGAGCACACAGAAAAACCTTTCTTTGGTGAATTAGTAGATTTCATTACATCTGGTCCTGTTTTTGCAATGGTATGGCAAGGTGAAGGTGTAGTAGATACTGCTCGTAATATGATGGGTAAAACAAGACCTCATGAAGCGGCACCAGGTACAATTCGTGGCGATTTTGGTGTAACAGTTGCGAAAAATATTATCCATGGTTCTGATTCTCTAGAAAGTGCAGAACGTGAGATTGGTATTTTCTTTAAAGAAGAAGAATTAGTAGACTACTCAAAATTAATGAATCAATGGATTTACTAATTATTTTAAAATAATTTGTAAACGCTTTAATTACTGTGGTAATAGTGAAAAGTGCAAGGAGAGTGTGAATACTCTTCTTGCACTTTTTTAGTTTCAGATAGTTACGAAGCAAAGCTTGGTATGATATATTGATACATAAAGTGAAACTTCTGTGAATGAAGAATAACAGTTGAGCAAGAATGATATAAAGCCCTTATTTTTAGAGGGAGAGAGAATCCGCCCGTGCATAGAAGCGGTCAGAGCCTTTTTTCACCCCATGTCAAGTGAAAACAAAGGGATAAAACGAGTGGGGATCTCCTTTTTATTTCATAGCCGTGACTTATATGCCGGCAAATCACCATGGATTTACATACAGACAAATTGAAAAACGATATAAAACCTTTCTTTTTAGGAGGGAGAGAGAATCGATCCATGCATAGAAGTGGTCAGAGCCTCTTCACTCCCATTAATGCGAGATAAAATAATTATACGAAAAGAGGAATAACCGATGCGATATATTACAGCTGGTGAATCTCATGGTCCACAACTTACAACAATTTTAGAAGGGATTCCGGCAGGTTTATCTCTAGTAGCGGATGATATAAATGAAGAGTTAGCGAGAAGACAAAAAGGATACGGCCGCGGCAGACGCATGCAAATTGAAAAAGATCAAGCGCAAATTGTCAGTGGTGTCAGGCATGGTCGTACGCTTGGTTCTCCAATTGCACTCGTTGTCGAAAATCGAGATTTTACTCATTGGAAAAAGATTATGGGCGTAGATCCTTTAACTGAACAAGAAGCAAAAGAAATGAAAAGGAAAATTACAAGACCAAGACCTGGTCATGCTGATTTAAATGGTGCAATTAAATATGGACACCGTGATATGAGAAATGTACTTGAACGTTCTTCAGCACGTGAAACAACAGTTCGAGTTGCAGCAGGCGCTGTTGCGAAAAAACTTTTAGCAGAGTTAGGTGTAAAGGTAGCAGGGCATGTAATTGAAATTGGTGGTGTACAGGCAGAAAAGCTTACATATGACTCAATAGAGCGACTACAAGAAATTACAGAAGCATCTCCTGTTCGTTGCTTAGACGAAGAAGCAGGAAAAAAAATGATGCAGGCAATTGATGATGCAAAAACAAGTGGGGATTCTATTGGTGGCATTGTAGAAGTGATTGTAGAAGGAATGCCAATTGGGGTAGGAAGTTATGTCCATTATGATCGAAAACTTGACGCGAAATTAGCAGCTGCAGTAATGAGCATTAATGCTTTTAAAGGTGTGGAAATTGGTATTGGATTTGAAGCAGCGCATAAGCCAGGGAGTCAAGTGCATGATGAAATTCTTTGGGATAAAGAAGATGGATATACAAGAAGAACAAATCATGCGGGTGGATTAGAAGGCGGTATGACAACAGGTATGCCGGTTGTCGTTCGAGGTGTCATGAAACCCATTCCAACCCTGTATAAACCTCTTCAAAGCGTTGATATTGATACGAAAGAATCTTTTTCAGCGAGCATTGAACGTTCTGATAGTTGTGCTGTGCCAGCAGCTAGCGTTGTGGCAGAAGCGGTTGTTGCATGGGAGTTAGCAGTATCTCTAGTAGAACAATTTGGAGCGGATCGTATGGATTGTATTCGTGAAAATATGAAGAAACATAATGAATATGCGAGGGGATTTTAATGGAGAAAATACATATTCAGACGCAGTCTAAAGAGTATGAAGTATATGTAGGAAAAGATGCGTTGTCACATTTGACAACGCTTGTTCGAAATATGAAACCAGCTGTTTCTAATGTAATGATCATTTCTGATGAATCGGTCGCATCATTCCATTTAGAAGAAGTTATGAATGCATTGCAAGTCGAAAAACATGTTTTCTCATTTGTTGTTCCAAGTGGAGAGAAAGAAAAATCATTTGAAAATTTTTATGCGGCTCATACGTCGGCGCTTGAAAATGGGGTGGATCGACATTCTTTAGTTATTGCACTTGGTGGAGGAATGGTCGGTGATTTAGCAGGTTTTGTTGCTGCGACATTTATGCGCGGTATTCGCTTCATTCAAGTTCCAACAACGTTACTGGCACATGATAGTGCAGTTGGCGGGAAAGTTGCCATTAATCACCCCTTAGGAAAGAATATGATTGGAGCATTTCATCAGCCAGAAGCAGTTCTATATCATACGCCATTTTTAAATTCATTGCCAGAAAAAGAATGGCGTTCCGGGTTTGCTGAAGTGATTAAACATGCTTTTATTGGTGATGTTGAATTATATCATTGGTTAAAACGAGAAGTGAAAACATTAGAAGATATACGGGATGAAAAATTAATTTATATATTACAGCGAGCAATTCCTGTGAAAGCAAATATTGTAGCGCAAGACGAAACTGAAAAAGGTGTACGTGCTCACTTGAATTTTGGACATACATTAGGACATGCTCTTGAAAAAGAGATGGGATATGGAAAAATTACACATGGTGATGGAGTAGCAATTGGTATGTTATTTGCTATATTCTTAAGTGAACAAATTTATAAAGTAGACCTTGGATATAAAAAAATGAAGCGTTGGTTTTCTCAGTATGGTTATCCGCATATGCCAAAGAATCTAAATACAGAACGTCTGGTACAAGTGATGAAGCAAGATAAAAAAGCGAATGCAGGAATAATTCGTATGGTGCTTATGCAGGAATATGGGGTAGTGAATGTCGTATCTATTTCAGATGAGACCGTTCACACTGCATTAGAAGCATTTCAAAGAGAGGAGGAATCTATTTGATCCGCGCAATTCGCGGTGCAATTACAGTCAAACATAATAAATCTGAAGCGATATTAATTGCAACAGAGCATTTAGTAAACGAAATCGTAAATGAAAATGAAGTTTGCCCTACTGATATCGTGTCTGTTTTAATTTCTACGACGGTGGACCTTAATGCTTGTTTTCCTGCAGCGGCATTAAGACGTTTAGAAGGATTTACATATGTACCGGTGATGTGCGTAAAAGAAATAGAAGTGTCGAATGCCCTGCAGAAATGTATTCGTGTAATGATAACGGTCATGACAAAAAAACTACAACATGAAGTAAAGCATGTGTATTTAGAGAAGGCAACTATACTTCGGCCTGATCTAGTAAAATGACAGGGGGAATAAAAATGAGAGTAAAAGAGCAATTATTAACTTTGAAAGCATATGTACCTGGCAGAAACATTGAAGAAGTAAAAAGAGAATATGGATTATCTAAAATTGTGAAATTAGCATCTAATGAAAATCCGTTTGGTTGTTCAAAACGGGTAACGGACGCTTTAGCTTCCTTAAGTACGCAATATGCTTTATATCCAGATGGAGCAGCGTTTGAACTTCGTGAAAAAGTAGCTGCGCACCTTCATGTGAAAGCAGAACAACTTTTGTTTGGTAGTGGATTAGATGAGGTCATTCAAATGATTAGCCGTGCTTTATTACATAAAGGTACAAATGTTGTAATGGCAAATCCAACATTTTCACAATACCACCACCATGCTGTGATTGAGGGAGCTGAGGTTCGTGAAGTGCCGCTTAAGGATGGCATTCATGACTTGGATGCGATGCTTGAGGAAATTGATGAGAAAACGCAAATTGTATGGATTTGTAATCCGAATAATCCAACAGGGACATATGTAGAAAAGAAAAAATTACTTTCATTTTTAGAGGCAGTTCCAAAAACGGTACTTGTTATTATGGATGAGGCATACTATGAATATGCAGGAGCGGAAGATTATCCACAAACATTGCCGCTTCTTGAAAAGTATGAAAATCTCATGGTGTTACGTACATTTTCAAAAGCATATGGTTTAGCTGCTTTTCGTATTGGTTATGCCGTAGGGAATGAAAAACTTATACAGCAATTAGAAGTAGCGAGATTACCATTTAATACGTCGGCTGTTGCGCAAGCTGTTGGTTTGGCAGCGATGGAAGATCAAGAATTTTTACAAGAATGTGTGAAGAAAAATGCTGAAGGATTAAATCAATATTATACGTTCTGTGAGGAGTACGATGTTTTTTACTATCCATCACAAACAAATTTCATCTTCTTAAATCTTGGGATTCCTGGTAATGAAGCATTTGAAAGATTAATGCAAAAAGGGTATATTGTCCGTTCAGGTGCAGCGTTTGGCTTGCCTGATGGTATTCGTATTACGGTTGGTTTAAAAGAAGAGAATGATGAGATTATTGAATTGCTTACGGAACTTGTGAAAGAGCAGGAAAAGAAAGAAGAAACATATTCTTAAGAAAAGTCGCGGCTCCTATTATAGGAGTCGTTTTCTTTTAGGTTATACATATTTGCACGATGAAGAAAGAAAGCGGTACAATAAAGATATACATACAAATTGAAAAGCTGAGATAAAATATTTCTTTTTTAGAAGGGAGAGAGGATTCGGCAGTGCATAGAAGCGGTCAGTGTCTTTTTCAGCCTCATGCCAAGTGAAAACAAAGAGAGAAAATGAGTGAGAATCTTCTATTGTTTTCATAGCAGCGCCGGATGGTATGATCATTAATGGAAACCAGGAGTTACAAGGGAGTATTGTTAATAGTCATGGAGACCATCATCGCATTGGCATGATGATTGCAATTGCGTCGTATAACAGAAAGAGAAGTGCAAATTAAAAATGGTGATGCAGTCGCTGTATCCTATCCGAATTTTTTTGAGCAGTTAGAATCTCTGTGAAGCAAAAGAATCTTTTCAGTTTGGAAAGATTCTTTTCTGCATCCTTTTAGTTGCTTACATGACGACTGTTGTTTATGATTAATGAACAGAAGAGAATATTATAAGAGTTAAAGGAGACATTTATGCAAAAGTTTGAACAAGCTGTTTCTTACATTGAAAACGGCGAAGCAGAAAAAGGGTTAGAACAATTAAAAGAATTGGTAAAACAAGGGACGGACGAAGAGAAATATGATATTGCTCGTTACTACCATACACTTGGGTTTATTGATGAAGCGTTAGCGATTACAGAAGATTTACGTTTGTTATATCCCGAAGAAAGCGAGTTTACAATCTTTTTAGCAGAATTATATATTGATTTAGATAAAGAAGATGAGGCAATCGAAGTGCTCCATGATATTCCTGAAGATGATGAACTGTATGTTCAATCTTTACTACTTGTTGCGGATTTATTTCAAATGCAGGGCTTCGATGATGTTGCAGAACAAAAACTATTAAAAGCAAAAGAAATGATGCCAGAAGAGCCTGTTATTACTTTTGGACTGGCAGAACTTTATAGTAGTAAAGGTGAAGAGAAAAAAGCGATTGCTTATTATCAGTCATTACTCTCTGATCACAAAGTAATGGGAGGTGTTGTGATTGCTCTTCGCCTAGCTGAAACGCTAAGCGCAATTGGAAACTGGGAAGAAGCAATTACGTATTATGAAGAAGGATTAGAAGAACAGAAAGATATTCATTCTTTATTTGGCTATGCATTTACACTTTATCAAGGTGAAGAGTATCAAAGATCGATTGGGGCTTGGCAAGAATTAAAAGAATTAGACCCAGAATATGCATCATTATATATGTATTTAGCTAAATGCTATGAAAAAGAAGGAATGCTTCAAGAAAGCTATGAAACACTTCATGAAGGCGTTAAAGTTGATGAGTTATCCGTGCCACTTTATGTAGAACTTGCAAATATTGCAGCGAAGATAGGGAAATTAGCAGAAGCTGAAGAATTGCTTCAAAAAGCATTACAGCTTGATCCAGGACATTTAGGTGCAATATTAAAATATGCATATATCTTAAAGGAACAAGAAAAATATGAAGAGTTAATCGCTGTTGTAGAAAATGCAATGGACAGTGGAGAGCAAGATACACAATTACTTTGGGATTTGGCATTTGCTAAAAAACAATTAGAAATGTATTCTGATGCATTAAAACACTATGAGAGTGCATATACTTCTTTTAAGAATCATCCAGATTTCTTGGAAGAGTACGGTTATTTCTTAGTAGAAGAAGGGCTACGAAAAGAAGCGAAAGAAGTATTTACACGCTTATTACAATTGGACCCGACACAAATTCACATCGAAGAATTGCTATATAATTTAGAGGATTTTTCATAAGTTGGAAGGAAAGTGAATGCTGCTTCTTGAATTTAAAAAATAAGAAAAAAGAAAGACAGAGGAGGGACTAAGCGCTATGAATACCCCTGTTTCTGTAAACGAGAAGAAGGATTTCGTAAAATGGTTTTTAAACAATTATCAACTGAAACAGCGTGAATGTGTATGGATTTTAAATTATTTAATGAGTCATGATCAATTAATGCACAAAGTCCACTTCGTAGAACATGCAAAATATTGCCCTCGTGGCTTAGTGATGTCAGCAAATTGTGTGAAAGATACACCGTTTCACTTCTTTAAACAAAATGTTATGACGACGGATGCAGAAAAATCGTTTCATGACATTCGTTTAAATCGAGATGAGGATATTTATATTCAACTTAATTTTAAATCATCGTTTCAAAATGCAAATTATGTAGCAGTATTAGAAGAAAATCCATACTTACCAAAGCATATTGAAGTAAATGAAAAAGATCGTTTACTTGCAGAACGATTTTTAGAAGAGAGTGTATTTTCATTTCGAAGGGATCGACTTTTAAAACAAATTGATGAAGCGCTGGACAATCAGGATAAGGAAGCTTTTTGTAAGTTAACAAAGGAATTGAAAAGCATGTAAGGAATAGTCATTTTGTTTAATTTTGACAAATTTCCGACGATTCGAAGAAAAACTACCTATATTAGGTAGTTTTTCTTTTTTTACCTGTTTTAGTATGGTTTAATAGATATAAAGTGAAAGTTCTGTCATTTAGAATGAAATACTAGGTAAAGGGGGGAATTATGATGAAATGGGTTGCAAAAGATGCGGAGCAATTTGAACAAGCTAGAGAGTATGTGGATACTGGTATTATACCCCTTCTTTCTATTGCAGTAACAAAAGAAATGAAGAGTATTGTAACACAAGGGGAATTTATTGAAACTTTAAGTGTGGAGTTAGAAAGAGAATATAAAGGAAGGGTGTTTTTACTACCTCCGTTTACTTATTTAGTTGAACAGCAAAAGCAGGAGCAAGGGCGTTTGCAAGATTGGACAAGTCACTTACAAGAGCAAGGATTGAAACATATTGCTTATGTTACAAGTGACTTTGCATGGAAAGAGGCTGAAACTGCGTTGTCAGGTCATTTGTTTTGGTTACCCGCTCTATCACTAGAAGAATTTAGCGATCAAGCGAAAAGAGAAGTAATTCATGCGCATGTAAAAAATATAATGGCTTTATTGACAGAAAAGTGGGAAAATAAAAAATAGGCAGATAGTTCTTATGATTATGAGTAGTATGATATTGACCTGCGCATGTGGGTATTATATCATGATAGTGTCCTAGTTTTTATTTTTATACTGTTTTGTCACGAGGGGACAATTTCTGATAGAGGGGGGAAATTTTCGTGAGCGAGAAAGAACATCGTGTGTCAAGAAGACAATTTTTGAACTACACACTTACAGGTGTAGGAGGTTTTATGGCAGCTGGAATTTTAATGCCGATGACGCGTTTTGCGCTTGATCCAGTTTTAAAGAAAGAAGCAGGGGGAGATATGGTTGCTGTTGCACAAGTAAAAGAGGTTTCAGCAGAACCAAAACGCTTCGACTTTAAAGTGAAACAAGTTGATGGTTGGTATAAGTCAGAAGAACCAAAATCAGCGTGGGTATATAAAAATGAAAGCGGCGACATTGTAGCGTTATCTCCGGTATGTAAACATTTAGGCTGTACGGTAAACTGGAATTCGGACAAGAGTCATCCAAATCAATTCTTTTGTCCTTGTCACGCGGGGCGTTATACGAAAGATGGTAATAATGTGAAGGGAACTCCACCGCTAGCACCGCTTGATTTGTATGAAGCAAAAGTAAAGGATGGAACGCTTTATCTAGGTAAAGCAAAGCCACAAGGGGGTGCGAAATAGATGCTAAATAAAATTTATGATTGGGTGGACGAAAGGCTGGATATTACACCAATATGGCGCGATATTGCAGACCATGAAGTGCCAGAGCATGTAAACCCAGCGCATCACTTTTCAGCATTTGTCTATTGCTTTGGAGGGCTAACATTCTTCGTCACTGTGATTCAAATTTTGTCAGGTATGTTTTTAACAATGTATTATGTACCGGATATTAAAAACGCTTGGGAATCGGTTTATTATTTACAAAATGAAGTTGCGTATGGGCAAATTGTTCGTGGCATGCATCATTGGGGTGCTAGTCTCGTAATTGTAATGATGTTTTTACATACACTTAGGGTTTTCTTCCAAGGTGCATATAAGAAACCTCGTGAATTAAATTGGATTGTCGGTGTTCTTATTTTCTTTGTTATGCTAGGTCTTGGTTTTACCGGATATTTATTACCATGGGATATGAAAGCATTATTTGCAACAAAAGTAGGGATTCAAATCGCGGAGCAAACACCGCTTATCGGCCCTTATATTAAAACATTACTTGCTGGTCATTCCGAAATTGTCGGGGCTCAAACATTAACTCGCTTCTTTGCTATTCACGTCTTCTTCTTACCAGCAGCACTTCTAGGCTTAATGGCCTTCCACTTCATCATGATTCGCAAACAAGGTATTTCTGGTCCGCTATAAGAGATTGCTAATTTGAAAGAATAGGAGAAAAACTGAATTGAAGGAGGGAGATTATGCATCGCGGCAAAGGGATGAAGTTTGTGGGAGATTCACGAGTACCTGTTGCACGTAAACCGAATATCCCGAAAGATTATTCTGAATATCCAGGGAAAACAGAAGCTTTTTGGCCGAACTTCTTATTGAAAGAATGGATGGTTGGTGCGGTTTTTTTAATCGGTTATTTATGTTTAACGGTGGCGCATCCGTCACCACTTGAGAGAATGGCAGATCCTACAGATGCAGGATATATACCACTTCCAGACTGGTACTTCTTATTTTTATATCAATTGTTAAAATACTCATATGCATCTGGTCCGTTTACTGTAATTGGCGCGTTTATTATGCCAGGGATTGCATTTGGAGCATTGTTATTGGCTCCATTTCTCGATCGAGGTCCTGAAAGACGTCCATTGAAACGTCCAGTTGCAACTGGATTTATGCTTCTAGCAATTGCTTCTATCATCTTTTTAACATGGGAATCTGTGGTACATCACGACTGGGAAGCTGCGAAAAAACAAGGTGCTATTGTTAAAACGGTTCAAGTTGATAAAAATGATGAAGGTTATAAGCTTGTGCAAAAAAATACGTGTTTAACATGTCACGGTGATAATTTCCAAGGTGGTGCAGCAGCACCAGCACTGCAAAACTTAACTCTAAAACCAGAGGAAATTGCGAAGATTGCGAAAGATGGAAAAGGAGCAATGCCTAAAGGGATATTTAAAGGTACCGATGAAGAACTGAAAAAACTTTCAGAGTTCATTGCGAAATACAATAAAAAATAAGAGAGAGCTGACTGCAATTTTGTAGTCAGCTTTTCTATTTGGAGGAAGAAGTTTGTTATAATATATAAGTACATTTTGTTTTTTACATATAAGTGGCTACTAGGAAGAACGAAAGGTGACCGCTCCTATCCATGAGCGGATGCTCTCTCCTAGCCAAAAAGAGAGGGTTTATATTAGTTTTTTAATTTGTATTTATATAGAATGGGTATTTTGATGTAATAAAGAACTACTATATTTGAAAGGTGTTGTACATATAGATTGGCTTATTTGTATGCTTTATTAAGACAGCGTTCAGTTTTATTATTTTTACTCATCATGAACATTTTAGGAACAATATATGGTTTTATTTGGTATGGAGATCAACTTGTGGAAACTTCAGTAATATTTTGGCCATTTGTTCCTGATAGTCCCATTGCAAGTTTCTTTTTTGTTTTTGTACTACTGGCCTTTTTGTGCAATAAAAATTTTGGGCTAATAGAAGCTTTAGCAATTGTTTCCTTAATGAAATATGGTATATGGGCTGTTATTGTAAATGGGATTATGTTTATGGTTAAGGGGGATCTTGGGTTTATGAGTTATATGTTGGTGCTTTCTCATTTTGCAATGGCCGTGCAAGGTTTATTGTATGCCCCTTTTTACCGTATAAAAAAGTGGCATTATATTGTAGTGGCCATATGGACGTTACACAATGATGTTGTTGATTATTTATTTTGGCAAATGCCAAGATATGGTATCATGCATTTATTTGTAGAACAAATCGGTTATTTTACATTTTGGCTAAGTGTCGCTGTACTAGCTATTACGTATTATTATTGTTTGAGTAAGAATCGAAAGCAATTTTCGTTATAAAATTAAATGAAGAATTGGGGAAAGTAAATGAATGAAAATAAGATTGGTGTAAGAGTATTAGATCGCTTGATCACTGTTATTGTCTCATACTGTATAGCATTTTTTATTTTTGCTATTGCAACTACAATTGTTGTATATGGAAAATGGCTATACTATGCAGATATACATTTTTTAAATATACCAGATTTAGCGAATATGACAGAATCAGAAATTAAGAAGAACTATGATGTTCTAATTACATACCTTTCTCCTTTTTATCAGGGATCATTACAGTTTCCAACATTGGATATGTCAACAAACGGAAGAATTCATTTTGTTGATGTGAAAAATATTTTAGTGAACATTCAATACGGAATGTGTATGGCGCTCGGGATTGCTTTGTTGGGCGGGTGGTATTTATTACGTAAACGAAAGGTGAAGTTTTTGTTGCATGGTGCAATTTTGACCATTATATTCCCGATTGTGCTTACTTTACCTATTATAATTAATTTTGAAAAGAGTTTTGTTCTATTTCATAAACTTCTTTTTAGCAATGATTATTGGCAATTTGATAGTGAAAAAGATCCTGTTATTCTCATGTTACCAGAACAATTTTTCATGCATGCAGCATGTGTAATTTTGTTATTCATTTTACTTGGTAGTGCGATTTGTTATTTTATGTATCGCTATTTACGCAAAAAGAGAAGAGCTTCCATGAACAATCTTAGTTCATAAAGAGAAACTTTAATTAGTGGGGAATCTTCATCCCTATTAATTATGAGCCCTCATCGATTGGGATAAAATATTTTTCAGTTTCGTTCTGTTCTATTCTTGTCCACTTTAACATATTTTGTACTAGTAGTTATAGGGGGGACCGGAATGAAGAGAGTCTTAATTGGAATGATAGCATTTCTGATTATATTGTTTCCAGTACGTATATATGCTGAAAAACTGGATGAGTTAACAGGGCTATTAGATGATTCCTTGCAGCTTGTAAAACAAGAAAAATATGACAAAGCAACGCAAGTATTACAACATTTTTCGGAACAATTTGTATTGCGAGAGAATGAAAAGGAACATAAACTTATACCTATGCATTTCCGAGTAATTTCTTTAGCGTATGACAGAGCACAACAGTCACTTGGGGAAGAAAATGTAGATAGGCAAATAAAAATAGACGATGTAATGGCATTACACCTGGCGGTAGATGCAGAGGTGTCTAAGCATCAACCGCTTTGGGTAGAGCGAGAAGGTCGTGTTATGGGGGCTTTTGCTAAAGTTGAAAAGGCACTTCAGATAGAAGATGATGAACGCTTCCAACAATCGCTAAATACATTTTTACATGAATTTAATGTGATTTATCCGAGTTTAATGATTGCGTTGCCAGAAAATCAATCACAGCGTGTAAATGCGCATTTATCGTATTTGGACGAATTTCGTAATGTTATGTTGAAAAATAAAAGTGGACAAACGCAATTGGGGATTATAAAAGGAGATTTACAAAAAATATTTCAAACAGCAAAAAAAGATGAAGTGGACTCTTCTCTCATATGGTTTATGACAATTACAGGTGGGCTTATTTTGTTCACATTAACATACGTCGGTTGGAGAAAATATAAGGGAGAGAAAGCAAAACGTACTAGCGGAATACATTCTAAAAACCGATAAGTTTACTAATATAGACAAGGATTGTAAGGTTTCTTTATTGACAATATATAAAGAAAAAAATAGAATGGATAGTACTACAATTAAGACTTCAATGGAGGTTCATGATGGCTTTTTATTTAGTTTATTTCGCAATCATTATGATCATACCGTTGTATGCACAGTCAAAAGTACGCAGTGCTTATAGTAAGTATTCACAAGTGTATTCAACATCGGGTATGACAGGAGCGGAAGTAGCTCGCAAAATTTTAGATGAAAATGGCTTGTATAACATAGCTGTAGAAGAAACGCCAGGGCATTTATCAGATCACTATGATCCAACTGCTAAAACGGTGCGCTTGTCAACTGATAATTATTATGGTCATTCAGTTGCTGGAACAGCTGTAGCAGCCCATGAAGTAGGGCATGCAATTCAAGATGCGAAAGATTATAAGTTTATGCGTATTCGTCATTCATTAGTGCCTGTTGCGAGTTTTGGATCTAATATGTCATGGGTGTTCATAATGATTGGTATATTTGCAACGATGACAAAGCTATTACTATTAGGAATTATTTTAATGGCTGCAGGTGTCGTTTTCCAACTTGTTACATTACCGGTTGAGTTTGATGCTTCAAAACGCGCGATGCAGCAAATTGAAGCGCTTGGAATTGTATCAACAGATGAATATGGGCAAGCTCGTAAAGTATTAAACGCAGCAGCGTTAACATATGTGGCAGCAGCAGCTGTTGCGGTATTTGAATTGCTTCGTTTAGTATTAGTTTATACAGGTATGCAACGTAGCGATGACTAAAGAAAGAACCCGTACTCTAAAAGAGTACGGGTTCTATTATGTTTGAGTTTCTGGGTTATCTTAGTAATCCAAACTTAACTGTCTGACCTTTGGCAGTATCTTGTAACTCATATCAACCAACTGTTGGACCGAATTCTAATGTGAATTTTTTGTAGAGATTAAATTCATCTTTACGGAATAAGAATACGGAAATCTTTTCCCTTTTTTCACCAGGGTTAATTTCATTTGGTTCTTTTGTTTCCCTAATTTTATTCATCCTTTATATGTTTTGTATTTATAAACCGTGTAATATTATGCATTTATTACTAAAAAATCGCAATTTTTCTTTTGAAACGATTGGTTGAGGGCGGTATTTATAAGTGTAAATGGATAAAGAAAAAGTGATTGTAATGAATGGCAGGAAGGAAGTTATAATAAGCATAAGTAGACTAATGACGAGTGAAGGTGATGAAATTGAAATATCCAGATTCATTAGTGGAACATGTGAAAGAGCGTAGTGTTAATTATGCATTAGAGGGGTTTTTATATGGGAAAGGTCCCAAAAAACCGAAACTAATGCTTGTTGGAGAAGCACCTGGAGAAACTGAAATTCATAATGGCATTCCTTTTAGCGGGAGAGCAGGGAAGCAGTTAATGGGATTTTTGGAACGGATCGGTCTTACAAGAGAAGAAGTCTATATTACGAGTGCTGTTCGGAGCCGTCCTTATAAATGGAGAGAGAAAAGAGAGAGGAACGGACAAGTTGTTCAGAAGAAATATAACCGAACACCAAATCAAGGAGAAATCCTTGTGCATGCTCCTCTTTTAGATTATGAACTGGAACAGATACAGGTACCGGTTATTGTAACTCTTGGAAATATCGCATTAAAACGTTTGGCAGGAAATGATAAAAAGATTACGGATGTTCACGGACAATTATTAAAGCAACCGGTACGGAAATTGAAAAATAATCAAAGTACAGATTTTATATGGACTGAGAAAAGGTATAATATTTTTCCAACATTTCATCCGGCTTCTATTTTTTATAATAGGAGCTTGTTAGATTTAATTTATGAGGATCTAGAAAAGTTGAGGAAGTACATCTAAAATAAGAAAGCTATCGGATTCGATAGCTTTCTTATTTATATGTTTAGAAAGGTTACAGGTTTAATCATGTAATGGTTTTTTATTCTCATCTAACGTAAATCCTTCGCCAACGACATCGTGGACATCACTTACTGCAACAAATGCATGGGGATCTACAGAAGTAATAATGTTTTTTAGTTTTACGATTTCATTTTTTGCTACAACACAATAAAGTACATTTCGTTCAATTTTTGTATAGGAACCAACTGCTTTTAAAAAGGTAGCCCCGCGCTCCATTTCGGACAAAATTTTGGCTGCAATTTCGTCATTCTTGTCTGAAATAATGGTTGCGCCTTTTGCTGCATATGCGCCCTCTTGCATAAAGTCAATTACTTTGGCGCCAATAAAAACCGCAACTAACGTATACATACCTTCGCGATACGATAAGTATGTAAGAATGGAAACGACAATGACAATAGCATCAAACATAAACATTGTTTTTCCCATACTCCAGCCAATATACTTATGTGCTAATCGTGCGATAATATCGACACCACCAGTTGTTCCACCGTATTTGAATATAATTCCGAGCCCAATCCCAATAAATGCTCCGGCAAACAACGCTGCTAATGTCATATCGTTTTGTAAGTTCAAATGTAGATTTAGTGATTCGTAACGCTGGAAAATCCATAGAAATAGGGAGACGCTAAACGTTCCAATTAATGTGTACAGGAAAGTTGTTCGACCAAGTAACTTCCAACCGACGAAAAAGAGAGGGATATTTAAGATTAAGTTTGTATAAGAAGGGTCGAGTGAAAATAGAAAATATAATAAGAGTGTAATGCCTGTAAATCCACCTTCTGCTAAGTGATTTTCAATATTAATATTAACGATACCAAAAGAGAAGATAGCAGAACCAATCAAAATAAATATAATGTTTTGGATCTTTAAGTTGGTTTTCATGTAGTGAGCCCCCTAATATGTAATTGTTACTTTGCTCCGCTGAAATGGCTTATGCTGAAGACATACAATAAGGATAGTAAGTGACTTGTGTAGTTATAATGGGTGATAGAAAGAAATTCTCACTTTCCCCTGCACAAATGATTGGTAGGAAGCGAATGCAGGAAGAAAAGGCCAACTAGCCATAAGAGCCCGATTGGTCAGGACTAATCTTTTGCCAAAAAACATCGTAAAAAAAGTTTCACTTTATTATAGTCTATCCCAAAAAACGTGGCAAATAGGGATGAAAGTGGAATAATATTTGTCAAATCGCGATGAATTGGCTAACATGAAAGAGGAAGGATTAGAGGTGAATAATATGGAACAAAAAACGATGAAAGATATGCAGAAAGAAGTAGATGCATATATTAGTCAATTTAAAGAAGGTTATTTTAGTCCACTTGCAATGATGGCTCGTTTAACGGAAGAAATGGGCGAACTTGCAAGAGAAGTGAATCACTATTATGGTGAGAAGCCGAAGAAAACGACTGAAAAAGAGCGAACAATTGAAGAAGAACTTGGAGATGTATTATTTGTTATGATTTGCATGGCAAATAGTTTACATATTGATTTAGAAACAGCACATAACATTGTGATGAATAAATTTAATACACGTGATAAAGATCGCTGGACACGTATTGATGAGGGAGAGAAAGAATAATGAAAAATATTAAAGTAATTATTGCAGGACCAAGAGGACGTATGGGGCATGAGGCAGTTCTTCTTATGGAAAGAACACCACATTTTCAATTAGTAGCAGCAGTTGATTATAAGCATGGTGGTGAAAAAATTTCCAACCTTCCTGGAATGCCTGCATTAGATGCACCGATCTATGCGGATTTACATACTTGTTTAAATGAAGTAGAGGCGGATGTATTGCTAGATTTAACGACACCAGAAGTCGGAAAAAAACACGTTACACTTGCAGTTGAACATGGTCTTCGTTCTGTTATTGGTACGACAGGATTTACAGAAGAAGAACTTCAGCATTTAACAGACACTGCGAAAGACAAACAGGTAGGTACCATTATTGCTCCAAACTTTGCAATTGGTGCGGTGCTTATGATGAAGTTCTCTCAAATGGCGGCAAAATACTTCCAAGATGTTGAGGTGATTGAATTGCATCATGATCAAAAATTAGATGCACCATCTGGTACGGCTGTAAAAACTGTAGATTTAATTCGCCAAAACCGTGAACCGAAACAACAAGGTCACCCAAATGAAACGGAACAATTAGAAGGAGCACGTGGTGCCAATGTAGAGGGTATTCATATTCATAGCGTACGTTTACCAGGGCTTATCGCACATCAAGAAGTACTATTTGGTGGAGATGGACAAATGTTAACAGTTCGCCACGATTCATTTAACCGTGCGTCATTTATGTCTGGAGTAAAATTATCTATTGAAACAGTAATGAATCTGGATCATCTTGTATACGGTTTAGAAAATATTATCGACTAAAGGGAGAGACAACGGATGAAGATCGCCTTAATCGCACATGACAAGAAGAAAGATGATATGGTTTCGTTTGCATACGCATATAAACCAATTTTTGAACAACATGAACTTTTTGCAACGGGAACAACAGGTCTTCGTATTATGGAAGCGACAGGTTTAGCTGTTACAAGATATCAATCTGGTCCTCTTGGTGGTGACCAAGAGATTGGTGCAATGATTGCCAAAAATGATTTAGATATGGTAATTTTCTTCCGGGATCCGCTAACAGCACAACCGCATGAACCAGATGTAAATGCATTGCTTCGTTTATGTGATGTGTATGCGATTCCGCTTGCAACGAACATGGCAAGTGCTGAAATGTTAATGCATGCATTAGATCGGGGAGATTTAGATTACCGAAAGTTAAGAAAATGAGGGGAACAACTATGAGTGGATTACATATATTAGCGTTTGGTGCTCATGCCGATGATGTTGAAATCGGCATGGCAGGCACTATTGCGAAATATACGAAACAAGGATATAAGGTTGGTATTTGTGATTTAACAGAAGCTGACTTATCTTCAAACGGAACGGTGGAGTTAAGAAAAGAAGAAGCACAGGAAGCTGCTCGTATTATGGGAGTTGAAAAGCGAATTAATTTAGCGATGCCGGACCGTGGTTTGTATATGAAAGAAGAATATATACGTGAAATCGTAAAGATTATTCGTACATATAAGCCAACGCTAATTTTTGCACCATATTATGAAGATCGTCATCCAGATCATGCGAATTGTGCAAAACTTGTGGAAGAAGCTATATTTTCAGCGGGTGTTCGTAAATATATGTCAGAAATTCCGCCGCACCGCGCGCAATCTTTTTATTATTATATGATTAATGGTTTTCATAAACCAAATTTCTGTATAGATATTAGTGAACAGCTTTCTGAAAAGGTAGCAGCGTTAGAAGCGTATGAAAGTCAGTTTACAACTGGAAGCGATGGCGTGAAGACACCTTTAACGGAAGGGTATGTCGAAACGGTAATCGCTCGTGAGAAAATGTTTGGAAAAGAAGTTGGAGTTACGTATGCTGAGGGATTTATGAGTAAGAAGCCAGTTTTATTACATGCTGATTTACTAGGGGGATGTAAATGAAATTGAAAATAGGTATTACATGTTATCCTTCTGTGGGTGGTTCTGGAGTTGTAGGAACAGAACTTGGAAAGCAATTAGCTGAACGAGGTCATGAAATTCACTTCATTACATCAGGTGTTCCATTCCGATTAAATAAAGTATATCCAAACATTTATTTTCATGAAGTAACAGTAAATCAATATTCTGTTTTTCAATATCCACCTTATGATTTAGCATTAGCAAGTAAAATGGCAGAGGTTGCACAGAGAGAAAACCTTGATATTTTACATGTGCATTATGCAATACCTCATGCAATTTGTGCATATTTAGCGAAACAAATGATTGGGGACAATATTAAGATTGTTACAACATTGCATGGAACGGACATTACTGTACTTGGATCAGACCCTTCTCTAAATAATTTAATACGATTTGGTATTGAACAATCTGATGTTGTTACGGCTGTATCTCATTCGTTAATTCAAGAAACGAATGAACTTGTAAAGCCAAACAAAGAAATTCAGACAGTATATAATTTTATCGATGAGCGTGTTTATTTTAAGAGAGATATGTCACAACTAAAGAAAGAATATGGCATACGTGAAGATGAAAAAATACTAATTCATATTTCGAATTTCCGAAAGGTCAAGCGTGTACAGGATGTTGTTCAGGCATTCGCTAAAGTTGTAAAGGAAGTGAATGCGAAATTACTCCTTGTTGGTGATGGCCCAGAGTTCTGTACAATTTTACAACTGGTGAAAAGCTTACATATTGAAGAACGTGTTTTGTTTTTAGGAAAACAGGATAATGTTGCAGAGCTTCTTGCCATGAGTGATTTAATGTTACTTTTATCAGAAAAAGAAAGCTTTGGTCTAGTTTTACTAGAAGCAATGGCTTGTGGTGTGCCATGTATTGGAACAAGGGTTGGAGGCATTCCAGAGGTTATTAAACATGGTGAAACAGGATATATATGCGAAGTCGGTGATACGGTAGGGATAGCAAAACAAGCGATACAATTGCTTAAGAATGAAGAGATTCATCGAAACCTGGCAGAGCGAGCAATGGAAGCTGTATATGAGCAATTCCGTTCAGAAAGAATTGTTTCACAATATGAGGCGATTTATTATGACATACTAAGGGATGACAAAAATGAAACGATTTAAACAAGCTGGAGCAATTATTGAGACATTAAAACAACATGGGCATGAGGCATATTTTGTTGGAGGAAGTGTGCGTGATTTCATTATTAATAGACCGATTGGTGATATTGATATTGCAACATCAGCTCTTCCAGAAGAGGTGATGCATTTATTTCCACGACATGTCCCTGTAGGTCTTGAACACGGTACGGTTATTGTTGTCCAAGAAGGCGTTCCGTATGAAGTGACAACATTTCGAACAGAGAGTGATTATGAGGATTTTCGCAGACCAAGTAGTGTTCAGTTTGTTCGTTCATTAGAGGAAGATTTAAAACGCCGAGATTTTACTATGAATGCGATTGCGATGAATGAAGAAGGAGCAATTATTGATTTGTTTTTGGGGCAAGAGGCAATTCGTAAACAAGAAATTGCTACAGTTGGGAATGCTGCGGATCGTTTTCAAGAAGATGCATTACGTATGATGCGTAGTATTCGCTTTGTTAGTACATTAGGATTTTCTTTAGAGGAAAAAACGAAGTATGCGATTGAAAAGTATGGGCATTTACTTGAACATATAGCGATTGAAAGAATTACAGTTGAGTTTGAAAAGCTGTTGACAGGTACATATTGTGTAAAGGGCCTTCAAAAACTAGTAGAGACGAAACTATTTACGCACTTACCATATTTGCAAATGTCAGAAGAGAGAATTTTAAAAGCTGCGCAATATAACTGGGATTATTTTAAAAATGATATCGAGGCGTGGGCATTTTTCCTATATTGTATCGGAGAAGAACATCCATCCGTTTTCTTGCGCCAATGGAAGTTTTCAAATAAAAAAATAAAAGATATTGTCGCTGTTATACTAGCTATTCGTGCTAGAAAAACAAAGTCATGGGATACAGTTTTTTTATATAAAACAGGTATTCAAGTTGCTCTAATGGCAGAAAGAGTATATCAAACAATTATAGAAAATTATAATATGTCTTCGGTAGATAAAGTGCAGACGTTATTTCACTCATTACCTATTCAGAATCGTCAAGAAATGAATGTAAGTGGTAATGATTTATTGAGTTGGACAGAAAAAACGCCAGGACCGTGGGTGGCAGAAGTATTGCAAAGGATTGAAGAAGAAATTTTACAAGGACAATTAGAAAATGAGAAAGAGAAAATAAGGGAGTGGCTACAGGGATGCAATCTACTATAAGAAAGCAATTATTACAAGTTTTTTCTGAAGCAGATGGCGAATTTGTATCTGGTCAAACACTTAGCGACAAGCTTGGTTGTTCGAGGACTGCTGTTTGGAAACACATGGAAGATCTCCGGAGCGAAGGATACGAACTTGAGGCTGTACGCCGCTTAGGATACCGAATTGCGAGCAAGCCAGATAAAGTAACGGCGAATGAAATCCAATTAGGCTTACAAACAGAATTTATAGGAAGAACCGTATATTTTGAGGAATCTGTTGAATCTACGCAGCATATTGCAGCAAAACTTGCGTATGAAGGGGCGGCTGAAGGAACAATTGTTGTTGCAGAAGAACAAACAGCAGGACGCGGTCGTTTAAGCAGAAAGTGGCATTCACCAAAAGGAACAGGAATTTGGATGAGTATTATTTTACGTCCAGCTATCCCTGTTCATCACGCGCCTCAGCTTACGTTATTAGCAGCGGTTAGTGTAGCGCAAGCAATTGAGAAATGTACAGGTGTAAATGTTGGAATTAAATGGCCAAATGATATTTTAATTGAGGGGAAAAAGGCTGTCGGTATTTTAACAGAGATGCAGGCTGATCCTGATAAAATTAACGCTGTCATTATGGGAATTGGAATTAACGCCAACCAAGGACAAGAACATTTTGCGTATGAGATTAAACAGATTGCTACATCTTTAGCAATTGAATCAGGAAAACCGATTGTTCGAGCAGAGCTTATGCAACAGATCTTTTTACAAATGGAAAAGCTATATCAAGAATATGTAAAGAATGGTTTTTCAGTTATTAAGCTTCTATGGGAAAGTTATGCGATAAGTATTGGGAAAGAAATTACAGCTCGAACGATGAAAGATACAATTACAGGTGTAGCAAAAGGAATTACAGCAGATGGTGTACTTATGCTAGAAGACCATAAAGGTCAGGTTCATAATATCCATTCTGCTGATATAGAAATTAAGTAAAGAGAAGTTCCTACTGGGGAGCTTCTTTTTATTTGTACATTGGATGATATTGGGGGATAGGGATTGTTGAGTTTCCTGTTATATTCGTTATTATTTTAAAATTTCACATACTGTAATGAAATAGAAAATTATTTTTTCAAAAAAATGTAGCAATTGTATTTCTTAGTTTGCTATAATTAGTTCGAATATGGGCAGTATCTGAGTGAACTGCACCATTATTTCAAGAAATGAAGAAAAATAAATTGGATTCTGCCTTGATCCAACAACGGACTGGGACAGAGGGATGAATTTTGCCGACTAACACAACCCATCTGCCCTTTTTTGGTCAGATGGTTTTTTTATATGATTTCGGCCATCTCCTCTCTCCTGAATAAAGGAGGAGTAGTTTTTGAAAACGAAAACAGATTTTTTGAAAATGAAAGAGAAAGGTGAGCCAATTACGATGCTTACAGCGTATGATTATCCATCTGCTAAGTTAGCGGAAGAAGCTGGAGTCGATATGATTTTAGTTGGGGATTCTCTTGGAATGGTTGTCCTTGGATATGATTCCACAGTTCCTGTAACAGTAGATGATATGATACATCATACGAAAGCAGTTCGCCGCGGTGCGAAGGAGACTTTTGTTGTAACAGATATGCCGTTTATGTCTTATCATGTATCACTGTCAGAGACGATGCATAATGCGCGCCGTATTGTACAAGAGAGCGGAGCGCATGCAGTGAAAGTGGAAGGCGCAGGTGAAGTGGTATCAATTATTCACTATTTAACGAATGCAGGAATTCCTGTTGTGGCACATCTTGGTTTGACACCTCAATCTGTTGGGGTATTAGGTGGATATAAAGTGCAAGGGAAAGATGCTGAAAGTGCAAGGAAATTATTGGAAGATGCGCAGAAGTGTGAAGAAGCTGGAGCGATAGCAATTGTGTTAGAGTGTGTACCAATGCAGTTAGCAAAGATGGTATCAGATGAGCTAACAGTTCCTACAATTGGAATTGGTGCAGGAAAAGATGTGGATGGTCAAGTACTTGTTTATCATGATTTAATCTCGTATGGAGTGAGCCGGGTTCCAAAATTTGTGAAGCAATATACCTCGGTTCAAGAAGAAATTGTACGTGGGATTGCACAATATGTTGCTGAAGTAAAAACAGGGCGATTTCCGGAAGAGCAACATTCATTCACAATGAAAGAGGAAGAGTATGTAGCATTATACGGGGGAAAACAGTGATGAAAATTATAACAACAGTACAAGACATACAACAAATTGCGAGTGAAATTCGCGCAAGTGGGAAAGAAATTGGCTTTGTTCCAACAATGGGGTATTTACATGAAGGACATGCAACTTTATTGCGACAAGCGAAAAAAGAAAATGAAGTTGTTATTTTAAGTGTGTTTGTAAACCCATTACAGTTTGGACCAAATGAAGATTTAGATCGTTACCCAAGGGATATTGATAGAGATGAAAGAGTGGCAAAAGAGGCTGGTGTTGACTACTTATTTTATCCGAGTGTAGAAGAAATGTATCCGGCAGAACAGACAACAAAAGTTGAGGTTGTCAAGCGTACAGACGTATTATGCGGCAAGCAACGACCAGTTCATTTTGCTGGTGTTGCGACTGTTTTGATGAAGTTATTCAATATTACAATGCCAACTCGTGCCTACTTTGGTATGAAAGATGCACAGCAAGTTGCAGTTATTGAAGGGTTTATAAATGACTTTAATATTCCGGTTACAATAGTGCCTGTTGACATTGTAAGAGAAGAGGATGGATTAGCACGAAGCTCTCGAAATGTGTATTTATCAGAAAGAGAACGCGCAGAGGCTCCTCATTTATATCGTAGCTTATGTATAGCGAAGGAACGAATTGAAGCTGGAGAGCGTAATCCACAAATGATTACAAGTCTTGTGAAAGAATATATTGAGGAAAATACACAGGGCGTTGTTGATTATGCAGATTTATATGCGTATCCAACTTTGACAGAAATTGAAACAATTGAGGGACGTATTATTCTTGCAATTGCAGTGAAGTTTGATCATGCACGTTTAATTGACAATATTACATTAACGGTTGAATAAGGGGGAGTCATCTATGTTTCGCACAATGATGAGAGCAAAGTTACACCGCGCGACTGTAACAGAAGCAAATTTAAATTATGTAGGTAGTATTACAATTGATGAAGATTTAATGGACGCAGTGGAGATTGTAGAAAATGAAAAAGTACAAATTGTAAATAATAATAATGGAGCTCGCTTAGAGACGTATGTAATCAAAGGAGAACGTGGCAGTGGTGTTGTTTGTTTAAATGGTGCAGCTGCAAGGCTTGTACAACCTGGAGACAAAGTTATTATCATTTGTTACGGTCTCGTAGCGGGAGAAGAAGTATATAAACAAGTACCAAAAATTGCGGTGTTAGATGATAACAATCAAATTATTGAAATGTTGGGTGCTGAAAAAGCGGGTACAGTTTTATAAGTAGAAAGGCTATTCCTTATGGAATAGCCTTTCTACTTATAAAATGAAATCAGCCCATTTTGTGCATCTTTTCATTAAGATGATACAAAACGTGGTATAGTAACAATATATGAATTTTTGTTGTTTGAAAGGGTAAGAAATTGAGGTGTTACATATGAGTAAGCGTTATGTCGTTGTCGATTTAGAGACGACAGGGAACTCCTGGAAAGATGGGAAGGACAGAATTACACAAATTGCAGCTGTTGTAGTGGAAGATGGAGAGATATTGGAAATTTTTTCGTCTTTTGTTAACCCGAAGAGAGAGATTCCCCCATTTATTACAGAATTAACAGGGATTGATGAAGATCTCGTGAAACAAGCCCCGCTATTTTGCGATATAGCGCCGATGGTAGCCGAATTATTACATGGTGCTTATTTTGTTGCACATAACGTTCACTTTGATTGGAATTTTTTGAAAGAAGAATTAAAACAAGCTGGATATGGGGAAGTAAACTGCCCCAAAATTGATACGGTTGAATTAGCACAAATCTTATTACCGACAGCTGATAGCTATAAATTACGTGATTTAGCAAAAAAACATGAATTGGAACATGATCAGCCGCATCGTGCGGATAGCGACGCTCTTGTGACAGCAGAATTATTTTTACAATTTCTAAATCAATTAGAAAAACTACCGCTTGTCACATTACAATCTTTATACGAGCTAAGCGATGTATTCCAAAGTGATGTAGCGAATATCATTTCAGAAAATATTTTAAATAAAGTGATGCTTGGGACAGAAGATGCAAAGGAATATGAAGTATATCGAAATATTGCGCTTCGAAAACGAAATTATTCATTAGCAATTGGTGATGATTGCCCATCTAAATTTGATGCTTTTTTACACAAGTCAATGAAGCAACTTGAGCTAAAGATGCCAACTTTTGAAAAAAGAGAAAGTCAACAGCGAATGATGAAGGAAATATATACAGCATTAAGAGATTCTCGTTTTTCATTAATTGAAGCAGGAACAGGTACAGGGAAGACACTAGCTTATTTGCTTCCAAGTATTTATTTTGCAAAGAGAAAAGAAGAGACCGTTGTGATTAGTACACAAACCGTACAGCTGCAACAACAAATGATTGAAAATGAAATTCCTTTATTGCAAAGTATATTACCATTTCCATTCGAAGTGGCTCTCTTAAAAGGAAGAAAACATTACCTTTGTTTACATAAATTTGAATATACGTTACAAGAAGAAGAGAAGAACTATGATGCTGCGCTTACGAAAGCAAAAATTTTAGTATGGTTATTGCAAACAGAGACTGGTGATCGTGACGAGCTAAATATTCCAGAAGGTGGGAAGTTATTGTGGGATCGTATTTGTAGCGATACATATAGCCCAGGTGCTATGCACAGTAATTGGTTTAGCCGCTGCTTTTATCAAAGAGCAAAAAATAAAGCGTTATTTGCAGATATTGTTATTACAAACCATGTGCTACTATTTCAAGATTTTATTAGTGAAGATCCACTCTTGGCGTCTTGTGAACATATTATTTTTGATGAGGCTCATCACATCGAAGAAACAGCGACTAGGACACTTGGGGAGCAATTTTCATGTATGTATTTTCAATTGATCTTATCGCGCTTTGGTACGTTAGAAACGGATGATGTGCTATCCAAGGTGTATGAGATGATGAAAAAGTCTCATCATTCGTCACGTGCAACTTTTCGGATGGTGAGTCATAGGCTGAAGGAAATTAAATTTGATGCCGATGAATTATTTCAAATGTTACGTACATTTATATTTCAGCAAACAAAGCAAGAACAAGGGGCAAATAATATGCCGCTTAGCTATCGATATAAGGCGGATCAAGAGGGTGGAAAACTATGGAGAAGTATAGCTGAGCTAACGAATCGCTTTGTATATGATTTGAGAAAAATACTTACTGTGTTAGAGAAACAAGCAAATGTATTACAAAGTAAGATGGAATGGGACATGCAAGTTGTTACAGGTGAGTTTATGCATCTCATTGAATTATTGCGCAAAATGGTTGACTCATTGCATTTGCTTATATTAGAAAAAACAGCATGTGTGACATGGATGGAAACGGAAACGAAAGGTACAATTCATTCCACTGTGTTATATGCACAACCTGTCCATATAGGAGAAAGATTTGCAGATGAGTTCTTAGCAAAAAAGCGAAGCGTTATTTTTACTTCGGCGACGTTAACTGTCAATCATACATTTGATTATATGCAGGAACAACTTGGATTACATGACTTTGCACCAGACACATTAACAGTTCCATCACCATTTCATTATGAGGAACAAGTAAAATTAATGGTTCCGACAGATGTTCCTCTCATTAAGCAAGTGAGTGAGGATGTCTATATAAGGGAAATATCACATCATATTGCAAAGATTGCTAAAGCAACAAATGGGAGAATGCTCGTTTTATTTACATCTTATGAAATGTTAAAGGAAACATATACAAATTTAAAACAAGCGGATGAATTAGAAGGTTTTGTATTACTGACACAAAGTGTTCATAATCGTAGTCGAAGTCGTTTAGTTCGGAAATTTCAAGAGTTTGACAAAGCAATTTTGCTAGGAACAAGTAGTTTTTGGGAAGGTATTAATATTCCCGGAGATGCATTAAGCTGTCTTGTTATTGTTCGGTTACCCTTTACGCCGCCTCATCAGCCGATGATGGAAGCTAAAAGTGAATGGATAAGAAGTAAAGGGGAAGATGTATTTACGAAGCTGGCACTTCCACAAGCGATTCTTCGTTTTAAGCAAGGCTTTGGGCGATTAATTCGCACAATGACGGATACTGGAACCGTGTTTGTATTAGATCGTCGTTTGACCAACTCTTTCTATGGAAGTAGATTTATCCAATCTATTCCTGATGTTCCACTTTACGAAGGGGCGTTAGAAGAACTATTGGATCAATTAGAAGAATAGAATCGCTAAAGTGAAGCTGTATTCATTTTATAATAGGGATATCTTACCTTTTATTGCTGTTTAGAGTGCTTGGAGATAGGGGGAATTTCTTTTTGTAAGTACCGGGGAAAGTAAAAG
Organism: Paenibacillus sp. 102; assembly: GCF_039549175.1. NCBI lineage: Bacteria > Bacillati > Bacillota > Bacilli > Caryophanales > Paenibacillaceae > Paenibacillus > Paenibacillus sp. 102. The sequence goes on along the minus strand of NZ_JBCGHT010000002.1, from coordinate 229,907 downwards.
AAGAATATGCCTGAAGTACGATGTACTTCAGGCATGGAATGTGGGTAGGAGGAAATTTATTTTTTCTTACTTCTTGTATACAAATGTTTCAGTTTTGGGTTTGAACCCTTTTTTTGCTGAACATGTCCTGCTATAATAGATGGGTGATGAAGCAGGGGTTGTAAAGAATGTACTCTTATTGTAACCGCATTGCGTTCTTCTATAATTAGAAATTTTTGTGTAACGGAGGAGTTTTCATGGAGAAGAAAATCGAAGTGCTATCAACGACGCGTATTAAATATTCGTCTGATTTATATAAAATTGTTGATAGTCTGAATCGCACTTTAAAAGAACAGGACCTCATGTTCGGGTTGGCATTAGACGAAAACGAAAAAGAAACAGCAGTATTTACGATATATAGAACGTAGTGATACAATGAAAAAGTGGATCTTTGCCATCATTATCGTTATCGTTGCCATTGGGTTATATGGGGTGCATATTTATAATGCGACAATGGATAAGAAAATTCCGAAAGAGTCAAAAGTTGTAGAGATTGCAAAAGAAAAAGCAAAGCTTACAAAGATAAAAACCGTTGAGTATTATAACGGAAAATCTTCATATGCAGTCGTACAAGGTGTAGATGAAAAAGGGGAAAAAATCGTTGTTTGGGTACCTGAAAAAAAAGGAAATGTTTTAGTAAAGAAACAGAGCGAGGGTATCTCTGAAAAAGATGCATTGCAAATTGTTGCCAAAGAGCAAAAGCCAAAACAATTCCTGAAAGCAAAATTAGGTGTTGAAAACAATGTACCATTATGGGAAGTTACATATATTGATGATGAAAATCGTTATACTTACTATTATCTTGCATTTCAAGATGGTGAGTTTTTGAAGCGATATAGCATTGAAAAATAGATGTAGGGGGAACCACAAATGAAATTAGCAAAGCGAGTAGCTGCTTTAACACCGTCTGCAACTTTAGAAATTACAGCAAAGGCACAAGCATTAAAAGCTGAGGGCCATGATGTAATTGGATTAGGAGCAGGAGAACCTGACTTTAATACGCCAGAGCATATTATGGATGCTGCGCATAAAGCGATGTTAGAGGGACATACGAAATATACTGCAACTGGTGGATTAAAGGCGTTAAAACAAGAAATTGCGAAGAAATTTACTCGCGATCAAGGACTAGCGTATGATGGGACTGAAATTATTGTATGTAATGGTGCGAAGCATGCACTTTATACATTATTCCAAGTGTTACTTGATGAAGGAGATGAAGTTATTATTCCAACTCCTTATTGGGTAAGTTATCCTGAACAAGTAAAGCTTGCTGGTGGTAAGCCAGTTTATGTAGAAGGCTTAGAAGATAATGAGTATAAAATTACGCCAGAGCAGCTACGCGGAGCAATTACAGAGAAAACGAAAGCTGTTATTATTAATTCACCAAGCAACCCAACAGGAATGATTTACAGCAAAGAAGAATTACAGCAGCTTGGAGAAGTATGTTTAGAGCACGACATTTTAATTGTTTCTGATGAAATTTATGAGAAATTGGTTTATGGTGGCGTGGAATATACTTCAATTGCCCAGCTTTCTAATGCATTAAAAGAACAAACACTTATTATTAATGGTGTGTCTAAATCGCATTCTATGACAGGATGGCGTATCGGCTATGCAGCAGGAAATAAGCAGCTTATTAAAGCGATGACGAATTTAGCAAGTCATAGTACGTCAAACCCTACTTCAATTGCTCAATACGGCGCAATTGCTGCGTATGCTGGGTCGCAAGAGCCTGTAGAAATGATGCGTCAAGCATTCGAAGAAAGATTAAACATTATTTATAATAAATTAATTCAAATTCCTGGTTTCACTTGTATTAAACCACAAGGTGCATTTTATTTATTCCCGAACGTAAAAGAGGCTGTAACGTTAGCTGGATATGAAACGGTTGATGAGTGGGCAAAAGCGTTGTTAGAAGAAGAGAAAGTAGCTCTTGTTCCAGGAACAGGATTCGGCGCACCAAACAATGTTCGCTTATCCTATGCAACATCTCTTGAACAATTAGAGAAAGCGTTAGAGCGTATTAATACGTTTATGAAAAGTAAAGTACAGGCTTAAATTTTTTCCTGGATAAATTACTTTGAACAAATGAAGACGACCTCCCTATCTATAGGGAGGTTTTTTGACGAATTGTGGTAAAAGAAAATCATAACAGGTGTGTTATACTAGAAAGCGAGGTGTATGGTCATGAAGAAAAAAATGATGTTACAATGGTTTGAACAAGGCAGCATTGCAATTCCAAAATTGCTTATGATGCAATATAAAAAAATAGGTTTAAATGAGATGGAATTTATGGTTGTACTCCATGTACATACCTTTTTAGAGTCGGGTAATTCTTTTCCAACTCCTTCAGAAATTGCAGAACGAATGACAATAACAGAAATGAAGTGTATGGAAATCATTCAAGCTTTAATTCAAAAAGGCTTTTTAGCATTAGAGGGTAGTCAAAAATCTGAGGCGATGATGTGTGAAAGTTATTCATTACAACCGCTTTGGGAAAAAATCTTGCATTTCTTAATGAATGAAACAATAGAAGAAGAAAAAGAAGAACAAAAACAACTTCAAGTAAATTTATATACAATTTTTGAACGGGAATTTGGGAGACCATTATCGCCTTTTGAATGTGAAACATTAGCGATGTGGCAAGACCAGGATCAACATCATCCGAATTTGATTCAGGCAGCTCTTCGAGAATCTGTAATGAGTGGGAAACTTAATTTCCGCTATATTGATCGCATTCTCTTTGAGTGGAAAAAGAACGGAATTAAGACGGTTGACCAAGCGCAAGACCAAGGGCGGAAATTTAGAGCAAATCAACAACGCCCACAGCAAGTCACAAAGCAAGAGGCAAAATATACAGGGAAAGTGCCCTTTTATAATTGGTTGGAACAGTAATATAGGAGGAAAGTTATGTTAAACAAAACGCAAATTCGTCATTGTTTAGATACGATGGCGGATATGTATCCAGAAGCACATTGTGAATTGAATCATGATAATCCATTTGAACTTGTAATTGCAGTTGCATTATCTGCCCAATGTACAGATGTGCTTGTAAACAAAGTAACAAAAAATTTATTCCAAAAATATAAGACGCCTGAAGATTATTTAAATGTGTCTTTAGAAGAATTACAACAAGATATTCGTTCAATTGGATTGTATCGAAATAAAGCAAAAAATATTCAAAAATTATGTCAGATGTTACTTGATGATTATAACGGAGAGGTTCCAAAAGACCGTGATGAATTAACAAAACTACCAGGTGTCGGCAGAAAGACTGCAAACGTAGTTGTTTCTGTAGCATTTGGTATCCCAGCTATCGCTGTGGATACACATGTAGAACGAGTAAGTAAGCGCTTGGCTATTTGCCGTTGGAAAGATTCCGTGCTAGAGGTAGAGAAAACATTAATGAAGAAAGTACCAATGGAAGAGTGGGGCGTTACGCATCACCGAATGATTTTTTTTGGACGTTATCATTGCAAAGCGCAGCGGCCGCAATGTGAAGAATGTCGGTTACTAGAAGTGTGCCGTGAAGGTAAGAAGAGAATGAAGGGGAAGTAAAAATAGATGGAACAAGTCGTTCAAATACCGGATGAATTTCGATATACTCCTTTTTTTGAAGGGGATATAGACAAGATTATCTATCATACAGATGAAACTTTTGTGCAATTGCTAGAAAGTCATTATTTTTTATTTGACATTGAAAAACAATATGAACCATGGAATGAGATAGAGATGGGTATTCCAACTGTGTTAGATATATGGAAAGAAAAAAAAGAAGATATTTCGATATTTTTCCGGGATCGAAAACGAAAAGAAGCAAGAAACCCAATGATTCACTTTGCAGCTCATTTCTTATCGATTTTATATTGGTTAAATGGACAACCTGTGCCAGGGTTAAAGAATATGAAGGATAAGGCTGATGAGCTACAGATCAAACCAATTAACTTTATAGAACGTTACTCATTTATTAAAGAGCAACCAAATCATTATCATTCCTATATTCAGTTGGAACAGTTGTATGTAGAAATAGAAAAGTTATATGCAAAAAAAATAATCCAAAAAAAGAAGTCACCATCTCTTTAGAGAAAGGTGACTTCTTTTTTGGATTACTGTGTTGGATTTTCCGGTGTTGGGGTATCTCCATTACCACCGGCTGGCTTGTCTGGTTTTTGTTTGTTAGCCTCTTCTTCAGCTTTCTTAGCTTCTTCCTCGGCTTTTTTCTTAGCTTCTTCCTCAGCTTTTTTCTTAGCTTCTTCAGCTTTCTCGGCTTCTTCAGCTTTCTTAGCTTCTTCAGCTTTCTTAGCTTCTTCAGCTTTCTTAGCTTCTTCAACTTTCTTAGCTTCTTCAGCTTTCTTAGCTTCTTCAACTTTCTTAGCTTCTTCGGCTTTCTTAGCCTCTTCAGCTTTCTTAGCCTCTTCCTCGGCTTTTTTCTTAGCTTCTTCCTCAGCTTTCTTCTTAGCTTCTTCACTCTCACCAGGAACAGTGAAAGATACCCCAGCTGCATCGCTTGTGCCGGTTCCTTTTTTCGCTACTACTGAGAAGCTGTAGGTTACACCTGGTTTTACACCGCCAAGTGAAGCGGTTGTACCGCTTACGGATAGACTACCACTAGACCCATCATTTGCTTTATAACTTGCAGAGTAAGAAGTAGCATCTGAAGGTCCAGACCAACTCAGGTTAATTGTATTAGATGCTGCATCATAAGAAGGTGTTACACCAGTTGGTGGGTCAACTTTGATTTGTTTAACAGCATCCTTTTTCGCACCCTTCACATAGAGCTCTTCATTTAAACGTTCTACAGAAGAAGGTTGCTCAAAACGAGATTTATCTGTAGCAAATTTACTCATCATTTCTTTGAAAATGTGTTGTGCAATTCGAACTGATGATGATTTATCTGCAATGTAATTTTCTTCAGAGTCTTTTTCATATCCTGTCCATACTGACATTGTATATTGTGGTGAATAACCAGCAAACCAACTGTCCCTATTGGCACTTTCTGGAATATTATATTTTTTTAATACACTTGCATCATAGTTCTGCGTTCCTGTTTTACCAGCAACATCTATTCCTGATACATAAGCAGTTGGACCTGTACCACCAGCACCTGGTTTTACAACATCACGAAGAACGTCAGTAATCATATATGCTGTGTAGTCTTTCATTACTCGTTTTTCTTTTGGTTTAAAGATTTTCTCTTTACCATCAGGAAAAACAACTTTTGTCACAAAATGTGGTTTGTTATAAACGCCATCATTTCCAAAAGCAGCATATGCACCAGCAACTTGTAAAGGAGTAGCATCATTACTACCAATCGCGTTAGATTCTACTGCTTTTCCTTCACGGAATGTCATTCCAAGTCCTTCAGCAAATTCTTGTGATTTATCTAAACCGACTGCTTGGGCTGTTTTTAAAGCAGGAATGTTAAGTGATTTTTTCAATGCTTCACGTAAAGAAACATCACCTTTATAGCTGTTTGTTGCATTTCGAATTTTTTTACCATTAGAATACGTATATTCTGAGTCATTTAATTGATGATAGGTTGACCATTGCATATATTCAATAGCAGGGCCGTAGTCAAAGATTGGTTTCATAGTCGAACCTACTTGTCGTTGCATATCAACAACCATATTATGCCCTTTAAATGTTGTTTTGCTTTCTTTACGCCCAGCACCAATTGCACGAACCTCGCCAGAATGGGTATCCATGAATACGAAAGCGCCTTGGAAGCGATCGTTTGGATAATCAATAATATCTCCATCTAGTAATTGTTCTGCATAGTCCTGTGCTTTTGGATCAAGATTAGTATAAATTTGTAAACCATCAGATCCGATATTTACATCCGGCATTTCTTTTTCAATTTCTTTTACAACTGCATCTAAGTAGGCTGGATAAGGCATTTCAGTGACTTCTTTAGATGGAAGAAGCCCTTCTGTTACAGGGATTTTTAGTGCTTCATCCATTTCTTGTTTTGAAATAAAGCCATGTCGATTCATTAACGTTAATACAACGTTACGACGTTTTGTTGCTCGATCAATATTTTCTTTTTTTGTTGGATCATAAATGTTTGGACCTTGAGGTAATCCAGCAAGCATCGCTGCTTCGTGTAATTTTAAATCTTTTAAGTCTTTTCCATAATAGTTTTGCGCTGCTGTTGCAACCCCATAAGAGCGATTCCCAAGGTTGATTTTGTTCAAGTACATTTCTAAAATTTCATGTTTGGAATATTGTTGCTCCAATTTATAAGCTAAATACCATTCCTGTACTTTACGTTTTGATGTTTTTTCCATCGTTAGAAAATAGTTTTTAATTACCTGTTGGGTAATTGTACTACCACCTTGAGAACCAAAACCACCTGTGACATTTTCAAGAATTGCTTTTCCTGTACGTTTAAAGTCAATTCCATCATGTCGATAGAATCGAGCATCTTCTGTTGCTAGGAACGCACTTTCTACTACTTTTGGAACTTGATCGTAAGTGATATTTGTTCGCTTTTCGGCACCATATTCATAAAAGAAGTTCTTGTCTTTATCATAAAATTTAGTTGATAGTGGATTGACAAGTTTTGCTTTATCTAGCTTTGGAGCATCCTTTACCATTACAAAAAAAGCGGAAACTCCAGCTATAAGACCAACAATGCCAAGAAGTAGGCAACCAATTAAAAATTTCTTGAAAAAGGAGCCTTTTTTCTTTGGTTTCTCCGTTTGTTTTTTTTCTTGTTGTTGATGTTGTGCATGTTTTCGTTCTGTACGAGAACGATAATTTTCTGACATTATACTTTCTCCTACCTTTCATTTTCTCCCCAAAAGTCGAAAAAAGAGCCTTATTGTTGACTCTATCACGAAAAATAAGCCATGTCTAGTACACGAATATAATCAATTCGAGGGTGATAACCGCATGATAACAAGTATCCGTGCTCTTCGATTTCTTGTTTCTTAATCGATTTGCGTCCACCAGCATCTTGACGATTCCAAAATGAAATGACATGTTTTGCATCGAGTAAATAAAATTCATCATAAAGCGTAAATTTAATAATAACAAATGCAATTCCATTATGAGCTATTACTTGTTCCATATGCTTAATTTGATGAAGATGAAAATTTTGCAGTGGAAAACTTGTTTTATTTTTTGTTTCTTTCGCTTCGAAGTCAATGTATTTGCCTTTGTATACACCGTTGTAGTCCGTTGTAGAAGGCTGTTTAAAATAAGCTTCTTTCACAACTGCAGCACTTCGAGCGGGGTAATCCACTTTTACAATTTGAAGAGGGGTGGGTTTTTTATGTACGCATGCGATATTATGGGTTAAATAATATTGATTTGTTTCATTTAGTTCCTCTTCAAGTGACATACCTCTATTGCCATAAGTATGTTTTTTAAATTGTGTTTTTTGTGGTTGTAATGCCTGATTATACCTTTTTCCGTTTGGATAACGAATGGTCATAGTTTGTCCACTCCAACTTACCTAGAATTACTTACAAAGGTGATTATATCAAAAAAAACAAAAAAGATGCGATTTTTTTCAAGAGAGATGTGGTGATTTATGTATGCTCATGCAGAATGAGTACGAGGAAATAAATAGAGAGCGTAGTGGGGTTTCTTGTACAATAGAAGAGAAACGCTTAATAGCGCATATTAAACAACAGACGGCTCTAGCAAATATAGACAATATTTCACGTACACATACTTATCAAGAATATTACTTGAGGAATAAAGAAATCCGGTGGTCATTTTTGGCGAGTATGGTTTCAAGAAATGCTGGGTGGAATATGACAGATTTAGCAGGGAAATACTATCCGAATGTTTTATCTGAAAGAATGAGAAAGCAACTTTTCCTTACTTATGAAAGTGCAAATTGGCTTATTTTTTCAGATGCATACCCACAGTTGTTGTTATATGAGTACAGTAAGAAAATGACTAGACCGCTTTTTCATTTATTACAGTATTTTAACGTATCTATTTTTATGGAGAAGGAATGGAAAGATTTTTGGAATAAAAGAGATCTCACACGTCTTATTACAGCACTTATTATTAATGAACAAAATAAGATTCAGAAACCGGTTATTGAACACTCATATTTTCAAAAGCATGTATTTCAAACTTTACTGTTTAAATTTCAAGAACTCTTTCATTTGAATGCTGTAATTTTCCCGACAACAAAAGGAAACTTATATGGTTTTTCAGTTTATCAGTTTGAAAAGCTACAAAAACGTATAGAACTGGGGAAAAATTTGGCGTGGTTATTATTTCATCCTGAATATAAAGCCTTATTTTATGATTTTTCTTTGCGAACATTCCCTACAGGATCAAGAATGGATTACGAGCAGTATTTTACAATTCCAAAAGAGAAAGATACACCGAGATTAAGGGATGTTTTTTCAATTGTTATTCATCAAAATAGCTTAGAGAAAGATTGGTTTCATCAAAAAGTGGATACTGAGGCGTTGTTTTTGTTCGAGGAACCGAAAGAAGAAGTTGATATTACAGAATGGTTTCTACAAAAACAACATCATGTACATATTTTTTCCACATTGAATCGCTTTTTTCAAAGGAGTAATGACTTCATGATATAATAAGAAAAGTCCCGTCCTTTTATAGGAAGGCGGGACTAATTGATTACATAAATGAATTGACGTTTCTTACAGTTTCAATTGCAATGTAAGAGAAATTAAGGAAGCTAGGTGAGAGGAGCAGCCTCCACCGATTACAGTTTCACTTTATGTAGCAGGAAAGTTCGGACCATCTAGCTTCGGATTTCCGGTTTCAGGTTTATTTTGTTGTTTGTTTGGTTTTTTCTTCTTCTCATTTTTATTTTTAGCCATGGTAAACACCTCCCTTTTGTATTGTTACCAGTTCTATAAAACTCATACAAACCGATTTCTTTGCCGAATATCAACTAGTTTTGTCAGTCATGCAGGAGTGATAAGTGAATCGTCGAAATAACATGACAAAGGAAAAGCAAAGAAGGAGGCGTTTTATAAATGGCGATGGTTCAGAAGGGAAATGTAATGAAAAAAATGGATCAAATGTTAAGTGCTCTTGATTTGCTGGAAATGAATGTTTCACTTAGAGTTAATCATTCTTTAAAAGATAAACGTGAAAATATATGCAATAAAGTAGAAATAACAGAAATGCACATTCAACATATGGAGGATAAATTATTACATCACGAAGAAAAAGGAAGTTGGCTCCAAACATTTCAAAACGTCATAGTAAGCGCATAAGAGGGTGGAAATAAATTGGATTATGGAACATTAATGCAGTCTTCAATAAAATTAATACGGTACAATGATGAAACAATTATAAAAAAAAGAGAAGAGAAAGAGTTTGATTTTTATCAAGATATGAAGCCTTTTGTGGATATGGTTGATCAGGAGTTAGAAGTGTGGAAAGAATTAGCTTATCAATGGATAAAGCATGAGAATCCTAAGTATATACATGTGCAACAAATTGACCAAGTATATGAAAATTTACAAAATAATGCGCTGCAATGTTTTGTAAATAAGGGTAAAGGTAAGCGGTTTTATGAAACACATCAGGCGATTTTATATACGTTGCAAAATATAGTAGAACAATGTAAGTGACAAGAGGGGAAACCCTCTTGTTTTTATGATTCTACAGTTGTATGTGTGGGCTTTGCCCCATTTATTTCTAATTCACGTATTAAGACTCGATATTCTGAGATGCAGATTTTTCCTTCTAAATAGTGATGTCTAGCAAAATCAAGCAACTCATTCATATCCTCTGTAGAGTACCCCTTTTTTTGAGCGAAAGCTTGTTTTAAATCCCCTAATATCATGTTGATTCCTCCCCCATGAGAATCTTCTTCCCTACTATCCTAACATGAAAAGGCTTACTTTCTTATTTTTTTAAAAATTTAAACTTCCGACAAAAACAGACATTTATAAGGTTACACATTTTATTTTATAGGTACATATTCTATATGTAGAAACTTAGTTAGAGGGGGGAAATACATGTTTCAACAGCCGAATGCATATACACAGCCAAATGCTTATCAATATAATGAGGATACATATTTACGTTATAATATGTATCCATTCGCTCCTTATTACGGAAATCAAATGAATTATCATCAGCCATTTGAAGTATCTTTTATGAATCAGCAACCACAGCCTTATATGAATCAACAATCGTATGTATCACAGCAACCACAGTCTTATATGAATCAACAATCGTATGTATCGCAGCAACCACAGTCTTATATGAATCAACAATCGTATGTACCGCAGCAACCACAATCGTTTATGAATCAGTCGTCAATGTTTTACCCACCGAAACAGCCTTTTCAACCATATCCAACGATGAACAAACAAAAGCAACAGCCAAGTCAATTTTCTAGTTTTGTATCTCAATTTAAGACATCAGATGGCAACTACGATGTGAATAAAATGATGAATACAGCGGGTCAAATGATGAATGCGATGAATCAAGTAACTGGGATTGTAAAACAAGTTGGAGGCTTTTTTGCTAAAGGATGATAGTTGTGTGTCCAAGTTATCGTATATGAACAGCTATCATATAGACAAATTTCCATTAAATAAATAGGTATATATAACAAGCGGCTTTTACCCCTTTCTCATATTGTAAAGTGTAGTCAGATTTTTTTTATGAGAGAGGAGAGAAAAAACTATGCATCATTGTCATCCTTGTTTTGGAGGGCATAAGCCTACAGGACCTATTTGTACAACACCACCTGTCGTTCATCCAACAAAGCAATGTGTAACACACACTTTTTCTACAACGGTGGTACCGCATATTCACCCAACTCATACAACACATGTTCATCATCAGCAAATTAAAAATCAACATTTCTTCCCGCAAACAAATTCAAATGTGAATGTTGTAGACCCCGTTGATCCAGGATTCGGCGGAGTTGGTGGATTCGGTGGACCTGGTGGACCTGGTGGACCTGGCGGAGTTGGTGGACCTGGCGGAGTTGGTGGATTCGGTGGACCTGGTGGAGTTGGTGGATTCGGCGGACCTGGTGGACCTTGTGGCCCATGTGGTCATGGCCATCATGTATCCCCATTCGGACCAGGACCAAATGCAGGACCACAAGTATCTCCATTCGGACCAGGACCAAATGTAGGACCACAAGTATCCCCATTCGGACCAGGACCAAACGGAGGACCAAACGTCGGTGGAATGTTTAAAAAGTAAATGTTATGTTAGAACTAGCAAAATGCTAGTTCTTTTCTTTTTATTGGAGTGTTGATATGAAAGTTGTTGCAGTAACAGGATATAAACCATTTGAACTTGGAATTTTTAAAAATGATCATCCAGGTGTTGTATGTATAAAAAAAGCATTGCGTCGTAAGTTACTTGCTTTTATAGAAGAAGGGTTGGAGTGGGTTACTATTAGTGGACAGTTAGGAGTAGAGTTATGGGCTGCTGAAGTTGTTTTTGAATTACAGCTAGAATACCCTGATTTAAAGCTTGCTGTGTTTACTCCTTTTTTAGAACAAGAGGAAAATTGGAAAGAAGGAAATCGAGAACTGTATGAGTTTGTTTTAGGACAAGCAGACCATGTTGATAGCATTACAAAAAGAAAATATGAAAGTCCAGAACAGTTTCGATTAAAAAATCAATTTTTTATTGAAAAAAGTGATGCACTTTTGGCAGTATATGATGAAGAAAAACCAGGGAGTCCTAAATACATGGTAGAAGTAGCAAAGAAAAAAGGAGAAATAGAAAATTATCACAGTTATTTCATTCTTTTTTCTGATTTACAAGATATAATAGAAGAGGAACAGTGGAATAATGCAGAGTAATATGTAATATAGATCACGTATATATGATTGACAAAAGTCATTGTTTCTGAAAAAATTTAGTTAATGAAAGTTTTGGTAAAAATTTGAGGTGAAGAAAATGATTTCGGATAAAATTAAATTAACAGCGAAAGACATTTTGGAAAAAGAATTTAAGACAGGTATGAGAGGTTATCAACAAGAGGAAGTAGATAAGTTCCTTGATATGATTATTAAGGATTATGAAGCATTTCATAAGGAACTTGAGCAATTACAACAACAAAATGCTCGTTTGAAACGTGAATTAGAAGAACAGAAATTAGTGAAAGCACAAGTTCCGCAGCAACCAGCTCCAACACCAGTTGCACAACCTGTATACAACAATACGAATACGGATATTTTAAAACGTTTATCTAATCTAGAAAAAGCTGTATTTGGAAGTAAGTTATACGAGTAATCTAAGGATAGAAAAAGATTGAAGCATGTTACATATAAAAAAGCATTGCAAAATCTTTTTGTTTCCACTATACTAATGTTTGTCATAACGTTTGGGTAATCGCTGCAACGCCAACGTTGTAGAGGAAAGTCCATGCTCGCACGACCTGAGATGGTTGTAGTGTTCGTGCCTAGCCAATTCATAAGCTAGGGTATTCTGGCCGCGAGGCTGGTTTAACGGCAGGGAAAAAACCTAAGTCCTTTTGGATATGGTTTGACTACCTTTAAAGTGCCACAGTGACGAAGTCCTTGAAGAAATGATAGGAGTGGAACGAGGTAAACCCCACGAGCGAGAAACCCAAATAATGGTAGGGGAATCTTTTCCAAGGAAATGAACGATGGAAAAGGACAGGCTCGAGTAGCCTGTAGATAGATGATTACCACCGGAGTACGAGGCGTGAGCCGTTTGCAGTACAAAGGAACAGAACATGGCTTACAGAACGTTATGAACCAATTATGGAATGACTCAGCTCTCCTTTGTAAGAGGAGGGCTTTTTATTTGTATGAAGTTATAACATGTGAGTTAAAATGGTAAATAAGAGAATGCTTCGTAATATTTAATAATTAGTAGAAGGAATAATTCTTAATTATTGTTTGATTATACATAAGAGGTGAATGAAAATGGGAAAAGTTACTTTAATTGCAACAGCCGCGATGGGTATTGAGGCTTTAGTTGCGCGAGAAGTTCGCGATCTTGGTTATGAATGCCAAGTAGAAAATGGAAAAGTAACGTTTGAAGCGGATATAAATGCAATTTGTCGTACCAACTTATGGCTTCGTACAGCCGATCGTGTGAAAATTAAAGTTGGGGAATTTAAAGCAACAACATTTGATGAGTTATTTGAAAAGACGAAAGCGTTAAATTGGGGTGATTATATTCCGGAAAATGGTGAATTTCCTGTTATTGGAAAATCATTAAAGTCAACATTATTTAGTGTTTCAGATTGTCAACGTATTGTGAAAAAGGCTGTCGTTGAGAAATTAAAGACAACGTATAGACGTACAACTTGGTTTGAAGAAGATGGTCCTTTATTCCGTATCGAGATTGCAATGTTAAAAGATATTGCAACATTGACAATTGATGCGAGTGGTGTTGGTCTTCATAAAAGAGGATATCGCCTTGAGCAAGGGGAGGCACCATTGAAAGAAACATTAGCTGCAGCTTTAATTAAACTTACAAATTGGAAACCAGATCGTCCGTTTGTGGATCCGTTTTGTGGATCCGGAACAATTCCAATTGAGGCAGCTTTAATTGGTCAAAATATTGCTCCTGGTTTTAACCGTGAGTTTGCATCTGATGCCTGGGGATGGATTGGCAAAGAAAATTGGCGTGAAGCTCGTCAAGAAGCTGAAGATTTAGCGAATTATGACCAACCATTACAAATTATTGGTTCAGATATCGACCACCGCATGATAAGAGTTGCACAAGAGAATGCGGATGAAGTTGGACTTGGCGACTTAATTTCATTTAAACAAATGCAAGTAAAAGATTTTACAACAAAAGAGGAATATGGCTATGTTGTAACGAATCCTCCATACGGAGAACGTTTAAGTGAAAAAGCGCTTGTTGAAAAATTATATAAAGAAACGGGAGAAGTATTCCGTCCATTAGATACGTGGTCCATGTATTTATTAACGAGCTATGAAGCGTTTGAAAAATGTTATGGAAAAGATGCATCGAAAAAGCGTAAACTATTTAACGGTTTTATTCGTACAGATTATTACCAGTACTTTGGTAAACGCCCACCTCGCGATTCATAGTATAAAACCTCTTCCCACCGCATATACTGGCTATTATGTAATGTGCAAAAGGAGGAAGAGATATGGATGGTTTCCAATTTTCAATGATTCAAAAGGCCATTCATCGTACGTATGATGAGCTTGGAAAAGAAATTGATTTTCAAGGTGTAGCAGCAGACGAAATACAAAAAGCACAGGAAGAATATTTATCCGCATTATCACATGAGACATTAATTGATAAGCGTTATTTAAAGTCATTAATAGAGTAAAAAAGTTTTCCTTTATACAAAGGAAAATTTTTTTCGCTCATTTCTATGTATTACAACAGGGGAAAGCAACTGCCTATTTTTAAATAGCAGTTGCTATATCTTTTTATAGAAAAACTTTTTGGTTGGAGGCTAAGGATGTTTACTGAGAAGAGATTACCATTTGAAGTAGGGAAACAAGATAATTTTTATGATAAGTTGAATGAGTGGATTGGAGATGTATTTTACGATATCCTCCCGGAAAAAGGTTTTGAAGAACGTGATGAACAAATTTTTATGGCGTTCCAATTAGAACGAGCGTTTCAAGAGAAGAAAGTTATGTTCGCGGAAGCGGGTGTAGGAACGGGGAAAACAATTGTATATCTTTTATATGCAATTTGTTATGCACGTTATACAGGGAAGCCAGCTATTATTGCTTGTGCAGACGAAACGCTAATTGAGCAGCTTGTAAAAGAAGAAGGGGACATTGCTAAATTATCAGAAGCATTAGGATTATCTGTTGATGTCCGTTTAGCAAAATCAATGGATAATTATTTATGTTTACGTAAACTTGAAGACGTAATGAGTGGACGAGCTCCAGAAGTAATTGAAGACCTATATTATGAATTACCTCAGTTTGTATTTGATCATGGAACAATGCAAAACTTTACGCATTATGGCGATCGAAAAGAGTTTCCGTTATTAAATGACGAAGAATGGGCAAAGGTATCTTGGGATTATTTCCAAGACTGCTTTACATGCGATTCTCGTCACCGTTGTGGTCAAACGCTCTCCCGTGAACATTACCGAAAAGCAGCTGATTTAATTATTTGCTCTCAAGATTTCTATATGGATCATATTTGGACATATGATGCTCGTAAGCGTGAAGGTCAAATGCCACTTTTACCAGAAAGTAGCTGTGTTGTCTTTGATGAAGGACACCTTGTGGAATATGCAGCGCAAAAGGCACTAACATATCGATTAAAACAAACGATGATGGAGCAACTATTAACAAGATTATTACAAAATGATATTCGTGAAGAGTTTGCTCATTTAGTAGAAGAGACAATTTGGCAAACAGAGCGTTTCTTCGATGTGTTAAAAGAAAGTAAAAAAGAAATTGCTGGATCAGATCGTTTAGAAATTACAGTAACAGAAAAAGTGACTACAGAAGCGAAACGACTTTATGCAAAAATTGCTGAAGTTGGTGACGCACTTGTATTTGAAAGTGAAATGCACACAGTAAACACATATGATTTAAACATTGTTGATGAGCACTTAGATGTATTAGAGAATTCACTTCGTCTCTTTATGCATGAGAAAAATGTAATTACATGGGGAGAAGAAGGCGACGGTGCTTTCACATTGGTTATTATGCCACGTGCGGTAGAAGAAGTATTACAAGAAAAAGTGTTCTCTAAAAAAATCCCGTACATTTTTTCTTCTGCTACACTATCTGAAAATGACTCGTTTGCATTTACAGCAAATAGTTTAGGGATAAAAGACTATTTATCATTCTCAGTAGCTTCTCCATTTGATTATGAAGAACAAATGAAAGTATATTTACCATCATATAACCAGGAAAATGAATGGGAAAGAAAATGCCAGTATACGCTTGAGAACATTCAAAAAACAAATGGGCGTACGCTTGTATTATTCCGTACTACACAAGAGCTTGCAGCATTTAAAGAATACGTGAATAAAGAGCAGATGTCCGTTCCGTTTTTATATGAAGGAGATCAAGAGATTAGCCAGCTTGTTTCACGTTTCCAAAATGAAGAAGAGACTGTACTTTGTGCTGTCCATTTATGGGAAGGTTTAGACATTCCAGGCTCTTCACTGTCACACGTTATTATTTGGTCACTACCATTCCCTCCAAACGATCCTGTTTTTGAAGCGAAACGTAAGCATGTTAGTGATCCGTTTTGGGATGTAGATGTACCATATATGATTTTACGTCTTCGTCAAGGAATTGGTCGCTTAATTCGTACGAGCGAAGATAAAGGTGCTATTTCCTTATTCTTGTCAGAAAATGAAAATGAAAAGGTTATTGAGGCTGTAAAAAAAGTGCTTCCAGTAGAAGGTAAGGTATTGTAAAAGCTTAGCGTTTGCTAAGCTTTTTTCTTTCTACTAGAAAAGGATTTTGTATCTTTATGTCGAAATAAAGGTGAGGTAGAAAAAGGAGGCAATAGAATATGACAATCGCTACATATGAAGTAGAAAAAGAATTTTTAGCTCATGTGAAAAAGATAGAAAATTATGGAGAAGCATTGAGCCTTATATTTTGGGATTTACGTACAGGTGCACCGAAACAAGGTGTAGATCAACGCTCTGAAGTAATAGGAATGCTTTCATCGGAGGTATTTTCACTATCAACTTCTGATGAGATGGGAAGATATTTAAAAGAATTAGAACAGCTAATAGTAGATAATAAAATTTCTGAAACAACAAAAAAAATTGTAGAAGAGTGCCGTAAAGAGTATGATCGAAACAAAAAAATTCCACAGGCCGAGTATGAAGAGTTTGTCAAATTACAAGCAAAATCGGAAAGTGTTTGGGGAGAAGCACGTGAAAAATCTGATTTTGAAATGTTCCGACCATACTTAGAAAAAATTGTTGAATATAAGAAGAAATTTATTACATATTGGGGTTATGACACTTATAAATATAATACGCTTTTAGATCTGTATGAGCCAGGTATTACAGTAGAAGTATTAGACCATGTGTTTGGACAACTACGTGAACGTATTGTTCCGCTTGTAAAAGAAATTTCAGAGTCCAATAAAGAATTAAAAACGAATGTTTTATTTGAACATTTTTCAAAAGAACAACAAAAGAATTTCACTTTAGAGCTACTAAAACAATTAAATTATAATTTCGATGCTGGCCGTCTAGATGAAACGATACATCCTTTCGAGATTACATTAAATAGAGGGGATGTTCGTATTACGACTCGTTATGATGAGAATGACTTCCGTATGGCAGTTTTCGGAACAATTCACGAATGTGGACATGCTGTATATGAACAAAATGTCTCAGAAAAACTGGAAGGAACGCCGCTTTGCAGTGGTACATCGATGGGAATTCATGAATCGCAATCGCTATTCTTTGAAAACTTTATTGGGCGTAATAAATCGTTCTGGAAGAAAAATTATGATGTATTGAAACAATTTAGTGATGGGCAGTTTGAAAATATGTCTGTAGATGAATTTTATGATGCTATTAATGAATCAAAACCCTCCTTTATACGTATTGAGGCAGACGAACTTACATATCCTCTTCATGTTATGGTACGTTATGAGCTTGAGAAAGAATTATTTGATGGAACATTAGAAGTAAAAGACTTGCCGGCAGCATGGAATGATAAGATGGAAAGTTATTTAGGTATCCGCCCAGAAACGGATGCACAAGGTGTGTTGCAAGATGTACATTGGTCAGATGGATCATTTGGCTACTTCCCATCTTATGCACTTGGTTATATGTACGCAGCGCAATTTAAACATAAGATGATAGAAGAAATTCCAAACTTCGATGCATTGCTAGAAGAAGGAAATGTGACGCCAATTCGTGAATGGCTTACAAAAAATATTCACCAATATGGTAAAACAAAAAAACCATTACAAATATTAGATGATGTAACAGGTGAAGGGCTAAATGCGAATTATTTAGCGGATTATTTAGAAGCGAAATATAAAAAGATTTATGGGTTATAAAAAAGAGAAGGAGCTGCCTTATGTGCAGCTCCTTTTTATGAATTAATATAGTACTGTATACGTGCGTTACTTAAGGAGGAAGAAGAGTGAATTATACTTTTGAAGTGATGACACAAGAGCAAGCAGAAGAAATTGCATATAATTGGCATTATGAGGACAGGTATGCCTTTTACGATATGGAAGCTGATCAAAAAGATTTAGCGGAGTTTTTAGATCCTACAATACGTGGAGAAACAATTTTTGCTGTTAGTGAGAATAATCAGCTTATTGGATTTTTTAGTTTTACTAGAGTAGATATTCATACAGTGGATATTGGACTTGGAATGAAACCAAAACTGACTGGAGATCGCTTAGGATTGGCATTTATAAAGGCAGGTCTAGCTTTTTGTGAAAAGAAGTATCAGCCGAAGTATATAACGTTATCAGTGGCAACGTTTAATGAAAGGGCCATAAAAGTTTATAAAAAAGCAGGATTTGAAGCGGTTGGTACGTTTATTCAAGCGACAAATGGGAGTTGCTTTGAATTTTTAAAAATGATGTATTCGATTTCAGCCTGCAGGTGCATGATTAAATAGCTATACTCGAAACAAAGCAGAGGGGATAGCCCTCTGCTTTTAATCTACCATAATTTAAACCCTTTTGAACCAGGCGGAGCATTTTGTATCATATCGATAAACGGAATGGTATAAGCAAATAAAATAAGTAGCGCTGTAATGCCAATCCAAAGCTTCCAATTATCGAAAACCATCGGTGTACGTTCAGA
Organism: Paenibacillus sp. 102; assembly: GCF_039549175.1. NCBI lineage: Bacteria > Bacillati > Bacillota > Bacilli > Caryophanales > Paenibacillaceae > Paenibacillus > Paenibacillus sp. 102. Next base: position 211,150 of record NZ_JBCGHT010000002.1, on the reverse strand, counting down.
TGCATCGGCTACTTCACCGATTGGGAACTCAGTTTGTCCTTTTGGCGCGAAGAAGACCAGGTCTACATAAATGATGAGCGCAATTACAATGCCAACGAATAAAATGGATCCTCCGACTGCTTGGGCAATTTGGTATGGAATCCATTCGAGTGCTTGTTGTGAATTTCCATAGGTAGAAAAAGCAGAACGGCGAGGTGCTCCGAGTAGTCCGGCAAAGTGCATACCAGCAGACATGAAGAACATACCGATAGCCCACACGCAAGTTTGAATCATAGCGAGTCGATTCATTTCTTTTGTCATGACGCGTCCTGTTAGATGCGGAATTAACCAGTAGGCGATTCCGAAAAATGTTAATACAACAGAGGTTGCCACTGTTAAATGGAAATGTCCTGTTACCCATACAGTATTGTGAACGACTTGATTTAGTTGGTTACTTGCATTAACAAGCCCACCAGCACCAGCTGGAATAAACATTAACATACCGACGAATGGGGCGAAAAATCTAGCCTCTCCCCATGGAAGCATACGAAGCCATCCAAATAGTCCAGTAGCTCCTTTTGAGCGTCCAAACTGTTCAAAAGTTGCAAATAAGGAGAATGCAGTCATTAAAGAGGGAATAACAACCATAAATGTTAAGACAACTTGTAAGTATTTCCATCCAGGGTCAATACCTGGTTCGGTTAATTGATGGTGAAATCCTACAGGCATAGAAAAGAGTAAAAATAAGATAAATGACAAACGAGCTAGTGAGTCACTGAAAATTTTACCACCAATAATTTTCGGTATAATGACATACCAAGCCATATAGGCAGGGAGGAGCCAAAAATAAACGAGTGGATGACCGAAGTACCAAAATAATGTTCGACTGACTAAGACATCGATTTTGTCAGTAAGTCCCAGACTCCAAGGGATAAATTGGATAAGTGCCGCAGCTGCAACACCGAGCGTTGCAACGAGCCATAGTGCCATTGTTACAACGGCCATAAAGCTAAGTAATGGTCCGATTTTTCCTTTGTTTTGCTTTTTCCATGTACGATACTGAGCAAGCATTGCAAAGCCGCTGAACCAACTACCAACAATAACAAGAGTAAGCCCGATGTAAAATCCAGGGTGTGCTTGTAACGGAGCATAGAACGTGTAAAGTACAGTAGCTTTATTGAGTAGAATAAAAATAGCAGTAATTGTTGTCCCAACGGTCATAAGCCAAAAACCAATCCAGCCTGTTTTTCGAACACCTTTTGATAAGACACCAGTTGTTTTACTCATACAAGCAAATAAGAAGCCGATAATAAAGAACGTTGTTAATACGAGTCCAAGTAAGACGCCATGTGTAGTTAATACTTGATAGTAGCCAATGCCGGCAGGCAAATTGAATTTTCCTGAACGAACGAGAACTTGCAGTAATCCACATAACCCACCTAGAAAAAGAGCAATAAATGCGATATGAATATGAGCCATGGCTAATTTCGCATCTCGTTTACTGATTTTATCTTGTAGTGCAATCATTTTTCGGTCACCTCTACTTTCGCGCTCATCATATGATGGCCAGTACCACAATATTCATTACAAACAATTAAATACTCTCCAGTTTTTTTGAAAACTTGAGAAGCTGTGCTTACATATCCAGGCTCAACCATCATATTAACGTTTGTACCTGCGATTTCAAATCCATGTACAACATCTTTTGTCGCAACAACAAAATCTACTTTTGCGCCTTTGGGTACTTTGATTGTGTTTGGTGTAAAAGAAAAAGCTTGTGAGACAATTGTAACTTGATAATGATTTTCCCCCACTTTTTTAACACCAGGTTGATCAAATGGTGCAGTTGCGTGAACCTTTTCGGGGTCAATTGTAGTTAAACAACTTGGTGGTTTGTTTCCCATATAAAAAGCACTAATTCCTAAAATAGCTAAAAATACGAACAGTGAACCGACACCAAAAACAAGCCAAATTTTTTCGTATTTATGTAAGTGCATATCCCCATCTCCCTTTTTAAACCGATATCTTATAGCCGATTAACAAAAATTTGATAGACACTAAACCATGTGAAAATAATGAAAAAGCCGACAAAAAAAACAGCAGTTAAAGTTCCTTTTAATGAACTTTTTTCAGTCGTTTCGGATTCTGTTTGATGTAATTTATGTTCGCCCATGATAACCCTCCTTGGATAAATGAAATCTTACATTTTTATAATACGAAAAATTTAGATAATTTAACTGCGTTCGAATATGCTTTCAAAAAGTGTTCATTAATACAATAAAAACTATGTCTATAATGAGAACTTGAAAAGTCACGACTTCTTACAAGTTTTGGTATGTGAATTTGTGAAGAAAATGTGAAATGATAACTCTTTTGAAATTCCTAGGAAGGTGTGTATGATTGAATTTGGATAACTTATATCGAGGGGAGTGTAAAGCCCGTGGATAGAAGGATAAATGAGGAGAGATTTAATGATAACGATAAAAACGAAAAAAGAAATAGAGTTGATGCATGAATCTGGGAAATTGCTAGCTTCATGTCATCAAGAAATTGCAAAGATGATAAAGGCGGGTATTACTACACTAGAAATTGATACATTTGTTGAAATGTATTTAGAAAATTATGGTGCAACGCCTGAGCAAAAAGGATATAACGAGTATCCATATGCAATATGTGCGTCTGTGAATGATGAAATGTGTCATGGTTTTCCAACTAATCAACCGTTGCATGAAGGGGATATTGTTACGATTGATATGGTAGTGAACTTAAATGGTGCGCTTGCTGATTCTGCATGGACTTATAAAGTAGGAGATATTTCTCATGAGGCAGAAAAGTTACTACTAGTAACAGAGAATGCTTTATATAAAGGGATTGAGCAAGCGGTAGTTGGAAAGCATGTAGGAGATATTGGCTATGCAATTGAAAGTTATGTAGCTTTGGAGGGGTTTTCTGTAGCAAGGGATTTTACAGGGCATGGAATTGGTAAGGAAATCCATGAGGAACCTGCAATTTTTCATTTTGGAAAGCGAGGTCAAGGACCAGAACTACAAGAAGGAATGGTCATAACGATTGAGCCTATTGTAAATGTAGGTATGCGATATTCAAAAGTAGATTTAAATGGGTGGACTGCAAGGACAATGGATGGGACATTGGCAGCGCAATACGAGCATACGGTAGCCATTACAAAGAATGGACCATTTATTTTAACGAGCTTATAAGAGAGAAAAAAGATGTAAGAGTTTTCAAAACTCGAACAAAAAAGATGTTTTCGTAAAATTTGTACGGTTTTTTTATTAGAAATACTTTTCAAAATAAAAAAAGTACGTTATAATCCATCTATAAAATAAATAGTTAGCTACACTCATATAATGGCGGGGATATGGCCTGCAAGTTTCTACCGAAGTACCGTAAATACTTTGACTATGAGTGAGGACGAATATATTGCTGGTTTGGCATTCTTTTTTGCGAAACTCCAAAAGCGCGTCTCTCACTTGTAACGAGTGGTGGCGGCTTTTGGAGTTTTTTTATTGCATAAGAGGAGGAACAAACATGAAAGTACTACAAGAAAAAATTTTAAATGAAGGAACGGTTTTATCTGGTGATGTATTAAAGGTAGATGCATTTTTAAATCATCAAATTGATCCAGTGCTTATGCAAGAAGTCGGAAAAGAGTTTGCACAGCGTTTTAAAGAAGAGAACATTACAAAAATCGTGACGATTGAATCTTCAGGAATTGCACCGGCAGTTATGGCAGCTTTAGAGCTTGGTGTAAAAGTAATCTTTGCAAGAAAGCGTAAATCGTTAACGTTACAAGATAATATGTACGTTGCAAAAGTATACTCATTTACAAAACAAGAAACAAATGAGATTTCATTATCTAGAAATCATATCGATGAGAACGATCGTGTCTTAATCATTGATGACTTTTTAGCAAACGGTCAGGCTGCTTTAGGATTAATGAGTTTAGTGGAGCAAGCTGGAGCAAGTATTGCAGGAATTGGAATCGTCATTGAAAAAGCATTTCAAGATGGAGGAAAGAAACTGCGTGAGAATGGTGTTCGTGTAGAATCACTTGCAGAAATTGCATCACTTGATAACGGTACTGTTACATTTGTTCAGCATGAGACTGCGGAGGTGAAATAGTCATGAAGCAACACCCATTTAAAATCGCATCCCTTGGCGTGCAACATATGCTTGCGATGTACGCAGGAGCAATTATTGTTCCGCTTATTGTTGGCGGGGGACTTGGCTTAAATCAACGAGAATTAACATACCTAGTATCCATCGATTTATTAATGTGTGGTGTCGCAACGATTTTACAAGCCTTATCGAATCGATTTTTTGGAATTGGTCTTCCCGTTGTACTCGGTTGTACGTTTACAGCAGTTGGACCAATGATTGCAATCGGTAAACAATACGGTGTTTCTTCCATATATGGAGCGATTATTGCAGCAGGATTATTCGTTGTTATTTTCGCAAAGCTATTCGGAAAGCTTGTCAAACTATTCCCGCCTGTTGTAACGGGTTCCGTTGTTACAGTTATTGGAGTTACATTAGTTCCGGCAGCGATTAATGATATGGCTGGGGGCTTAGGTAGTAAAGATTTTGGTAGTATTGAGAACTTATCATTAGCATTCGGTGTATTACTATTTATTATCATTATGTATCGTTTCTTTGATGGTTTTATCCGTTCTATTTCTATTTTACTTGGTCTTTTATTTGGTACGATTGTGGCAGCATTTATGGGGAAAGTAAGTTTACAAGCGGTTGGAGAAGCAGATTGGTTTCATGGCATTCAGCCGTTTTACTTCGGTACACCAACATTTGAATTAACACCGGTAATTACGATGATTCTTGTTGCTTGCGTTGGGATTGTAGAAGCAACTGGTGTGTATTTTGCCTTATCGGATATTTGTAATAAAAAGATTGGTGAAAAAGAGTTAACAAAAGGTTACCGTGCTGAAGGGTTAGCGATGATTTTAGGCGGGATTTTCAATGCCTTTCCGTATACGACGTATTCTCAAAACGTAGGTCTTATTCAATTAACAGGTGTACGAAATCGCGTTATCATTTATACGTGTGGTGGTATGTTAATCGTACTTGGTTTTATTCCGAAAATTGCAGCTATCACAACGATTATTCCAAAACCGGTGCTTGGTGGTGCTATGCTAGCGATGTTTGGTATGGTTATGGCATATGGTATTAAGATGTTAAGCAGTGTAGACTTTGCAAAACAAGAAAATTTATTAATTATAGCATGCTCCGTTGGTATTGGACTTGGCGTAACAGTCGTTCCAACGTTATTCTCTCAGCTTCCAGAAAGTATCCGTATTTTAACAGATAACGGAATCGTACTTGGAAGTGCGTCAGCTGTACTTTTAAATATTGTATTTAATATGGTTCCAGAGCGTAAAGTGAAAGAAAAAGAAGAGCAAGTTCCAGTACAAAGTGCTGTAAGGCAAGCATAAGTAAAAGCAAGGTCTCGTCACGAGACCTTGCTTTTCTTTTTGATTGGCATCAATTTCCCATATGTACCAAGGCGCCAAATGTATTCAAGTGGGCCATACTGATAATGAGAGAGCCACCAGCGGCTAATAAAGATTTGTAGTGTATAAAAACTAATACAAAATAGCGGGCCTATCCATAATGGAACCGGTAAATAATTTTTGAAAAATAGACCGAACGCAATCAATGTAATTACTGTGTGTGAAATGTAGTTTGTTAGTGCCATTCGCCCTACATATTGGAAAGGCTGTAATAATTTTTGCCATTGCTTCTTTTGTAATAAACGCATAAGTGTGAGGATGTAAAAGATAAATAAAGTTTTCCCACTAAACATTGTAAAACCACTCATGTAGATTGGTTCATAAGGCTGTTTTGTTACAAAGTAACGAATCATAAAGAACCACATTGGAAGTGTTAAGATAAACATAATGATTTGCCACTTTTTTAGTTTGGAATCTAATTCTTTTGCTCGGCGGAAAATGTCTTTTTTGCCAGCGTATAAGCCGAGTAAGAATAAACCAACTGTTTCTGGAAGCATTGAAATGTTTAACCCAATGGATTCAGAGTAAAAGGCATGCAAGCGATCTTGTACTTGTACGCTCCAATTTTCTAATGGCATAATGGGTAGAGAAGATGTTAATTCTTCTATTGGTATAAAAGCGATCATGATGCTAGCTAATAACATAAATAGTTGGAAAAGACTTAATAGAATCAATGAACATACTAAAATGGTATGTGGTTGTCTTTTGTAAAATAATAATAAGAAAAACCCCGCAATTGCATAGCTATGTAAAATATCACCATCCCATAAAAGGACGTAATGCAAGAAGCCGAATAATAATAAAATGAGAAGTCGACGAACGAATAATGTTTTTGGATGATCTGTTTTCGCTTCAGCACGCTGCATAAAAATGAAAAAGCCTAATCCAAACAAAAATGAAAAAATAGTATAAAATTTTGTTTGAATAAACATGTCATAAAATAGGCGAATATAGCTGTCTAACCCTTCATAACTTCCTGTAATGTCACGAGAATCAACACCAGCAATCACGGGCCAGTTAACGAGAAAAATACCGAATACAGCAATTCCTCTAATAATATCAATAGAATGAATCCTCTCGCCTTGTGAAATGTTTTGTGTCATTGTTTTCCTCCTTTAAATAAATCTCTTTTATTATACAATAATGTAAAGAAAAGGAGAGAGGGGAATTTCCAGTTTTTGAAACTGTTAAGATGTTTGTTATGAGATATAATAAGGATGCACAGCAAGTTTTTCACTCCTTTAAAACAGGTAGTAAAGAAGCTCCTTATTTTCAAGGAGCTTCTTTTTTAGAAATTAATATTGATAATGATTCTCTTTAATGATAAAATGTATGCAAAAGTGATAATCATTATCAAAAAGGTTGGTGTGATGAATATGGTATATGCATTAGTTGCAGGAACGGTTGCTGTGTATGCTATCGTTACAAAATATGTGTTAAATGGAGTCGGAGCAACAAAATGAACAAACTTACATAGAATCCCTTTCATCTGTAAAAAGAATGAAAGGGATTTTTTATTTTTAATGAGAATATCCTGAAAATTTAGTATGATAATAGGGTATATACATCTTGGAATAAAGGGGAACAAGGGGATGACAAACATAGTACAGACAAACAGTATGAAAAAACTTGTTTGTTTTTATGAAGAATGGCAGAAACATGGTGACGCGGAGAATAGCTTGAAATTGTTTGAAGTGATTCAAAAATATAAGGAAGAACAGCTTATGATTGCTTTTTGCGGTCATTTTTCTGCTGGAAAATCGACAATGATGAACCACTTATATAAAGCGCAGCTATTACCAACAAGTCCGATTCCGACAAGTGCAAACGTTGTTAAAATTGAAAAGGGACAGGATCGTGTTGTTGTGACAGTGAAATCTGGGGAGCACTATGAATATGACGGTGCATATTCAGCGGAAGAATTGAAGCAACTTTGTAAAAATGGTGATGAAATAATTGGTGTTCATATTTATCGAAATGATGCGCCGATTCCTGATGGTGTCATGCTCGTTGATACACCTGGAATTGATTCAACAGATGATGCGCATCAATTAGCAACAGAATCAACGCTCCATCTTGCGGATGTTATTTTTTACATGATGGACTATAACCATGTTCAATCAGAAGTGAATTTGCAATTTGTGAAAGAATTAAAGCAGCGTAATAAAACGGTTTATCTTGTTGTAAATCAGATCGATAAGCATAAAGAACAGGAGCTATCATTTGAGGATTATAGAAAAAGTGTGAGCCAATCCTTTTCTAACTGGGATATTGAAGTAGATGGCATTTTTTATACTTCTTTACGAATGATGAACCATTCACATAATGAAATTCAAAGATTAGAGAAATTGCTTTCTTCTATTATGAAAGAGCGTGAACAGTATGTGAGAAATGGCATGGAAAGAGAAACGGCATATTTATTACAAGAACATTTTTCATTTATTCTTTCAGAAAATGAAAAACAATTAATGCCCTATCAAAAAGAATTAGCATCACCTCTATCGCTTGCAGACATAGTTGAAAAAAAGGAAGGGCTTATTGGAAATAAACAACGTGTGGCTAATAAAGAATCCGATGTGAGAAATGAGTTTATAAAAGGTTTGCAAGCGATATTAGATAACGCTTACTTAATGCCGTTTGAAATGAGAGAGCTAGCAAATCAATACTTAGAAACGAAATTAACGAAATTTAAAGTTGGTTTGTTATTTGCAAAAGGAAAAACAGAGCAAGAAAAACAGCGGCGTTTAGATGCCTTTTATTCAGCTCTAGGGAAGACTGTTGAAACGCAGCTTGATTTCCATGTGAAAGAGTTTATTGTGGCTTTCTTAAAAGAGGAAAGGTTGTTTACAGAAGAAATAGGAAAAGACATATATGCAATGCAAATTTCTTTTGGCCCTGAATTATTAGCAGAAGTCATTAAACAAGGTGCAGGATTTACAGGAGATTACTTACTTCTTTATACAGCGGATGTTGCGAATGAATTGAAGAAAAGATATTTTATGCAAGCGCAGCAAATTTTCGAAAAAAGTACGAGCGTTTTACAGAAAAAAATGAAGAAAGAGCTTGTCAATATTGAACAAGAAATTGAACAATATACGCTGTTACAGACGGCAAAGGAAACGAAATTACAATATATTGAGGCGTATGATAAATATGAGAAATACTTACAAGGTATTTGGGGCGATCATGTACCGGCGCCAGATGGATTACAAGTAGAAAAAGTATTACAAGGTAAGAAGCATGTTGTAAATGAGAAATTTACATTACAAGAACAAGAGGTACAAAGCGACAGCATTTCGTATAAGGAAGAAAATAAAAAAACAACAGTAACATTAAATATGCATCGTATATTAGAGCAAGTAAAAGAGGCAGAAACGATATTAGAACAACTTCCTACACTTAAGCATTTACATCAAGAAATCGTAGGGAAAAGAAAGCGTGTTGAAACAAAACAATTTACAGTAGCTTTGTTTGGAGCTTTTAGTGCAGGGAAATCATCATTTGCAAATGCATTGCTTGGTGCGAATGTACTCCCAGTATCACCAAATCCAACAACGGCGACGATTAATCAAATTTTACCGATTACAGAAGATAAACCTCATGGCACAGTAATTGTTCAGTTTAAATCGAAGCAGGCGCTATTAGAAGATATGAAAGCAGTTTATAAATTGTTTCATTATGAAATTGAGACATTTGAAGAAGCATTATCACAAATAGATACGATCCTAAAATATCCATCACCTAGCGGAAAACAAAAAACAACGTTTAGTTTTTTACGTGCGGTACAGAGGGGACATCAAGCGATTTCTCATCATTTGGGAGAACAAGTACAAGTTACGTTAGAAGAGTTCTCGGATTATGTAGCGAACGAAGAAAAATCATGTTTTGTTGAATATATGGAACTGTACTACGATTGTGCTTTAACGAGACAAGGTGTTGCACTTGTTGATACACCAGGAGCAGATTCTATTAATGCTCGGCATACAGATGTTGCATTCCAATATATTAAAAATGCTGATGCGATTTTATTTGTAACATACTACAATCATGTCTTTTCAAGGGCGGATCGTGAATTTTTAATTCAGCTTGGTCGCGTGAAAGATACATTTGCGCTGGATAAAATGTTCTTCTTAATTAATGCAGCAGACTTAGCACAGTCTGAGGAGGAACTTGAAATGGTAAAAGGATATATTGCAGATCAGCTTCTGCAATATGGTATCCGAAATCCACGTCTATTTGCAATATCAAGTTTATGTGCGCTTGAAGAGAAACAAGGAAAGCATATAGAAAAAGAAAAGTATGGGATTTTGAAAAATTCGGGGATTACAAAGTTTGAAGAGTCATTTACATCCTTTATGATGCGCGATTTAATGCTTGTATCTGTTCATTCTTTATATAGTGCATTGCAAAGTGCAGATAAGCTTCTTATCAATATGATACAAGGAGCGAAGCAAGGGAATGATGAAAAAGAAAAGCAAATAAAAAAATATGAAGCAGAACGTGAGCAACTACTTCATATTATTTCATCGTATAGTGTACTTGCTGAAGAGCAAGCGATGCAAAATGAAGTGAAAGAACTGTTATATTATGTGCAGCAACGTCTATTTCTACGTTATAACGATGTGTTTACTGAATTTATTAACCCGGCATCTCTTCGAACAGATGGAAATGTAAAAATCAAGCTGCAAGAATGTCTTATGGAACTTGTCTCCTTCATTCAGCATGATTTACTACAAGAAATGCGTGCAACGTCACTGCGTCTTGAAAAATGGATGGATGAAGCGATGCAGCGAGCAAAGGATGAAATTGTAGTAAAATGTAAGTTGGAAAATGAATCTATTTCTATGAACGGGACAGCGGAGTATGAATACCGAGTTATTACGCATAAAGAGCCGTTTCCTTCTATAGAAATAAAACATTTTAAAAAGGCATTATCTCATTTCAAAAATGAGAAAAGTTTCTTTGAAAAAAATGATAAAGCAGGAATGCAGGAAGATACTAAAGAATCACTTGATCCTGTCGTATCTCAATATGTAGCTGATGAAGAAAAATTATTTATCCAACATTATAAACAAGAATGGGAATTGAAATGGGACTTATTCCGAACAGTAATACAGGAAGATGTTAAGCAATACTATGCGAGTATTTTATTTGCTTTAGCGGAAACAATTGATGTGTCGTTATATGAACAAAGTAAGGAACAATTAAGGAAACAGTTAACAGCAATCGAAAAGGAAATTCATATTTGATAAGCTCTATGAAAAAAAGATTCGTTCAATTTTCTTTTGCAGTACAGCATCCAGTGATTTTACGAATCCTGCAAATTCATCTGTAGAAATCATATGGGTAAGAACTAAGCGTCTACCATCTGGTGTTTCACCGCATAAGACGAACGAAGAAAACTCATATGTTTTTCCATCTACAACTAATTTTGGGTGGGAATATGTTCCGTTTTTCTTTTTCTTTCCATCAATCGAGATGACGTTGCACTTTTTCTCATTGTTGTCCATGGTGAATCCCTCCTTTGTATTACTTATGGTAGACAAGGAGGGTTTAGAACAAGAGAGAAAGGAGGAATTTTATGAGAATTGTAATAGAACGCATTTCTAAAGACATAGCGCCGAAGTCATTGCTATTGCTCGCTGATCCGAGTGAGGCGCAAATTCAGGCATATTTGCAGCGCGGTCTTATCTATGTTGCGAAAGAGGAAGAAAATGTTATAGGTGTATATGTATTGCTTGAAACAAGGCCACAAACGATGGAAATTATGAATCTTGCTGTTTTAGAAGAGATGCAAGGAAAAGGAATCGGCAGGCAGTTGCTGCAGCATGCAATGCAAACAGCGAAGGAACATCATATGCATACACTTGGAATAGGAACAGGAAATTCTAGTGTTACACAGCTTGCATTGTATCAAAAATGTGGTTTTCGTATTTTTTCTATTGATTTTGATTACTTTTCGAAGCATTATGAAGAAGAGATTATTGAAAATGGAATTGTATGCCGAGATATGATTCGACTTACAATGGAACTTTAGTCATTTTCTTATGAAGCTATTTGGCAAGAAAGTATAAATTATTTAGGGGGAAGAGAAGATGGAAGTACATAAAGCAATTACAGCACATTCTCGTAAACAAAATGAAATTGTGACAACATTTTTACAGTTAGAAGCACAGCGTGAAGCGGCAATTGAAGCGGCAGTAGCACTTGCGTCAAATGGAAAACATTTTTCAGTAGATGCAATTAACATGGTAACGAAGCAAATTAATAATCTTGCTAAACGAGGTGTTGCACCACAACGTAAAATTGTAACAGAAGATATGGTTATGGAGTATGTAGGTCGCCTGCAAGAGAAAGAAGGTCGTTAAGTATGATTGTTACAGTCGAATGGTTACGTGATCACATAGAAGATGAGCATGTCCGCATAGTCGATTGTCGTTTTGACTTAGCTAATCCAAATTGGGGAAGAGAACAGTATGAAAAAGAACATATTCCTCATGCGATATATTTTGATTTGAATCTTGATTTATCAAGTCCTGTTACCGAGCATGGCGGCCGTCATCCACTTCCAGCTATTCAGGATTTTGTTGAAAAACTTTCTAAAGCTGGTATTGATGAACATACGACAGTTATTGCGTATGACAGTCAAGCTGGTGCAATGGCTTCGCGTCTATGGTGGCTACTAACATATGTAGGACATCAAAAAGTACATGTATTAAATGGTGGATTTCCTGCTTGGAAAGAACAAAATTTATCTACACCAGCGGAAGTTCCAACCATTGAACGGAAAAAATTCATACCCAATGTACAAGACAACATGCTTGTAACGATGGAGGGTGTGAAAGAAAAAATCCGTACAAATGCAGATGTTACGTTGATTGATTCGAGAGAGCCGAATCGTTATGCTGGCGTCGAAGAACTCGTTGACCCTCAGGCTGGTCACATACCAACGGCAGAAAACTATTTCTGGAAAGGTGGAATCACAGCGGAAGGTCAATTCCAAGGTAAAGAGGAACAAGAGGAACGTTTCCGTCCCCTTAATAAAGAAAAAGAAACAATCGTCTATTGCGGATCTGGTGTAACCGCATGTCCGAATGTATTAGCGTTACAAATAGCTGGTTTTCGTAACGTGAAGTTATATGCAGGGAGTTGGAGTGATTGGATTTCTTATCCAGAAAACCAAATTGTAAAAGAAGGACAGTAACCTCTTGCATGCAAAAATATTTTGTATTAAAATAAGGTCACAAGCAAGAAATTGCTTCAAAACATTACATTTTACACATTGCATGCAATGTGATAAGATAACGACAAGTAAATAAAACATCCTGCGGTGTACGTAACTTATTTATGTCTAAAACCGATGTTAGTTATACGGAAGCTCAATATTTAGTGACCATCATCAAGCCTTCTTTGTGGAGGAAGATGTACGGTAGCTGTGAGAGCATCCACCTGCGAGTAGCGGGTTTTTGGACATTTACGAGGGACGGCACGTGCGGGGGTCTTATTTCAACTAACATTATATAAAATTCCTACGGTGTACGTAGCTTATGTATGTCTTAAACCAATAAGTATAATATGGAAGTTCAATATCTAAATGTAGACAGCATGCCATCTTTTTAAGAAGGAAGCTGAAAGCATTTATGAGAACATCCACCTGTGAGAGCAGGTTTATGGACATCTAGAGAGAACGGCATGTGTGGGGCTATATAAAAACCTTACGTTTTATACGTAAGGTTTTTTTGTTGTAGGAACATTTTTTCGTACGCTAAAAATGATTGGAATTTCATTGTGTGGAACGCATAAAAATATTAGAAATCAAATGAAACTCCTAATGATGGGAGTTTCATTTGATTGTTATCCTGAGGGCTAATAATCAGTGGGGGATGAAGAAATCCCACTGATTAAAGTTTCACTTTATCTGTGTTCACCTGTAAAATTACCATAATAAACATAGCATTTTCGGTCTTCATCAATCTCTCTGGAATCTAAGGTGAATTCCATAAATATTCCGTCTTTTTGAACGTACAAAATATCTGAATGAAGATATGTTAAGATCTCGTCATGGGTCCATACATCTTTACTTTCTATTAAAATCGAATTTACTTCTTGTAGTTCTCTAATCTCAAAACCTATATGGGAATATGTAGGTTCTGAAGGATCATCGAAGAACGTTTCTTTTTGCACATATAATACAGCTGTTCCGTCGGGATCCATCGCGGTCGCTGTTACGACATATGTATCTCCTTCTTTAATAAAGTACTCACAAGTCATTCTTGCGACGGCTTCAGACACAGAAATATCGGCATAGTTCCATAGGGCAGGATATTGTTTCGTTTCATCATTGAGTCGATATTCTAACCGCAATTGTAATCCCTCTTTCTTTTTCTTCTACTTTATCATGAATTCTTTTATAATAAAAATATAATATATAAAGGGGCGTTGGAAAGTGACAAAAACCAAATGGTTAGTAACAGGTGTTCTGACATCTTTAGTGGCCGGTACTTTATCTGGCTGTACAGAAGATCTTCCTCCAAAACCAAAAGATAAGAGTTGTGCAGATTGGGATTGGGATGATGAACTTGGCGTATGGCGATGCGATGATAGCCGTTCAAGTTCTCATGGGAGTTATTATTACGGTGGTAGATACTATCAAAATAAATCAACCTTCAAAAATTCTTCTGAATTTAAGTCCTATCAAGCTTCATCTAATTTTAAAGGGGGAATTGGAAGCGGTTCAAAGGGTGGATTTGGAGGTTAGATTATGTCGCGTTACATAAAGAAACGAAATCAATTTTATTCAAGATTTCCCCAATTCTGGTCTGATTTATACGGGAGTGAGTACAGCCTTTTTCATGTTTTTGAGATCTCAGAAAAAACTATTCAAGCCTTGCAGTTAGCAACAGAACGAATGGGAGAAGTATTTTTTAAGACTGCTAGGTTGCTTCGGACTTTGTCTGACGCCCAACTTCTTGAACTTGGCTTTCCATCTTCAAGTCTGCCTTTTATCAGAATGAAATCTTTATTTCCTGAATCTATTATTTCGAGATTTGATTTTGCTTTGACGGATGATGGTATCAAATTGCTTGAGTTTAATAGTGATACTCCGACTTTTATCATGGAATGCTTTCAAATCAATGGAGAGGTTTGCAAAGAATTAGATTATCATGATCCAAATGAGAATCAGGAACGTCTTCTCTCTTCTGGCATCACAAAAGCTGTGATGGAAGCGGCTAAGGGGATAGAAAGACCAAACGTTGTCTTTACAGCCCATCAGGAACATATAGAAGATTGGAATACAACTCGGTATTTGAGTCAGCTATGTCAGGTTAGCAACAAAGTGGTGTCAATGTCAGAACTCAGAATTACTGAAGAGGCTTTATTGGACGGAGATGGTGTGCGAATTGATGTTTTGTATCGCCAGACATATCCTATTGAACACTTAGTAGAGGACCGCGATCCAAAAAACGGAGATCTTGTAGGGGTTGAGTTATTACAACTTGTAAAGGAAGGAAAGCTTTTTATTATAAATCCGATTTCATCTTTTCTACTGCAGCCGAAATCGGTTCAATGTCTCATCTGGGGATTAGCGGAGGCAGGTGCTTTTTATACAAATGAGGAACAACAATGGATTAAAGAATACATGCTCCCTACTTACTTAGAACCAGATCTGTTTTTAGGAAAAAATTCTTTTGTTCAAAAACCTTCGTTCGGTAGAGAAGGCGACACAGTTACAATTCGTGATAAAGATATCAAAATTATTGATCAAAATTCATATCAAACGTATAAAAGAGAGCTTCCTGTATTTCAAAAGTATACAAAGCTTCCCGTCGTTTCTCTTGAGACTGAAAAAGGGAACGAGGAGTTATCGTATGTATTTGGATCATTTTTAATTGCCGGGAAGCCAAGTAGTATTGGTATACGTGCTGGTGAAAAAATTACGGGGAATGAATCTTATTATTTACCTGTAGGAATTAAAAAGGAGGATTATAAATGATAAATTTCTTACTTTATTTAGGGGTTTCAATCGGTCTTTTATGTATCGGTCTTTTTCTTATGGAAGTGACAACAAAAGTGAAGGAATTTTCGTTAATGGCGAAAGGGAATAAAGCAGCAAGCTACACACTTGGAGGACGAATTCTTGGTCTTGCTATCGTCTTGTATTCAACTGCTGCCCATTCTGTTTCACTAATGGATATGATTTTATGGGGAGCGATTGGAATATTAGCGCAAATTATTGTGTTTTATTTAGCTGAATGGTGTACACCGCGCTTTAATATTAATCAAAGTATTGAGGATGATAATCAGGCTGTCGGACTTTTCCTTATGTTTTTATCAATTTCCATCGGAATTGTGATTGCTGGGTGTTTAACATATTGAGAAACTTTGAATTCAAAGTATTGACATCTATTTTAAATAGGAGTAACATTTTTTATATAATAAAAAAATAAGTCTCTGTTAGGTGAGGCTCCTGTATAGAGAAATGCTACTGCCCAAAAATGTCGAGAGACGCCAATGGGTCAACAGGAATGATCGAATTAAGGTTTTTCTTAACGTAGCTGGTAATGTACCTATGCTATACAGTGCTAAAACTCGGCGAGGGAGAGGTTCGCAGATTTCTATGTTGATTAGGAATCGCTTATTTATGTATGTAATGACCTTTACTCGCTTATGAGTAGAGGTCTTTTTATTAACAAACTATGACCATTTTCATAGTATAAATACTGACTAAAAAATGAAAGAGGAGGTGAGGAGCATGTCAAATTCTGACTCGGTTCCGTTACCCATATACTTTGAAACAAAAATATATGATGTAGGCAGGAAACGATTTGTTCCTCCCTCTATATTTATCATAAGATAACGTTCAGCCGATAGTTATGAGCTAAACGTGGTACACTTTAACGAGCTGTAGAAATAAATGAGTTGTTAAAGTGAGATAAATTGAGAAACAAAGCGTTTCTTCCTATGTTGTAAAGGAGGAGACGATAATATGTTATATGTAAATAAACTTGTGGGTAACATGTCTCATAAACAAAATAAAAGAATGATGAAAGAACAATCTATGTTAAAACAAAATAAAGACTTGTTAATTGAAATTGCAACAAGAGATGTGAAGTCTGTATTTGCTTATTTTAAAACAACAAGAGATGGCCTTTCTATTAAAGAAGCACAGAAACGTATTCATGTGTACGGGAAAAATGAATTAGCTTCTAAGCGAGCAATCCTTACTGATGTTTTGATGAAATTAGGTGGAATGATTCCTGGATTTTCAAAACAACGTGTTTGTAATGAAAATCAGTGTGAAATTGTAACAGCAACTGTTTCTAGATTAGAAGGATGTACCATTGCAGGAACGAATAGTGAATCGAAAATAATGAAACTTCCTGTTGAAGAGCTTGTTCCAGGGGATATGGTCTTTCTTTCAGCAGGTGATACAGTTCCAGCTGATGTACGCATTATTTATGCAGAAAACTTGTTAGTAGATGAATCTTTGCTAACGGGAAAAGAAACGAACGTAGAGAAATTTGAAAGCTGTTATCATCTTGAACGCAAACGTTTTATCCCATTAAAACGAATGAAAGACTACAATCCACTTCAACTTGAAAATGTATGTTTTAAAGGTACACATATTGTAAATGGAACTGCGAAGGCTGTGGTCGTTTCAACAGGTAAAAATACGTATTCTGGATTACTTCATACATGCGGTAACCAAACATCTTAAACCGTTAGTGGTGCTAAATATATAAAAACATTGTATAATAGGTAAAGTTGAATAGAAACGTAGAATGGTAATCTGTTTATATAACCTTACGAGATAACGTGAGGTTATTATTTTTTGTTAGTAGGAGAGGAATTATGAAAAAAGTATTGTTAGTTGATGGTATGGCACTATTATTTCGTGCTTTTTACGCAACAAGTGTTTATGGACAATTTATGAAACGACAAGATGGTACCCCAACAAACGGGATTCATGGTTATATGAAACATTTATTAACAGCAGCGCAAGCGATTGAACCGACGCATATTGTAACGTGCTGGGATATGGGAAGTACGACATTCCGAACCGAATCGTTCTCAAACTATAAAGCAAACCGCGTGGCACCACCAGAAGAATTGATTCCACAATTTGATCTGGTGCAAGAGATGACTTCAAAGTTATCGATTCCTGTAATTGGTATGAAAGGCTATGAAGCAGATGACTGTATTGGTACATTAGCAAAAGAATACGCTAGTGAGGCGGAAGTATATATTTTAACAGGCGACACAGATTTACTACAACTTGTTGATACGCACGTTACCGTAATGCTTCTTCGTAAGGGTATTGGAAACTATGAGTATTATACACCAGAGAAGATTATGGAAGAAAAAGGTGTAGAGCCTTGGCAAATCGTTCACGCGAAAGCGTTTATGGGAGACACGAGTGATAACTATCCAGGTGTAAAAGGAATTGGTGAGAAGACAGCATATAAACTCATTCAAGAACATGGTACAGTAGCGGCAGTGCTAGAAAATATAGCGGCATTAACAAAAGCGCAGCGCACAAAAATTGAAAGTGATTTAGAGAACTTAAATATATCATTACAATTAGCACAAATTCATTGTGAAGTTCCAATTTCATGTGCGCTAGACAAAGGACTGCATACAATTGATGAAGAGAAAGTACGATTTGTTTGCGGAGAAATGAACTGGGGAAGACCTGAAATATTTATAAATATGCTGTAAAAGCAATGCTAGAGAGGTTGCTTATCACTATAGATAACGTCTGATCAAATACATTTTGATTAGGCGTTATTTTTTATGTAATTTCTTTTAATTGATAAAGTTATCAGAAAAAATACATAGTTTTCATGTGAAATTCAAATAGATTTCACACGAATCTTTTATTATAAAACTACACAGATAATTACTTATCTTTCATATAAATAATCCTTTGATAAGTTATTTGTAATCGTGAAGGAGGAAAAGAAACATGCGAAAAAAAATTAGAAAATCCTTTAAACAATTATTGATAGAAAATAAACAATTGTTATTGAACGATAAAGAGAACATAAGAGAAATAGAAGAAAAAATTGAAAAGAGACATGCGGCATATTCTGCATCGAGTAGTTGAATATGATAAAGTGAAACTTTAACCAGTGGGGAGGTCTTCATCCCCACTGATTATTAGCCCTCACGAATCGGGATTTTATGGGCAAGTTGATCCCATCTTGCTCGGTACTCTTTGAATTTTGAGGTGGGGGTCTTACTGCCCGTTAATGCGGGATAAAAAATTATATAAAATCCCTTCATGCATGGCTCGAAGGGGTTTTATATATTGATCATACGTAAGAGTGGGTTTGTAACAGAGAAAGAAGGGGAATGAAATGAGTGAGTTAATAGAAAAGATGGCGTTACAGTTAATTCTTTCTGTTCCATCAAAAAAACAAAGGATCGTTAACAAAAAATTCAAGTTACTAAGACAACAAAAATGGTTTCAAGATAAGTATGGTGCCATTGTTATTTTTCAACCAGAGGTAAGAGAGTGTATTATGAAATATGACATTGAAAAGATGCTAAAAAGTGATTTAGAAATTATGATATTTCAGAAAGAATTGAATGGAATATTGATAAAATAATTTGTTATGATATTGCAGTTAAATAATAAGTGCTTTTCTAGTTCGAATGTTTAAGGGAGTTGTATGGAGACATTCATTAATGGAATATAGAAGGAGGATAGATAGTGATTGTAATAGAGAGAATTGAGGAAAAAGATATCCCGTGTCTTATTCATTTATCCGAATCAGTTGGTTGGGATTATAGCTCAGGAGAAATCAAAACTATTTTTCAATCAGGAATTGTATATGGAGAAAAGAATGAGAAGGGTGAAATAATTGCCAGTGCAGCTATCATCTCATATGGAGAGAAACTAGCATCTATTGGCATGGTCATTGTACATCCGCAGTATAAAGGGAAAGGGATTGGCAGAAGGATTACAGAGGCTTGTATAAGAAGTGTTTCAGAAAAGACACCGATTATGCTTATTGCTACAAAAGAGGGAGAACCTTTATATGAAAAATTAGGGTTTCAAGTGGTTAGTCATGTTTCAAAATATATATGCAATCAGTATGTAACTCCTAAAGATTACGACGGAAGTAAGCAATACATTTTTATGGATTACGATGAAGGAGATAGTGATAGAATTGTGAAATTAGATGAAGCGGCTTTCGGTGTAAATAGACGTAATTTTATACAGAGAAGAATCGAACAATCTGAACAATGTGTAGTTGTAAAAGACAGAGAAAATAATATTGTGGGATATGGAATGAGTGTGCAAACTCCAGAAAATAGAATTATAGGACCTACTGTTGCACTAACTGATAATATCGCAAGTGGCATTGTTCATCATTTGGCAAAAGATTATAAGGGAAAACTTAGAATTGATGTACCAGAAGGAAAAGAAATGTTTATGGAAGTACTCGAGACAGCTGGATTTCAAAAGGTAGATCAGCCACCAATTATGTTGAAAAACAGCACTCAATTTTTGAAACGAAATGGTGAATTATATGGAATTGCTGCACAGGTATTTGGATGAAAAAAGATTCCTTTTAAAAAAGGAATCTTTTTTCATTTATGAATACCATTTTTCTACTCACGATATTGATTATGAATAGGGGAAAATAAATCTTCCTCGACATCTCTAACAATAGAAAAATGATCGACATTATAATGACCATGTAGTGTTTTATTGTGATGTTCAATAATTTGCTGGGCTGATAAAATCGTAGAATCATTTGTGGAATGACCGTTTTTGATTAAGGTGACATCAAATCCCTGTACAGTTGCTGTTCTAACGGCAGTATCAATACAATGCTCGGTTTTACAACCACCTATAACAAGATGACCAATTTCTTTCTCTTTTAAAATCGTATGTAAAGAGGTGTTATAAAATGAATTGGTTGCTTGTTTGTCTATGATTTGTGCTACATGCGGAATTCTGATTTCCTCATGTACTTGAAATCCTTTCCCCATGCCGGAAGCGACATCAGTATCCCTGACGAAAATAATAAGAGCATTTGCTTGAAGTGCTTTTTGAATGGCTATATTTATGTTCGTTAATAATTGCTCTTTATGAAATACTGCAGTTTCTTGTTCGTTACCGTCAATCAGTTCTTGCTGTGCATCAATGATTAATAGTGCTTGTTTCATTAAATATCCCCTTTTCAATTAAAATGTATGAATTTCTGTTAACCTCGTTATTTGTAGGCAACTATCCTTTCAGTTTAAGTCCCAAATAGGACAATTAAGATAGATGGGACGTGAAAAAAGTTAACGTTAATCTAGGTTCACTATGTCTATTTCTAGATGCTGTAAGTGAATCCTTTTTATTGGTGGATTTATTTTAAAATGTAGTTTAATTATCTGGTTAGGACTATATTTGAATTTTCTTGCGATAGTAATGTTATTTTTATCTATTAGGAAATCAAGAAATTTAAGAAAGATTGTCAAAGAAAATGCATTCTCATAAAGCCTTAAAACATGTATGATAGGAAGTGGAGAATTTTTTGGTAGGTGGGAACAGCATGCAAACAGTACAAGATTATCTGTCATTCTTACACACAAAAGGATTTAAATTATCAGAGGATGCACAAGGGTTTATTATGTTTGGTCAAGGATATACAGGTGCATCTGATGGGCTTGTGAATGCAGCGATTGAGGCAACAATTAAACATCAATTGCAATTTGATGGCAGTTATTTTATCGCTTTATTAGAACGATTAAAGGAAGAGAAAATTACTGATAAAAAAAGCGCAAAGGCTTTTATGCGGATGTTACAAGCGTAACATCACGCAGCCTGCGCTTCTTTTTTTGTTTTTGAAGGAAGTTCAACAAAGATCATACCTAAGAAAATACAAAGACAACCAAGCACTGCGGAAATGGAAAGCTGTTCGTTTGCGACAAGTACACCTGTCAATGCGGCAAAGACAGGCTCCATTGCGAAAATAATGGCAACTCTTGTTGGGGATATATGTTTTTGTGCAGCTGTTTGAATAAAAAAGGCGATTGATGTTGCAAATAGGGATGTTGCAAGTAGAGCAAATAAAAAAGCAGAATTGGTCCATAAAGAGAGTGAAAATAATTTCTCCCAATCCTCAAATAAAAAAGCACAGATGGAAGAGAAAATTCCAACAGATAATACTTGGGCTGTGCTTAGTAATAAAGGTGAGATTTTTTTGGAAAAGAACCCGTTAATGAGAATATGTGCTGCAAAGGCAATTGCACAGCCGAGAACGAGTATATCACCAATATTCAATTGAAAAGAGTCACCAGCGGTTAGTAAATATAAGCCAGCTGTTGCAGCGGTAATGCCAAGTATGATAAAAGGTGTAGCTCTTTGTTTTAAAAAGATAAATGAAAGAATTGGAACCATAACAATACTGAGTCCAGTTAAAAATCCTGCTTTAGAAGAAGTGGTATAGAGTAATCCAAATGTTTGTAATAAATAACCGACAAATAAGAAAAATCCGACAATTAAACCAGCAATACTACTATGTTGAATTTCTTGTTTTGAAGTTTTTTTCGAGAACGTGAATTGGACAAATAATAAAATGATTCCAGCAAATAAAAAACGAATACCATTGAAAGTAAATGGCCCAACAAATGACATTGCATTTTGAACGACAACAAACGTGGATCCCCAAATAAAGGAGACAAATAATAAAGCGAGAGGAGCAATCCATCCTTTTTTCATACTAAAAACCCCCATTAATTTTGTAAAATGGCTTTTCTAGCTAATTCATCGGCAACTTTGTTTTGACTACTTGGAATCCATTTTATAAAGAAAAGATCAAACCTTTTGATGTACGCTAGTGCTTCTTCTAAAAGTGGTGCATATGTTTTGTTTTTTGCATATTCTTTTTCTATAGCACGTTCAACAAGCTGTGAATCTGTACGAAAAGATACAATGCTATAATTATGTTCTGTGCAATATTTTAATGCGGCGAGTAATGCATGATATTCGGCTTCATGGTTAGACATGATTCCAAGTGGTAGTGATAATTGCACAGCTGGCTGCACACCTTTAATAAAAACCCCAGCACCAGAAGGACCCGGATTTCCTTTGGATGCACCATCAATATATACTTCAATCAAGATTGACAACCTCCATTATTATATAGCGTTAGCTGATAATAATCCCTCACCTAATTTTAAAGGTGAGGGATTGAATATGAAAAATGCACTTTACCCCGCATTAACGTGCAGTAAGCCCCCCACCTCAAAATTCAGCAAAAACAAAGAAGTTAGGTGGGAGAGGGGCTGCCCGTAAAAGCCCGATTCGTGATGGCTAATAATCAGTGGGGGATGAAGAAAACCCTCATTGATTAAAGTTTCACTTTATCCAATTGTAATGCTGTAGCGGCATGTGAATGTTTCATTCGCTTGTAAGAATTGTACGCCTTTTTTCTCTTTGAAATCTTTTGCTGGTTCAACTTCATCGGCAATTCCATACCAAGGTTCGATACATAAAAAAGGAGCATCATTACCTGGTGTCCAAACACCAACGAATGGGAACCCTTCAAATGCTACTTTTACAAACTTATTATGTTTATGAGAGCGAATAGAAATTTCGTTTGTATCCATATTTTCAAAAATAAGGGCATCATTTTTGAATAAATCGTATGTAAGTGGTAACTCTGCTTTGTTTTCAACAATTAGTTGTTTTTCTTTTGAAAGAAACGGTCCTTCTAGAACGCTTGTTTCTAAATGTTCAGGGCCATTAAATGATAAGTGGTAGTCTGTAAATGATTCACCTTCTACTAAAGGACAATTGAAGCCTGGATGTGCTCCGATAGAAAAGAACATTTCTTTTGAAGTAGGGTTAATCACTTCATAAGTAACATGTATGTTTTGCTCATCTAGTTCATAAGATACAAGTAGCTCAAACTCGTACGGATATTTTTCTAAAGTTTCTTGATTGCTAGTCACAGCATATGTAATCTTTGTTTCGTTTTGCTCTTTTACCGAGAATATAAGATCGCGAGCAAAGCCGTGTTGTGTCAATGAATAAGGTTTACCATCTACATGATATGTATTGTCCACTAATCTACCGACGATCGGGAATAAAATTGGTGCACGGCGCCCCCAATATTTAGGATCTCCTTGCCACATATATTCTGTGTTGTCTTCTTTTAAGCGAACGCTTTGTAACTCTGCACCTTTTTCAGAGATGGAAACGATTACTTTTTCATTTTGAATTGTTGCTGTCATGAAGTGAAACCTCCTAAATCTTTCATATTTTCTATTATACGTTGTCTATAAGAAAAAAGGTAGTGAATGAGAAGAATCTATTGACGAATGGTTGACTATTGCGTACAATATAAAATTGTTGTTTAAAAACGAATCACGTGGTTCGAAACCATCCCACGGAAAAAAACTAAGGAGATTTTGTCATGAATATAAAAACATTAGTTGGTAATGGTATTTTAGCAGCGTTATATATTGCTGTTTCTGCACTTATTCAGCCATTTGGCTTTACGAATGTACAATTTCGTATTTCGGAGATGTTTAATCATCTCGTTGTATTTAATAAGAAATCAATTTATGGAATTGTCTTAGGTGTATTTTTAACAAATCTCTTTTTCTCACCTATGATTGCGTATGATTTAGTATTTGGAGTGGGACAATCTGTTCTTGCACTTCTTGCTACTATTATTTCCATGCGTTTTATTAAGGGTGTCTGGGCTCGGATGATTTTTAATACAGTTATCTTTACAGTTACCATGTTTATGATAGCGATTGAACTTCATCTTGCATTTGATTTACCATTCTTATTTACATGGCTTACATGTGCAGCCGGTGAATTTGTCGTAATGGCAATTGGTATGCCTGTTATGTATGGGATTAATAAACGTGTACAATTTAAGAGATTTATGTAAAATGTATTGAAAGAGTTGCTTGTGATGTAGCAACTCTTTTTTGTTATGTTATAAATAATAATTACCCCATTTTCATTCGCATACAATATTGTGTCTCTAGGTAAAATATATATTAAAATAAAAAGTATGAAGTCATATATATAAGGGGAAATAGTATGAAATACAAAATAACTTGGTTCTATAAAACAAAACATGGTCTTCAAACAGAATTAATAACAGATTATATGAACATAGAAGAAGCATTTCAATTTGCAACTGATTTTGAGAAAACTGGAAGAGTAAAGGAATTATTATTTTATGACGAAATGGGAGCGGAATGGACGCTAAAAGAGATGAAAAAGCTCAGTAAACAAATAGAAGAGGAGCCACAAGATATTCGCATTTACTTTGATGGGGGATATGATCTGGAAACGAAAGAGGCTGGAATTGGTATCTGTATTTACTATAAAAAAGGTCAGAAGGTGTACCGGATTCGTCGAAATGCTTATATAGACGGTATATATGATAATAATGAAGCGGAATACGCAGCATTATTATATGGAATGAATGTGCTAGAGGAATTAGGAATCAAATATGAACTGGTTACACTACATGGCGATTCTCAAGTCGTCCTTCAGCAATTAGCTGGAGAATGGCCGTGCTACGATGAACATTTGAATCATTATTTAGATCAGATTGAACAAAAAGCAAAGAAGATGAAATTAAAGCTTGTTTGTGAACCAGTAGCAAGAAAACAAAATAAAGAAGCGCATCAATTGGCAACGCAAGCATTAGAAGGAACAGTAATTGACAGTCATAAAGAAATAACCGAATAGAGAGGTGCAGAGGTGAAGAAAAAGCAGCTCATTACAGAGGTGAATGATTTACTAGAAACATACTGCGAAGGATGTTTTTTACAGGAACATTATCGGAAAACGCATAGTAAGTACTATGCCCATTCTTTTTGTATTCGGCAATGTACTGTTGGAGAGAAGTTGAAAAAATATGGAGATCAATTATCATAAGAAAGCATCCAGAGGTAAATCTCTGGATGCTTTTTTAGTGCTTAGCTTCTTTCAATTGATGTTCGCATAGACTTAATTTTTTTTCTTCGTTCATTAAAAAAGGCTCATCTAAATCTGTTGCAACAGATTTCATTGTTTCAAGTTGAGAGCGTGCAGATTCAACTGCATTAGTCGCATGTTCCAGTGATTCTGGATCCATTGTAATTGTCGCAGAACCTACCATTTTTTGTGCTGTTTCTACGCGGAATTTTACTTCTTCAAAATCATTTACATGGGAACCCAATCTCCATTCCTCCTTTGTATTCTGTCACATTTCACATAGTTTTTACTCTGTAAAAGAGAAATATACAAAGGAATAACAAAGGAGGTTACCGATTAGGCAACCTCCTGTTATATGTGGGATTAAAGTTTTACTACGTTAGCAGCTTGAGGTCCACGGTTTCCTTCAGTGATATCGAAAGATACTTCTTGACCTTCTTCTAAAGCTTTGTAGCCGTCGCCTTGAATAGCTGTGAAATGTACGAATACATCGTCAGCGCCTTCAATTTCGATAAATCCAAAACCTTTTTCGTTGTTAAACCATTTTACTTTTCCTTGCATGTTACAATTCCTCCTAAAAACGATTACTTTTTCATTTAGTGAAGTTCATTTGAAATATTTGCGAATCCATAAAACTGAAAATGCTATATTATCGAATATTCTGCTAAATGATATTTTAAATATACACGAAATGGTAGATTTTAGTCAAGTAAGCGGTTTTAAATTTTTGTATTTTTAAATAATTTTTCACACAAGTTTTTTTTATGGTATAGGACAAGCTTTTTTTCTAATATATTTAAGTGAATATTGTACATAATGAGGTGAGAGAATGAATCAGTCCTATTTATTAGATAATGAAGGAATGAAAAATAGGATAGATATACCAAGATGGGTTTCGCAAGAATTTGAAAAATTCTCCAACGTTGTACTAGATCCAACCTTTCCTTGCTATTTTGGTTTAACGGCTTTAAAGAAGAATGAACTTCGCTACTCATTCTTGTCTCATGATGATTGGAGTCATCTACCACAGACAATGCTTACTTTTTTACAGTTGATGAACGAACGACCCGTTGTAAGAAGAGGATTTTTTCTTTTTGTTGAGCCAGAACGTGAAGAATGCTCACTTGAACATTACCGAGCGTATTTTTGGAGGGTCCTACAATATTTACATGAAGAAGATAATCAATTATGGCCAAAGCAGATTCCAGAAAATCCAGATCATCATTTATGGGAATTTTCATTTGGCGGGGAGCCAATGTTTGCGTTTGGGAATGCTCCAGCTTATAAACAAAGAAAAACGAGACATTTAGGGAACTCGCTTATTATTGGATTTCAGCCACGAATCATATTTGACGGATTAGAAGGAGATCGGCCGAAAGGTTCGTACTCAAGACAAATGGTTAGAGAACGAGTTGAAAAATGGGACCAATTGCCAAAACACCCGAATATTAGTCATTACGGCGATCCGAATCACCGTGAATGGAAGCAATATTTTATTGGAGATGACATTGAGCCAATCGAAGGGAAATGTCCATTTCATCATAAAGTGAAGAAATGAAGGCCGCCATAAAAAAAGTGCACCCCGATTGTTAGACTGTGTCTAACAATCGGGGTGCACTTCAAAAGGAGCGGCTTTTTTGCATGTTTTGGATAAAAAAGGGCATTTTATATATGTATATTTTTCATAAAATCTAGTCTATTTTTAACAATATTCTCATTAGTTAATAGTAAAAAGATATAGAAAGGATATAGCGATGATTGGAGCAATTATACAGCAATTTATACTAGGAATTTCATTAGCTGCACCAGTAGGACCGATTAATATTGAAATGTTAAAAAGAGGGATTGAACGTGGTTTTTGGCATGCTTGGCTTGTTGGGATAGGGGGGATGAGTGCAGATATTTTATTTATGCTTTTAATTTACTTTGGATTATCTTCTGTATTTATGTATACATATGTACAAGCATTTATGTATTGCATAGGTTTTTTCTTATTGTTTTATTTAGGATTTCAAAGTGTAAAACAAGGAATTTCACATTCAAATATGGAATATAAACAAGAAGAGGTAGGTGGACTTCGCCAATCCTTTATGGCAGGGTTTTTAATTGCGGTATCTAATCCGTTAAATCTTGTTTTTTGGTTTGGTGTATATGGGAGTACACTTAATTCGCTGCTTACGAAGGTAACAAAACAAGAGGCTTTTTTATATAGTCTTTGCATCATTGGAGGCATTATTTTGTGGAATTTAAATATTGCCTTTTCTGTTCACTTTGGACGAACATTGCTTAAGCCAAAGGCACTCGGTTATATTACAGCGGGAGCTGGCTTTATCTTAGTCGGGTATTCGATTCATTTTGCATATAAAGCATTACAGTTGTTCATATAAGACTAAAGGGGAGATTTTTATGTATCGAACCACAGTTAATGGAAAAGAAATTATCATTACATTAGCACCAAAGATTCGAAAAGAAGTAACGGATAGGGATCCTTTATATGAAGCCATTCTTCAAACTGTTGAAAGATTACTTCAAACAAAGCAACCAACATTTGCTGTAAATCATGAAATATTGGGACTTATTATTGGAGAGGTACAGAGAGGAGAAGTAACTGTCTTTGCAGTTGAACACATTATACCGAGACAAAATATATTTGGTTCGCAAAATTTTTTCTCTACAATAGAACAGCGAGCAAATTTGTAATCTAAAGAGAATAATATAGATAGGAAAAGAAACGGTCGTAACGATATGTTACGGCTGTTTGTTCGAAGAAAGGGGATAGGGTGAATGAAAAGAGTATGGAAAGAGTTTTTTTTGCAACATGATATTATCATTATGTTTGGAGTACTAATTCTTTTTATCATTATTTTGCAAATGCAATTATTTACAGGGATAGCGGCTATATCATGCCTTGCGGGGATCATTTTTTATACAATTAATGAATATGTGACACATCGGTTTTTGTTTCATATGAAACCTCCTAAGAATCCATTTCTACTGAAAATGTTAAAGAGATTACATTATGATCATCATGTGTATCCTGATGATTTAAAACTATTATTTTTACCAGTTTGGTATAGCATGCCAGGGTTTGCGATTTATTTGTTCATTGTGTATGGAGTGACAAATCATGTAACGATTACACTTTCATTTGGAATGGGAATGATTGTTATGCTGCTTGTGTATGAGTGGAAACATTATATCGCACATAGGCCAATACGGCCATCGACTCGTTTTGGTAGATGGTTAAAAAAACAGCATATATTGCATCATTATAAGAATGAAAATTATTGGTTTGGAGTGTCGAACCCAGTGTATGATTTTTTATTTGGTACGTATAAAAATGGGAAAGATGTTGAATTAAGTAAGACGGCACGCGATCTAGAGAAAGAGAAAAATCAAGAAGTAGTACGATAAACGTTTCCTTTATTTCACAAAAATATATTAAAAAATTGAAAAAATATGACGAAAAATGTCTAGCGAAAAATCTTTGCAGAGAAGGAAAGATTGTCTAAAATTAAGTATAAGTTTCTGAATATTTATAAAATTTAGTTTTTTGTTATACGAAGGGATTGGATTTAAAGAATGAGGGAGAGGTGACAGAGGAAATGAAACGAGATGATAGTTCAGCACGCAAGTTGCAAAGTGAGGTAAATTATACAGAAGTCGTTCAGTCAGCAGAATTTCAAGCACTGTTAGAAAAGAAACGGAAATTCATTGTTCCGATGAGTATTTTCTTTTTGAGCTTTTTTATCGCACTACCTATTTTGACATCGTATTCAAAAGTATTAAATACATCAGCATTTGGCGATGTGACGTGGGCTTGGATTTTTGCCTTTGCCCAATTTATTATGACATGGGCATTATGTATGATGTATAGCAAAAAAGCGGAATCGTTCGACAGGGCTTCACAACAAATTCTTCAAGATATACAAAAAGGGAGGGGATAATCTTGAACGTAACGGCGTTTGCACTCTTTTTAATCATTGTTCTTGGTACACTCGTCATAACATACTTTGCATCGAAAAAAACGAAAAATGCGAGCGAGTTTTATACGGCAGGAGGAGGCTTGACTGGATGGCAAAATGGTCTGGCCATTGCGGGAGATTATATGTCAGCTGCTTCTTTTCTAGGAATTGCAGGAGCAATTGCATTAACTGGATTTGATGGTTTCTTTTATAGCATAGGTTTTCTTGTTGCTTATTTAGTTGTATTATACCTTGTTGCCGAACCGCTTAGAAACTTAGGGAAATATACATTAGCTGATATGATTGCAGCTCGTTTTGATGCGAAAAAAGTGCGCGGAGTAGCTGCTTTAAATACGATGACAATTTCAATTTTTTATATGATTGCCCAACTTGTAGGAGCAGGAGCACTTATTAAACTATTATTAGGAATTGAATATACGACATCGGTTTTAATTGTTGGAACGTTAATGACGGTGTATGTGATTTTTGGAGGTATGACAGCGACGAGCTGGGTACAAATTGTAAAAGCTGTCTTGCTAATGGCAGGGACATTTATTATTTCAGTAATTGTATTTGCTAAATTTAATTTTAGCGTAACTGAAATGTTTGCACAGATGAAAACTGCAACACCTCTAAAGGAAGCATTTTTAAATCCAGGAGTGAAGTATAAGGATGGATTAGATACGATTTCTTTAAACTTAGGTCTCGTTCTTGGAACAGCTGGTTTACCTCATATTCTCGTTCGCTTTTTCACTGTTCGTGATGCGAAAACAGCACGCCAGTCGGTTGTATATGCAACATGGTTAATTGGTGCGTTTTATATTATGACGATTTTCTTAGGATTTGGTGCAGCTGCATTTGTAGGGAATGCGGCAATTATTCAGGCAAACCCAGCTGGTAATATGGCAGCACCTTTATTAGCAAAAGCACTTGGCGGAGATTTCTTATTTGCTTTCGTTTCTGCAATTGCATTTGCGACGATTTTGGCCGTTGTGGCAGGTCTTGTTTTAACAGCAGCTTCAGCGTTTGCACATGATTTTTATAATGAGATTATTCGTAAAGGTAAGTCAACAGAAAAAGAACAAGTATCGATGGCACGCTATGCTTCGATTGGTGTAGCGGTATTATCTATTATTTTAGCGTTATTTGCTCAAACGTTAAATGTTGCATTCCTAGTATCATTAGCATTTGCGGTGGCTGCAAGTGCGAACCTACCAGTTATTTTATTTACAATTTATTGGAAACGTTTTAATACAACAGGAGCTATTTGCGGAATGGTTGTTGGTTTAGTTTCAGCTATCGTATTAGTGGCACTAAGCCCGAATGTCTGGAGTCCTGAAGCCGGGAAAGCAATCTTTGTTGGAGAAGCGTTATTCCCTTACACAACACCTGGGATTATTTCTATTCCACTTGGATTTTTAGCAGCATACTTAGGGACAATCTTCTCAAGTAAGAAAGAAGATGCAGCGAAATTTGATGAAATTCTTGTTAAATCTAACACAGGTCATGGGGTTAGTGATGTATCTGCGCATTAAGCAGAAAAAGAGCTTTCCAGTTGGATGGAGAGCTCTTTTATTTTGAAATTTCGCTTAAAAATATTACTATGCAGTTGGTAGGATTTGTTTCGTTCATGTGGAATGAAAATAAATAGGGAAAAGTTTTACCTCATCATGGCACCAGTGCAGCTTGAAGAAATATAAGTTGTTTTGGAAGGTGGAATGTATGGTGAAAACAAAACAAACAGATGTGTTATTAGAAAAGGATGAAAAGTATGTGTGGCATGGCATGCGCCCTTTTAGCCCAAATAGCACAATGGTTGGGGCTAAAGCCGAAGGATGTTGGGTGGAAGATATAGAGGGTAAAAGATACTTAGATGGTATGAGTGGGCTTTGGTGTGTGAATAGTGGATACGGAAGAAAAGAGCTTGCTGAAGCAGCGTATGAGCAATTGCAAACATTATCATATTTTCCAATGTCACAATCACATGAACCGGCAATTCGACTTGCTGAAAAGTTAAATGAATGGCTTGAAGGAGAATATGTCATTTTCTTCTCAAATAGTGGATCAGAAGCAAATGAAACAGCATTTAAAATTGCTCGTCAATATTATGCATATAGGGGGGAACCACACCGTTATAAATTTATATCACGTTATCGTGGTTATCATGGGAATACAATGGCAGCGATGGCAGCTACAGGACAGGCACAGCGGA
This sequence comes from Paenibacillus sp. 102, assembly GCF_039549175.1. Classification (NCBI taxonomy): domain Bacteria; kingdom Bacillati; phylum Bacillota; class Bacilli; order Caryophanales; family Paenibacillaceae; genus Paenibacillus; species Paenibacillus sp. 102. The sequence continues at coordinate 179,494 of NZ_JBCGHT010000002.1, read as the reverse complement.
GGTATCAATATGAGCCATTTGCTTCAGGTTTCTTACATGTGACGCCGCCAGACTGTTACCGAATGCCAGAGATTACATCACAAAATATTTATGATGTAGATTGTGTGAAAGAAATTGATCGTGTTATGAAGTGGGAATTAAGTGAAACGATAGCTGGATTTATTATGGAGCCAATTATTACGGGCGGAGGTATTTTGATGCCACCGCAAGATTATATGAAAGCCGTTCATCAGACATGCCAAAAACATGGCGCATTATTAATTAGTGATGAAGTCATCTGTGGTTTTGGGCGCACGGGAAAAGCGTTTGGTTTTATGAATTACGATGTGAAACCTGATATCGTTACAATGGCAAAAGGGATTACAAGTGCATACTTACCATTATCGGCAACAGCAGTGAAAAAAGAAATTTATGAAGCATTCAAAGGCACAGGAGAATATGAATTTTTCCGTCATATTAACACGTTTGGTGGCAATCCAGCTGCTTGTGCGTTAGCGCTTAAAAACTTAGAGATTATGGAAAATGAAAATTTAATTGAGCGTTCTGCACAAATGGGATCTCTCTTATTAGAACAGTTAAAAGAAGAGATTGGGGATCATCCACTTGTTGGAGATATTAGAGGGAAAGGGTTGCTTGTTGGAATTGAAATGGTAAGTGATAAAGTAACAAAGGATCCAATTGATAATACTAAAATTACAAGTGTAGTAAACATTTGTAAGGAAAAGGGACTAATCATTGGACGTAATGGAATGACAACAGCAGGCTACAACAACGTTTTAACAATAGCACCGCCTCTTATTATTTCGAGTGAAGAAATTGCTTTTGTTGTCGGTGTATTGAAGACAGCGATGGAACGTATTGTATAAAGGAATAGAAAAGCGAGCCGAAGAGGATAGGGGCTCGCTTTTTCGCGTATCGTTTTACTAATGAACACCGTGTTCGCTATTCCAATTCCCCTGTTGCTTACGAATAGAGATAATTTGTCCAATATGATAAGCATTATGAATTGTAAAGTTTAGTAGAACAGAGGTCCATGTTTCTTCGTCTTCCGCTGATCGCGGTAGGTCGAGTTTTGTTTCATCACAAGTATGTAAAGCGGTTTGCCACTTGTCCATAATCGTATCAATTTGGGCGACTGTAGAATTCCAATCTAAATTTCTTGTATTTTGAAATGTATCATCATTCGTTTCGATATGCTCTTGAACAGAAGAACCATAAAATCGCTTTAGAATGCGATCGTTCCAGAAAATTAGATGATTAACGATTTCCCAAATAGAATTTGTCCCATCTGTATTTTTCCAAGCAGCTTGTTCTTCTGTAAGGCCATCGAGTGCACTTTGTAGTGAGACAAACCAATTGTTTTCATTATGACAAGCAAGAAGTTGCTCTAAAAAAATATCTTTACGATTCATAAAATACCTCCAAAAGAATTTATAATGATACATATATGTTTCATTCGCTTTTTTAGAGGCATATTCCTATTTTCTGTATAAATAAAAAAACGAGATGATTGTCTTTTGAAGAGAATCATCTCGTTCTTATATTATGAAACTAGTACTCTACATAGTTACTATGCACTTTGTTTTAATTGCTTATCTTTTACACCGAAAGAATATTTTAACATTGGTGGTGTAATCATTGTTGTTAAAATAACGACGATAACGATTGCTGTAAAGTAATCTTGTGCTAGTAGTCCAGAAGTAAGTCCTTGCCCCGCGATGATAAGAGCGACTTCACCGCGTGAAACCATTCCAGATCCAATGATTGTAGAAGATTGTAAGTCAAATCCAGTCATTCGTGCACCAAGTCCGCAACCAATTAGCTTCGTTAACACAGCAATGATTGTTAATGCTAAGATAAACCATACTTTATCTCCGATACCTGCAAACGTAATGTTCATACCGATGCTTACAAAGAAGATCGGAACGAACATTGCATAAGCAATTGGCTCTACTTTCTTTTCTACTTCATGTTTATAATCTGTTTGAGAAATCGCAATACCAGCTGCGAATGCACCGATAATTCCAGCGATTCCTAGTATTTCACCAAAGTATGCGAAAGCGAAACAAATGATAAGAGCTGCACTAATGATAGATTCTGATACACGTAGTGGTGATAACCAACGCATAATCATCGGAACGCCTTTCCATCCAATTAAGATAATGGAAGCAAAGAAGACAACTTTTTTCAAGATAATCATAGTTAGGCTCACATCACCTGCACCTAAGAAGCTCATGGCGAAGGCTAGTAAAATAACGACAAGAATATCATCAAATACAGCAGCTCCTAGCATCGTTGTGCTTTCTCGTGTCTTCATTTTTCCTAAGTCGCGAAGTGTTTGTACAGAAATACTAACACTTGTTGCACATAGAAGTAATCCTAAAAAGACAGCATTTGCTTGATCCATACCAATGACAAGTCCTGCAACATAACCACCTACAAATGGAAGAATAATACCTCCCATAGCAACTGCTAAAGAAGAATTACGATTTTCATTTAGTTCTTTTAAATCTGTTTCGAGACCAGCCATAAACATAAGGAGAATAACTCCAACTTGACTTAACTGTGTGAGTAAATCTGAATTGTTAACCCATCCTAATACAGCTGGACCGATTATAATACCAACGATTAATTTTCCAAGCACAGAAGGTTGGCCTAATCTAACACTAATGTCACCAGCGATTTTTGTACTTAATAAAATTAACGCAATTTGAAAGAAAAATTCCATCTCATCTCCCCTTTTCATTTTTGTTTTTATTATACGATTTCTCGGAGTTTGCTTAATGTAATACTATGTAAAACACATTAAACAAGAGGTCTTTGTACAGGTTCTTTTGAACTTGTAATTTGAACCTGTAATAAATATATAATAACTTTCAAGAAAAATCAATGTTAAATTGGCAGATTTTCATTGCGGATGCTTCATTTTGAATAAGGAATATATGCCTATATAATGAAGGATAAGAAAAAGAAAATAAATTTGTTTGCAGGAATAAATTTATTTGAAAGAAACGGAGTAGGAAATATGTTATTGAATCAACGTTTTACAATTGGTGAAATGGCAAAAATGCATAATATTGCGGAATCAACGTTACGTTATTACGATGAAAAAGGTATTTTTCATCCATCCATTGTTGATCCACAAACAAATTATCGATACTATACAATCGATCAATTTTCACTTTTAGATACAATTAAATTTTTACGGCAGTTAAATATTTCGTTAAAAGAAATCAAGACATATATTGATGAAAGAAATCCACCTTATGCTTTAAAGTTGCTGGAAAAACAGCAAGAAATGATGTTGAAGAAACAAAGGGAAATTGAATATGCATTGGCGAAAATGAATCGTAAAATTGAAATGATGAAAGAAGCTACTGCTTCAAAAGCGAATCATGTGACATTTAAAAAAATACCAAAGAGAAAAATTACAGCGTTAACTATTGCACCGAATATAACGGATGATATGTTTGAGTATTATATCCATTCACTTCAAAAAAATATGAAGCAAATAGATGATAGTTTATTTTCAGGGGACCTAGGTGTGACAGTATCAAAAGAAGGATTACTTCAAAAAAGATTTCAATCATATAACAGTGTCTTTATTCTTCTTGAGTATATGCCGTTTCAAATTACTACTTCAGATGAAATTAAAGAAGGGATGTTCGCTTGTGCTTATCATCATGGACCATATGAAGAAACGGATGGAACTTATAAGAAGCTGTTAAGGGATATCAAGGAAAAAGGATATGAAGTATCTGGAGATGCAATTGAACTCGCTTTAATTGACTGGTCTGTGACAGAGAATCCAGAAGAGCAAGTTACAGAGATACAAATTCCAGTAATAAAAAGGAAGTAAGAGGTTGTATAACAAAAATGTATTTTAAATTCTCGCTTGACCTTCAAGTTACTTGAAGGTTTAAAATGTGAACAGAGAATTGTAAAGGAGCACTTTGTTATGGAAACAACTGAGAAATTAAGAGAAAAACCAATAAAAAGTTTATTTATATCGTATTTAATACCAGCGGTTCTTGGAATGGTATTAATGTCGGTGAACATTGTAATCGATGCAGTTATGATTAGTAGGGGCGTCGGAGCGAATGGCTTAGCGGGAGTAAACGTTGCTGTCCCGGCCTTTTCCATTTTCTTCTCTATATCATTGTGGATTGGAATGGGCGGGGCTACACTATACTCGATAGCATTAGGTGAAAATAAAATAGAGCGAGCGCGGTCTATCTTTACGCAATCGATGATAGTGGCAGTTGTAATTGTGGGTATATTAATGGCTATTTGTTTATGGAGAATAGAAGATTTAGCTTATTTATTTGGAGCGAATGAAGTAATTCTACCGTATGCATTAGACTATTTAACAGTATTATTAACATTTGGAATGATATACGTATTAGAAAATATTTTAAGTACGTTTATACGAAACGATGGAAACCCAAATTTAGCGATGGCAGGGCTTGTTGTAACAGCGTTGTTAAATATTGTATTTGATTATATCTTTATTTTTATGTTTGGTTGGGGTGTCACAGGAGCAGCGGCAGCGACTATTCTATCAGCAGCAATTGGTTTTCTTGTGCTATTAAGCCATTTCTTTAGAAAAAGTAGTATTTTAAAATGGACGAAATTTCATTTTGAATGGGATACAGTCAAACAAATTATGGTGATTGGTTTTCCGAGTTTTACCACAGAAATAACAGTAGCGATTGTAACAATTGGATTTAATATAGCCTTTATTCAATATGCAGGGGAATTAGGTGTTGCTTCATACGCGATGGTCAATAGTATTCACTCCATGACACTATTATTGTTCTTTGGTGTTGGAGCAGCTTTACAACCAATTGCAAGTTTTCATTATGGGGCAAATTTACCTGAACGGTTGAAAGAAGGGCTACACTTTGCAGTAAAAACAGCTGTTGCACTTGGATGTGTAGCGATTGTAATTGGATTATTCTTTGGGAAATACATTATCGGTCTATTTGATGTCCAATCAACAGAATTACTTACACTAACTGTAACGGGAATCAGTCTTTTCTTTATTCAATATGTATTTTTAGGTTATAACATTGTATATGGAGAATATTTTCAGTCAGTAAGACAAACGAGGAAGTCAGTTTTTATTATTTTGAGCCGTGGTTTATTATTTATCATTCCATTACTATGGATTATGCCAAAGTTGTTTGGTATAAACGGAATTTGGCTTGTAATGCCAGTCGCAGAGTTGTTAACAGCGATTATCGTATTTGGAATGAATCGTATTTCTCATCCTGTATCAGTACGGAATATAGAAAGAGAGCATGTAGTATGATAGAAATCCCCTTAATTTATTAAGAGGATTTCTTATTTTTTAAGCTAATTGTAAAAGAGCCATCTGTTTCTTGAACAGAAGCAAATGCAATGTTTTGGATGTCTTCAAATCCTTTTTTTAGTAACTCATTACGGAGCCATTTCTCATTTTTATGGATTAATTTTAAATTATCATATTGGATATGCGCATCAACAATAAGGGCGATTGGTAGACCGGCATAAGTAACATCCATATGCATATCTTTAGGAGTAAGAGGAACAAGTTCTCTTTTTGGTAAAATACTAATTGCGCCATTTGCTTCTAAAATCGCATATTCGATTTCACTTACGCTAGGATATCCCGCTACTCTAAGGTTAGAAAGCAACTCAGCTATTGGATATCTACTTTGTTTTAAGTTCTCGAATAGAATATTTCCATGTTTAATTAGAATCGTAGGTTGACCAAGGATAAAACGATTGAGCTTATTTAGTAAACTAAGTTTCGTAATGAAAAGGTGAAGACATGTAATAACAATCATACCAACAACACCTTCCCATATCCCATCAACTGGTATAGCTTGAAATGCTAGATAGGATAAAAAAATAATGGCACCAAAATCATGTGGTGTAAGCTGTGCCAATGCTGATTTTCCTAATAGTTTAATCGCTATAATAAACAATAAAAAAAAGAATGTTACATTACATAAAAAAGCAATCAATGTCTACACCTCTTATATAAAATTCATGCTGTAAATTATGTATACGTTACTCAATATTCCCATATTGATTATAAATATTACCTTTTGAGGATAAATAAGGGTGAATTGGAAATTTGAGATATACAAATGAACAAGTGGATATTATGATGGGAATATAGAGAAAAATAGGAGTATGTGTAGATGTTAAAGAAGAAAAAAATTATTAAGTATAGCTTAATTTTAATTATGATCGTAGTAGGTTATATGAGTATTTTACAATATAACATTTATAAGCATGGTCATATGAAAGCGCCGGATGATGCAGACTACATGATTCTTTTAGGGGCGAAGGTGAAAGGAACGGAGCCTTCTTATTCTTTACGATATCGCATTGATAAAGCAGCGGAATACTTGAAGGCACACGAACAGACGATTGTGATAGTATCCGGCGGTAAAGGAAAAGGAGAAGATATTTCGGAAGCGCTAGCTATGAAGCAAGGGTTAATGAAGCAGAATATTGCAGAACAAAGAATTATTATGGAAGATCGTTCAACAAATACAGACGAGAATATTGAATTTTCAAAGGCGCTTATTCCAGCAAATAAGAAAAAAGGGATGATTGTTACAAATGATTTTCATGTATTTCGTGCCAAAAAAATTGCTGAGAAACAAGGGTTACAAGTAGATGGACTTTCTGCTAAAACGCCAAAGCCTATTATCATTCAGTCTAATGTTCGGGAATATTTTGCGATTACACAGTATTGGCTAATGAATCGCATATAGCGATAAATCTTACAAAAATGTAAGCTGAGTGAAAGGTAAAGCGATAGTATCTAAAGTAGTTGCATGACATAATAAAGGTAACAAAAACAACGAAACTTTAGAGGTGAATCGTATGAAAGGCAATAATATTTTATCTTCTCTTTGTTACTTTAGTCTTTTCTTTGCACCGTTTCTATTCCCAATCATTGTCTACTTTATTGCAGAAGATGATGTGAAGTATCATGCAAAAAAAGCATTGTGGACACATGTTTTCCCATTTGTAATTTTGTTCGGCGGGCTGGCACTTTCAGGTGTGTTTGGTTTAAGTTTTGGAGAATCTACGAGTGTTGGAATTGGAATTGTTATAACATATGTCGTCTTTGCAATTGTAGGAATCTATTATTTCATCTGGAACATTGTGAAAGGGATTAAAGTATTGAGAACAGCTTAATATGTAAAAAGGATCAATCGTAAAGATTGATCCTTTTGTATGATTATTTCTCGATGAGCATATCCTTTGTATGTAGGAAAAGATTGTGTTACTTATTGAGTATTCAGATTATAAAGGGTGGGGAAAGTATGAATGAAACGATACATACAATGGAACGACACACATCAGTCCGCAAATATAAAAATGAACCAATACAAAAAAATATAATCGAAAGAATGGTGCATGCAGCTCAGCATGCAGCATCATCACATTTTGTTCAAGCGTATTCGGTTATATATGTAACAGATGAAGCATTAAAGGTACAATTAGCAGAGCTATCTGGAAATCGGCATGTACAAGATTGTGCGGCATTTTTTGTTTGCTGCGCAGATTTGAAGCGTTTAGAAATAGCATGTGAGAAACATGAAAAAGAAATCAAACATGATAGCGTAGAGGACTTTATTGTAGCTACAGTAGACGCATCATTGTTTGCTCAAAACTTAGCACTTGCTGCAGAATCACTAGGATACGGTATTTGTTACATTGGAGGAATCCGTAATAATCCAGAAGAGGTGAGTGATTTGCTTCATCTGCCAGATAAAGTATATCCGGTGTTTGGAATGACAATTGGAGTGCCGAATGAAAGCCATGCAGTGAAACCGCGTTTACCAGTCGCAGCGATTTTACATGAAAACATATATGACGAAAATAAATATGATGAATTACTAGAAGAATATGATCAAACAACGAATGAATATTATAAGGGGAGATCTACGAATCAAAAAGATGTAACATGGACAGGATCAATGAGCGCTTTCATGTCAAAAGAGAAACGAATGCATATGAAGGAGTTTTTGAATAAAAAAGGGTTTAATAATAAATAAAGTTTGAAAAGCAAACCTGAAGGATGCAGGTTTGCTTTTTTTGTAGAAATATTTTAATTTTTTATTGACGTTTACATCGTAAATTGTTAATATACTGAATAATTTTGCAAAATTATAAAAATGATTCGATGGAAAACGAATTAAAGAGAGGAGAAATTATGTTACAAGTTACATCATGGTTTCAACGACATGTCAAAGTTGTATATTCACCATTTCGCGAAATGTTATTAAGTTTACATGTTTTATCTAATCCTGCCCATCACGTAAAACGATTAGAGTGGGCAGAGAATGTAATGAATCAAATGGATGAAGAGGAAAAAGAATTACTGCGGGAAATTAATAATGCAAGTGATGATTGGTTTCGTTTTATAGATTGGTGCTCTGAGTTTCAACAAGAAGCTTATGTAGAAGAAGGAATTGAAAAATTACGAGTAGCAGATAGAAAAACGTTTCAGGAAATGTTCCCAAATGCAGAAAAAGAAATCGTATGTGATTTTTTACTTCAGTATCATCAACGTTACTTTGCACGTGAGTTGTTTCGGATTGAACCATGGTTAGAGCAATCTGTATACGATGTGAAAGAAATAATGAAACAAAATCCGATGTCTCTTTCTAGAAAGTTGCATCCGAGATGTTTAATTGATGAAAAGGAGATAACCTTTTTAAAAGCCCGTACGTGGCAATATCGTTATGAGGATTTATCAGCAATTACGTTATATCCATCAACTTTTGTTGCGCCGCATTTATTAATAGATAACCTTATTTCAACACATATAAAGGTATATTATGAGGTGCAAATTGCATCATCATTTGCAGATGAGGTACCAAAGGATCTTTTAGGAATTCTACAAGCGATTTCAGATGAAACGAGATTAAAAATGCTTAGGGATTTATCCTTTCAAGCTTTTTGCACGCAGCAATTAACAGAGCGATATAGTCTTACAAAGTCAACGGTTTCAAACCATTTGAAAGTGCTAGAGTCTAGCGGACTTATTCAAAAAGAACGAAAAGGTTATTACGTATTTTATAAGACAAATCGAGAACGATTAGAACAAATTCGTGTTGATTTAGATCAATTTATGGATTTCCCAATTATCCAAAAATCAGAGGAGGGGAGAACATGTGGCTAACGTTTAGGGCTACATTTCGTCGTGATTTTTATACGATGCGTAGAGCATACCCATGGTCATTTTTTCTAGGGCATATTTTAAGTGGAGTATATATCGTATTGTTTGCTTATTTAACGTATCATTTTATGTTTCAAGGAAAGTTAGATGCGAATTTTGCAAAGTTAGGGAAGACGGATGATTATCTTTCTTACGTTATATTAGGAGCTGTTTTTTATTCTTTTGCTGTTTCTTTATTAATGATTGTGAGCCGGACGTTGATTACGGAACTTCGGGAAGGGACGCTAGATGTTTTATTGTTAACGCCATCATCTCGGCAAGGGTATTTTTTAGGAGCAGCTATGCAAGGGATATTGCGTGTGGGGCTGGAATTTTTCACGATTTTTATTTTTGGATTGTTTTTTGGATTACAGTTTCGAGAAGTAAATATAGCTGCAGTAGTTCTTTTATTGTTCGTTTTCTTGTTTGCTATATTTGCTCAAGCATTAATTCTTGGCGCTTTTATGCTCTATTTTCGTGATACATATTTAACACAAAATACATTGTTTATTTTTATGAGCCTTGTAAGTGGTGTGTTTTTTCCAGTAGGTTATTTGCCTGCATTTTTACAGCCTATGAGTGTGTTGATGCCGTTATCACATGGTTTATCAGCATTTCGATTGTGCATGATTGAGGGAGGAAATTTAGCTTCTATACGAATTGAACTGATGTGGTTATTCGGATTAGGAATTGTTTATTTTATTACGGGCGTATATGCGATGAAACGAATGGAAAAGTATGTGATTGAAAAACATTTTGCATAGGGGGGAATTTGTATGATACAAGCAAAGCAACTTGTGAAGCGGTATGAGGTGAAAGAAAAGATAGGTTTTTTTCGTAAAAAACGAAAAGTGGTTGAAGCGGTGAATGGATTAGATTTAACAATTCAAAAAGGTGAAATTGTAGGATTACTAGGTGTAAATGGAGCTGGGAAGACAACAACGATAAAAATGTTAGCAACGCTTCTGGAACCAACTGCAGGTACCATTGAAATTGACGGTATAGACAGCACAAAGCAAGATTTACTTGTAAAGAAAAAGATTAATATGATTGCAGGTGGTGAACGAATGTTATATTGGCGTTTAACAGGTAAAGAAAACTTGCAATATTTCGGGAGTTTGTATGGGTTAAAAGGAGCTGAATTAGAAGGTCGTATTCAGTTTCTCCTTGAGCAAGTAGAGCTGAAAGAAGCCGCTAATATGCCTGTAGAACGCTATTCAAAGGGAATGAAGCAACGTTTACAAATCGCAAGAGGTCTTATTAATGATCCAGACTATTTATTTCTTGATGAACCGACATTAGGACTCGATGCACCTGTAGCGAAAAAACTGAGAGAAATGGTATATCGCCTCGCGAAGGAAAAAAATAAAGGGATTTTGTTAACGAGTCATTATCTGGAGGAGGTAGAGGAGCTTTGTGATCGTCTTTATATTATTGAAAAAGGGCGACTTCTTTACGAAGGAACTCCAGAAAGCATTATTCAATCCATTGTCCGTGAATATCGTTTGGAAATTGTAATTCCAATAGTAAAGGATGAAGGGACAGAAAAGTTCGAGCATTCTTTAGGAATGAAGGAAATTCAATTTGAAAGAGAATATAAGGGTGAACATATACGATATCAACTAAAAGCATCCTTTGATATGACAACAACAGTATTATCACTATTAACAAAATATCAAATTCGTATCTTACAGTTAGAAACACATAAAGCAAGATTGGAAGACGCAATATTACAAATTGCAAATGAGGTGAGTGCGTGAATATGTTTTTGGCAGAATGGAAAAAAAGTCATCGCAATCATTTTCATAGTAAGATGGTTTATTTTTCTTTATTCATTTGGCCGGTGTTATTATTTGCCACTGCATATTTTTCAGTAAAGCCTTTTGATACCTCAAATAGTAGCCCGCTTGCCAAATGGATGGATCCGAAACAAATTAGTTTTTTCCTCATTACAGGTTATATTGGATATGTTTTCTTTTGGAGCCTTGTACAATCCGCGTGGCAAATGTCATGGGAACGTCAAAATGGAACACTTGAACTCATCTTTTTGACGCCAGCGTCGCGTGTATGGATGATGTATTGCCGAGCAGGAGCGAACTTAATAGAAGGTGTTTGGATGTTCACATTTTTTTCTATTCTAATTGCATTATTTCTAAATGATAGATCGATGCCACCAGTTGAAAATATTTTATGTGCCTTTATTATTTTATGTATTTCAGCTGTTGTGTGGGGGGGCTGCTTAAATACAATTTTCTTATTTTCACGAGATGCTAGCATTCTATTTACAATCTTGGAAGAACCGATGCAGTTTTTTGCTGGCGTACGGATACCGATTGTTGTATTACCGTTATGGGGAAAAATACTAGCAGCGTTATTTCCTTTAACATATGTACTTCAAATTTTTCGCTCATTATTAATGGAAGGGAAAAGGATTATAGATGTACTTCCAGAGTTAGGTTTATTAGCTAGCTTATTAATCGTTTTAATTGGAATATCATATGTGCTTGTTCGGAAAGCGGAGAAACATGCGAAGCGAACTGGGAATATGGTTTTATTTTAAAGAGTAGGGGAGAAAGAATGACAGTATTTCAAGGAGCAGCTGCATTATGTAGAAATGATGATGGGAAATTGTTAATGGTATTACAAGGACGCCCGGATGTAAAAGAAACAGAACTAAAATGGTCTATTCCATCTGGTGGAAAATTGGAAGAGGAAACATTTGAGGAGTGTTGTATACGGGAAGTAAAAGAAGAAACGGGATATGATGTACGTGTCATTAAAAGGGTGTATGAAAAGAAGGGCAATAGTAATGGATATGATGTTCATAGTATGTACTATGAGGTAGAAGTAATTGGAGGGAATAAAGAGATATGTGATCCAGATGGATTAATTTATGAAGTGGCTTGGAAAAGCAGTGAGGAAATAGAAGGTATTATCCTTTCTTTTCCAGAAGATAGGGAGTTATTGCAGAGATTCATAGATTGTACAGCAGGTGATGAAACTTAAGCTCTGATAATAGGAAAGGAAAGAAAAAAGATGATATACGAATTGCAGAAAGATCAGTTTATGAGTTGTAAGCATCTTCTAGACAAGGAAAGGCATATCGAAGTGGAAGCTATCATTGAAGGGAATAATTCGGGCCGCGTATTTGTTGACAATGCGAGCGAACCACGGTCTGGTTTAGTCTAGCTTGGAATTTTAGACGGTTTTGTATTTATTGGTGACGCAAATAATAAAACGTTTAATCTTGAAATACAAAAGATGTTAAGTGAACAAATTGCCCAAGAAGCAGCTCGAGTGGATTTGAAGTGGTTTGAAGGATTTGGTCACCAAGTAGGGTGGGATCGTACAATTAGAGAAATATTGTGTGAACAATCATACGAGGAATCTAATCAAAAAGTATACAAATTATATGAAGGTACGTACAAAGAATATGATGAACCAATTATTGATGAGACATATACAGTATTAAAAGTAACGAAGGAAAATCTTGTGACATACTCTTTGCTTGAACAATCATTTTTCGTTTCACAAATTATATCATTTTGGAATTCATTGGAATCATTTTTTGAAAAAGGAATTGGGTATGTGATTTTACATGAGAATCAAGTGGTGAGTTTTTGTTTTTCAGGATTTGTAAGCGGGAATATGCATGCGGTAAATATCGAGACTATTCTGGAACATAGAGGGAAGAATCTTGCCAAGAAAGTCGCACATACATTTGTTCAAGAATGTTTCAAAAAAGAGTATGTGCCCTATTGGGATTGTATGGAAGTGAATAAATCTTCAATTGCTGTGGCAGAGAGTTTAGGGTTTACCAATGTTTTTAATTATATTGTGTATGAGTATCAATTTTAAAGTGACTAAAGAAAATAAGAAATACCCCAAAGAAAAAAGAATGTATTTGTTCTTTTTCTGTTTGGGGTATTTTTTTGTTAAGATATATATGGAATTTTTAACATGAATTAAAAAAATTTACAAAAGTGATAGAAAAAGAGAATAAAATACCAATAGTAAGTAAAAGCAGCTGTTGAAGTAAGTAAGAGAGGAAGACGCATATGATTTTTGAATCTGAAAAAGATTTAATTATAGGTATGAAAAGGAGAAATCAAGGTGCTTTAAAAGAAGTAATTGATCAATATGGGAAACTCATTTTTTATATTATTCACAAAACACTCTGTACACCTAATGAAAAGCAATATATAGACGACTGTTATAATGATGTATTTACGATCATTTGGTTCAACATTGATCAGTTTGATATAGAAAAAAGGAATTTAAAATCTTGGATGATTGGGATTACGAAGTTAAAAGCATTGGAATATAGAAAGAAAGCTTATAAAGAAAGTATGGTAGTAAAAGAATTTGAAGTAGATAAGGGATGTCATGATTCCTACGAAGTGGAAGAAGAAGAGGAAATTAGGGCAATTATACAAGGTTTAAATGATAAAGATCGTTATATTTTTTTGAAGAGGTATATAGATGGATATTCGATTGAAGAAATATCGAAGGAATTACAAGTTACGGCAGATTACATATATAATCGCATCTCTAGAGGGAAGAAAAAAATCCAAAAATTATGGAAAGGTGGAATGCGACATGGATAAAAGAATGTTATCTATGTTAAATGAACTTCAATATTCAGAAGAAGAAATTATGCGGCTGAACAAGAAGCGAATGATTCTATAGAGATAGATAAGTATTATGTGAGAAATGGGGCGCTGTTAAGAAAATTAACAATACAAACGCTAGAAAAATCTATTCGTGAGGAATTAAAAGAGGATGAAGTGATAGAAAAGGAACTGTTAGTTGAAGAGGGTGGTATTGTAAACTATAAAGTTATTCCGAATTTATGGACTGCAGGTGCTGTCTTTTATTATTACGTTGTTTTAACAAATAAAAGGTTATTATTAAAAGGATTAGATTGTTATTATAAAAAAGTGAAAGAGCATGAAATTCCACTAGGTTCTATTGATGAGATATCTCAGAAGGAAGAAGAGCAAAACGTATACGGGATTAAAGTGAAAAGAATGTATATAAGACTAGGTAGTAAGGAACAGTGGGAAGAGTTACAAGAAATTATGTTATTACTAAAAGAGCGAGGGGTAAATAAAGGGAAATATAAAAATTTTGAAAAAATTTTTTGATTGGTTTTGCAATTTTTATTGTGGTAACCCAAGGGCTACTTTTGATGAAGTATATTTTGTAAGAAAAGCGGCTTATGTAAAGCTGCTTTTCTTATTTTATTCTTCCTTTTGTGAAAGAGGATGTAAAAGTTGATCCCATTCCTCTAAAGAAAGTTTTTCTGTAATATGTTTTAGTTCATCTGGAACTTTAACGAAACTAATGAACTCAATACTATTATCATCTGGATCTTGAAAATAAACAGACGCATTGCCTTGATTAGGGCGAACAAAAGGTTCGGTGGTAGTTCGATTGCCAAATGGAACTGGGGCAATATTTCGGTCTTTCAGCCACTTAATAGATGTATGAAGAAACTTGATGTCTACTTGAAAAGCGATATGCCGGAGAGAAGGATGATATGGGGTTTTATATTCTTCCCCTTCCCAAAGTCCAAGCCAACTTTGTTCTTCTACAATCCAAAAGAAAGCGGTGTTCTCATATCTTTTATATAGTTTTAAACCTAATGACTCATAGAATCGTATGGATCTGTCTAGGCTGCGAACGGGCAAATGAGCTTCGTATAATCCTTTAATCATAAATAAGCCTCCTAATAATTGAAATGCAGTTCTTATTTATAATTGTAATCTTTATATGTCTAAATGAAATCAATAAAAAGAGGGGGAATAACTCATACAAAAGTATGAAAAAACAGCCCATCTATGATGAGCTGTTACTGTTTGCATGCCTCGACATCAATGCCAGCAGCAATTAATTTTTTTTCGCCGTCTTGTTCAATCATCTTTTGTAATTTCGATAAGAAAGAGTCAAAGTCTGTATGTTTTGCAACTTGGAATGTCATTTTATGTTCAATGGGAAGCCATGTATCAATGTCAGCTTCATTATGTTGAATTTTAACTTCTAGTTTATCAAGAGCGTTGGCTACTTTCGCTTCGTATGTTTCTTTTGTTTCAAATTCCATCCATAAATCATATAGCTCTTCTCCGAGAGAACCGTCTAGTGTATGTTTAATATTTAAAATTGCTTTTTGTTCATTTTCTTGTTTTTGCAATTGTAATTGTTCGCTGTTCATTGTGTCAAAAGCAGGGATATCTCCAGCTTCCGCTTCCACAAGGTCATGGATAATAACCATTTTTAATAATTTTTCCATGTTTACTTCTTTATCTAAATAAGGCTGAACTAAAACAGCCATAAGTGACATACGCCAAGTATGTTCGGCGACGCTTTCCTGACGTCCGTTTGAAAGCCAACTATGCCTCATTTCATATTTTAGTTTTTCTGCTAGTGCAATGACTTTTAAAATATTATGTTCCATATGGATCCCCCTCATATTACTATAAGTTAATCTTAATATAAAAATAGAATGTGTCAATTTTACGTTAATTTGACTAATAATTCGGAAATATTATAAAATATTTTTATAATATTTTTTTATTTTTATAAAAGAGAAAGAAGAAGTTGAAATTGCAAAAATGCTGAGTGGGAGTGAATATAAATGTACCAACAGACAGCAATTCATGTACTAGATCTTTTGAAAAATATCGTAAATGGAATAGGGAATGTTCAGAACATAGAAGAGGAATGCAGAAAAATAGAAAGAGAGTTCCATGTGACGTATGTAGAATTAATGGACTTATATAATAAAATGATAGCTTTCCAAAGAGATATTGAAAAAGTGGGTGGTTTATTTGCATACGAACACTCCCAAATCATGTGGTTGAAATCTGAGTTAGAACTTTTATATGCTACGTACCAATTTTGTCAGCAGTATAATTTAAATATTGCAGTTACGTCAAAGGCAATTAGTAGGGAGAATCTGCAATTATTCCCGAAAACAGAAAGTCAATTGCAGAATACGTATTATAAATTAAAAAACCAAGAGCTACCATTTGAAAATATAAAAAAGGGTAAGCCAGGACGTAAGAAAAAACACGAACCAGAACAGTATGTGAATGAGAAGGAAGTAAAAAGTGTAGTAGTTCAAAGTGAGAAGACTGAAGCAAATCTAGTTACTATATTATCAGGGATTGTCGATAATTTTGAAACAATTGGTGTGGAGGGGAAAAAACAAGAACTATATCAATTTATGGAAGGGATTTATAAACTTTCAAGTATGGCGGTAGGGCATATAAAAGAAGATAATACACAAGAGATACAGAAAGAACTTCAAAATCTTCGTGCTGAAAATAAGAGGTTGAGACGTGAAAAAGAAGAGCTTATTTCTAGTATGAGTGAAATGAAAAATCAAATGAATCATTTTATTGAGAGCTCTGATATTGATCAAATTCGAACATTACCAGCTTTTGTGAATGTATGTAAACAATATTTAGAGAAAAATAAACTCCACCATAACAAAATAGATACAAGAGGACAAATAATATCTATGAAACAATGAGAGCTACTTCCTATTGGATTGTAAGAAGCTGATAGGAAGTAGCTTCTTATTTTTCTGTTAGAATTGGAAAGTGGTAAAGTAATGATATACATGAAAAGGAGAAAGGAATATGAACCAACAATTACATCCACGGGTCGGTGTTGGAGCTTTTATTTTGAATAAGCGAGAGGAGTTGCTCCTTGTAAGGCGGAAGAAAGCACCAGAGCAGGAACACTGGAGTCTCCCTGGTGGAAAAGTAGAATGGACGGAACCAGCAGAAGATACAGTTGTTAGAGAGATTCAAGAAGAGGTCGGACTAGAGGTCGAGGTTACATCGTTATTATGTGTAACGAATCATATTTTACCTGAAGAAGAAGCGCATTGGGTATGCCCGACGTATATCGCAAAAGTAACGAATGGGACAGCAGAAAATTTGGAACAACATGCTATTAGTGAAATTGGTTGGTTTTCGTTAGATCGTCTTCCAGAACCATTAACCTTAACATTACAAAATGCTTTGAAAGAATATGAGAAACTGAAATAAGTATATGAGAATAAGTTGTTAGTAAGAGATGGGAAAGGAATAGCTGCTGTTATTAGCAGGGAAATAAATATAGTAGGGCTATCTTGCTTTAAAGATAGCCTATTTTCTGTTAATTAAAATAAAATTCAGAATATTATTGACTATCCATTTTTTTCTTTTTATATTAGTAGGTATAACAATAACTACTAAAGGGGTGGGAATATGACGGAAGCATTATTTTTACATGATGCATACAAAAAAAGCTGCCAAACAGAGGTAACAAAAGTTGATGGAGATAGAGTATTTGTAAGGAAAACGGTATTTTATCTAACTGGTGGAGGGCAAGAGTGTGATACAGGTGTATTTACACAAGGTGAGCATAGTTTTGAAGTTGTAAAAGTAAAGAAAGAGCAAGATGAAATTGTTCACTATGTGAAAGATGGTGCAGGTCTCAAAGTTGGGTCAGTTCAGTTAGAAATTGATTGGGAACGCCGCCATAATTTAATGCGTCATCATTCTTTACTACATCTTATTGGTGCGGTTGTATATGAAAAATACGGAGCATTATGTACAGGAAATCAAATTTATCCTGATAAAGCACGTATTGATTTTAATGAATTACAAGAGTTAACGAGTGAACAAATTGCTGAAATTGAAATAGAGACGAATCGATTGATTCAGCAAAATAAAGAAATTTCTACTAGGTTTATTAGCCGTGAAGAAGCAGAAAACTCCACAGGAATGATTAAAACAGCAATCAACCTTCTACCAACTTCTATCCAAGAAATTCGTATTGTAACTATTCAAGATATTGATGAGCAAGCATGTGGGGGAACGCATGTAAAATATACAAATGAAATTGGCACTCTTGTTATAGATAAAGTAAAGAGTAAGGGAAAGCAAAATCGTCGTTTTGAAGTACGTGCTGTCATGTAAATACAAATAGAAGTGAATTGAAGTGAGGGATTACAATGGATGAAGTTATGAAAGAGTTGCAAAAATTAGGGTTTTCGCAATATGAATGCATAGCATACATCGGTTTACTAAAGCATTATCCGGCAACGGGATATGAAATTAGTAAGAAAACGGGAGTACCGCGTTCTATGATTTATGAAGTACTCGGTAAATTAATGGATAAAGGTGCAGTGCATTTAGTACCTTCAGAACCAGTTAAATATGTCCCTGTATCGGCAACTGAATTAATGAACCGCATGAGAAAGGATTTTGAAAAATCATTTGATTTTCTTGATCAAAAATTAAATTGTTTAGAGCAAGAGCGCCAAGTAGATGTAGTCTCTCATATTCGTACAGATGAACGTATTATAAAAGAAATTCGTAATATTATTGAGCGAGCCGAAGAGGAATTGTGGATTTCTGTTTGGGAACAGCAAGTGACTGAACTAGAGTCATTGATTCAGAGAAAAGAACAGGAAGGGGTACATATATTTTCTATTCTTTTTGGCGCACCAGAGACAAAAATAGGGACGACATTTCACCATAATTATATGACGCCAGATGTTGTAGAGGAGCGAATGGGAGGCCACCTAACGGTAATTGCCCGTGATGGGAAAGAAGTACTGATTGCTAACTTCTCAGATCATAGCACCTCATGGGCTGTTACAACATATGATCCGGCATTAGTGCTTGTTGCAACAGAATATGTTCGTCATGACATTATGGTTGAAGAAATTACAAGGGAATTTGGTCCTGATAAATTAGATGTACTATGGCGGGGGAATGCTGATTTAGTTCACGTTGTAACGGGTAAACGCTTGATGTACGAAATGAAGGGGGAAGATTGATGGCCAGGGCTGAAGCGCAGATGACAATGCACGGAAATGAAACATTTCAGCAAGGAGTGAAAGACTGCTTACCGACTGTACTAGGGTATTTAAGTATTGGTATCGCAGCTGGTGTAATTGAAAAAACAGCGGGATTTTCATTAGCAGAAATAGCATTAATGTCTACTTTGATTTATGCTGGTTCCTCACAATTTATACTCGCTGGTATGTTTGCGGCTGGAGCACCTACTTCTGCAATTATTTTTACTGTATTTTTTGTGAATTTACGTCATCTGTTAATGAGTGCTGCACTCGCTCCGTATTTAATGAAAGTCCCTTTCTTGAAAAATATGATCATCGGCTCACAAATTACAGATGAAACGTTTGGTCTTGCGGTTCAGCAAGCTTCAAAAAAGAAGTATTTAAGTGAGAGATGGATGCTTGGTTTAAATGTGACAGCATACTTAAATTGGATCATTGCGAATGTCATCGGTGGTATTTTTGGTGAGTGGATACCAAATCCTCATACGTATGGTATGGATTATGCATTACCAGCTATGTTTATTGGATTATTTGTGCTGCAGTTAATGAGTAGTCATCCAAAAGTAGCAATTCATCTCAGTGTTGCGATTGTGGCAATTGTAATCGCATATAGCATACATTTCTTCGTTCCAGCAAGCGTTGCAGTTATTATTGCAACACTTACAGCAGCAACAATCGGGGTGGTGATTGAAAAATGGAAGTAAGATTAGATGTGTTATTACTCTTAATTGGAGCGGGGGTAGTTACTTTAATTCCTCGTTTATTACCGCTCATTGTATTTAGTAAAATACAAATTCCAGATTGGGGACTAAAATGGTTAAGTTATATACCAATTGCAATACTCGCAGCGCTTCTTGCTGAAGTGCTTTTTATGAATAAAGAGATGCAATGGGATTATTTACTTGCTGCAATTCCAACATTCTTTGTTGCCATCTATACACGGAGTTTGTTAGGAACTGTGTTAACGGGTGTGATTGTGATTATTTTGTTACGTTTGTTCATATAACAAGGATTCCGCTCATATTATATCGAAAAGTGTAATATCGTGATTTAAAAAGGGGTGGTGTTATGATCATTTTAACGATAGGTGTTATTCTGCTTACATTATTTATCTTTTTCATCATTGGTCTACTTACTTTTACAATGCTTGTTAATAAAGCAACTCCGCAAATTTATTACACACCTTGTGATTCCATGACAATGCAATCCCATAAAAAAACGAGAGGAAAGAGAAGTTGATTTTAGACTTTTCTTCCTCTTTTTATTTATTTGATTTTTCTGTATAATTAAGTTAGTTATCTAACTAACTTACAAATAGGAGGGGATAAAATGGCAAAGCCGAATGTTGTAAATAAGCAACAATTGCTACGATCAGCAAAAGAGATGATTGCTGAACAAGGTATGGAAAAGCTAACGTTAAAAGCAGTTGCAGAAAGAGCTCATGTTACACAAGGGACTGTATATTATCATTTTAAAACGAAAGAGCAACTATTACTTGAAGTAACGGAGTCATTTTGCAAGTCATCATGGTCACAGGTTGAAACGGATTTTTCGATAGAAAAAGCGTTACATTCCGCTAAAAGTAGATGCACACAAGATTCTATGTACCATCATTTGTTTTTTCAATTAGTAGCCAGTGGATTGCAAAACGAAACGATAAAAGAAAGACTTGGTGAATTGCTAAATTATGAAAATCAAGAATTACACAAGGGACTAGCGCAAGTATGGGGAGAATTATCACTGATTGAAGGGATTTCAAATGAAACTTGGAGTGTTATGTGTAATGCATTAATTGATGGATTGGCATTGCAAGTATTATTGAATCCAGCGTTTAATATGGAAGAAACGTATGATGGATTGGAGATGTTTATAGAAAAGGTTGTATCTTTGCAGGAAGGGAAAGAAAATAGTGAAGAATAAATTGTGGATTACTATTTTGTTTTCTGTAGGTATTTGGTTTGCGGCGTCAACATTTTTTTATGTATTTGGAGCGGCTGTTTTAGTAGAAATATCCGCACCTTCATTTATGAATAGGCTCCTTCTTCTAGAAATCGGTACGGCATTATCTTTATACATTGTAATGTGGTTGTATCGAAAAATAGATTCATCGCGATATGCCCTCATAAAATTAGGGATTTTCGGCACCGGAATCGGATTGTTTTTAGATACTTTCCTTCTCTATTATTCTTCTAGCATTTTCCCAGCATTTTCATCACAGCAAATTTTATCTTTCACAATTTGGATGGTTATTGCCTATGCACTATATCTATTTATTCCTGTTTGGATGGAACGTAATAATTTTTAAGTAAAACACATGGACTGTTCTGTAAACAAGGAGCTGATTCCAAAAGTTCAGCTCCTGGAAAACAAACTTACATGTTAGAAATTCCTTGTAATAGTATTCCAAACAGTAGGCTAATAAAAGAAAAAGCGCCGACGGATACAGAAATGATTCGGTTATTTTTCCATTCTTTTATGAGAACCATAAATCCTAAAATACAAAGAAAGTACCAGATTGGTAGAAAAATAAAATCACTAATGTAGTCAGGGAGTAACGTATAAAAACTAGTCAAAACTAAAATCCAATGTCCAAGAAATAGAGTCATAACGATAAAGGAATGTCGATAAGGACGGTTTAAATATTTTTGGTTTTTAAGAGTGATGAAAATGGACGCTAATGTTATGATAATGATTAGAAAAACGAAAGCAAGTAAAAATAATGTAAATGACATATCAAAGCTCCTTTAATGCATGTGTTTCAGTATAGTTTTTTCAAGAAATGAACCTATCATTTCATATGCTTGTTTTGTAGATTTTTCGTTATATTTTACAGTATAAGGATCTAGAAATCCATGATCTCCTGGAAGCTGCTTTATATGCAAAAATGGGTTGTGTTGTTCTTGCAATGTTGTAATAAGAGAAGAAAGGGAACAGTTCAATTCTATTTCTGGAAAAATTAAAAGAGTAGGACATGTAGGAATAATATAAGGATAATCACGTATGCGAGAGCCATAGCAGCCAATAATAAAATGAACTTTTGGATTATTACTGCATAGCCAAGAGACGGTTGCTCCAACACTAAAACCTATGAGTCCTATGTATGGATAGTCTTTTGAAAGTGTTTGAATCATTTCTTCAATTTTCTCTTTTCCATGTTGAAATCCAACGTTTTGCATAAAATGGGAATAAGCTTTTTGTTCATCATCATAATGAAAAGGAGAATCTAGTTGTAAAAGATTCGGGCAGAATACATCAACCAGTGTTGAAGAAAAATTTGATATTATATCCTGCATATGTTCATTTACGCCGTATATTTCATGTACAACAATAAGAGCTACTTTTGGATTCATAAGTTACAAACCTTTCCTATGAAAATCATATTCTTTTTCAACAAGACAAATTCGCATATGGAACTGTTCATACCATTGTTCACGACCTCTTTGTCTTGCTATAGTATGTGCTGCATTTTCTCTCCATTGTTTAATTGCTTCAAGTGAATCCCAATATGAAATTGTAATACCAAATCCAGATGTATCCCGCGCACTTTCAACATCTATAAACCCAGGTTGCTGTTTAGCGAGTCTTTCCATTTCTTCAGCAACATCGACATAATCAGTTGTGTCTTGTGAAAGCTTGGAAGTGAATATAACTGCATAGTAAGGTATGTTATTTTGCTTTGCACCACTCATCGTATCCCTCCAAATGTACTTATGGATTGTATCATATCATAAAGAGTGAATAGTGTGTCTTTTGAGTATGGAAATATTTTATAAAATATCACGTACCGTATTGGGATAGTTATTGAAAAATAGAAAATTACGTTATTTATGTAGGAATGGCTAGAACAAAAAAACGGGTGGCCTTTCATTTCATATGAAATAATACAAAAAGAAGAAAAATCCCACTTCAAATAAAATTGAAGTGGGATTTTTTATATTTCCTCCAGGCTATTAATTGGAACAGTTAACTCGCGATTTGGATTTGTTGCATCATATATGCGGGCGGTTTCATTGCTTTCATCAACATGTTGAATCATAACGGGCATACCTTGAAAACTAACATGCGCTTGTTCTGATGACTCGGAAAGCTCTTTTGCACGTTGTACATTCATTCTTACATTCCTCCCATCTTTATTATTTTTGCTAAAAAGGAGGAATAATATACCATTTTGAGATAGGCTTAAAATTTTTGTATTATTTGTAATGTTCCTTTAATAAACACAGTAAATGTCGAATCAGGGAATTCTTGTATCGCATGAAAGGCTTCGGTTGCTTCCTGAAGTGCTTTTTGTTTATTTTGAAGTTCCATATAACAAAGAGCACGGTAAGCTCCACCAGTTATAATCCATGCTTGATCTAGTGGATGGAACATGTAATCTGGGATTGTTGCTCGTTCTAATGCTTCTAATGCATCTTCGTATCGCTTGAGGCCGTATAAAGCTTTTCCCTTTTCTACGTAATACGCCCCGTTTTCTTGAAAGAGTTGTTCATCTTGGAGTTTTTGCCTAAACAATTCCAGATGTTGTAGGGCTAACGTATATTCATTTGTAATTGTGTTATAATAATAAGCTTTTAATATGTCTACAATAGCAATAGATAAAATATTTTCAGTGAAAACGGCAAATTGTTCGGATTTCTTAATATAGTGTAGATATTTATTTTCATCCGCTACTATTACCTTTTGGTAAGAGAGAATTCGATAAAATTCGTCTGTTTTATAATACACTTGATTTTCTTTTGAGAAGTCAAGGGCTTGTAAGATAATTGCTTCGCACCCCTCATAATCACCATATGCGAGTAAAACAATTGCCTCAGATAGGAAAAGTTCTATTTGTATAATAAGGTCCATTTCTAATTGTTTTGCTTCATACTCTTTTCGAATAGAGGTAAGACGTTCTAGGCATTCTTTATATTTTTTATGGACAAATAACACATAACAAAGCTTTAAACTAGTTTGTGTACTTTCACGGTATAAAGAATATTTTTGAAAAATTGCTACGGCTTTTTCGATATAAGAATGTATGTTGTAATCGTTTAAATGAAAAGCAGCGCTTATAAATTGTTTATATAAACGAGCTGTACTTAAAGTAGGTGGCAGTTCTTCTTGAACAATAGGTAGCAGTGTATGATATACTTCTTCAAACTTCTTATTTTTTATAGCTTGTTCCATTTTTGGAAGAAGTTCTGCCACTTCTTCATTATCTTCTTCCAGTAAAAAACTCGCTTCACACCCAAGTTTACTAGCAATATATTGTAATGTCTTCATAGAAGGTGTTGCTTTCCCGTTTTCAATTTGACTCAGCATACTTTTCGTTAACTCTGTGCCAGCTAGTTTTGTTTGTGTAAGACGCTTTTCTTTTCGTAATGCTTTAATTTTTTCACCAAGAGTAGCCATGTAGTTGCTCCTTTATTATAAAAAAAGTTAAATACAATTAAACTTTTTGTTGTCAAAATTTGAAAAGTAATTATATAATAAGTTTAACACAATTTAACTTTTAAGGGGAGAGTGACATAATGGCGGACGCAAGTATAAGTCAAAATGATCCAAGACTTAAAATTGCAACAAGAAATATCTTTTTGATGATGATTGGAAAAATCACTTCTTTATTAGGAGCTGGGATTTATACGTTTGCAATGGGGTTATATGTTTTAAAAATAACAGGGTCAGGAGTAGGTTTTGCGATTACACTTATTTGTGGCTCAATTCCAAGGATGATATGTGGACCGATTGCAGGGGCAGTGGCAGATCGTGTGAATCGACGATGGCTTATTATTGGTATGGATTTATTAAGTAGTTTAACAATGATTACAATGTTTATTCTTTCTACTATATTTGGATCATCACTTCTATTTATTTATATTTCGGCAGCACTATTATCAATTTGTGCAAGTTTCTACTCTGTTTCGTTCACCTCTTCTATTCCAAATTTAGTAGATGTAGAGCGGATTCAAAAAGCAAGTGCTTTAAATCAGACAGCTGATGCATTATCAAGAATTTTAGCACCGATAATTGGGGGAGTAATATTTGGTTTATTTTCTATTACATCCTTTTTTCTTTTAAATGGAATTACATTTTTCTTAGCTGTTATTGTGCAATTATTTATCGTATTTGATTTGTATAAGAAAGAAGTAGAAGAGGAGAAAGGAAATTTTTTTGCGAGTATAAAAGAGGGGTTTTTGTATGTGAAACAGCAGCATGAAATATATCGTCTTATAAAAATAGCTCTTTGGGTAAACTTTTTTTCTAGTGCACTTTTTGTTGCGCTTCCCTATATTATTGTGCAAAGCTTACATTTAACTTCTAAGCAACTTGGAACTGTAGAAGGGATGCTTGCGGTTGGAATGTTAATTGGTGCAATTGTTTTATCTGTTCGTAAGGAAGTAAATAACCCATTTCGCTCTATTTATATTAGCTTGTTTTTGTTTGCAAGTTTAAGTTTATGTACCGTCTTCCCATTAATTGTTACGATTCCAAAGATAGCAAGTTTTATTTATTACATTGTTTTTATGCTTCTTAGCGGCATCTCAATAATGGCAGTAAATATTCCAATGCAAGTACATATTCAAAAAAACACAGATCCAGGATATTTAGGGCGTGTTTTTGGGCTACTTGAAACAATTGCTACTGCAATTGCCCCGCTTGGGATGATTTTGTTTGGGTTTTTATTGGATATGCTCCCAACGAGTATCGTAATGTTAATATTGGGAACTGGGCTACTTTTAGCAGTTCTTGTAGGAATGAAGCAGTCTAGAATGAAAAAACAAGTAGATGTATCGGCTTAAATTATCGAATTAATCATTGTTTTAAGAGATAATATAAAATGGAACTTGTAATTTCATTATTTATATGTAAAAAAATCATTCGGTTATATTTACTGGATGATTTTTTCTTTTTGAAAGTATGTTTTAGCTATGATACATTTAATAAAGTGTGTAACAAAGAAAGAGGAGAAAAGCAGTATGAGAAAAATAAGTTTTGTTATGTTTTGTTTATTTTTTCTAATGACTGGCTGTAGTAACTACGATACGTATATTGAAACAGGCATGCAAGCATTAGAAGGTGAAAAATATAGTGACGCAGTTATGTGGTTTGAAAAGGCTGAAGAGGAAAAATTTACGGAAGAGACAAAATCCTATAAGGACGTTGCTAAGCTGATGAATCATGGTGCATCGGCGTTAAAGGATGGAAAATATTTAGAAGCAAAAGATGATGCAAACCAAGTATTGCAAAAGAAAAAGGATGCTCCTCTTGAGAAAGCTGTAAAATCAAATGCAGAAAATATGCTTCAGAAGGCGAAAGATATTGAGGAAAAAGAAAAGGAAAGAATTGCGAAGCAGAGAAAAGTGGACGAAGAAGGCATTGATAAAGTAATCAAAGCTGTAGATAGTATGGATGAAGCGCGAGAAAAGCAGAAAAAAGTCGGAGAAGCATTAGATAAGGCTGAAAATGCAAAAGAAAAAATAGAAGCGAAGAAAAATCAATAGAATAATAATTGAAAAGTTATGTATAAGCTGTCGTTTGTTACGACGGCTTTTCTTTTTGAACGTTTTTTGACAAACGGAACAATTCTGAAAATAATAGGTAATATTTGGTATAATGAGAGTGTTAAAAAAGTTTTCTACAAATCATAAGGGGGTTATGAAATGGGAAAATTAGATGGAAAAGTAGCTTTTGTTACAGGCGCTGCAATGGGGAATGGTGCAGGAATTGCTCATGTGTTTGCAGAACTAGGAGCGAAAGTATTACTTGTTGATATTTCAGACAAGGTTCATGAGACCGCAAAAGAAATTATAAGTAAGGGATTAGAAGCAGTTAGTTACCAAGTAGATGTAACTGATTTTACAGCTGTAAAAGAAATAGCCAAAGATGCGTATGAGAAATATGGGAAAATTGATATATTAGTGAATAATGCAGGAGTGATTCGACTCGCTAATTTTTTAGAGATGTCGGACGAGATGCGTGATTTCCAATTTCAAGTGAATATTAATAGTGTATGGAACTTTTCTAAAGCCGTTCTGCCATACATGATTGAGAAGAATTACGGGAAAATTGTGAATATGTCTTCTGTAACAGGAACGCTAGTTGCAGATGAAGGAGAAACGGCGTATGCAACGACAAAAGCAGCAATTTGGGGATTTACGAAAGCATTAGCTCGTGAAGTAGCAAAGCATCATATAACTGTGAATGCGATTTGTCCAGGTTATATTATGACGCCAATGGCAGAACAAATTGCAAATGAATCTGATCCAAATGAACCGAATCATGTGATTGATGGAATCGCTTCAGCAGTTCCATTAGGACGATTAGGAAAAATTGAAGAAGTCGGACAGTTAGCTGGTTTTCTTGCATCTGACGAATCAAGTTACATAACAGGTACGCACATTGTAATTGATGGTGGAAGTACATTGCCAGAAACCGTTTCTGTTGGTGTGAAATAATATTTTAATATAGGAGAAATCTCAGTATGTATAAGATTTCTCCTATTAAAGTGAATGCTTCTTGTATAATCAGAAAAATCAATTTTGTTACAATGACTTGAATTTCCACCATTTTATCAAAAAAAGGAATATAATAAATGTATAACCTATTACAAGGAAGTGTAACTTATGAGTACTGTAGTTATCGTATATGGTATTATTCTTTCTACTATTATCACTTTATTTGTTGTTGGAGTATCACGTTATATCCATAAATGGAAAGAAGGGATTGCAAAGTTAAATCATATTGAAGAAGAATTCGATGATTTAATGTTACATCACAGTAAGTAATATGGTATTATTTTTTAATTAAATAATGTGAAGTATATCACAAAACATGCTGGTATTTTGGAGCATGTTTTTTTGTTATAAAAAATGATAATATATGGGCACATTAGTTTGTTTTTTTTCATATGATACAAATAGTATGAAATGCTGGGATTAGAAAAGAGGGATAGAATGGCTAATTCAGGATATGTTCCAGATAATAAAAATTTAAAGAAAAGTTCTGGGACACCGAATCTTTTCTTTGACTCACGGGAAAATGTATTTTTTAAACGGGATGACAAAAACGTTGCTTACGAAGTGACTTCAACACAGTTACCAGCTATGATTGGAGGAGCATTTGTTGACCTTTTTATGACGAGAGGTCATATGAGAGAACCACATTGGCATCCTAATGCCTGGGAATTGGATGTCGTTGTTTCAGGGGAAGCAGTTACTTCTATTTTAAATCCAGAAACGAATCAGTTGCAAAATTACAGAGTGAAAGCTGGGCAAACAGTTTTTATTCCAATGGGCTGGTGGCACTGGATTACGGCTGTATCAGAAGAAGTTCATTTACACCTTTTCTTCAATAATGACCAATTTGAAACAGCTGAAGGCTCAGACGTACTTAGAATGACCCCACCAGAAGTATTCCAAGCTGCTTACGGTGTGAATGCTGAACATTTAGCTAAGGATCTTGCTCCAATTAAGGAGTCTGTTGTGATTGGACCGCCGAATTTAAAGCATTCTACGGATGGACAGCGGTCTGATATAGTGATTGTATTAAATGGAGAGGTGACTTCATGTGAGATAGAGTAGCCCTTGTTCTCGAGTGAGGAACTCAGAAAAAGTTATAACAATATAATTTTATTATGTAAACAAAAAAGGCGCTTTTTTCATGAAGTGCCTTTTGTTTGTTATACAGAGAAAAATATTGAAAGGAATTGGTCAATCTCTAATAGAATCAATTGGATAGAAGAGGAAGTAAAAGGAGGGGTTTCATGACTCATATATATTTTGTCCGTCACGCTCATTCTACATATACACCAGAAGAAAGCGAACGTCCATTATCTGAAAAAGGATGGAATGATGCGCAAACCGTGACTGATTTATTAAGGGGAGAGAAAATTGATGTTGTAATTTCTAGTCCATATAAACGAGCAGTTCAAACTGTTAAAGGAGTTGCGGATCAATTTGAATTACCAATACATATTGAAGAAAATTTGCGTGAGAGGTTACTAAGTAAAGAACCGGTAGTAGATTTTGAGGAAGCAATTACAAAAGTATGGGAAAACCCAATATTTTTTTTCGATGATGGAGAATCAAATAATAGTGCACAACAGCGTGGTATTGCATGTATCAAGAAAATGTTAAAAGACTACGAAGGGAAAAATATTGTCATTGGAACGCATGGGAATATTATGGTACTCATTATGAATTATTTTGATTCTAAATATGATTTTAGTTTTTGGAAAGAACTTGAAATGCCGGATATATATAAATGAACTTTTAATGAGGAAATATTAACTTCTGTGGTAAGAATAGCAGCAGAGCGAATGACAAACCGGTCATTTGGTGAATAATTTGTAAAATTTTATCGAGAAAGCAGGAAAGAACAGAGTTGTTAGAGAAGTATGCTTTTGTAGCATAAAAAAATGTGTGATAAAGGAGGCTGTTTACATGTTTGAGAAAGAGAAGGGGTTAGTAGATCATCCAGAAGGGCTCATTGAAGTTCATAACGTATATGAAATTGTCCCAACGGATGGAACAATTATTGGGATGGCAACACCAGAAGAGATGGAAGTTGCTGCTGAACTAGAATTACAGCACTATGCCTATTCTCGTTTACTAGAAGCAAATATTCAGTTAGACGGTTCCTCCTACAAAGATATACTCCAGGAGTTCCAGGAGTATGAAAGAAAGTCAATGGAGTTTTGGCGTGCGTTACATAAACGCTTAGCTGTACCTTGGGCATGGGTACTTCGGATTGATGTTGCGAATGGACCTGTATATGTGAATAATGGAAACTCGTACTACGATGGTGATGAAGACGAGGTAGATTATGAATAGATGAAAAAGAAAGAAAGCAGTGAAGGCTGCTTTCTTTTTTTGCGTGTTTATTTAGTTTTAGAATGCTCATTGTTTTTAAGATCATGTATGCTACTTGCTTCTAAGGAATGAATGGCATGAATTATGAGATCAGGACGGTCACTTTCGATTCCATGGCTAGCATTTTGAGCGAGGATATATCGGCTGTTTTGAGAGATTGTTTGTTGCTCTTGAATAAGTTCTTGCCAAACTTTCTCAAGCTTTATAGCTTCTTCATAAGGCATGCCATCTCGAACCATTTGCCTCATAGAATAGTTTGGATCTCTTCCTATAATAATAACTGGAATTTTCAAAGTGATGTCTAGTTGTTTAATATTTTTAACACAGATTTTCCAATTCGAAAGTTCTGAAGCAGTGGCTTTATATAATGATGGCGAAGTAGAGAAAGTTATATATTGCTTTTGTTTATCAGATGTTAAATGACTATATTGAGTTAATAACACAGGTTGTAATTCTGTATAGAGAGTATGTTGATCCATGTTGGAATAAGCTATGTATTTTTGTAACCATACTTCATCTGAGTCGGTTTGATCCGAGACAGGTAAATCAAGATCATCTAATCGATGTAAATCCATAGAAGTAGAATCAACAAGCACAACAGCTTTTAATTGTTCCGAGTGCAACATAGCAAACTGCTGTGCACATAGTCCTCCATAAGAATGCCCAACTAAAATAATGGGTTGTCGAATCGTAAGCACATGTAATAATTCGCGTAATTCTTTTGCTGCTTGTAGTGTTGTACGCGGCTCGTCACCAAGTTCGCTTTTCCCATAACCGGGGCGATGAAAGAGAATAACTTTATAATGGAGAGCAAGCTTCTCTGCAATTGGCATCCAATCATAAAAAGAACAGCCCATTCCGGTTTGAATCACTACGATTTGAGAACCAGTTCCTTTTATACAAACTTCCATCTTATTTCTGAGCACTTCTATAAAATGATTCATAGTATCTCCCCTCTAGGATTGAAATATTTTTTGACAAGCGAAAGCGATACACCAAATACCGATACCAAATAGTACAGAGGTACTTAGTGAAAAAGAATTTTTTAATCCAATATAAACAATAAATAATAGGAGTGCTGATGCAGGAAATCCATATAATACTCCTAAAGTAAATTGACTTAATTCTTGTTTACTCCCGCCTTCAACAGAAATCCAAAACAAGCTAAGCAAACTAATAAGTGGAAGGGCAGCAATAAATCCACCAACTGTACTATAATGTTTTGCAAACTCAGTTATACCACCGATGATGAGGGCGGAGACAATGACTTTAACGAGGAAATGCATATTTTGACTCCTTTGCTAGTAATGAAAAGGCCTTTTCAATTAATTGTTGTTCTTCTTTTGAAAATTGGGATTCTAATACTTTTAATTTTTCTTCATCTAATAATGTATGTTTCGCTAACGCTTCCTTACCTTCAGTAGTCAATGCAAGGTTAACGACTCGTTCATCTTGTTTATTTCGTTCCTTTATAACGAATCCTTTTTGAATCAGGCGTTTCACATGCTCTGATGCGGTATTATGAGATAAGTCTAATTCAGATGCAATCTTACCAATTGTAGTTTCTGTTTCTCGGGAAATGATTTGAAGGATCCGAATGGCTTGGTGAGAAAGATTGTCTTCATATTCATATCGTAAGTGATAATAAATGGTTTCCCAATTTTGATTGATGTTTTTCATGATAAAAATCCTCCGTTTGTATTTATATCGTATAATAAGATATATTCGTTTTGTAAGAAGTAAATTCCTTCTATTTAACATAAAAAAATGAAAAAGTTTATTTTTCTTGCAATATACGGTACTCTTAGTGTAAAGGCATACAAATAGCAAGAGAGAGGATGATTGAAGTGCATACATTTAAATGGATTAGTCATGAAAAGATGTATTTAGACCAAGTGCATGTTGAAAAATGCGGTCCTCTTTCAGTTGGTATATATGGCGGGAATCAAGAGAGCGATGCATATGAAAGAGGAGATGCAGTACTAGCTTGGTGGGACCCGCAATTAGAATTTGAATTTGTTATGATTTTTGACGCTCATCATAAAACGAAAAATATACATTATATAATAGAAGCAATTTCTGAAAGAAAAGAGAAGTTACAAGAATTATTCTCATATCCCATTCATCTAGCGTTCCATCATACACATATGTATTTATTAGCATTGTTTACAGATGAGTTATTTATTGAGAAATGTGAACAAGAGAATGAAGAACTTGCATGTTTAATTTGTTTACGAAAAGGTGAGTTCTTATATTGGTTATCAGTTGGCAACTGCTTTGCCTATTTATTTCATCGAGAACAATTACTGAATGGAAAAGGAAGATTAAATAAACGTAAATTCTACGAGTATATTGGAAGAAAAAATGTTTTTTCTGCTAATACGCCGTGTTTTACTTCAGGGGTTCGTGGATTAGAGAAGGGAATCAATCATATTGTTTTGGCGACAGACGGTGTGTTAGAGTGTGATAAGTCAACGTTTGATGATAACCAGTCTTTACTTGAGGTGCTGCATAAAGGAGATTGCCTTCAGATTGAGCCTGCATTAGCAAGCGTGCTTGAATGGAAGGGAAGAGATTGTGCGACTATTATTGGTTGGTCAATTGATACAGAAAATAGAGAATGTGCGAATTAACATTTTTCATAAAGTGAGCTTAGGATAGAGACATTCTAAGCTCACTTTATTTTTCTTGAATAAATGAGAATGGAAGTGAGATTTGAATAATCCAATATAAACAACCCTTCAATGTATTCCTAATATATTGATGGAAGTAACGTCTATGTCATTCATCATTTTTTACAATCAAGAGAATTCTAAGGAGTTATTAAATAAGTGGGATGATGCTGATGTTGAGTTAGAGGTTAAGGATGATTTAGGCAATCGATATGCAGGTAAAGGTAACGGAGGAAGTACAGATATAGAGCAAAATAAAAGTAGTTGGAGTGCAACATTCCAAAAACTCAATGAAAATGCAACAAAATTAATTGTGACTCCTCATGTAAATATGCGAATTCGCACACCTGAGAACTATGGGGCAGTAGAGATAATCGGCGGAAAAGAGAAGAAAATAGAAGTACCCAAAAGAGAAGCGAAAAGTAGAGATATTGTTTTAGGTGATATCGTAATTGATATAAAGAAATAAAAATGAAAGGACTGTCTTGGTAAATAAGCAGTCCTTTTTCTTTTATTAAGAAGTTGTAACTAATAAGGCGTGAGGGTGCTGCGTTTTATATTCTTCTTTCCAAGGAATGTTTAATTGTTCCCAAGTTTGCCCGCTATCTAAAGATTGGAATACACCATTATTGTTTAAAGTATAAAATGCATGAGGTTCGGCAGGATTTGTTGCAAGCATAGAAATGACAGTTCCAATTGCTGACGATAGCCCGTGCTGCACTTTTTGAAAAGGAGTGTTTTTTGTTTTTCGATAAATATAAGATTCATAAGGGATACGATGG
Source organism: Paenibacillus sp. 102 (assembly GCF_039549175.1). Lineage (NCBI taxonomy): Bacteria > Bacillati > Bacillota > Bacilli > Caryophanales > Paenibacillaceae > Paenibacillus > Paenibacillus sp. 102. The sequence goes on along the minus strand of NZ_JBCGHT010000002.1, from coordinate 146,093 downwards.
TGAGCTAGGTCAGCGCTTGGTGCAGCAGAGACAAGTATCGTATTACAATCACCAGGATCAATAGCCATACTATATAAATAGTGATGTTCTAAACCCTCGCTACAAGAAATCCAACTGTTTCCGCTATTATAACTTTCAAGATATGCACGTTCAGGTCCGCTCATAAACCCATCGCCACATGATGCATAAAGGCGATTAGGGGCCTGTGGATGCATAAGTAGTTGGTGAGCATCAATAGGAGCACCGAATTTTTTATCCTCCCATGTTTGGCCATTGTCTTTACTTTGGATAACAGCTCCGGCTTCAATTGATACATGGATCGTATCTTGCTTATTTGGATCAACTGTAATCCAACGAACATGATGTGTAAATGGACGTGGTGGAAATGCCCATGTATATGAAGATAGCAATGATTTCATGTTCTTACACTCACCCCATGTTTCGCCACCATTTTCTGAATAAAACAAAGCGCTAGGCTCCGTTCCCACATAAACAATGCCGTAACCGTTAACTTGTTTAATAGGACTTATAGCGATAGAAGTAATGGCAGAATGTAAAATACCATCGTCTTTAGGAAAGTCAAAATAGCGGTAAGAATCTCCAATTGGTCGCCAAGAATCACCTCTATCATCGCTTAGCCATAACCCTCGGCCAAATGTTCCGCAATATATACGATTTGGTTGAAATGGATCAACCGCAATACAAGTAGGTTGCATATTTTGTAAGTGATATCGAACTTGAAGTTCTTCATTTCTTTCTTTCACCACAAGAAGTTCACGTTCCATACAAAGGAATAATCGCTTCAATTTTATATCCTCCTCTTCATTTCTTAACAGTATTAAATAATATGAGAAAGAAAAAGAAGTAGTCTTATTTTTGGTTGAGAAAAAGGAAATAGTAGTAGGAATAACGAAAGGGGTATAAGTGAAGGGATGGATCGTGGATAGGGGTGTAAGTGAATAGACTTGGATACATTGGTAAGGTTTGTCACATAATAGAATGCAGAAATTATTTTTGAAGGGGATTTACATGGGACATTCACATCATCATGGTCATTCACAAAATAAAAAAGCATTAATGATAGCATTCATATTAACGACAAGTTTTATGATTGCCGAGGTCATTGGCGGATTTGTAACGAATAGTTTAGCACTTTTATCAGATGCTGGGCATATGCTAAGTGACGCAGTCTCCCTTGCTTTAAGTTTGCTTGCTTTTAAAATTGGAGAAAAAAAGCCCACTTTAGATAAAACATATGGATATAAGCGAATTGAAATGTTAGCTGCATTATGTAATGGTGTTGTTCTTATCATTATTTCGATATACATTTTTATCGAAGCAATTCGCCGTTTTCAAGAACCAGTAGAGATTGCTAGTAATGGGATGTTAATCATCGCTGTTCTTGGTTTATTTATTAATATTACATCAGCATGGATGTTAATGCGAGGCGGAGATGTAAAAGGAAATTTAAATGTACGAAGCGCCTTTTTACATGTATTAGGTGATTTGCTAGGTTCAGTAGGAGCGATTATAGCTGCTTTACTCATTAAGTTTTTTGGATGGACGGCTGCCGATCCAATTGCAAGTATCCTCGTTTCCATACTAGTTATTATAAGTGGCTGGCGTGTAACACGTGATACTGTTCATGTATTGATGGAAGGTGCACCAGGGCATATTGATGTAAAAGAAGTGAAAGACACATTATTAAGCATTGCAATTGTAAAAGAGATACATGACTTACACATATGGTCGGTTACATCAGATTTTCAAGTTTTAACATGTCATCTTGTTATAGAAAAAGGTGAGGAGACACAAGGTGTATTAGCAAAAGCGACACGTTTATTGAAGGATAGGTTTCATGTAGAACATGTTACGATACAAATAGAAGTAGCGGGAGAGTTTATCCATAAAGAGCCACTTTGCGAAGTATGAAAGAAAAAGATGATAAAAAGTGTCATAAACAATCTTACGAAACATACATATATATAATGTGGCCACAAACAGTTTGTAAGGTGAATATTTCATTATATTACTTTACTTATAAAACATCATCTTTTATAATCAAAGTGGTAATTGATAAAGATTATCATTTTCAATAATTGTAGAAAGGAGTTTTTAAAAAGATGAGTAGTCAACTCCGTTTTGCTGTTGAAAATCGTAAGAGGCAGTTAATCGATCAGTTAATTGGGGCAGGGGTGTTTAAAGTTCTTGATCGGCAATTATACGAGCTTTCCTTAGAGGAATTAGAAAAAGAGTATAGGGACATTGAGAAATATGCGGGGATTCGCGCATAGTTATATAGAATGGTAAATGAAGAGCCGTTTACGTTGTAGAAAACGTAAACGGCTCTTTCTGTTATTTTGCAGAAATCATTTTTTGAATTTCTTTCATTGGTCGCAACCAGTTTTGCGACATGATTTTTTCTATTTGTGCCGTATCCTGTTTTTTTAATGCCTCAATGATTAAATTGTGTTCTTCAATCGATTGACGTGCAGGAATGAAGTTTTGAAAAAATAGATATTCGAGACGTAATACATGAAGCTGAATGTTTGCTAAGAAAGGTTCAATATATGTATTTTTAGCGATTGATACGATTGTATTGTGAAATTGTATATCTAAGTGTAATGCTTGTTTTGAATTTTTTTCATCTATGGCATTTTCAAATGCTTCGTTTATTTCAGAAAGTCTCATTAGATCAGTTTCGTTTATTTGATGAATTGCTTGTTTTCCAATAATAGTATGAAGACCAGCGATCGTTTCATAAATGACAGATACATCTTCTAGTTTTATAGGGGCAATTTTTGTTTTTTGTCCTGGAATCATCTCGACCAGTCCTGAAAGTTCTAACACTTGTAGTGCTTCTCTAACGGGTGTTCTACTCACACCTAAAGCTTCAGCTAGCTCTCCGTCATTAATTTTTTCATCAGGCTGTAAAACACCTTCAATAATCCAATCTTGTAATTGATTTAACACAAGTGACTTAGCGGATACTCTTTCTTGCTTTCGATAGTTTTGAGGAATAGGCATGACCAGACAGTTCCTTTCATTTTATGTTTTGTTTTTTTGTCTCGACCAGTCGTAGTTTCGGTTTTCCTTCATCAGGCTTTTGACTAAGTACAAGTACCATTACAATAACACAAAGAGCGCCTAATAATTGAAATGATTGAAACGGAACATGCAAAATGAGAATAGAAGAAATGATAGCTGCAAGCGGTTCTGTACAACCAAATAATGTCGTTTCTTTCGGTGTAAGATACCGTATGCTGTCTAAATATAAATAAAATGCGATGAGTGTTCCGAAAATAACAACGAATGCAATGAGAAATAGGTTGTTAGGCTGTAAATATTTCATACCTGATAATAAGATGAGCTCGTTCGTGGAGAAAAAATGTAAGATGGTTACACCAACTCCTCCAATAATCATGCCCCATCCAACAATGACAGATGAAGACCATTTCTCTAATAATTCCTTTGAATAAAGGCTATAGAATGCTAGTGATAGACCAGATAAAATACCCCAAATGATAGCCGGTGTTGAAACAGCTAAATTATCAATAGATCCATTCGTTAGTAAGAAAAAGGTTCCAATTAAAGATAGTGCGATAGAAATAAAATCGATTTTTGTAGGACGAATATTCCATTTAAAGATGAGATAAACAGTTATAAATATTGGTGCTAAATATTGTAACAATGTTGCGACTGCAGCATTTCCTTCTTTAATAGAAGCAAAATAGGTGTATTGTACTGCAAGCATGCCTAACAATCCAAATAGAATCATTTTGTTTGCATCGGCTTTTTGCTTCCAAATGCCGAGTACTTCTGATTTTCTACTGCCAAATGAGGAGAATAAGAGCAGAATACTTCCGGATATAAGTAATCGAATTGTAACTAGCCATTCTGTAGAAACATTTTCTTGTTGAAAAAGTTGCTGTGCAGCGGTCCCGGATAATCCCCATAAACTAGCACCTGTAATGACCATAATAATGCCTTTTAACCGTCCTGAATCCATAGTAGCAGGGCCTCCTTTAAAAAAGAAAATCTAATTGAAATATTGAATATAATATGTAATATATCACGAGTACTATTAAAAATAAACAGAATTTTTTAATAGTACAGTTGAACAAGTAATAGGTGTGATTATGGTAAAATATTGTAAAGGGGGGGGATTTGATGATCGGTGGATTCATAATTTGTTTTCTTGTAGGTATGTTAATCATCATTTTAGGATACCAAATTCATATGAAAAAGCGGTTATTTCTCCTTGCGGGATATCAAGAGGAGACGTTTGTAGGGGATAAAGAGAAACTTGCAAGAATATCAGGTTTTTTTTCTTACGTAATAGGAATTATTACCGTTCTGCTTCCATTTGCATTAGAAGCAATTGGTGATGCTGCGGGGATTGGTTATGGAATTTTTGTTGTTATAAGTACAATGGTACTTGTTATATGGAGTAATGTAATAAATAAGCCCAGTAACTCTAAAGAATAAACGAAAACAAGATGGTAACCTTTTAAGGAAACCATCTTGTTTTTCTATTTTGCATTATGATGCCACGGTAAATAGTGGAATTGGATCAGCAAAATCATCCCAATCCTGCCCCATTTCTTCATCGGTTAATAAGCAAGTATCCAAAGAACGTTCAATGTCATATTGATTCATTTCAACTCCAATAAAGACTAGTTCTGTTATTCGATCCCCGTACTGCTCATCCCAATTTTTTAAGACTTCTGGTTCTTCCTTAAAAATTTGCTGTTGTTCAACTTCAGGTAATGCTGCAACCCATTCACCAGCTCCTTGAATCGTAATCGAAGAACCAGCTTGAGATAGAAGTCCCATCATATGGTTCCGAGATGCGAGCCAGAAAAATCCTTTCGCTCTTACAACATCTAATGGCCAGTTTTGTAAAAATTTCATAAGTCGAACAGGATGAAATGGACGTTTGCGACGATAGACGAATGAACCAATACCGTATTCTTCTGTTTCTGGTGTATGGTGCTTGCTATGTAACTCCTGAATCCAGCCAGCTGCTTGACTTGCCTCATCATAGTTAAATAAATTCGTATTTAAAATTTCATTTAGTAGGACCGCGCTAAATGAAGATTCAATGATTTTTGCGCTAGGATTTAATTTTTGTAATAGCCGATGGAGTTCGATAATATCTTCTTTCTCTAGTAAATCCACTTTGTTCAAAAGAATAACATTTGCAAATTCAATCTGATCAATTAGTAAATCGATAACTTCCCGTGTATCTGTTTCATCGATTGCCTGCTTGCGATCTAGTAAACTTTCCCCCGCTGCAAAATCATCCCAAAATCGGTTTGCATCGACTACAGTAACCATTGTATCAAGACGACATTTGTTCGTTAAATCAATTCCTAGTTCTTCGTCCATATACGTAAATGTTTGTGCAACAGGAATTGGTTCACTAATACCGGAAGATTCAATAACAATGTAGTCAATATCTCCTGCCTCTACAAGGTGATTTACTTCAATAATTAAGTCTTCTCGAAGAGTGCAACAAATGCAACCATTTTGAATTTCTATTAATTTCTCTTCTGTACGAGAAAAACCACCTTGTTTCACAAGAGCAGCGTCAATGTTTACTTCGCTCATATCATTTACAATGACAGCTATTTTTAAGCCCTCTCTATTTGTCAAAATATGATTCAGTAATGTTGTTTTTCCAGAACCTAAAAAACCACTTAATACAGTAATAGGTACTCTTTTCATTATAAATTCCTCCTAATAAATCGTAATCATTACGTTTTATGATAAATGAAAAAGGGGAGGAATGCAATAATAAATCATAATGATTACGATTTGTGAATAGGAATAGAGTATAGAAAAATGTTTAGAAAGTGTCATAGAAAAAAGGGACAAGCATACGTTTAAGTATAAATAAAATGGAGGCGAGGAAGTTGGTTTTTACTAGAATGTCAAAAGAATTAATTGGCACGCTCCTCATTGCTATTTTTCTTTTTTTATTATTTTTTGTAGACTTTACAAGCCTAGCAAACTTGCATAAGAGCATTCCAAAAGAATGGTTAAACGTAAATACAATTTTTTTAAGTATTTTCTTTGAGGCAGTACCTTTTATTTTATTAGGAGTTCTTGTTTCTTCAGTCATTCAAGTATTTGTGACAGAGGAGATGATTCAAAAAATATTACCTCAATCAGCAATTGTTACGATGATTCCAGCTGCATTTGTTGGCGTCATTTTTCCTCTGTGTGAGTGCGTCATCATTCCTGTAGTAAGAAAGCTCATTCAGAAAGGTTTACCCTCGCATGTAGGGATGGTAATTTTAGTAAGTGCCCCGATTTTAAATCCAATTGTGTTTTTATCAACGTATTATGCATTTCGAACAAATCTCAATGTTGTATATGCTCGTTTTGGGTTAGCTCTATTCGTTGCATTATTTATAGGCATAGTTGTGTATTATGTATACCGTAATAAAAACATTTTAAAAGAGCAAACAGTGATTTCTCATGACGAGAAGAAAAAAAGTTGGCGAAATGTAATAAGTCATGGAGTGGATGAATTTTTTGATACAGGCAAGTACTTATTAATTGGTGCGTTCTTAGCCAGTTTATTTCAGACATTTTTAGATCGTAATGTGCTTGCAGAAGTTGCAAATAGCGAAGTAATTTCACCGTTTGTCATGATGGCATTTGGGTATGTACTATCACTTTGTTCGGAGGCAGATGCATTTATCGCAGCGTCATTTGGTCATATATTTTCAGTAAAAGCACTCGTTGCTTTTCTAGTATTTGGTCCGATGTTAGATTTGAAAAATACATTGATGTTATTCGCTTATTTTCAAAAAAGATTTGTTTTCTTCTTTATTGGAATTGTCACGATTAGTGTATATATCGTTGTTCAGTTTGCAATGAGTTAGGAGATGACGATAATGGAAAAGCAAAGTAAACAAGAGTTTCATGCATATATTCGAGGAGTTATTTTGCTTGGATTTGCGATGCTCCTATTTAAACTATTGGTAACAGGCAATATTGATTATTTTATTGCACCAAAAATGATAAAATTTATCTATTTCGCGTTTTTTCTTTCGCTAATTTTAGGTTGTTTACAAGTATGGAATGGGAATGGGGAGAAAAAAAGAGAATGTAACTGCGGCGAAAATCATACAGTGCCAAAATCAAAAATTAGAATTTGTATGTTATACGCAATTTTTCTCATTCCGATTGTGAGTGCATTTTTATTTTCTAATGTGACAATTGATGGTAGTGTAGCAGCAAAACGTGGCATGAATCAAAGTGCAGGAGCGAAGAAAGAACCCGAAAGTTCTGATTGGAGAGAGCTATTAGTTGATCAAGAAGAAGAACCCATTCAAAACCTTCCTATACCAAAACAGTCACAAGAAGAATTAGAAAAAAGCATCATGAAGCAAAACACAATCCAAGTAGATAATCAAAATTATATTCAAACGATCAATGTAATTGGTCAAGATGTGCTTGGATTTAAAGGGAAAGAAATCACATTTACGGGTTTTGTTTATCATGATAAAGAAGTAAAAGGAGATAAAATAGTAGTTGCCCGTTATGGAATTACATGTTGTATTGCGGATGCTACTGTTTGGGGAATGATTGTTTCTGGTAAAGAGCTAAAAAATCTTCCGGAAGAAACATGGGTGAAAGTAACAGGGACACTAGATGAAACGACATATAAAGGGACGCTATTTCCACTTGTAAAACTAAATAAAGTAGAAAAAATAGAAACGCCGAAGGATCCATATGTATATGATGCTTTGCCGCAATGATAATTTGAAATAGTTAATAGTATTACTAAGGAATAAAGGTGGAAGACGTAAAGAAATATATGAAAAAATTTATGAAAGTTATCAATCAAAAAAGAATAACAGAACATATATAGTATTGATTTTCAAGATAAATAGAAAATAAGCATGCATCTTCTTTTGAACTTAGTAGATGCATGCTTATTTTATAAAACATAAAACAGTACCTTGCAATAAATAATACTTAATGATAACATGTAGTTGTAAATGGTAAATATTTCTTTGTATAAATTAGGAAGTAGGTGATGCTATACACTTTATTAAATTCTAAAGTTAAAAGTAAAACTTCTAAGTACAACAGAAAATAATTCACTGGGTTAAAATTTATCAAAAAATAATTAAATTAGGAGGCTTAATAATGAATGCAAAACGTGTACTGTTGGAAGTTTCTCATATACATAAGTCTTTTCGAAATATGAAGGTTGTAGAAGATATGAGTTTTAAAATTTATGAAGGAGATGTTGTGGGATTTATTGGACCAAATGGTGCTGGGAAAACAACAACAATCCGCATGATTTTAAATTTAATTCATCGTGATGGCGGAACAGTAACAATTGGTGGACATAATATTGATAGTGAATTTAGTCAAGCGATGGAAAAGGTAGGAGCGATTGTAGAAAATCCAAGCTTTCATGGGAATCTTTCAGGATATAAAAATTTGAAGTTAGTAGCCAATTTAAATGATGTATCTGAGAAACGGATTTGGGAAGTTCTTAATCTTGTGCAACTACAAGCACGAGCTAAAGATAAGGTAAAGGAATATTCATTAGGAATGAAACAGCGCCTTGGTATTGCGATGTCTTTACTGAAAAAACCTGATGTATTAATTCTAGATGAGCCAACAAATGGATTAGATCCACAAGGAATACGAGATATGAGAGCGATGATTAAAGAGTTGGCGGAGAAAGAGAAAATAGGACTCCTTATATCAAGTCATATTTTGCATGAACTTGAACAAGTATGTACGCGATTTCTCATTTTAGATAAAGGAAAATTATTATTAGATTGTAAACGAGAGCACCTTGATCAAGAAATAGGCTCTTTAGAACATTTATTCTTTGACACAGTAGAAGGAGTGATGGTTTATGCTTAAAATGGTTGGAAATGAACTGATAAAAATGTTTTCTGGGAAAAGAATGTATGTGTTTATTGCCGTTTCTCTTCTTTATGTAATTGTTACACTCGTTTCTACGAAGAATATGATGGAAAATATGGGGACAATTAAAGAGAATATTCCTGCCAATTTAAATCTACCACCTGTTCCTGAAATTGCATTAAATGGATTTTCGGCAAGTACTATTACATTAGATGGGATATCAAGCTTTTTATTAGTAGTATATATCATTGTATTGGCGGCAAGTAGTATAACTGATGAATATAGAGACGGAACATTAAAATTACCATTGTTACAAGGAATGAAGAGAAATTCTGTAATTCTTAGTAAATTGATAGCATTAAGTTTTATCATTGTATTCTTTTTAGTATTTAATTTTATCGTTTCTATTGCAAGTGGTTCCTATTTATTCGGTCTTGGAGAACAATTTATGTTGCAGCACCCTAGTTATGGAAAGGTAGAATTATCAATACTTGAAGGCATAGGAGTGCTTCTTCAAATGAATGGTGCAACATTCTTATTTTTGCTTGCTGTCACAGCGGTTGTGATGTATGTTTCGATTAAAATGAATAGTACAGCAAATGCAATTGGAATTGGTGTTGGTCTATTATTAGCAATGAATATTATCGGAAGTTTAGGGTTATCTTTGAATTCTTATTTCATTTTTGGTTACACAAAGTTTCATGAGAAAATCTTAAATCATGATGGTGTACTTTTAGGAGTGGGGATTTTAGTTTTACACTTTTCAATTTTTCTAGCATTAAGCTTGTATGATTTTAAAAGAAAAGACCTTGTGCATTAATGGAGGTTCTCTTTCATATCTTGAGGGAATATTTATATAATGAAATGATAGAAAGCAAAAAACTGTTGACTGATTTAGTTCAGCAGTTTTTTGCTTTTTAGGCTGTTTTTAGGGGGATATAAATAAAAATACGGTTTTTTAATAATTTTTATTGCGAAATATCGGCTCTACTTTTACAATGGAAAAGGTGTATATTTATTATACTAAAAAAACAAATCGGAATAATATGAAAATTATAGCTTGTCTTTGTGCGTTATATTCAAAAGTACATATTAGGCGACATACATCATGTTATCGACTTGTAAGGAGAGAAGCAAATGAAAAGTGTAAGATTACCATCGATTCCAGAAATCATTATTCTTTTATTACTGTTTCTTGCTGTTGTCTTTTCCTTTCAAACGATCTTTAATTTGCCGATTCAACTAGCGCTATTTATTTCATGGTTTTTAGTAATTGCGCTTGGATTAAGATTAGGGTTTCGTTATCAAGAATTGCAAGAGGCAATTACAAAGGGAATTTCAAACGGATTAGAAGCTGTGCTCATCTTAGTTGCTGTAGGAGCACTAATTGGAACGTGGATTGCTGGCGGCGTTGTACCGACATTAATCTATTACGGATTAGAATTTATTCATCCGAGTATATTCTTATTAGCAACGTTAATTATTTGTTCGATTACTTCTCTTGCAACAGGTACATCGTGGGGAACAGTTGGTACAGCTGGTATTGCCATGATGGCAATCGGTGAAGGTCTTGATTTACCACTTCCATTAGTTGCCGGAGCAGTACTTTCAGGAGCATACTTTGGGGACAAATTATCTCCGCTATCTGATAGTACAGTACTCGCTGCTTCAATGGCAAAAGTAGATGTTATTGCGCACGTTCGTGCGATGCTTGTACTAGATGTTCCAGCATATATTATTACCGGAATTATGTTTACAGTTGCTGGTTGGATGTATGGTGGGGACAATGTTGATTTAAACAAAGTTGAATTTTTAAAAGAGGAATTATTACAGCAATTTGATATTAAAATTTGGATGCTTGTTCCAGCGGTTATTGTTATTGCACTATTAGCAATGAAAAAACCATCAATGCCAACAATTGCAATGGGAGCGCTTCTCGGTGCAATTTGGGCGACGCTTTTCCAAGGTATGAACTTTGGGGATGCAATCGGAACAGCATATAACGGTTTCTCTATTGAATCAGGTGTGGATTTTATTGATAAGTTGCTAAATCGCGGCGGAATCAATGGTATGCTTGGTTCAGTAGCTGTTATTATTTTTGGATTAGGTTTCGGAGGGTTGCTTGAAAAACTCGGTGTTTTAAAAGTAATCGTATCAAAATTTGAGAAGAAACTAAACTCTGCAGGAAATGTAACGCTGTCTACATTAATCGTTGCTTTCCTAGCAAACGTATTCGGCTGTGCGATGTACGTATCACTTATTTTAACTCCAAAAATTATGCAAGATAGCTATGATAAATTAAAACTTGATCGTCGTATATTAGCACGTAATTCAGAGGTAGGTGGAACGCTAACTTCAGGGATGGTTCCATGGTCTGATAACGGGATTTTCATGGCTGGTATATTAGGCGTTGCAACATTATCATATATTCCATTCATGTGGATGAGCTTTGTATCGTTAGCACTGGCAGTTATATACGGATATACAGGGAAATTCATTTGGTATGTTGATGATACTGAAAAAGGGAAGCAAGCGTCATAACATAAGCATAAAGAATCATCCTTTGCGTATAGCAGAGGGTGATTTTTTTTGTAAAAGCAATACAGGGATAAGTTTATGTGGTCTATAGGAAATAAATGGCTACCTGAAAAAGCCTTGATGAGTGAAAGATACAGCAAACTCTCTTTCTTATCTTTCCGGTATATTTGCTATACTAACAAGCACAATATATAGTATCAAATACCAGGAGGAAAGGCATGGACGGATCATTACTGTTAGAGTATGGAGGGATTATATTAATTCTTATCGCACTAGAAGGAGTGCTATCTGCAGATAATGCTCTTGTACTTGCGATTATGGTTAGACATTTACCTGAAGATGAGCGTAAAAAAGCATTATTTTATGGATTGTTTGGAGCGTTCGTATTGCGGTTTGGCTCATTATTTTTAATTTCGTTTCTTGTGAATGTATGGCAGATGCAAGCGATTGGTGCTGTTTATTTATTGTTTCTTTCTGCTAGAAGTTTAGTTAAAATATATCGAAAAAAGAAGTGGCAAAGAGAAAAGCACGGAGAGCAGGAAAACAAGATTGAAGAAAATACTCCGAAAAAGAAAAGTGGTTTTTGGCTAACAGTTTTGAAAGTAGAGATTACAGATACTGCATTTGCGATTGATTCAATTTTAGCTGCAGTGGCTCTTACATTAACAATTACACCACTAAATAAAGGGATGATAGGTGGACTTGACTCAGGGAGATTTTTCGTTATTTTAACGGGTGGAATGGTTGGTTTAATTATTATGCGATTCGCAGCTTCTTATTTTGTGAAGTTGTTGCGTGAAAGACCTGGTCTTGAAACGGCGGCTTTTATGATTGTTGGGTGGGTTGGTGTGAAGCTTATTGTTTCAACGCTAGCGCATCCTATGGTTGGAATCATTGATAAGGATTTCCCGCAATCAGTTACGTGGAAAGCTATTTTTTATATCATATTAATTGCGATTGGTGTTTGTGGTTGGTTTTTATCTCCTGATCCATCTGAAACATAATTTTTTAAATATAGAATTATGAATAAATAAGAGTGAGAATCCTTATCATTTGAAAGGAAGTCTGTTACAATAAAAATGTAGCTATTATATTTTCAAGGGGATGAAAACATGGAATACAGAATTGAAAGAGATACATTAGGAGAAATGAAAGTTCCAGCTGATAAATTATGGGCAGCACAAACACAACGCAGTAAAGAAAACTTTCCGATTGGAACGGAGCATATGCCACTTGAGGTTGTACAAGCATTTGCAATTTTAAAGAAAAGTGCAGCAATTAGCAACCAGAAATTAGGAAAGTTATCAGAAGAAAAAGCTCAGGCGATTGTAGAAGCAGTTGATGAGATATTGGCAGGAAAATGGAATGAACATTTCCCGCTTGTTGTATGGCAAACAGGTAGCGGTACACAATCGAATATGAATGTGAATGAAGTAATCGCAAATCGCGGGAATCAAATTTTGAAAGAAAAAAGGCTTGATGCACATATTCATCCAAATGATGATGTGAACATGTCTCAAAGTTCAAATGACACATTCCCAACAGCGCTTCATGTTGCTTGTGTAATTGCGGTGGAAAATCAAGTATTACCAGCAATTACGAAATTAAAAGAGACATTACAAGAAAAAGTAACTACTTTTCAACATATTATTAAAATTGGCCGTACGCATTTGCAAGATGCAACGCCTCTAACATTAGGACAAGAAATTAGTGGTTGGCACCGTATGCTTGAAAAAACGGAGCGTATGATTACGGAGAGCAATACATATATGAAAGAGCTTGCAATTGGTGGTACTGCAGTTGGAACGGGCATTAATGCGCATCCGAAATTTGGTGCGATGGTAGCGGAAGAGATTAGCCAGTTTACAGGTAAACAATTCGTATCAGCACCGAATAAGTTTCATGCATTAACAAGTCATGATGAGGTTGTATTTGTACATGGTGCATTAAAAGCATTAGCAGCTGATTTAATGAAGATCGCAAACGATGTACGTTGGCTTGCAAGCGGTCCACGTAGTGGCCTTGGTGAAATTATTATTCCTGCAAATGAGCCAGGAAGTTCTATTATGCCAGGTAAAGTAAATCCAACGCAAAGTGAAGCATTAACAATGGTAGTAGCGCAAGTTATGGGGAATGACGCAACAATTGGATTTGCAGCGAGCCAAGGTAACTTTGAGTTAAACGTATTCAAACCGGTAATTGCATATAATTTCTTACAATCAGCTCGTTTATTAGCCGATGCGACAGTTTCGTTCAATGATAAATGTGCGGTTGGTATCGAAGCAAACGAAGAAGTGATTAACCAAAACGTAAATCGTTCTTTAATGCTTGTTACAGCATTAAACCCACACATTGGCTATGAAAATGCAGCGAAAATTGCGAAGCATGCTCATAAAGAGGGATTAACGTTAAAAGAAGCAGCATTACAATCAGGACTATTAACGGAAGAGCAATTTGATGAAATTGTAGATCCGAAGAAAATGATTGCACCGAAAGAATAATCTTAATGAATAATGAAGAGCCAAAATTCTAAATTTAGAATTTTGGCTCTTTTGTTATGGTAAGATAAGCGAAATGAAAGTGAGGTGAGGAGAATGAAATACACCATTTCTATACTATCAGTACTTATCACATTTCCCGTATTGCAATCATTATCAGAAATTATTTTACATACCTTTACATAGCTGATTCACTAGATTGGACGAGCATTGCAACGATAACTCCAGCGGTATCTACGAATCACTTCTTTGAGATGGACTACATACAATTACTCTTCGTTTTTTTATCTTCCATCGTAGGATTTGCAACCCTTAAGCTTATTGAAAGAAGGAAAAGGAGAGCAAGATCAAAGTAAATCTAATAATTAGTTTCACACGATAACGCTTATGTGCTATAAAAAGCTCCATATTAGTGAAAACATGGAGCTTTCATAATTTTTATGAACGAGTAAATTTGAAAATTTCATTAGCAGCTCTAGCATAACCACCCGCGTTACGAAAGGATTGACTAATTTTTTGGGTATTCTTTTTGTAAATGGGGTTTTTTAGCATTTCATTAACAGCTTCTTTGATATCCTCCACCGATAGTTGTTGAATATTTAACATCGTTCCTGCACCAAGTTCTTTTACTCGTTCAGCAATCGTATGCTGATCATTTATGATAGGAAGCATAACTAAGGGTACTTCAAAATAAAGCGATTCATTGGTGCTGTTCATTCCGCAATGGCTAATAAAGAGATCAGTTTGACGAAGTATATCTAATTGAGGAACGTAGTTACGCACAATAAAGTTATCAGGTATATCCTTTAGCTGATCTGCCTTTAATTGTTTGCCTATGTTTAGCACCACTTTAACTCTTAAATCTTTTAAAGCGATAAAGCACTTTTGATAAAAGTCTGGCTGATTGTTCATTATCGTTCCCAGAGAAATGTAAATTACACGTGTTTCATTTAATAGATTCATTGGAAAATCGTTTGCAATTTCATTTTTTGTAATGGAAGGACCAACAAAAATATAGTCCTTCTGAAAAACGCTGCTATTTCTTTGGAAATAGGAAGAAGTGAAGACGATATTTAAATCTCCTGAACCAGGGCAAAGTAAGAAGTTATAAGATAATGGGAATTTATATTTGTTTTCTAAATATTGTTTGCGTTTGGCGATTTCTTCTAATTGTAAAAATGCATTTAACATGGCCAAACGTTCTTGTTTTTGTTCCATATTATCTATTCCTGTCAGGGACATATTTATTTTTGCATCTTGTGAATATGCAAAAGTGGTCCATGTTGCAATAGATAATAATTTATTTTGGTTGGCAATCCATTTGCCAGGTAAAGACTGTGCATCGTATATGAGATAATCATACGTTTCGTTGGAAATGTCTTCTAGAATAGAGTCGGTGATTGATTCCATTGCACTTAGAAATTGCAATAAATATTCTTGAGGCTGGGAAGCCATAAAATCCATACTTTCTGCAAGCTTTTTTTGTGCCTTTTGATTAACGGGGTGGAACTGGGCACCGACTTTTTTAATTTTTTCTTCAAAATGATTGGATGAATAATAGACAATATGTTCTCCTCGTTTTATTAAATCACTTACTAATCCAAGTGTTGGGTTTACGTGTCCTTCCCCACCAACGTTGATGTAAAGTGCTTTTTTCATCTTTATCCCTCCATTAAATATAAGTTGATATATACCTTAGCAAAGAGAATTCAAGTTTTATCCCGCTATTTGCGGGCATTAAGACCCCCACCTTAAGAAAACAAGGAAGGTAGGTGGGGACTAATAATCAGTGGGCGATGAAGAAAATCTCCACTGATTAAAGTTTCACTTTATAAGTAATGATTTCTATAGCGGTGCGAAATACAAAATATGATGATTGTTATAATAAAAATCTCTACTTTTTGTGGATGTATGTTATATTTTTAAATATAAACGAATTTTTATTTTGTTTATATTTTAACAAACATTTTTAGTTATTGTCTATATAATAATAATAAATACGGTGAGGGTATAGATCGTACTTATATGGAGCGGATTGAATAGTGAGGAAGCAATAATGTTATCTTTAGAAATAGATGGATAAGAAATAAGAGGGAGTTTCATTTATCCTGCTATTTGCGGGCAGTAAAACCTTAAAAAATTTAAATGTAATATTATGATTAAACGCATGGATATGCATAATTGCATATTTTGTTCTGAGTGAATTCATGTAATATTTAAAAATATGAATGCTGCTATTTACACTTGAGGTTTGGTAACGAATGAATATATTGTTTAGTTTTTGCGATTAAGGGTGGTTTAGGGTGAGTTGTAAAAAGGTATTATGATAGGTGTACTGTGCGCATGTCTATTTACTTTGAATGGTTGTGAATATTGGAGTGGATTTCGAGGTGATTGGAACCAATTAACGAATATAAAGGAAATCATAAAAGTAAGTAAGATCTTGATAGATATTGTAGTGAAACTGTAATCTGTTGTTTTTGATCATAATATGGAAATGAACATAAAGAATAAATAAGACGATATGATCGGGCGTAAAAAACAAAAATCTTTTAACAGATTTTTGTTTTTTTAAATTGTAAAATGCTCCTCACGGCATATCTTATGCAAACGTTTTTTAATTTGTTTGTAAAATAGGTAAACGAAAAGTTGAAAAGTTTATTTTTATTATGTTAAGATGATGAGGTAGCAACAAACGATATCGTGATTTGTTTGTATTTTAATAAACTATTTGGAGGATTGTTTAGTATGAATGATATTTCAGAGCGATTTTGGGAAGCCTCAGTTGAAGAACTAAAAAAAGGATATGTATTTGAAAAGGAAACAGAAGAATACGTTTGTTTAGCTTGTGGAGAAAAATTTATTAGAGGTGTTATTTATCAAGATCATAATGTTTTGTATGAAGCAGAGAAATTCGCACAGTTGCATATTGAAAAGGAACATACATCTATGTTCGATTATTTATTAAGTCTTGATAAGAAGTTTACAGGTTTAACTGATTTACAAAAGAAGATGGTGCAATTCTTTCACATGGGTTTAAATGATAAAGAAATTGTGAAAGAACTGGATGGTGGAAGCACATCAACAATTCGAAATCATCGCTTTACATTGCGAGAGAAGATGAAACAGGCTAAAGTGTTTTTAGCACTGATGGAACTGTCAGAAGAAAAATCGAAGGTGCAGTCTAAATTTTTACCCATTCATCGAACAGCTACAATGGTGGATGACAGATATAACATTACAGAAGAAGAGAACGATGAAGTGTTGAAGCTGCATTTCACGGAAGGATTAGATGGACCACTTGTTAAATTTCCTAAGAAACAAAAGCGCAAACTTATTATATTGAGACATTTAGTGAAAAAGTTTGATAGCAGTGAGAAGTATACGGAAAAAGAAGTGAATGAAATTTTAGAAAACGTGTATCCGGATTTTGTAACTTTGAGAAGATATTTAATTGAATATGGTTTTTTAGATCGAACAGCTGATGGAAGTAAATATTGGGTTAAGTTATAAGGAAAGATAAAAGAAAAGGGAAAGGGAAATGAATAGAAGAGAAGAATCAAAACAACTATACAAAGAAACAGAGATTGAAGCTGATATTTATCGTATTACAAATACAAGAAATAAGAAAATGTATGTGGAGAGTACGATGAATTTGAAGACGTTTTGAACTCAATATTGGTTCTCATACAAACAAAGCCCTGCAAGAGGAATGAAAGCAACATAGTGCAGATGCCTTTGAATTTGAAGTGCTAGAAGTCTTGAAAAAGAAAGAGACTGGGTATTTTAATGTTAAGGAAGAATTGAAAAAATTAGAAGAGAAGTGGCTGAAGGAATTGCAGCCATATGGAGAGCGTGGGTACAACCGAGCAATCTCTTGATAAAGGAGAAATGAAATTTGAAATCACCGACAGAGAATATTCAAGAAGGTGTAGAGTCACAAAATCAACAAAAGGAAGGGAAACCTATATGGAAATCAATGTCCATGTTTTTAGTTCCTTTGCTTTTAAGTAATGTATTACAGTCAGTTGGACAATTATTTGGGATGGTAGTAGTAGGAAGATGGCTTGGTGTAAATGATTTAGCTGCTATTTCTGCGTTTTTTCCATTGTTCTTTCTACTTGTTTCATTTGTAATTGGAATTGGCTCGGGTAGTTCTATTTTAATCGGGCAGGCATTTGGTGCTCGTAATGAAGATCGCGTGAAAGCAGTTGTTGGGACAACGCTCACATTTACATTTATACTAGGAGCCGTTTTAGCGGTAGTAGGAAGCATATTCGCAATGGATATTATGCGTCTTATGGGGACACCAGAAAACATTATTGATATGAGTGTACACTATGCACGCATTTTATTTATTTCAATGCCGGTGTTATTTTTATATTTTGCATATACAACATTTATGCGAGGTACAGGAGATTCCAAAACACCATTTTACTTTTTAATCGTTAGTACAGTATTAAATATGATATTATTGCCTGTTCTTATCTTTGGTTGGTTAGGAATGCCGAAACTTGATGTTTATGGAGCAGCTTATGCTTCTGTTATATCAACAATTGTAACGTTTGTTGTCATGCTTGTTTATTTAAAGAAGAAAAATCATCCGTTGCAATTGGATGAAACAGTACGAAAATATCTTCGTATGGACTGGGAATTATTAAAGTTATTACTGCGCCTGGGTATTCCAGCTAGTATCAATATGATATTAGTTTCACTATCTGAAATTGCAGTAATTGCATTTGTAAATCGCTTCGGTTCTGATGCGACCGCAGCCTATGGAGTTGTGAACCAAGTGGCAAGTTATGTACAAATGCCAGCGGTCAGTCTTGGAATTACAGTATCCATTTTTGCAGCACAGTCTATTGGTGCGAATCAATTTGATAGGTTGCAGAAAGTCGTTCGAGCTGGAATTGTGATGAATTATATCATTGGTGGTGTAATAATCGCTCTTATTTACATGTTCTCAAGAGAAATTTTATCACTGTTTCTAACAAGTCCCGATACAATTGAAATTGCACATAGTTTAGTTATGATTACGTTATGGAGTTATTTAATTTTTGGTCATGCGCAAATTATTGGAGCAACAATGAGAGCAAGCGGAACTGTACTATGGCCAACCGTTATCGGTGTTGTATCGATTTGGCTTGTAGAAGTACCAGTTGCTTATTTCTTATCATATCATACGGACCTTGGTATAGAAGGTATATGGATTGGCTATCCAGCAGCATTTATTGTGAGCTTACTGTTACAATACGGATATTATAAACTTTCATGGCAGAAGAAACGGATTACGCGACTTGTTAGTTAAATGGAAAACAAATAAAAGTGTCCCTGAGCCTTCTAGCTTAGGGACACTTTTATTCTATATGCTTACTCATAAATAACTTTTCAAAGTTACATCAAAATGGTGCCTCATGAGTTGTCCATCATGCATATAGAATTCCCAGGCTTTCTCTGGATCACCGATAATTTCAAAGGAATTTTCTGTTATGTATAAAGCGCAATTATCCTCTAAAGCAATTCCATCTATATCACCTGCATGATTTTGTAAGAATAAATGGAAAGCAGTCGCTCTATCCGGCTGATTGTAATGGGGACAGAAGTGTTTGTTTACCATATTCCAGCCATCGCTTTCTATATAGCCATCTCCTTTATAACTAGAACGAAGGCCGGTTGTAAACCAGCACATAGCACCAGCACTATATCCTGCAATGAATGTTCCATTGTGTAGGGCTTCTATTAACTTTTCATCTATTTTGTTTTCCTTCCATTTTTCAAGCATATTGATATAATTTCCTCCGCCTAAATAAATGAAATCAGCAAAATGAATCATTTCCCTTATTTTATCTTCGCTAACGCTTTCTTTTATACAGCGTAGAATATGAACATCACATTGTAACTGCTTTTCAAATGTTTCTCTAAATTCTTTTATATACCCTTCATCATCATTGCTTGCCGTTGGGATAAATAATACTCTTGGAGATCGTTTCCCGGTTAATTCTATAAGTCGTTGATTTATATGGAAATGATCTGTTTGTTCAAAGTAACCTCCACCAATTACAGCTAACTTCATAATGAAGCACCACCTAATAGATTTTTGTTATTTGTAGAATTTCGCTATAGAAGAGTTGCATTCCTGCTGTAACTGTAATTCTATATTTGACCTTTCATTCATTTTGTACTACAATTCGTAGTGTGAGAGGAGGCCGAGTATGTTCACACAAAACTATAAGTTAAATGAGCAAGGATTAAATCATTTCTTTGGACCGCTTGAAGCGAAGATTATGGAGATTATTTGGAATACTCCAGATGTTACGATTAAAGAAGTACAACAGAAATTAAGCGAAGAATCTCCTGTGAATTTTAATACAGTAATGACTGTGATGAATCGGTTAGTAGAAAAAGGGCATCTGCAAAAACAAATGGTAAAAAGAAGCGGTGTATACCGTGCTATACAAACGAAAGAGTCCTTTTTATCAAATCAAACAAAGAAAATGACACAGGAATTAATGGGGGAATTTGGTGATCTCGTTGTGAATCACATGTTAGATGAATTAGACCAAGCTGATCCAGTTTTAATAAAGAAGTTAGAAGCAAAACTCAATCAACTGAAAAAAGAGGACTAGTATGATGAAGTGGCAAATACGAAAAATGATATTGTTAGCAAGCATCATTAGTATTTTCTTTTTCGGTATGTTAGTGTACTACGTTACATATCCATTTCTCTTTGAAAATAAAGCTCTTTTTTTATCACAGTTTTGTCTCTTTGAATTGCAAAAACATATGAGAGAATTATCCATCATTCGCGTCATAATGGGAGGATTGCTGTTATTCACTTTATTTGTTGTATGTAAAAGAGTATGGAAGCAATTTTTCTATAGTCAGAAATTCAAGCAAAATCTAATTGGGATTAATCGAAAAGGAAAACAATTGTACTTACTGCCATCATTAGAAGTTACAGCATTTACAATTGGATTGTTTCATCCGAAAATCGTTCTTTCAGAAGGTGTATTTCAATCTTTTTCAGAAGAAGAAGTTGATGCAATTGTATTGCATGAAGAATATCATCAAAAGAATCGTGATCCTTTAAAATTGTTTCTCTTTACGGTGTTAGCAGAAGGGATGATATACGTTCCAGTATTGAAAGGGATGTTACAACGTTATCATACGTATCAGGAGCTATTGGCGGACAAATATACGATGGATCAAATGAAATCATCGTTTGAATTAGGTAGTGCATTGTTAAAATTAATGAAAATAAAAACAACATCTAATCCGTTCATAACAGCGTCGTTTGCAAAGACGGCAATTAATTTGCGTATTGAGCAAATTATTAGTCCGTCATCTATAAAGCTTAGCATGCCGTTACATACAAATTCCGTTTATGTGACAATAGGGCTATTTCTCATTTCGTTTGTACTTATTATTGGAGAGTGCATATAGCCTCTTTTTTTAATATTAAACACTACTGTGTGTAGTGTTTTGTAGGAGGAATAAAATGAACACAGCAGATTTAACGATATGGCTTGTAGTGGGAGCGGGGATACTTTCATTTGTATCACCATGTTCATTGCCGTTATATCCATCTTATTTATCATATATTACAGGTGTTTCCATTCAAGATTTAAAAGAAAACCGCGGTATGATGCAAAAAACAGCACTGATGCACACATTGTTTTTCATCATCGGTTTTTCCATTATATTTTATGCACTAGGTTTATCGGTAAGTTGGATTGGTGTGACCTTTTCATCCAATCAAAGGCTCATCCAACAAATCGGTGGCATCTTTATTATCATCATGGGCTTATTTATGACAGGGCTGATTCAACCGAAATGGCTTATGTCTGAAAAGAAATTTCATTATAAAAGTAAATCAACAGGGTATATTCGTTCTATTTTTGTTGGTATGACGTATGCAGCTGGATGGACACCATGTGTGGGACCAATATTTTCTGCAGTATTAATGCTTGGTGCAACTAATCCAGATGAGGCTCTTCTTTATATTACAGCATATACGCTTGGTTTTGCGGTTCCATTCTTTATCATGGCATTTTTTATAAGTAAGGTAAAATGGATCGTTACATATGCGGGCGTTATGATGAAAATTGGCGGTAGCATGATGGTTTTAACAGGTATTTTACTTTATACGAATCAAATGACGAAAATAACAGCATTCTTTATCAGATTATTTGATGGATTTACAGGATTTTAAAAATAGGGGGAAAGAAAGTGAAAAAATTAATTGCAATTATACTGGCTGGAGCACTTATGTGGGCTGGAGTTAACTTTTATAATTCCAAGCAAGAAGAAAAAGAACGGAAAGCGAAACAAGCAGCACAGCAAGAGAAAGAAGTATTACCTCAAGTAGGATTTAAGGCACCGAAAATTACACTTAAAGGATTAGATGGAAAGCTTTATTCATTAAATGATGCAAAAGGAAAACCGTATATTATTAACTTTTGGGCATCATGGTGTGGTCCATGTGAAATGGAAGCACCAGACTTAGTGCGTCTTTATGATAAATATAAAGGAGAAATCGAAATTTTTGCGGTGAATGCAACGGTCAGTGATCCGGTATCAGAAGCAAAGGCATTTGCGGATCGTTTTGGATTTAAGTTTCCTGTTTTACTAGACATGGATGGAGTAGCTGGGCTTGATTATAAAATTTTTTCATTACCAACAACGTTTTTTGTTGATAAAGATGGCATCATTGTAGAACAAGTGCGCGGAGTATTACCACCGGATCAGTTGGAAAAGAAATTTAAACAATTAATTGAGAAGTAAAAGGGGACCACAGAATGATGGAGTGGATAGTGAAAATACAGCCGATTTCTTCTATAGTGGGAAGTTTATTTGGACTCATGCTCATGAAATTAAAAATGAAAAGTCAAGGTCTTTCATATGAAAGAATGATGAATGTCGTAACAAATGGATTTTTTATCATTATATTAACATGGAAATTCGCACCAGCAATTTTGAATCCAAGGTGGGCTTTTCAATCACCGTGGCAAGCATTATTAGCTGTAGGGAGTGCCCAGCACATTATAGTTGGCTGTTTCATTGCCAGTGGGTACATTGTATGGAAATGCAAAAGGGATAATTTCTCGCTTTCTGTTTTACTAGATATACTTCCATTTGGGATAGGAGGCACTATCATTTTCTATTTTCTATTCCATCAAAAAGTTGGTTTGCAGACAACAATGCCGTGGGGAATGAAACTATATGATTCAAAGTTTTCTTATCATCCTATATATATGTATGAAATCTTTATAGCAATCTGTATAACGGGATGGTTGTGGGTACGAAACGAGAGACTAGGAACTAGAAAATACATAAGTTATTTTCTAATTGTAGAAGGGATTGCTCATATATTCATTTCACTTATAAGTGAACAAGTTCCGTTATTATTTGGTCTATCAATGCAGCAGATACTTATTTTTTGTGTGATTAGTATAGGTATCGTATTGTTCCCGAAAAAATAACCAACAGCAATGTACGAGCGATTGTTCATGCATTGCTGTTTTTAGTGTTTTTATAGATTGTATGAATCGTTTATCTTTTTATTTTATCTTTCTTTACAACTACCATTTAGAGGAGTATATTAACAATCAGAATAGCTCAATGTAGACTTTTCAGCCAAATATAATCGCTTAATCCACTTTAGGAGCGGGGGAACCAAATTTGTGCATTTGTCACTAGGGGTGAATCCTTTTATAGGTAGGGCTACTCTCAAGGTCCGAATCCGACAGCTAACCTCGTCAGCGTTTTGAGAGGGGGGACTTGTGTGTGTAAAAAACACTAGGTGCAACCTGGTGTTTTCTTTTTATTCTCTTTATGGTAAAATATGTAATTTATTTTCAGGTGTAATGAGAACAGAAAGGGGAAAGAGGATGAACTGGCTTACAAGTCTAATTACAATTGGCTTATTCGTAATTGTTGCAAAACCAATGGGAGATTATATATACAATGCTTTTCAACGTAATAGTTCATTTCAAAAAGTATTTGGCTCACTGGAAAAAACCTTATTTAAAGTCGCCGGTATTAAAGGACATAATCAAAGTTGGAAACAATATATATTTTGTTTAATTGGTACAAATTTTTTCTTTATCTTAGTTGTATATTCGATATTTCGATTACAGGGAATTCTTCCGTTAAATCCTGATCATTTTTTAGGATTAGAACCAACATTAGCATTTCATACAGCAATTACATTTATGACAAATGCAAATTTACAACACTATGGCGGAGAAAGTAGTTTATCCTATTTTTCTCAAATGGTGGGTGTAACATTTATGATGTTTGCAGCACCTGCAACTTCAATGGCGATTGGTATCACGTTTATTCGTGTGCTAGCGAGTAAAAGAATAGGAAACTTCTTTGTTGATTTTGTACAATCTATTACAAGAATACTATTGCCGATTTCATTTGTGGCATCGTTGATATTCGTATTATTAGGAACACCACAAACGTTTGATTCAACAGTCATTGTGAAAACGTTAGAAGATGGAATCCAAGCAATTCCTCGTGGCCCGGTAGCGTCTTTACTTTCTATTAAAGAACTTGGTGACAATGGTGGAGGTTTTTTTGGAACAGTTTCTGCGCACCCTTTTGAAAATCCTAATATGATTAGTAACGTGATGCAGATGATGTTACAGATGTTAATTCCGATGGCCTTTCCATTTGTATACGGAAGAATGGTTGGTAATCGGAAGCAAGGTAGAATGTTTTTTGTATCCATGTTAATTCTGTTTATTATTGGATTTTGTACGCTCGCTATATCTGAATTGAAGGGGAATCCTTTGTTAAATCAATTAGGAATAGAAAGTTCCCAGGGAAATATGGAAGGGAAAGAAACGCGTCTGGGCGTTATATCTTCTGCTTTATATGCAACTGTTACAAGTGCCTCTGGAACAGGTGGTGTAAATACAACGCATGATACATTAACACCAATTGGTGGGATGGTCCCACTTGTAAACATGCTTTTAGGTACTGTATTTGGAGGGATTGGACTTGGGTTTATACATGTCGTCATGTATGCGATGATTACCGTATTTGTAGCTGGACTAATGGTGGGACGTACACCGGAATTTCTTAATAAAAAATTAGAGGGAAAAGAAATGAAGTTAATAGCGATTACAATTGTGTCTCAGCCATTACTTATTCTTGGAGCGGCAGCAATTGCATTTTCTACGAATCTAGGAACAGATGCAATTTCTAATCCAGGTTTTCATGGCTTAACACAAGTAATTTATGAATACACGTCGTCTGCTGTCAACAATGGTTCTGGCTTTGAAGGATTAAGGGATAATACACCATTTTGGAATATTTCAACGGGGATTGTTATGTATATTGGTAGATATTTAGGTTTAATTACAATGCTTGCTGTTGCAGTTAGACTCAAAAGGAAAAAGGTTGTACCTGAGACTATAGGGACCTTCCAAACAGATAATCGTTTATTTGGAGGGATTTTACTAGGTACTATATTTATAGTCGGTGCACTAACATTTTCGCCAGTGCTCGTGCTTGGGCCAATCGCCGAATTTCTGACCATATCATAACCATGTTGCTTCAAAAAGAAGGGCAATACATATTATTTATGTATTGCCTTTTTACTGTGTTTTTAGCTGAATGTATTAGAAGATAGGCGGGGTAACTGAAAATAGGACAACTGCATTTTGATTAAAATTATTTATCCACTTATGTTTTAAATACGCTGGTATTTTTA
The DNA here is from genome assembly GCF_039549175.1 of Paenibacillus sp. 102. Lineage (NCBI taxonomy): Bacteria > Bacillati > Bacillota > Bacilli > Caryophanales > Paenibacillaceae > Paenibacillus > Paenibacillus sp. 102. The sequence continues at coordinate 120,425 of NZ_JBCGHT010000002.1, read as the reverse complement.
CACTATCACCAGTTTCTAATATATACTCTTCTTCATCTAAATACACCGTAATTTTCCCTTCTAAAACAAATGCTAATTCTTCTCCTTTATGCTCTAGAAGATTTTCTGAGGAAGAAGTGTTCGGAGGTACAGTCATAATTGTTGTTGCTAAATTCCCTGTAAAATCTGGTGATAACAATTCATAGGATAAATTATCAATAATCATTTTTTTTCGTTTACTGGACCGCACGATTAAATCATCTGTATTTGTTTCTTCTAGTAAAAAACTAAATGTTGGAACATCAAGAGCTTTAGCTAATACTTTCAATGTTTGGATGGAAGGGTTAGCGGAGCCACGTTCAATTTGACTTAGCATAGACGGCGTAATTTCAGCCATATTTGCTAGTTCTTTACTACTTAACCCCTTAGCTTTTCTTTGTTTTTCGATCTTTTTACCGATATCTATATTTTCCATGGTTTTCTTCTCCTTAAAATTAATTTAATTATATTTAAATAAATTAAATTAAAATTAACATAAAGTTGGTTTTGTGTTAAACTGTATTAAAATTAATTTAATTATAATTTATTATATAGCTGGCTACAAGGGCATGAGGAGGATGAGATAAATGAAGGGGATAGAGGAGAAAAACATAGAGGCATGGAAAGAACAATATCCATTATTAAATAATCTTATTTCAATGGAAGAAGTGTTTTGGGTGAATCCAAACATTGAAAAATTTCAAATTGCGATAGAAGATTCACCCCTTACTCAAGAAGATGTAAAAGATGCGGAGGAAAGATTGAAGCGCTTCGCACCGTATATTGCGAAAGTTTTTCCAGAAACGGGAGGGGCGAACGGTATAATAGAATCACCTTTAGTGAGAATACCGACTATGAAACGTTCTTTAGAGCGAAATTACGAGCAACCTATAGGCAAATTATTGCTAAAGTGTGATAGCCATCTTCCTATATCAGGATCTATTAAAGCGAGAGGGGGAATTTATGAAATTCTGAAACATGCAGAAGAATTAGCTTTTCAGCACGGAATGTTAACGAAGCAAGATGATTATTCCATTTTAGATAGTGATAGATTCCGAGACTTTTTCTCAGAGTATTCCATTGCGGTAGGATCGACGGGTAATTTAGGGCTTAGTATAGGCATCATGAGTGCGAAGTTAGGCTTTAATGTGACTGTTCATATGTCAGCCGATGCAAAAAAGTGGAAAAAAGATTTGTTAAGAAGTAAAAATGTAACAGTGATTGAATATGAAGCGGATTATAGTAAAGCGGTAGAAGAAGGGCGACTACAAGCAAATGCAGACCCTAGTTGCTATTTTGTTGATGATGAAAACTCCCATGATTTGTTTTTAGGATACGCGGTAGCGGCATCTCGTTTGCAAAAACAGTTAGAAGAGTTAGAGATAACAGTAAATGATGAACATCCTTTATTTGTTTACCTTCCTTGCGGAGTAGGTGGTGGACCTGGAGGAGTAGCATTTGGCTTAAAGTTATTGTATAAAGACAATGTCCATTGCTTCTTTGCAGAGCCTACTCATTCACCATGTATGTTACTCGGTTTAATGACTGGACTTCATGATAAAGTTGCAGTTCAAGATATTGGTGTTGATAATGTAACAGATGCGGATGGTCTTGCAGTAGGAAGACCGTCTGGATTTGTCGGTAAAACGATGGAACCGTTTCTAAGTGGGAATTACACAGTTAGCGATGAAGAGTTATATAAGTTGTTAAAAGAGCTTGCTGATACAGAAAAGATTTACTTAGAACCTTCGGCGCTAGCAGGTATGATAGGTCCAATGAAATTATGTAAAGAGGGCAAAGAGTATTTGCAAAAGCATAATTTAACGGAAAAAATGAGTAAGGGTACACATATTGTTTGGGGGACTGGTGGAAGCATGGTTCCTGAAGAAGTGATGATGCAATATTATCAAAAGGGTTTGAATTTAGCATTAGAGGAACGAAAGTAAAAAAAGATGAGGCTTGGATGGCCTCATCTTTTTTTATTTAAATAAGATTACCTCTAAGATTGGATGGAAATCAGTTCCATTTACTGTATATCTAATTAGTCATTCTAATAAATGCTAAAATTCTTTGTTATTTTTAAAGCGGTTCATTATAGTATAGGTATAAGCTTTTATAAAATATAAAGGATTACTAATATGAATTGAGGACAATGAAGAAGCTTCATTTTACATAATAAGAGGATGTGTGTATACAATGTCATTACAATCAAAATATTTAGCAGGTATTTCACTTGGAGTGATGGGAGTTGGTTTTGCTGCAACAATCCCGTTTCAAGGAACAGTAGCAGGAGAGATTATACAAGGTGGATTTGAAGCGGGATTAGTAGGTGGACTGGCTGACTGGTTTGCTGTTACAGCGCTATTTCGTCATCCGATGGGTATTCCAATTCCGCATACAGCGCTGCTTCCTAAAAATCGGAAACGGGTTACAAAGGGGCTCATTTCTACACTGGAAAATGAGTGGCTGACGAAGGAAAGCATAACAAGTAAAGTGAAAGAAATGCAGTTGGCGCAAATGGTGTTACAAATTGCTGAAAGAGAGATGCAATCGGATACTGTAAAAAAAGGGATTGTGACAATTGCTGAAAAAGCAATTCTTCGAATGGATACCGAAAAATTAGCTATTGTAATTGAAAAAGAATTAAAAACATATTTACATACGATTAATACAGGAAATATACTGCAAGTCCTTATTGATCAATTGGTTGTACAAGAATACGATGAAAAAACACTTGATTATATGTTAGTCAAAGCGAAAGAATGGACAGCCCAAGAGGAGGCTCGTTATCAGCTTGGAAGCTTAGGAATGAAAGCGATGGAAAATATAAAGGTAGATGGATTTTTGCAGTTTACTCTTAAATCGTTCATGAATATTGTGGATGAAGATAAAATCGGAGGGATTTTACAGAAATTTGTAATTAGTAACATAAGTAGTTTGCAGGATCCTGATAATAGTACAAGACAGCTTATATTAATGAAACTACGTCAAGAACTTATGAATGTTAAGGAAAATGAAGCAGTATTACAAGAATTAGAGAAGTGGAAAGAAAACTGGATTACAAATTGGGATGCTGCTGCGAAAATAAAAGAATTGTTAGGACAAGTACAAGAAAGAGCAGTCGCTTTTATTAAAAAAGAAGAATTTACAGATCAATATCTCCTTCCATTTTTAACGAAACAAATGAACAAAGTGAAAGAAGACCCGGTAACAGTTCAAAAAATGGAAGACTGGCTGCAAAAGCAAATTGTAACTCTTGTTGAAAACAATCATTCTAAGATTGGAAAGCTTGTACAAGAAAATCTTGATAAGTTAGATGATCAAACATTAATTGAAATGATTGAAAATAACGTTGGAAAAGATTTGCAGTGGATTCGAGTGAACGGTGCTGTTTGTGGATTTATGATTGGGTTGGTGTTAGAAGGATTGAAGGCGATTATATAGTTGTAGTACGGACAAAGAGGGCATTTTCAGTTTATCATGAAGGTGCTCTTCTTATTTTGTATAATTCTTTTTAAGTGGATAAATTTCATACTTATGTAATACAATTTCTAAGGAAGTTTAGAATGAAACAACTGAGAATTGTGAAATGAAAGGATGTGAATGTTAGTAGGGGGAAGGTCTCTCTATTAACAAACATGAAAATAAAAATATTAATAGCCGATGATAACTCGTTTATTAGAGAAGGCATGAAAATTATTTTAAGTACATATGAAGAATTTGTAGTAGTAGAAACAGTAAATGATGGACAAGACGCCTTGGAGTATTGTAAAAAACATGATGTGGATGTTGCACTTTTAGATGTTCGAATGCCGAATATGAATGGTGTGGAAGCAACGAAGCTTATTTGTGAAGAGACAAAAACAAAGCCGCTCATTTTAACAACATTTGATGATGATGAGTATATTTTAGAAGCAGTGAAGAATGGGGCGAAAGGTTATTTACTAAAAAATAACGATCCAGAGAGGATTCGTGATGCGATAAAAGGAGTATATAACGGACAGACTGTTATGCAAGATGTAGTACTTGATAAAATTAAGTCTAATTTGCTTGAAAGTAAAGAAGAGGAATCAAAAATAGATAAGACTCTTTTCACAGAAAGGGAACTTAGTATTATCGCTTTAATCGCAAAAGGTTTCTCTAATAAAGAAATTTCAAAGCAACTGTTCATATCGGAAGGAACAATTGCAAACTATATTACGTCTATTTTAGGAAAAACGGGTCTTGAGCACCGGACACAAATTGCGATTTACTATTTAACAGGGAAAGTAGACTGATTTTATGGAGTTTTGGTTAATTGTAAGTAAATTAATTGTCCTTTTATATATAGTGTTCAGTTATATTCACTCAAATGTTACGAACTTACCGTGGGTTATATTTACTTTGCTTTCGTATCTTTGTGTAAACGTGGCAATTTCTATTTTAAAAAAAGATGCTTATAAGAAAATATTAATCGGGATATCAATTGGCATTATAATTTTGTTTACATGGCAGATTCATCCGCTATTCATTTTGTTTTTACCTTTGAACTCATATGAAATCGTATCTTATTGCATAGAAAAGAAATGGCAAATCTATTTAATTATGATTCTCCCTATTGTTTTTGCTGATGAAAGTATTCGAATGACATATGGACTTATTGCTACATTTTGTTTTCTTATTTTAACGATAGCAGATATTTACATAACACGTTTATTAAAGTTTGAAATGCAAAATGATAAGATGCGAAAAGATATGCAACGGCTCACAAAAAGTTTGCATGAAAATAAAGAATACATAAGGCAATCAGAATACACATTTAAGTTAGAAGAGAGAAATCGATTATCGCAAGAAATTCATGATAAAATTGGTCACTCTATGACAGGCGCACTGATTCAAATGGAAGCAGCAAAGAGGTTAATGGAAATTGATAAAGTGAAAGCGGAGGAGTTATTACAAAATGCGATTCATATTTCAAAAGATGGGATTGAAAGTATTAGAATTACTTTAAAGAATATGAAACCACCAATTGAACAAGTTGGAATTCATCGTATGAAATTATTCATAGATGAATTTGCGAGCAAGCATGATGTAAAGATTCCTTTCGTATATAAAGGGAATTTAGATATGATTTCCCCGATTCAGTGGAAAATCATCGGTGAAAATGTTACAGAGGCGTTAACAAATGCGATGAAGTATGCAGATGCAACGGTCATTTCAATTGATTTGCATGTTCTTAATAAGGTCATTAAAGTGCAGGTGAAAGATAATGGGAAAGGGGCATCTCTTGTAAAAAAAGGGCTTGGTATTATTGGGATGGAAGAGAGAACAGCATCAATTAACGGGAAGATAATTGTAGATGGAACGGATGGTTTCTCGATAACGACGCTATTACCGATTTCCTAAATGAAGATTGTAATGAATGATCTCATATGAAAAAAGTGAATAATCTCATGTGAAAAGAATGAACTTCTGCACTGAGCAGGTTCATTCTTTTTGTTTATAATAACAGCAGAGAAACTGAAATAGGGGTGAAATGATGAATACATTGGAAATTAAAAATTTAACGAAAAAATTTGGGGACTTCATCGCAGTAGATAATATGTCCTTATCAATTAAAGAAGGAGAAATATTTGGATTCTTAGGATCGAATGGTGCTGGTAAGAGTACAACAATTAATATGATTGCTGGCTTGTTAAGAAGTAATGAAGGTGAAATTAGCATACTAGGAAAAAATATAAAGAAACATAATCGATTTGCGAAAATGAACATTGGCATTGTTCCACAAGATATAGCAATATACGAGGAGCTAACTGCCTATGAAAATGTGAAATTTTTTGCTGGATTGTACGGACTAAGAAGTGCTGAACTAAAAGCGAGAGTAGAGGAAGCACTTCAATTTGTAGGGCTTAGTGATAAACAGAAAAGTTATCCGAAAAACTTTTCTGGCGGGATGAAAAGAAGGCTGAATATCGCTTGTGCAATTGCGCATAGACCGAAGTTAATTATTATGGATGAGCCGACAGTTGGAATTGATCCGCAGTCAAGAAATTATATTCTTCAGTCTGTCCGAAAATTAAATGAAATGGGAAGTACGATTATTTATACGAGTCATTATATGGAAGAAGTAGAAGAAATTTGTACAAAAATTGCGATTGTAGATCACGGTAAAGTGATTGCAGAAGGCACGAAAGAACAATTAAAAGCGATTATTACCGATACGAAAGATATTTGGATTGAAGTGAAGTCGGTAGAAAATCTAGACGTAGAAAAATTAAAAGAGATAAATGGGGTGAAAGCTGTTCAAATTGAGGAGAACGTAATTAAAGTAAATTCTGATGCAGGATTGAACAATTTAAACAAAATTATAGGGCATTTTATTAATCATGACATTGAAATTCGCTCGTTAGAGGAGCAGGCGCCGAACTTAGAAACAGTATTCCTTACATTGACTGGAAGAAACTTACGAGATAAATAAAGTTGAATCAAGAAAAGAAAAAGGGAGGTTCATGAATTGAACATCTTCAATATTGCAATTATGCACATTAAAAGAGATTTCAGGGACGTAAGAACTTTAGTTTTTATGTTAGCATTTCCAATTGTGCTTATGCTTGTGTTAGGAACAGCGTTAAGTAATGCATTTAATAGCGATAGTCATTCTATTAAAGATATACAGGTGCTATACAAAGATGAAGCGAGTAGTACATTTTCTCAATCATTTGAAACGTTTACGAAAGAAGTAAGTAAATCGGGTATTCACTTTAAGAAAGCTTCCGAAGGTATAGATGGAAAAGAAGAAGTGAAGCAAAATAAATATGCTGCTTATGTGGAATTAAATAAAGATGGTGCAAAATTTTACGGAAGTGACAGAAGTAGTATCGAAGGAAGTATTGTTGAAGGAATGCTTACAACATTTGTTGATAAGTACAATGTCGCAGTTGAAGTTGCGAAAGTAGATCCTAGTAAGGTTAACGCAGTTATTTCAAACGGAAATCATAATGATTATATTAAAGAAACGTCTTTACAAGCTGCTAAAAAACCAGGTTCGATGGATTACTATGCAGTTGTAATGACAACGATGATTGCGCTGTATGCTGCAATGGGTGCGAGTTATTTAATAAGAGGGGAACGGTTACGTAAAACAGGAGATCGTCTAATTGCGGCACCTATAAGTAAAGCTGAAATTTTCATTGGAAAAATACTCGGCAGTCTTGTAGCGAATGCACTTTGTCTATTACTCGTTGTTTTATTTAGTAAATTTGTTTTTCAAGCAAATTGGGGCGACCATCTTGGAATCATATTTCTTATCTTATTAACAGAGGTTTTTCTAGCAATTAGCTTCGGTTTAGGGATCGGATATATTACAAAAACAGGGGAATCATCTAGAGCGATTATTATGGTTGTTGTACAATTAGCTTCTATTTTTGGCGGGGCATATTTTGTAGTTGAAGAAAATGTCGTTACGAATTTATCACCATTAACATGGGCGAATACAGCCATTATGAAAATTATTTATGCGAATGACATAGGAGCGGCATTACCGGTAATCTCTTTAAATCTTGGAATATCAGCACTTTTTTTATTACTTGCGATTATTGCATTACGTAGACGGGAGGGGCTATAGTATGAAAGATATTTTATGGCTCATACAAAAAACGTTATCTGTACTTTTGAAAAATAAAAAAGGGTTATTAATAATTATTAGCTTGCCGATAATAGGGACGCTTATCTCCTTTTCGATATATGGAAATGTAGGGCAAGGAACGTTAAATCTCGGGGTGATAAATAAAGAAAATCAGCCTATAGCAAATGATACGGTGAAATTTTTAGAAGGCTTAAATCATGTAAATATAAGTAAAATTAAGGAGTCTGAAGTGGAAGATAAACTCACTTCAAAAAAACTTGATGGTGTTATTACACTAGAGTCTGGTTTTTCGGAAAGTGTTCGAGAAGGAAAACCGAGTCACATTGAAATTTCATCAATTAAAGGCGATCAAGTAACAGGATTTATAAAATCATATTTATATAACTATATTGATAATGTAGCTGCGATTAGTAAAATGGCAGGGACGAATCAAAGTACATTTGATAATATGTATGCAGGCTATCAAAAAAGTTCATTTAAAGTAAAAGCAGAGACACTTGAAGATACTTCAAAAAATAAAGATATGACAAATCAAACTATGGGATTCCTTATAGTGTTTATGCTATTTTCAGCAGTTAACTTATCGGGATTTATTTTAAAAGAAAAAGAGAATAGAACGTATTTTAGATTATTATCAACACCGATTGATGGGAAAAAATTTATAGCATCTAATGTCGCGGTGAATATGATTATATTAACAGTGCAAATAGTCATTGCAGTATTATTTATGACAAGTGTCTTTCATATGAATATCAATATGCCATTTATCGTCATGGTTAGCGTATTAATGGTATTTGCTTTCATAGCAGTTGGTATGTCATTAGTCATTGTGTCTTTTGCGAAAAATTCAACTTCTGCAAATGCGATGCAAAATATAGTTATTGTACCAACATGTTTGCTCGCTGGATGCTATTTTCCATATGATATAATGCCGAAAACAGTACAAAAAATAGCAAATTTCCTTCCGCAACGCTGGTTATTAGACACGATAGCAAAACTACAGCAAGGTATTCCTTTTTCCGAGTTATATTTAAATCTTTTAATTTTATTCGCATTTGCGATTGCTTTCTTCTTAATTGCCATCTATAAGTTTGGCAGAAATAATGATGCGAGGAATTTTATTTAATAGAAAGAGGATGCGGTATAATGCCGCATCCTTTTTTTGAAATTGTTCATAAAATATAATCTCTATTGCAATACTATCCAAAGACAATTATTTTGTACGGAAGGAAAACAAAATGGTGAAAAAGATATTACGTATTATTTTTATTATCATGAGCATAGTAATTTTTCTCTTTATTTGGATGCATATTGATGTAACTATGGGGAGAAACATAGAGGCTAAGAAAAATCAACCGAGAGAGTATGCTCCTCATTATAGTGATTTTCAATTATATGTAGAGGGGAAACCTCTATATCGTCAATTATTTTCTGATATAAAAGAAGCAAAGCGTTCTATTTTTACTTATTTCTATATTATTTCGAATGATAAAAGTAGCCATACTTTCTTAAATTTGTTAAAAGAAAAAGCAGAAGAAGGGGTACAAGTATACTTATCGGTCGATTGGATCAATGATTTATCCTTCGAAAGAAAATATAAAAATGAATTGCAAGCAAGCGGTGTCCATTTTACATATAGCAGGAAACCAGAGTTCCCATTCTTTTTTTATTCGCTCCATCATCGCAATCATCGCCGTATTACAACGATAGATGGGAAAATAGGGTATAGTGGCGGATTTAATATAGGCAATGAATATTTAGGGAAGGACAAGCGCTTTGGATATTGGCGAGATTATCATGTGCGCTTGCAAGGAGAAGGAGTGAATGATTTAGAAGAACAGTTTGCGTTAGATTGGAAACGAGATACTTCAGAAGACATTACGAGAGCAGCTCGACCAAATGTCAAAGGAAAAACGCTACATACGATGTCTAGTTATAATGGACATAAAGTTGTTGCGAAGTATATGGAATTAATAAAACAAGCAAAGCATTCTATTGTGATTGCCACATCTTATTTTATACCGAGAGATAAAGAACTCATGAATGCTTTAATTCAGGCAAGAAAACGCGGTGTATCGGTAAAGGTACTTTGGTCTTACAAACCGGATATTCCACTTATAAAAGAAGCAGCGTATCCATATATCCGTCAGTCATTGCAGAATGGGATTGCTGTATATGGATATAAAAAAGGAATGTTTCATGGTAAATTAATGTTTATTGATAATGAAATGATAGTTATCGGAACAACAAATTTTACTTCGCGTGGTTTTCATATTAATGATGAAATGGATTTCTATATATATGGTGGTTCGATGATTCAACAAGTGAATCAAGCGTTAGAGCAGGATTTTCAAGATTCGAAAGAAATCACTTCATCCTTTTTTGATAAGTTATCATTTTTAGAGAAGTGTAAAGAAAAAATAGCAGGGCTGTTTAATTACTATTTATAATAAAAATGGATTGAGGATTAATGTAGGAAATCCCCATTGTTGGGAGGGGATTTCAAATAGTAAATGAAATAACGAAGGAATTAGCATTCAAAAACGCTCAGAGAATAAACTCAGAGCGTTTTATTTCTAATTCACATTCTTAAAAAATAAACCATCTATAAGTCTTTTTTTAAATAGTAATGCTTAAAGTCTCTGCCGACATTATCAAGGACACCAAATTCTTGATAACCGTGCTTTTTATAAAAATCTAATGCCTGAAAACTTAAAGTATCTACTTTTATGAAATCACAATTCTTTTCTAAAGCTATTTGTTCGATTTCTAATAAAAGTTTAGTTCCGTACCCTAGTTTACGTATGTCTTCATCAATTATAAAAGTATGGATCTCTAACCAATTCCAGCAAATTTCACCTAATATCCCTCCGCGAATCTTTCTGTTTTCATCTTTAAGAAATAAATGAATCTCTTGGTATCTACCTCTTAAATCTACTGGGAAATGCTTTAAATTATATTCGTAAAGCTGATTGTTAATGTGATTTTTATTAGTTCCACTTAATTCTTTCGTAATATGTAAGTTCATTCATTTCTTCCCCCTACAACTTTTCTAGAATAAATATCGCCATCATCTCGATATACTTATTCTAACATAAATGTCCTAATATTCTGTTTTTAAATATCGGAAATAACAACTGAAACTAGCCTTCGATCTAGGTATTCAAAATCTATTGTTGATGTGTTGAAAGGAATACTATTTGGAGTGTTATTTTAATTGTTCAAACCACATAACAATTAAAAAGCAAGAATAAACTCTATGAAATTTCACACTCTGAAACGTGTTTTTCCATTAAAATATCTTTTGAAGGAGGATTGACATTGAATCGTCAAATTGCTATTCGAGAGATTGTAGAACGCATACTCATGTTTAAACTAGACCATCCATTAAGAGTCGGTGTTAGCGGTATAACAGCATCTGGGAAAACAACATTTGCAAATGAGTTACAAAAAGAAATTCATTTACAAGGAAGAAAAATCGTTCGGACGAGTATAGATAATTTTCACAATCCAAGGACGATTAGATATTCACAAGGAAAAGAATCAGCTAAAGGATATTATGAAGATGCTCATGATTATAGATCATTTGCTGAGCGATTATTGATTCCGTTAGGACCTGATGGAGATATGCGATATATGATGAAATCACATGATCTAGAAACGGATATGTATATGAAAACAGACCCCATACTCGCTTCAAAAGATATGATATTTATAATAGATGGTACTTTTGTATTAAAAAAAGGACTTCAACATTTATTTGATTACAAGATATTTGTAGAAACAGATTTTGAAATTGCGAGAGAACGTGGTTCAAATCGAGAAGCGAAAGCCTTTGGGAACAAAGAGAAGGCAGAGGGAATGTTTTTACAAAGATACCATGCGGCTTGTCATATGTATCTGGAAGAGCATGCACCAAAGCAATGTGCAAATGTAGTTTTTATGAATAATGATATTGAATCTCCGAGGGTTGTATTTCAGAATGTGTGATTTTTGCTAATGTATTGGTAGCAGTTAGTATAAGAGTATTTCAGAATGTGTGATTTTTGCTAATGTATTGGTAGCAGTTAGTATAAGAGTATTTCATGAATTGTGGATAATAGGGGCGTTATTCTTTTACATGCCGTTACCATACTACTTTTTTAGAAAGTGTATAGGTGTGCTGAAATACCACACCTATAACACAGTATTGCATTCGAATAATTTTTGGGAAAATTACTTTTCTTCTACGAGTTCTGATAACTCATGATTAATTAGCGTGCCAATATGCTCACCTAAGCATATTTTCTTCATAACTCCTGGTTCATCGAAGTTAAAAACATGAGCTGGTAAATGATAGTCACGAGCAAGTAATAAGGCTGATTGGTCCATCACTTTGATGTTGTTTTGAACAACATCATTATAATTTAAATGACGATACATTTTTGCTGACTTATTTCGTTTTGGGTCACTTGTGAAAACGCCATCTACACCTTGTTTTGCGACTAAAATCGCATCGCTATTCATTTCAATTGCTCGCTGCACGCTTGGATAATCTGTTGTAACGAATGGTTGCCCATTCCCACCGCCAAAGATGACGATATATCCTTTTTCTAAATGGTGAACGGCTCGTAACCGAATATAGGGCTCTGCTACCGCTGTAAAAGTAATAGATGTCATAACGCGCACTTCTTTATCTGTCTTACTTGTGAGTACGCCTCGTAGCATTAAACTATTCATAATTGTACCTAATGTTCCTATATTGTCTGCTTCAACGCGATCAATCCCCCATTCCTCAGCTAAATTGCCTCTGAAAATGTTCCCCCCGCCAACGACAAGAGAAACTTCAATACCTAAATCTACAATTGATAAAATTTCAGTTGCGATATGTTCTAAACGTTTGGAACCAAAACTATTTCCATCTTGATCAGCGAGAGCACCGCCGCTGAGTTTAATTAAAACACGCTTGTATGGCTTCAATATCATCACTCCTTATTTATAAAGCAAAGTTTTTTAGTGGAGTCCGTAACCATTACTGAGAATTAGTCCTCATCATATTTGGTTCTTATAGGCAGTTTATTCCTAATCTAATTGTATTGCTCATGTAAAAAAATTCTGTATGTTAGTAGCGTATCAAGTTGCAATAAAAAAGGAGCAAAGGCACTCGCCTTTGCTCCTTTAAGAGAAAATGAAATAGAAAAGGAAGAGTTATAATGAAATCTTTCGTGTGGTTCTTCATAACATCCACTCCTTTTCATCTTATTTATGTTCAAATAAACTTACCTTTTAGATTATACAGAGAAATCAGATAATTTACCAATGTTATTTTTATTTTTTTATCGTCAATGGGTGTCAATGAATATTTAGAGAAAAAAATTCGAATCTTTTGTGACGAACCTGTAGGTTTTTGTATGATTTTGTAGGTTTGCCTATATCATGTGAGTAAGCTTTTATAAATATAAATTGAAAGCGTTCGCATGAAGGGGATGAAAATATATGAAAAAATTCGGATTGGCAACACAAATTTTTGTAGCGCTTGTTTTAGGGATTGTAGTAGGGGCAATCTTTTATGGTAATAAAGCAGCGATTTCTTATATCACACCAATTGGAGATATATTTATTCATTTAATTAAGATGATTGTGGTACCGATTGTTATTTCAGCATTGATTGTTGCGGTAGCTGGTGTAGGGGATATGAAAAAGCTTGGGAAGCTAGGCGGAAAAACAATTCTCTATTTTGAAATTATCACGACAATTGCAATTTTGATGGGATTAATCGCAGCGAACGTGTTCCAACCAGGAACAGGCATTGATATGAGTAACTTACAACAAAGTGACATTTCATCATACAAAGAAACAGCTGATGCAACAGAGAAAAAAGGCTTTGCAGAAACAATTGTTCATATTGTACCGACAAACGTATTTGAATCACTGACACAAGGTGATTTATTACCGATTATTTTCTTTTCGGTACTATTTGGTTTAGGAGTTGCAGCAATTGGTGAGAAAGGAAAGCCAGTTTTTAATTTCTTTGAAGGTGTACTCGAAGCGATGTTTTGGGTCACAAACCAAGTTATGAAATTTGCTCCGTTGGGCGTATTTGCACTGATCGCTGTCACGGTTGCAAAATTTGGTGTGGCAACACTACTTCCTTTAGGAAAATTAGTGCTAGCTGTGTATATAACTGTTATACTATTCGTTATTGTTGTATTAGGTATTAATGCAAGGATGGTAGGAGTAAACATCTTCACATTAATGAAAATTTTAAAGGAAGAGCTTATACTTTCATTCACGACAGCGAGTTCAGAAGCTGTTTTACCGAATATAATGAGAAAAATGGAAGAGTTCGGTTGTCCGAAGGCAGTTGCATCTTTCGTTATTCCAACGGGTTACACATTTAACTTAACCGGATCAGCTATTTATCAGGCGTTAGCAGCATTATTTGTCGCACAAATGTATGGTGTACACATGTCTTTAACGGAGCAAGTAACATTATTATTCGTTTTAATGTTAACGTCAAAAGGTATGGCAGGGGTTCCTGGTGCTTCATTTGTTGTTGTACTTGCGACATTAGGTTCAATGGGATTGCCTTTAGAAGGTATAGCGTTAATTGCTGGTATTGACCGCATTTTAGATATGATTCGCTCATCTGTCAATGTATTAGGGAACGCATTAGCAGCCATTGTTATGTCGAAGTGGGAAGGCGAATTTGATCATGAGAAAGCGAAGCAATATGTGGAAACAGTCAAACAAACAGAAGCAGCATAAGAAATAGATAAGGAGTGGTAATGGTGGCAACATTAACTGAAACTATAAAAAATGTACGAATTGAAAAAGATTTTTTAGGTGAAAAAGAAGTGCCAATGCATGCTTATTACGGAGTGCAAACAATGCGTGCTGTAGAGAACTTTCCAATTACAGGGTATAAGATCCATGAAGGATTAATTAAAGCTTTGGCAATTGTAAAAAAAGCAGCGGCACTTGCGAACACTGATGTAGGTAGATTGGAATTGAAAAAAGGCGGTGCGATTGCAGAAGCAGCGCAAGAAATTCTTGATGGGAAATGGCATGATCATTTTATCGTTGATCCGATTCAGGGCGGAGCAGGGACTTCTATGAATATGAATACAAATGAAGTCATTGCCAACCGTGCTCTTGAATTATTAGGGATGGAAAAGGGAGACTATCATTATATTAGTCCAAATAGCCACGTGAATATGGCACAATCAACAAACGATGCATTCCCAACAGCCATTCACATTGCTACGTTAAATGCGTTAGAAGTATTATTACAAACGATGGGCTATATGCACGATGTATTTGAATTAAAAGCAGATCAATTTGACCATGTGATTAAAATGGGACGTACACATTTACAAGACGCTGTGCCAATTCGTCTTGGACAAGAATTTAAAGCGTACGCTCGTGTCCTTGAACGTGATATGAAACGAATTCAGCAATCTCGTCAACATTTATATGAAGTGAACATGGGGGCGACAGCGGTTGGTACAGGACTAAATGCTGATCCAGAGTATATTGAAGCTGTAGTGAAACATTTAGCTTCTATTAGTGAGCTACCTCTTGTTGGAGCGGAAGACTTAGTGGATGCAACGCAAAATACAGATGCATATACGGAAGTATCAGCAGCGCTGAAAGTATGTATGATGAATATGTCTAAAATTGCAAATGATCTTCGCTTAATGGCATCTGGTCCACGTGTTGGATTAGCGGAAATTATGCTTCCAGCACGTCAACCTGGTTCATCTATTATGCCTGGGAAAGTAAACCCTGTTATGCCAGAAGTGATTAACCAAATTGCGTTCCAAGTAATCGGGAATGATCATACGATTTGTCTTGCTTCAGAAGCTGGTCAATTAGAACTAAACGTTATGGAGCCGGTACTTGTTTTCAACTTACTTCAATCGATTAGCATTATGAATAACGGTTTCCGTGCCTTTACAGATAATTGTTTAAAAGGAATTGAAGCGAATGAAGGACACTTGAAAGAATACGTTGAGAAAAGTGTAGGGATTATTACGGCTGTTAACCCACATATTGGGTATGAAGCAGCGGCTCGCGTTGCGAAAGAAGCGATTGCAACTGGACAGTCTGTCAGAGACCTTTGTGTGAAAAATGGTGTATTATCACAAGAAGAATTAGACTTAATTTTAGATCCATATGAAATGACACATCCGGGGATTGCAGGAGCAACTCTTCTAAAGAAAAATTAAAAGAAGAGGGGACATTCCCCTCTTTTTTGTTTACAATATAGAAATGGCATATATTAATAAAGGTAGGGATGGTATGAGTAAATTTACAGTTTCCTCTGATGGGACATTAGAAACAACATTAAGAGGAGTAGAAGTATTAGCAACACCGCTTTTAAATAAAGGTGTCGCTTTCACGAAAGAAGAAAGAGAAGAATTAGGATTAACAGGGTTATTACCGCCTGCGGTATTAACATTAGATGAGCAAGCACGCCGCGCATATGAACAATTTAGTTCACAGCCAGATGACTTATTAAAGAATGTATACTTAACAGCACTCCATGATCGAAATGAAGTATTATTTTATCGTCTACTGACAGATCATTTGCGAGAAATGCTTCCAATTGTATATACGCCAACTGTTGGTGTTGCGATTCAAAGATATAGTCATGAGTATCGTAAACCGCGTGGAATTTATTTATCCATTAATGATCCTTCTGGTATTGAGGAAGCATTTTCTAATATTGGTGCAACAGCTGAAAATATCGACTTAGTCGTTGTAACAGATGGTGAAGGGATATTGGGGATTGGTGACTGGGGCGTTGGTGGTATTAATATCGCTATCGGAAAGCTAGCTGTTTATACGGCGGCGATTGGAATCGATCCTAGTCGTGTATTACCTGTTATTTTAGATGTAGGAACAAATCGAGAGGATCTACTAAATAATCCGTTTTATATCGGGAACCGTCATCCACGTATAACAGGTGAGGCTTACGATGCATTTATCGATACCTTTGTAAAAGCTGTAAGTAACAAGTTTCCAAAAGCGTTACTACATTGGGAAGACTTTAGTTCACGTAATGCACGCAAAATTTTAGATAAATATCGTGATCATATATGTACATTTAACGATGATATTCAAGGAACAGGTGCTGTTTCACTAGCCGCTGTATTATCAGCAGTGAAAGCTTCTAGTGTTCCTTTATGTGAACATCGCGTTGTGGTATTTGGCTCTGGTACAGCTGGAATTGGAATTGCAGATCAAGTGCGAGATGCGATGGTTCGTACAGGTTTATCAGAGAAAGAAGCAAACGAGCGTTTTTGGTGTATTGACCGCAATGGTTTACTTACAGACAACATGAAAGAACTTCTTGATTTCCAAGTCCCATACGTCCGTAAGGAATCTGAAGTGAATGAATGGAAACAAGGTGGTATGATTGGACTTGCAGAAGTTGTGAAACATGTAAGGCCAACTATTTTAATTGGTACATCAACAGTAGCTGGTGCTTTTACAGAGGAAATTGTAAAGGAAATGGCTTCTCATGTAGAAAGACCAATTATTTTACCAATGTCTAATCCAACACCGCTTGCAGAAGCAAAACCAGTAGATTTAATCCATTGGACAGAAGGACGAGCACTAGTGGCAACAGGAAGCCCGTTTGAACCAGTTACATATAATGGTGTAACGTATGTAATCGGACAATCAAATAATGCGCTTATTTTCCCAGGTCTTGGTCTTGGAACAATTGTTGTTCGTGCGAGTGTAATGACAGATGGTATGTTTGCAGCAGCGGCAGAAGCGGTAGCAAGCATGGTAGATACAAGTCAGCCAGGAGCACCTATTCTTCCAGAAGTAGAAGAACTGCGTAACATCTCAGAAATAGTAGCAATTGAAGTAGCAAAAGCAGCAGTTATTGAAGGTGTTGCTCGAGAGGAACTCAGTGATAACGATATCAGAAAAGCTGTGAAAGAAGCAATATGGCAGCCTGTATATCGACAAGTAAAAGCAGCTAAACAGGTAACACTATAGAAATAAAGCCCGTTTATATGATAAGCGGGCTTTCCTTGTTCAATTTTTGAAAAATATATTTCATAAATAGGAAGTGGCATCTTTGAATTGGAATCAATTGTGGAAGAAAGATATGTCCCTTTTAATCATTTTAGTATTAATTGTTCCAATAGCTGGAGAGCTGAATTTTCATCCGTTTAATGATACATTTCGTGTGAGTTTTGGAACACCAATTTTTTTCTTTTTGTTATTATTTTTAAGGGAAATACCAGGTGCTGTAGCAGGTTTACTCGTTGGGTTATCCGTCGCCATATTTCGCATTAGCCTTGATTGGATGTTGCAAGGAACCTTTGGTTTTGCAGAGTCTTTTTATTTGCGTTATCCAGTCTTCTTTTATTATTTTATTTATGGAAGTCTGTTTTCGTTATGTAGAGTAAATAGATTTCACCAAAAACCGTTTATCATAGGATGTTTTGGTATTTCAATTGAAATTATATCAAGTATGGCAGAACTTGCTTTTAATCACTTTTTGATACTTGGTACAATGATCACGGTTTCAGAAGTAAATAAACTGATTATTATCGCTGTTTTTCGAAGTTTCTTTGCCCTTGGATTCTTAAATATGATGAGTTTATACGAAACAAAATTAAAAGAAGCACAAGTCCGGAAAGAAAATGAAAAAATGCTGATGCATCTTTCGAATTTGTATGTGGAATCGGTTCATTTAAAAAAGACACTTCAAAATGCAGAATTAATTACACAAGAAGCATATCAATTATATCGGAATTTACAAGCTACTAATGATGCAAGTAGCATAGAAATACATAGTAAAAAAGTACTGAAAATTGCTGGAGAAGTACACGAAATCAAAAAAGATAATCAAAGGATTTTTGCAGGATTATCAAAACTTCTATTAGATAAAAATCTTTCTGAATACATAGAAGGTCATGAGTTGGCGGAAATGATTGTCAGGATAAATGAGAAGTATGCTCAGCTACTAGGGAAAGAGATATTATTTTCTAAAAACATAGAAGGTGAGCACAATGAGTATCATGTGTACACTATATTGTCGATCTTAAATAACTTAGTGGCAAATGCTGTAGAGGCAATAGATGGTGTTGGTGCAATTATAATAAATGCTCATAAACAAGAAGAAAATGTAATATTTGAAGTAATAGATAATGGTCCTGGTATTGCACAAAAATATAAAGAGTTAGTATTTAAGCCGGGATTTACTTCAAAGTATGATCAAACAGGGACACCATCAACAGGAATAGGTCTGTCCTACATAAAAGAGATGGTTACAGAACTAGGAGGAGAAGTGAACCTTCAGGACGGAGAAAATGAAAGAGGATGTAAGTTTGTCGTGCGTTTACCTGTGTCTAGTTTAACCAGGGAAGGGTGATGGGATGTTTTATTACATCGTAGATGATGACGAAGTATTCCGCTCTATGCTATCTCAAATTATTGAAGATGAGGATCTTGGAGAAGTAGTAGGAGAAGCGGAAGATGGTGCTTTTGTTGAAGCAGATCAGTTGAATTTTAAAAAGGTAGACATTTTATTTATTGATTTATTAATGCCAATTCGGGATGGAATTGAAACAGTACGTCATATTCTACCGGCGTTTACAGGAAAAGTGATTATGATTTCTCAAGTTGAGTCGAAACAATTAATTGGAGAAGCTTATTCTTTTGGTGTTGAATATTATATTACAAAACCATTGAATAAAATTGAGGTCGTATCTGTTGTACGAAAAGTGATGGAACGCATTCGGTTAGAACGATCGATACAAGATATTCAAAAATCATTGAATAACGTATTTCAATGGGAACAACCACAAGTTCGAAATGAAGCAGTGCAAGAAGAGAAAAAAATAGCGGATTCAGGTCGTTATTTATTATCGGAGCTCGGAATCGCTGGAGAGAATGGAAGTAAAGATTTACTTAGTATGCTCGAATATTTATTTGGCCAAGAGAAAGAAAAAACGTTTGAATACGGATTTCCGGTTTTGAAAGATATTTTCCACCATATCACAGTCAAGAAATTAGGAGAAAGTGCGTCGGAAGTAGAAATTGATAAAGAAAGAAAAGCGTCGGAACAAAGGGTGCGCCGAGCGATTTATCAGTCATTAAATCATTTAGCTTCCCTTGGACTAACAGACTTTTCGAACCCTAAATTTGAAAGTTACGCTCCGAAATTTTTTGATTTTACCATTGTTCGTAAGCGTATGACAGAAATGACGAAGGAAGAGCTAGCAACTCCTGGACATACGAGAATTAATACGAAGAAGTTTATTCAAGTGTTGTATTTTGAGGCCAAGCGGTTAATGGAGATAGAATAAAAAAGAGGATGCTTCAAAATGAGCATCCTCTTTTCGTTAGTAAAATTCTGAATTTTCTTTGTTTTGCGATGATAAAAGGGTACAATTAAATATAAATTTGTTTTGGAGTACATATATAAGGATGTGAAATGAAAAATGATAAGCACTATTTTTAGTTACTTGTTGCTTGGAATTTCTCTATCAGCACCTGTCGGACCAATCAATGTTGCTCAAATTAATAAAGGAATAAAAAATGGTTTTTTAAGTGCGATTAGTACAGTAGGTAAAGAGCAAGCGCTATTGTACAGCATTATAATATTTGTTGGGATTATGATTTGGGATTTGTTTATGGCGACTTCCATTCATTTTGGAAGAAAGTTTGTAAATAACCGTATGATGAAATGGATTGTTATTTTTGCGGGAATTGTTTTAGTTGGATTTGGGATGTATTTTGGATATGAAGCAATTAAAGGAATTGGGGATCTCATATAAGAGAGGGTTGCGTTGTGAGGTTGTATTAAATTTATAAATCACTTGATAAAAGAGGGCATTTATAAAAATGTTGTACATTATGTAAAGAATAAGAGGAGGATAGCCAAGGTAGAAAATAATTATTAGCTATCCTTTTGAAAATATAATTGGATTAGGTCTTTTTGGGATGGCAAAAGACCTTTTTTTATTTTAGTTTATCATTTGTATTTTCCATTTTTTCAGATGAATGCACTTTTTGTATTTTAGAATGATCCACATATTCATCTGAAAATTCCATAGCATACTTATCACGATGATGTATGTTAGATGACGGACGTAAATCTTCATTTTCATGTAAAACCATTCTTTTCATGTAAATATGAAAAAATATTTCTACTATACCAATGAGAAGAGCTGCCCAAAAGGAAGATGCTGTAATATTACGAGTTAAATCTATATTTGTAAGAAGATAAATTAACACCCAGATTCCTAAAAAACTCAACCCAAAATCTACAATTGTAGCAACCGTATTTCCATACTTAGGTAAAATAAATAAGTCTCCTATTAAATAGGCTGCCCCTGTAATTACTAAAGAAATAAACAATATCCTAGGGATTGAGATATCTTGAAAAATACCTAATATCATAAGTAGTACAGCACTAACTGCAGTATATTTAATTAATAAGGCCACAACATGTTTCATTAGTGTCCCTCCATTTTTTACTTTGTAAGTAAGGATAAAATATTTATCAACATACTCTATATTAGGTTGTGTTGATACTTTAAAAAAATACAGGAAATTATAAACATAAAATCGATGTAATACTCCCATGAAAAAATATGTATTGGGCTATAAATCAGAATAATCTTTGGTTAGATAGGTTAATCATAAAAAAAGAATTCCATATTTCTTCGAATATATTTGAACGTTTCTCAAAGGGGGATTAATTTTGAGCACAGTAGAAAATACACTATCCATTTTTGCTTTAGGCGGAGTAAATGAAATAGGAAAAAATATGTATGCAATACAATATTCAAACGATATTGTGGTAATTGATTGCGGTTCTAAGTTTCCAGATGAAAGTTTATTAGGAATTGATCTGATTATCCCGGATATTACATACTTGCAAGAAAACAAGGATAAAATTCGAGGTTTAGTTGTTACACATGGACACGAAGATCATATTGGAGGTATCCCGTATCTATTAAAACAATTGAATGTACCAATCTATGCAACAAAATTAACAATCGGTTTAATTGGTATTAAATTAAAAGAACATGGGCTTCAAAATTCGGCCCAACTATTTGTTATTGATTCTGAATCGGTTATTGAGTTTGGTTCAATTAGTTTGACATTTTTTAAAACGAATCATAGTATTCCTGACTGCCTTGGTATTGCTTTTCATACACCAGAAGGTACTGTAGTTCATACAGGCGACTTCAAATTTGATTTGACTCCTGTAAATAATCAATATCCAGATATTCATAAAATGGCTAAAATCGGAAGTGATGGCGTTTTAGCTTTACTCTCTGAAAGTACGAATGCAGAACGTTCTGGATTTACTCCATCAGAACGATCTGTCGGTGAGCGCATTGAAGAAGTGTTCATCAAAGCTCGTAGAAAAGTCATTATTTCTACTTTTGCTTCTAATGTTAATCGTGTACAGCAAGTGGTAGATGCAGCTATAAAGACGAATAGAAAGCTTGCTTTGCTTGGGAGAAGTATGGTAAATGTAGTGTCTGTTGCTCTAGAACAAGGTTATTTGAATATTCCTGAGGGAATGTTAATAGATGCAAATGAGATCAATCAAATGGATCCAGAAAGGGTAGCTATTCTTTGTACTGGAAGTCAAGGTGAACCTATGGCTGCTTTATCCCGTTTAGCCAGTGGAAACTATCGACAGGTAGATATTCTGCCCGAAGATACTGTCATTTTATCTGCAACTCCTATCCCAGGAAATGAACGTAATGTTTCACGTATTATAGATAATTTATTTTTATTGGGAGCCAATGTGATTTATGGGTCGGGCAGTTCAACGGGAATGCATGTTTCTGGACATGCCTATCAAGAAGAATTAAAATTAATGCTTACTTTAATGAAGCCTAAATATTTCATTCCTATTCATGGTGAATTTAGAATGTTACATCATCATAGCCTATTAGCAGAGTCCGTTGGCGTTAAGAAAGAGAATATTTTTGTTATTCGTAATGGTGATGTTGTTGACATAAAGAAGCAAGTCGCTTGGAAAGCTAGACGAATACCTGCAGGGAATGTATATGTAGATGGATTGGGCATTGGTGATGTTGGAAACGCCATTTTACGCGATCGTAAACAGCTTTCTGAAGATGGTATGCTTGTTATAGTTATCACTCTTAGTAAAACAGAAGGGAAAATTATTTCTGGTCCGGATACGATTTCTCGTGGGTTTGTATATGTTCGTGATTCGGAAGAGTTTTTGCAGAGCATTAACCAATTAGTTGTAACAACCATTAATAACTTACAAAAAGAAAACGTAAGTAGGTGGAATGTTCTTAAAAAAGAAATAAAAGAAGTACTTGGAAAGTTTGTATACTCACATACAAAAAGAAAACCAATGATTCTTCCTATAATAATTGAAGTTTAAACTGACTGTTTTAAGTAATTGCTGTTTGATATTACTGTGTATGCATGTAAAATGTTGTATAAGAGTAGATAAAAAACATTAGAAATGCTTGTATTCTAATGTTTTTTTTATATAACGTTAAGAAAGATAAATTTTTATATTTAGGGAAGGGCCAAAATAATGAGCTTTACATTAAATAAAACAATAATTAAACAGTTATGTGGAGAAACCTCATATAAAAAAGGTGAGGCCTATTATAAGACGAACAAGGTTGATATTACAAATTATAATGCTCAGAGAAATATTTGCGAGGCAATAGTGAAAGGAAACGAAGATTTCTATGTCAAGATAGAAACTGCTGATAATGGTGATGTTGTTGGAGAATGCACCTGTCCTTCACTAGCTTCTTTTCATACATACTGTCAACATATTGCAGCTGCATTACTATATATAAATAATCTTCAACAAAGTGCTGGGTCATTAGAAGCTAATTCAAAAAAGGATTCCATGAACTCTAGAGATGCGCAACTAACAAGTGGCATGTTGGATTTATTTGATGAAAAGCCACTGCGTCCTAAAAGTAAGCAGCATAGATTTGATACACGAAAAATACTTGATGTGGAATTCATTTGTACTCCAGTTGCTTCAAAAAATGGGGGAACGTTGTTTGGTATTCAGGTGAAGCTTGAGAAGTTATACCTTGTATATAAACTTAGAGAATTTCTTAATAGAGTGGAACAGAGAGAGTCTTTTATCTGTTCAAATGATTTTACCTATACGCCAGAGGTCTACAGTTTTCAACAGGAAACAGACGCTGTTATTCAACAATTGATTCAAATTTATCGGAATGAAAAAATGTATGTAGAATCATTGCAAATGAGCTCTGAACAAAATGAAAGTATGATCTTAATTCCGCCAGCTTCTTGGAAGGAGCTGCTTTCTCTGCTTTCTAATACTTCATTTGTAAGACTACAACATGATGGACAATCAATTCATGGTGTACATGTCTCGAAAGGGTTACTGCCTTTAGAGTTTGAGTTCAATAAAGGTACAAATGGAGGATATACACTTCAGATTGATGGGTTACAACAAGTTCAGGTAATGGATACATACGGTTATGCTCTTTTGGGAGGAAAGTTATATCGTCTAGCTGCGGAGGATTGCCATAGACTTATTGAATTAAAGAGAATGATGAATCGTTCGCAAAGTAATCAATTTCATATTCCTGCTGAGAAAATGGAGCACTTTGTAGCGAAGGTCGTACCAGGTTTAATGAAGCTTGGAAATGTTCGGATTGATGAGGTTCTATCGGAGCGTGTTGAGAAAACACCTCTTAAAGCCAAATTGTTTTTAGATCGAGTCAAGAATCGATTACTGGCAGGACTAGAATTCCAATATGGAAATGTTGTTATTAATCCGTTAGAAGAGGATGGACAACCCTCTGTCTTCAATCGCGACGAGAAAAAAGAACAAGAAATTTTAGAAATGATGAATGAAAGTGCCTTTGCCAAGACGGAGGGCGGCTATTTTATGCATAATGAGGAAGCTGAATATAATTTCTTATATCATGTTGTTCCAAAATTAAAGAGTTTACTTGAGATTTATGCGACTACTGCTATTAAGTTGCGTATCCATAGAGGAAACAGTGCACCTATTATAAGGGTAAGGAGGAAAGAGCGAATTGATTGGTTATCATTCCGTTTTGATATAAAAGGCATTCCTGAAGCTGATATTAAAAATGTATTGGTAGCACTCGAAGAGAAACGGAAATATTATCGATTAACGAACGGATCCTTGCTATCACTAGAGAGTAAGGAATTTAATGAAATCAACCAGTTTATAAAGGAATCGGGTATCCGAAAAGAAATATTACAAGGGGAGGAAGTGAATGTACCACTAATTCGCAGTGTGAAATGGATGAGTTCACTTCAGGAAGGAAATGTTCTGAGTGTAGATCAATCCGTTCAAGAGTTGGTAGAAAACATTCAAAATCCTAGAAATCTAAAATTTACTGTACCGGATAGTTTAAAAACGGTACTTAGAGAGTATCAAAAAGATGGATTCGAATGGATGAAAACACTTGCACATTATCGTTTTGGTGGTATTTTAGCAGATGATATGGGACTCGGCAAAACGCTGCAAAGCATTACTTTTATCGCTTCCGTTTTGCCTGAAATTCGAGAGAAGAAACTACCTGTATTAGTTGTATCTCCTTCTTCTTTAGTTTATAACTGGCTGAGTGAACTAAAGAAATTTGCGCCTAATATACGAGCTGTTATTGTGGATGGGAATCAAACAGAGCGCCGCAATATTTTAAAAGATGTTACAAAGTTTGATGTCATTATTACGTCGTATCCTTTATTACGAAGAGATGTAAAGTTATATGCCCAGCCATTTCATACACTATTTCTTGATGAGGCACAGGCATTTAAAAATCATATGACACAAACTGCAAAAGCAGTGAAAACAATTCAGGTAGAGTATCGTTTTGGATTGACTGGAACTCCTGTAGAAAATTCATTAGAAGAACTTTGGTCCATTTTTCATGTAGTCTTTCCAGAATTGTTACCAGGAAGAAAAGAATTTGGAGATTTAAAGCGTGAAAACATTGCGAAGCGGGTAAAACCTTTTATACTAAGACGCTTAAAAGAAGATGTATTAAAGGAATTACCAGAGAAAATAGAGCACTTACAATCATCCGAACTATTACCTGATCAAAAAAAGCTTTATGCGGCTTATTTAGCAAAGTTGAGAGAAGAAACGTTAAAACATTTAAATAAAGATACATTGCGTAAAAATAAAATTAGGATTTTGGCTGGTTTGACGAGGCTTCGGCAA
The DNA here is from genome assembly GCF_039549175.1 of Paenibacillus sp. 102. Classification (NCBI taxonomy): domain Bacteria; kingdom Bacillati; phylum Bacillota; class Bacilli; order Caryophanales; family Paenibacillaceae; genus Paenibacillus; species Paenibacillus sp. 102. The sequence goes on along the minus strand of NZ_JBCGHT010000002.1, from coordinate 94,575 downwards.
ATTTGTTGTCACCCCGGTTTATTTGTTGATGATTACAGAGGAAGTTCGGCTAAATTTGAACAGCTACTCGAAATCTTGGAGGAATGCAGAAGTACAGGGAAGCGAATTCTTATTTTTTCGCAATTTACGAAGATGCTTTCCATTATTGGACTTGAATTGAATCGTCAAGCTATACCGTATTTCTATTTAGATGGGAATACGCCATCAGCTGAGCGTGTAGAATTATGCAATCGGTTTAACGAGGGGGAAGGCGATTTATTCCTCATCTCTTTAAAGGCTGGTGGTACGGGGCTTAATTTAACTGGTGCTGATACCGTTATACTATACGATTTATGGTGGAATCCTGCGGTCGAACAGCAAGCTGCAGATCGTGCTTATCGAATGGGACAAAAGAATACTGTACAAGTAATCAAATTAGTAGCACATGGTACAATTGAAGAAAAAATGCATGAGCTGCAGGAGAGCAAAAAGAATCTAATTGCTGAGATTATTGAGTCTGGACAGGAAAAGTTGGCTTCCATTACGGAAGAAGAAATCAGGGACATTCTTATGATTTAACATAGAGGGTTTAAAGAAATAAAAAGCTATGCTTTCATAGATGTGAAAGCATAGCTTTTTTCATTATGAACGTAATAACTACATTCTTTTTTGTTAGTTATTTTTTTGTACCTTTACTTTTATAAGGTTTAGCATTTTTCTTTTTCTTAGCGCTAGATTGCCAGCGGTTCCATCCTTTACTTCCTGTCCCTTGGCCTGTTCCTTTCTTAGCTTTAGCTTTCGTTTTGCTCATATAATCACTCCGTTATTATAGAAAATCTACTTTGATAGTAGTCAATGTCTTTGAAATATAATCTCGATCCATGACTATGTTTGTTCCTAATAGTTGTTGATCAGAACAAACAACTGAATGTTCTATTATATCATAAAATGGGAAGTAATTTGATGCATTATGAAATCATTATCGAAATTTGTATAGATTTATTCGAATTGTAGAATGTTATTACATATGATGAAATTTATGAGAAATACAATGGATTCTGTTTTTCGGACGATTATACTACTTGTCATATACATAATGGTTACAGTGAGTAAATCATTTTTTGAATTAAAGCAACAAAAGGGGCGGTAGAGCGGATAAGGATTTTTAATAAATTACAAACAATCAATAAAGCCGTAAAATAAAGAATTAAAAAATATTTTCAAACTTTTTGTTGACTTTCTCGTTTTTTTGTATAGAATAATCATTAATAAAATGTTTCAGAGATGTGACAATAAAACGACTGTGAAAGGACGAGTAGTAGTAGGACGTAGTCAAAGCGAGTCAGGGGTGGTGTGAGCCTGATACGAAGCCTGTTATGAAGAACCTCCTGGAGTCGCTAACCGAAATCCTTTAGAGGAAAGTAGACTTAGCCGGAAACTTCGCCGTTACAAGAAGAACAGTATCGAGATTTTTCTAGTCTCCGTACTGAATAAGTGAGCAACCTCTGTTGCTAATTTGGGTGGTACCGCGGAACCAAAGTCTTTCGTCCCAGTTTTTTTGGGAAAGAAGGGCTTTTTTTGTTGGTTTCTTTCCACTACATCCAAACATTTTAGGAGGAAATAGGCATGTATCAATCATTGATGACAGTAAAAGAGACACAAATCGCAATTAAGGAAGTTAAAACATTTTTTGAGGATCAATTAGCAAAACGTCTTGGACTATTCCGCGTATCTGCACCATTATTCGTAACGAAAAAATCAGGTTTAAACGATCACTTAAACGGTGTAGAACGTCCAATTGAATTTGATATGCTTCATTCAGGAGAAGAGTTAGAAATTGTTCATTCACTAGCGAAATGGAAACGATTTGCCTTGCACGAATATGGCTACGAAGCTGGTGAAGGTTTATATACAAACATGAACGCGATTCGCCGCGATGAGGAACTTGATGCAACGCATTCGATTTACGTTGACCAATGGGATTGGGAAAAAATTGTTCAAAAAGAATGGCGTACCGTAGATTACTTACAAGAAACAGTACGAATAATTTATGGAATATTCAAAGAGTTAGAAGATCATTTATTTGAAAAATATCCGTTCCTTGGAAAGTACTTACCAGAAGATATCGTATTTGTTACATCACAAGAATTAGAAGATAAATATCCAGAGTTAACACCGAAAGATCGCGAGCATGCGATTGCAAAAGAGCACGGTGCAGTCTTTATTATTGGAATTGGTGATGCGCTTCGCTCTGGTGAAAAACATGATGGACGCGCAGCTGACTACGATGATTGGAAATTAAACGGAGATATCTTATTCTGGCATCCGGTACTGCAATCCTCATTTGAATTATCGTCAATGGGTATCCGTGTTGACAGTAAATCACTTGACGAACAATTAACAAAAACAGGTGAGGATTTCAAACGTGATTACGATTTCCATAAAGGTATTTTAAAAGATGTACTTCCGCTTACAATTGGCGGTGGTATTGGACAATCAAGAATGTGCATGTACTTCTTACGTAAAGCGCATATCGGTGAAGTTCAATCTTCTGTATGGCCTGATGAAATGCGTGAGGCATGTAAGAAGGAAAACATTCATTTGTTTTAAGAGGGAAATATGGTAGAGTTAGTATAGTCATATGGACACAATTTACTTAAGGTTTTACAATGGATTTTAAGGAGAAAGTGTCCGTATGATACTTATATCGAGGGATTTTATAACTGCAAACGAATCCATAGTAGCATTGGTTTTAAAAGTCCTCGAGCAATAGAAGATCTGCTAAAAAGTAGCTTAGATGTAACTTTTTTGTGATCAAAATATTGACTCAAATCCACTAAAAAGTAAAAGGTAGTCGAAGTTAGATGATGGAAATATATATTGTAAGAATCCCTATAAAAATAGAAAATAGATTATTTCAACAATTATTAGAGTGTGTTTCTAATGAAAAGCGAGAGAAGATTGAAAGTTTCCATAGGAAAGAAGATGCTTATAGAGGACTTATTGCCGATCTTCTTGTTAGAAGTTTGGTTATGCGAAAATATAACATTTTAAATAAAGAAATTGAATTTCAAACTAATGTTTATGGAAAGCCTTGTTTACATGGTTTTTCTAATTTTGAATTTAATATTTCTCATTCAGGTGATTGGATTGTTTGTGCTGTTGATAAATTTTCGATTGGTGTAGATGTTGAAATGATAAAACCAATTGAATTTGATATAGCAAAAAGCTTTTGTACAGTAGCGGAATATGATGAGTTGCTTTCTATAGCTTCGCTAAAGCAACTAGATTATTTTTATGATCTTTGGACTATAAAAGAAAGTTATGTAAAAGCAATAGGGAAAGGATTAACAATTCCTCTGAATTCTTTTTTAGTTAAAAGACACGACTCGAACCATATTGAAATAATAAAAAATAATAAAAAAACCCCGTATTTTATTAGACAATATGATATTGATGATCAGTATAAGCTATCAGTATGTGCGATGCATAATAGCTTTCCTGCTTATCTTCAACCTATTAACTTTGTTAGTATAGCGCAAGAAATATTAGATAAAAATGTATTATTTTAAGATCGTCCTTATATTAAGAATTGTTGGTTAACTTAATTTTTTCTCGAAATTTTTATGTATATAAAATGTAGTCAATGTATACGGGGCGAATAAGCAATGATTTTCTCTTTCTACCGGATTTAAGAGAGAATAATCAGCAAGTAAAAGAGCTTATAGGAACAGAGAAAGAAAAGGATACGAAGTTAACAGTACAGCTTATGACAGGAATGATTGAGTTAAAGCGTGATAAATAAAAAGAGTTTTAAAGAAATGATATTTAGGCATAAAATTATTAACAAAAAAGCAGGTGCTAAATGGATGTAAAATATCGATTTAGTACCTGTTTTTTATTGTATAACTCTCTTTTTTGATTTGTGTATTTGAGGATTTCTTAATTTTCTTGACTGGAGGAAAGAAGCATGTTTTGTAGTGTCTTTTTATATAAATCGAGAGGGATATGTTGCTGATTCATATTATAAAATATGGACATGCCATTTTCTAATGAAAGCATGCTCCATGTTATTTCTTTTGCAGATAAAGTAGATTTGTAGTCTTCCTTTAGTAGCAAACTGTCGATAGCTTTGGAAATTTGCTCTACTGCTTCTGTTATCATATTTGACCATTTATGACACACGGATTCTTCGCGCATTGCATATAGAAGGAATTCCATGCTAAGCATGCTCCATGCTTTTGTTTTCTGTCTAACTAAATGAGAATACTCATCCATCGTTTCGATAAAACTTGCTAATGATTGCTGCTGTTCTATTACTTGACGGATGTCTTGTACATATGAAGTCATTTGTTGTTCTACAATAGCTAGAAAAAGATCTTCTTTTGTATGAAAATGAGCATAAACAGCACCTTTACTAAATCCAGCATGTTCTGCAATTTTATCAACAGAAGCTCCATGGAATCCTAGTTTAGCGAAGGTTTCAAAAGCGGACTCTAAAAGTAATTGTCGTGTTTCTTGTTTTCGCTGTTCCTGTGTTAATCTTCGGCGGCTCATCGTATTCCCCCTTCTCTTGACAAGTATATCATATGGTATTAATATACCGAGTAGTATATAAGTTCAAATTAGTATATAATTTGTGAACGATATATAGTGTGAAAATAAAAAGTAGGAATAAAGTTTTTTATTGTAGTAAGATAATCTAATAGAAGGGGGAAGAGATATTATGCGAAGGAAAAAAGAATTAACAAATTCGAAACGAAAGTTATCGGAAATTTTAGCCCAAACTGTTAAGACTGGCATAATTAAATCGAATTTGGTCCCAATGTTTGCTGGATTGACATTGGCTTTATATAAATATAAGATTAGCCCGTTTGAAAAAATTCCAGAGATTATATTTGCCTTCATCGGTTCAATCTTAATAATAGGTGCAGCGGGGGCTTTTAATAACTTGTATGATCGTGATATTGATTCTATCATGGAGAGAACAAAAAATAGACCGACTGTAACTGGAGAAATCAGTCCTAAAGCTGTATTATGGCTTGGAATATTGATGACGATCTCCGGCTTAGTATTTCTTGCGCTTACTACATATTTAGCGGCATTATTAGGATTTTTAGGTTTATTTTTGTACGTTGTACCTTATACAATGTGGAGTAAAAGAAGAACGATTTATAATACAGAAATTGGAAGTGTTTCGGGCGCAATGCCGCCACTCATTGGTTGGGCCGCTATGTATCCAAATATCACACATCCAGCTATTATTGGTCTTTTTATTATCATGATTATTTGGCAAATGCCTCATTTCTATGCGATAGCGATTCGCAAACATGAGGAGTATAAGGCTGCAAATGTTCCAATGCTCCCAGTAGTAAAAGGGATTAAAAGAACATATATACAAACAAATGTGTATTTAATCATTTTAATTATAATTAGTGTTCTTTTGGGTTCGCTAAGTATTGGTCTTATGTTAGTATCACTTCTTTTAAGTATTTTATGGCTTGCCTTAAGTATTTATGGTTATAAAAAAATGGACTCAGAGAAATGGGCAAAGTCATTGTTTATTTTTTCGCTTTTCCATATGACGATTTTATTTTCCACAATTATTATTTACTCCCTTATGGGTGTTTTTTTCGGAAGCTGAATATAGAGAGAATGAAAGGTGTTTATAATAAGTTGATTTGTAAAGAACAAGAAAAAACAATTTCTCTTGTATAAAAGGGGAAATGTTTGGACTATAGAGAAAGTCTTCTCCATAGTCCACTCTTACGTCAAGCCGTCTCGTTGAAGTTAAATCTTCAGTATGGCCTGATGATTTATATGATGCTTGTGAGAGAAAATATTCATCTGCTTCAATCAAAAAAGAAACAGTGCTACTTTTATATGAAGTAACACTGTTTCTTTTTTTGAATTTCTTATCATACAACAAAAAAGTATTATTTGTTAATCAGTGGTGCGTACGACTTTTACAAAGATAATAAGACAGCAACAGAATAGAGTGACAATTCCTCCAAATATGAATAAAAGTAAAGAAAATGGAGTTCCACTGTTTAAAAGGAGTGTTATTACTGCATAAGATATTGGAAGCAATCCAGTAGTCGCAGCTGTGACAAGACTCATTACTCGTCCGAGTTTATCGACAGGTGTTTTTTCTTGAAGTAAAGTAATGAAAAATATATTGCTAAAAGTTACAACTATCCCAATTAACCCGAGCAATAGCATAATCAGTATTAATTGATTGGTGAGTCCTAGTAATAATACAAATATTCCACAGAAAGCTAAGCTACTTGTAGCAATTAATGCTCTTTTTTTCTTGAGTTTAATTCCAGCTACAACGAGTGCTCCAAGAAACATTCCAACAGATATAGAAGTTTCTAAGAAGCTAAGTGTTAATGCATTTCCTTTTAGAATGGATGTTGCAAGTAATGGAATAGTTACAGATAAAGGGCCTGTTAAAAAAAATCCTCCCAATGTAACCGTTACAAGTAAAGCTGTAATAAAGCTACTATTTTTTACAAAGGAAAAACCTTCATTCCATTCTTGGAGAAAAGAAGGGCTTTCTTCTAAGGTGTTTTCTGTAACTGTATTGGATCTTTGAAGAAATAATACTAGGAACGCACCAAAAAATAATAAAATGGCTATTACTGCAAATAACATGTGAAATGAACCTAAAGTTAAAAAAATTCCTGCAATCATTGGTCCACCAAGAGAACAGACTTGTTGTGTAATTTGAATAATTGAATTTGCTTGAGCTAGTTGTGTTTCGTGGACGATTGTTGGAATAATTGATGATGCAGCTGGCCAGTAAAAGGCTTCTAATATACCAAATATTAATGCGAAAATTAACATTGCTGTAAAAGAAAGTGATTCGTATGCAAGACATATAATCATAAGAACTAATAAGAGGCTACGGGTAGCATCTGAAAAGAACATAATATGCTTTTTTTGTATACGATCTGCTAATACTCCTCCGAAAGGCATCAATAGAAATCGAGGGATAGCTGTCATCATTAACACAAGACCTAAGGAAGCCCCTAAATTTAAGTGTTTTACAACGTACCAAGACTCTGATAATAAATAAACAGCGGAAGCGATTCCTGTAAATATATTAGAAATCCATGCTAATAAAAAGTTTTTATTTTTAAATAATGATACTGTATTGGGATTTTCAGTAGATTTGCCCGCTGTAATTGTTTGTGCATCCATTCACATTCCTCCTAGATTTTATTAGTACCATTGTGAAAAAGATAAAATTTTCATATGGAATTTTTATACGATAAGGGATTGGTCTGAAAAGGTATGTGTGTTATATCAATAAATTTCCATAAAAGAGATCAAAAGATAGAGGGACAGAATTATATTTAAATTAATAAATTATAAAAATAAAAAAATGTATACATATTCCAATCACTAGATTACTACATAAAATGACAATTAGCCATAAAAAAATAAAAAAAAACGAAAATTCAAAAAAAAAACTACAAGAATATTGACATTTTTCTGGAACTCAATTTAATATGAATGTTGTGAGTTTCAAATATTGTAAATTATAAGAATTTTTAACTGTTTGAGAGAATTGTTGATTTTTTTAGTTGCTTTTTTCTTTCTTTTTAGTTTGTAGTGTTTAGCAAATAAGTGCATCAAGTTATTTTCTCCATTTTCGAGTTAAACGCCTCCCACATAAGTAATGTGAAAAGTAAACTTTTATGTTATGACTTTTAAAAATTACTTCTTTGATTTGTTTTATTTATATGTAATAAAGAATAGAGGTGCTAGCATCAAAAGAAAGTTATGTAGATAAGTTTATATTTACAAATTTTTTTTTTTACAGTGTATGATTAGAAAATAATTCGTAGTTGATGGAAATATAGGAAGGAGTTTAGCGATGGAATTGAAAAATAACTATTCTTCGTTGATGTTGAAACATAATACAGATCAATTGCCAATAAGGGAAAGGAATTTATGTTTTAAACAAATTCGCTTCAATTTTCATGATAAATTTGAGCTTCAGCAATTTTTAAACATAATTGATCAGATTGTTGCAGGGAAGCGATATCTTTTATCTCACGAAAAAGAAAATGAGTTGAAACTGTTAGAGGGACAGAAGATAAAAGTTGCTTTTTATAGTGAATTTGAAGTTGAAAAAATGCAGTATAGGGATCAAGAAAAGAAAATATTTTGTGAAAAAAGAAATCAGGAAGAGGATTCTTTTTTAGATTTTACGATTTTTCAAATTAATAAAGAACAGTATGAATTTGTTGTTAATTTTTATTTTGAGAAAATTGGAATAGAATCAATTCAAAACATATTAACATTGCTATTTAGCATGTATTATTTTGAAAGAGGTATACAAAAGAACATCAAAATAAAAAAGAAGGATTGTATACAAGAAAATGAAAAGCAAGATGTGCTTTCTTATTGGGAAAGTTATGTGGCAGATTATGAAGAGATTGTTGAAATACCCAAGCAATATAGCAAAGAGGGGTATAGTCCCAATTGGGAGACAGTTAGTTTAATAATAGAAGAACAGTTGTTTCGTAAAATAGTAAAAATGGAACAAGAAACTCATATATCCATAAGTACAGTATTACAAACCATGTGGGGAATTCTTTTACAAAAATATAACAATTGCGATGATGTAATATTTGGTACAAATGTAAAAGGAGGTCCAATTGAAACATATAATACAATGTTAATGCGTATTAAAAATAAGACGGACGAATCGTTTAGTGGATTGTTAAAAAGGATACATAATGAATCTATTCAATCTCGAAATTTTAATCACCCATTATTATCTGATTTTGAAGGAGAGGGCTATATAACAAATGCTATGTTCTTTCAAAAAGAGGAAGTACCGTTTTCTTTGGATCAATTTCGAGATGAAAGCACTATAGAGTATGAAATTTCAGAGATAGCAGAATTTGATTTTAATGTATATGTATCGCTGAATGATGGATTAGCATTGAAATTCAAATTTAACAAAAACGTATATACGAAAGAATTTATAGAAGACTTGTGTGAGAACTTCAACTATGTTATGAACCAAATCTTAGAAGACCCAATGGTCTTAATGAAAGATTTGAATCTTACTACGTTACAGAAAAAACATCAAATTTTGTTTGAGTTTAATGACACAGATGCTGATTATCCTAAAAATAAAACGATTTCTTGCTTATTTGAAGAACAAGTGAATAAAACACCTAAAAATATAGCATTAGTATATAAAGATACCAGTATGACATATGAAGAATTAAATCAAAGGGTTAACCAATTAGCACGTATTCTACGTCGAAGCGGTATACAACCAGGGGATTTTGTAGGAGTACTATTAGATCGATCTCCTGCAATGATAGTTGCAACCTTAGGTATTCTAAAAGCTGGCGGGACGTATGTACCTATTGATCCTGAATATCCTCAAGAGCGTATTAGTTATATTTTAGAAGATAGTAAGGTGCAGTTGTTGTTGACTGAGGGGACATATAGAGAAAAGATAAGTAAATATAAAAATGAAAGCCTAATAATAGATGAACTAGATTTTTCTCAAGAAAATGACAGTAATGTATTAGAGATAAATACATCAGACGATACAGCCTATGTTATTTACACTTCAGGATCGACTGGGAAACCAAAAGGGATTTTAACATCACATCGTAATGTTATTAAAACGATTGTTAATAATAAATACCTTGAGATTAATGATAGAGATAATATACTTCAGTTATCAAATTATGCTTTTGATGCTTCTACATTTGATATATATGGTGCATTATTGAATGGTGCAAAATTAGTTTTGGTAACCAAAGATACGGCTTTAAATCCATTTAAATTAGGAGATATGATTCAGAAACAAAACATTACGATTTTATTTATGACAACAGCTTTATTTAATGTTGTTGTAGAAACGAACATAGCATGTTTGAAAAATTTAAAGAAAGTACTATTTGGCGGAGAAAAAGCATCTATTAAACATGTACAAAAAGCATTTGAATTACTTGGGGAAGGTCGCATTTTAAATATGTACGGGCCAACTGAAACAACTGTGTATGCCACGTATTACGAAGTTACAGATCTAGTGAAGAAAAATAAAAAAGTTCCTATTGGAAAACCAATTAGTAATACAAAAATATATGTATTAGATAAAAATAATAAATTGCAACCTCCATATGCTATAGGAGAGATTTGCATTAGTGGAGATGGAGTAGCAAAAGGATATTTAAATCGCTTAGATTTAACAAGGGAAAAATTTGTAGCTCATCCATTTATATCAGGGGATACGATTTATAGGACAGGAGATTTAGGGTACTGGCTGCCTGATGGGAATATAGAGTTTATAGAAAGAGCGGATCATCAAGTAAAGATTAGGGGACACCGCATTGAACTAGGGGAAATTGAAAAATGTCTAATGAATTATAGCGATATTAAGGAAGCCATTGTGATAACGAAAAATGATGCACATAATCAAGTTTACCTTTGTGCATATTTAGTTATGAACAGGAGTTGTGAAGTCTCTAAATTAAGAGAATATTTAGCGGGTATCTTACCTAACTATATGATTCCCTCTCACTTTGTTAAACTAAATTCTTTGCCACTTACATTGAATGGGAAGGTGGATAAAAAAGCTTTACCAAATCCAGATATACAAATAGATTCGCACTTTTTGGCGCCTTCTAATGAAGTGGAAGAAAAATTAACCTCTCTGTGGAAATCGGTGCTCAACATAGGGGCAGTAGGTGTTAATGATAATTTCTTTCATTTAGGTGGGCATTCCTTAAAGGCAATGATATTAATTGCATCTATTTTCAAAGAATTCGGGATTCACATCTCTATAAAATCTATTTTTGCAAATCCCACAATTAAAGAATTGTCGCAATATATAGCTAGTTTAGAGAAGGAGAAAGAGTATAAGGAAATTACTAGTATTGAAGAAAGAGAATATTATCCAGTTTCTTCAGCTCAAAAAAGGCTGTATGCAATTCAAAAAATCAAGGAATCTAATACGAGTTATAACATTTGTAATGCTTGGCGTATAGAAGGAGATCTAGATATAGCTAGGTTAGAATATGCACTTCATACTTGCATTGAAAGACACGAAACATTACGAACATCGTTTCATTATATAGATGGGGAATTAGTACAAAAAGTACAATCAGAAGTAGATTTTAAACTTTTGTATCATGAATCTACAGAAGATATTCATACGATAATTTCTTCATTTATAAAACCATTTGTTTTAAGTGAAGCGCCGTTACTTAGAGCTGCAATAGTTAAATTAAAAGATAAACAGTATATTTTTATGATCGATATTCATCATATTATCGTTGATGGAATATCGATGGGATTGTTGTACAAAGAAATCTCTCAGCTATACCAAGGAGAAGTATTAACGCCATTAAAGATTCAATATAAAGATTATGCTGCTTGGCAACAAAATGTTGTACAGCAGAATACATGGGAGAAGCAAAAGAAATATTGGATAAATCAATTAAATGGGGAACTACCTATATTACAGCTTCCTACAGATTATATGCGTCCTCCTGTGCAAACCTTTGAGGGGAAAAAAATTAATTTTTCTATTGGAGTAGAACTATCAGCTCAGCTTAGAAAACTAGCTAGTGAGCAGGAAGCTACTTTATATATGGTGTTGCTTGCAGCGTACCATGTTTTACTAGCAAGATATACAGGACAAAATGAAATTGTAATTGGTTCACCAATTGCGGGTAGAACACATGTGGATTTGGATTCTGTATTCGGTATGTTTGTCAATACAATTGCATTAAGGAACATTTCTAAAGATGATCAAACGTTTAATAAATTCTTATCTAATGTGAAAGAGTCTGTAATCGATGCTTACGAACATAGTGAATATCCATTAGAAGAGCTTATTGAAGAACTCAATATTCGTAGAGACGTGAGTAGAAATCCACTATTTGACACAATGTTTATTTTGCAAAATATGGAGTACTCTAAACTGGAAATTCCAAGTGCTTTATGTAATCAGTATGAATTAGATTGGAAGCAATCTAAATTAGATTTGTCATGGGAAATTTATGATTTCGACACAATGCAGGTTTCGGTAGAGTACAGCACATCCTTGTTTGAAGATACTACCATTCAAAGAATGGCACAGCACTTTATAAATATTTTAGAGAAAATCGTTTTAAATCCCAATATTAATTTAAATGAAATAAATATTCTTACAATGCAAGAAAAAAAGCAGCTATTAGTAGAATTTAATGAAACGAAAAAATCATTCCTTAACGAACATACAATCCAACAAATGTTTGAAGAACAAGTAAAGAAAACTCCGAATCATATTGCAGTTGTTTTCCAACAACAAAATATGACATATAAAGAATTAAATGAAAGGGCAAATCAATTGGCGAGGTATTTGCGCTTAAAAGGTATAGCAAGAGATCAGTTTGTTGGAATTATGGTGAATAAATCTATTGAAATGGTCGTCGGTGTATTAGCGGTATTAAAAGCTGGAGGAGCTTATATTCCAATCGATCCAAAATATCCATCAAATCGTATTTATACTATGCTACAGGATAGTGGAGCGAAATTGTTACTTACACAAGAGTCAATTCGTGTTCCGGAAGAATACGAAGGAGAAATTTTGAGAATAGACCTTGCTCAATACTATCAAGGAGAAACAAGTAATTTAGAAATCATTAATAAACCGTCGGATTTAGCTTATATGATTTACACTTCTGGCTCAACTGGTAATCCGAAAGGAGTTATGATCGAGCATCAAGGAGTATGTAACTTTAGCCTGGTTGCTGAGGAATACGGGATTAAAGAGGGAGCTCGTGTTTTACAATTTGCTTCATTTAGTTTTGATGCTTCTGTAGCGGAAATATTCCATACGTTGCTTACAGGAGCCGTTTTATATGTTGAGTCGAAAGAAACGTTGCTTTTAAATGTAACAAAATGGCTGAAAGATAACAGAATTACATCTGTTACGTTACCTCCAAGTCTGCTAAGAGCAATGGAATATGATTCGCTTCCTGATTTGCAAACAATTGTTACGGCAGGGGAGTCTTGTACAAAAGAATTAGTTCAATTGTGGGGAAAAAAATACAATTTGATTAATGCTTATGGACCTACAGAAGCTACAATTGGAGCTACCTTTGCATCACTATCTAATCAGAATAATGTTATATCAATTGGGAAACCTGTCGCTAATAAGAAAATTTATATTATTAACAAGCAAAACCAGTTACAACCAATAGGTGTTCCAGGTGAATTATGTATTGGTGGAATTGGATTGGCTAGAGGATATTGGAATCGTCCAGATTTAACAAAAGAAAAGTTTATCCCTAATCCGTTTGAAAAAGGTGAATATATTTATAGAACAGGAGATCTAGCACGTTGGCTACCGAATGGGAATATTGAATTTTTAGGAAGAATAGATCATCAAGTGAAAGTTAAAGGGCATCGAATAGAGATAGAGGAGATTATGAATGTGCTTCTTAAACATAAATCTGTTAAGGAAGTAGCAATCATGGACTGGAAAGATGAAAATCAGCAAACATATTTATGTGCATATGTTGTTTTTCAAAACACATGTACAATTTTAGAGTTGAGAAAGTATTTAACATCTGTATTGCCAGATTATATGGTTCCTTCTTATTTTGTAGAGCTTGAGAGAATCCCATTAACTCCTAATAATAAGGTAGATAGACAGATGTTAGCGTTGCGCAAACCTAAGGAAATAATTCAGCCTAATATAGAACGAGTAGCACCTAGAAATGATATGGAACAGCTCCTTGTAGAAATATGGACTGAAGTTCTTAAAATAGAGCAAATTGGGATAAATGATAATTTCTTGGAGTTAGGTGGAGACTCGATAAAGGGAATTCAAATTGCAGCTAAGCTAAACCATCATAATTATAAGCTTGATATAAAAGATTTATATGAATATCCTACTATAGCTCAGTTGGCACCCGAAGTGAAAAAAGATCAGACGGAGGTTGAACAAGGTATTGTTTTTGGGGAAGGTCCTCTAACACCTATTCAAGAGTGGTTTTTCAAACAAAATATAGATAACTATAACCATTGGAATCAAGCAATGATTTTAAAGAATAAACAAGGATGGAATGAAAAAAGTGTTAGAAAAATATTGGAGAAAATAGTAGAACATCATGATGCTTTACGAATGAGAGGAAAGAATAAAGAAACTCAATTTTTAGCGGGCTTAGATAAAGAAAATTTTCAATTACATGTTTTTGATTTGAAACATGAAGAAGATATAGAAAACAAGATTGAGAAGGAAGCCAATCTTCTTCAAAAGAGCATCAATTTAAAAAGCGGACCTCTTGTACAAAGTGGGCTATTTCATACAAAGCATGGTGATTATTTATTAATTATTATTCACCATTTCGTGATAGATGGGATTTCATGGCGTATATTTTTAGAAGATTTTTATAATGGTTATGAAATGGTGAACGATGGTAAGGAGCCAATTTTCACGGCTAAGACAACTTCTTATTTAACATGGAGTAAATGTTTACAAGAATATAGAGTAAGTGAGAACATGAGAAAAGAGTTAGCATATTGGAAAGATATAGATAAACGGGTTGTTCCTTCGTTGAAAAAAGATATGGATGCTCCTGATCAATATGCTTTAAAAGATAGTGAAGTAGTAACGGTTATGCTAGAACAAAAATTCACAGAACCTCTTTTAACAAATGTGCATCGTGTATATCGTACTGAAGTGAATGATTTATTATTGAGTGCACTTGTTCTCACGATTCAAAAGTGTATGGGAATAAATAGGGTATCGGTTATGTTAGAAGGACATGGGCGAGAAGATATTATTGAACAAGTTAACATCACAAGAACAATAGGTTGGTTCACTTCAATTTACCCAGTAATTTTTGAATTGAAAAATACAGATTTATCGAATGCGATTAAAGAAGTAAAAGAAACATTACGGAGAGTTCCTAACAAAGGGATAGGTTATAACATATTGAAATATCCAAATGTATCTAAGGATGAAAATAAAGTATTCTCAGGAAAAATACCGGAAATTAATTTTAATTATTTAGGTGAATTTAATGATGAAAATGAAGTGGAAGGATTAGCCTTTACTTCTATACCGATAGGGAAATGTATGGATCCTTGTACAAAAATCACAGCTGCAATAGAAATAAATGGGATGGTTGTAAATGGAGAAGTAAACTTTATTTTCCGATATAATCCCAATATGTATTATAAAGAAACGATTGAAAATATAGCAAATATGTATATTCATTATTTAATACAGATTGTACACCATTGCGAAGGACGAGAAGATGAAGTATTGACTCCTAGTGATTTTAGTACAACTGATATAGATTTAGAAGAACTAGGTTCCTTTTTAGAATCATTAAATTAAAGTTTGTAGAAGGTATTGAGACAAAGCTAGGGATCTTTCCCTGCTTTGTTCAATAATCTTCACAGAGATATTAAATATAAAATATGCAATGTTAGTTGAAATAGTTTTTGATATTAAAAATATTTTATTAGTTGAGGTGATATATGTATGATACAAAAGAAGAATATTAAAGACTTGTATGAATTGTCTCCGCTTCAGCAAGGTATTTTGTTTCACTATTTAAAGGACAAAGATTCGCATGCTTATTTTGAACAAATGGAATTAACGATTGAAGGTGAGCTGAATTGTTCTTACCTGGAAGATAGTTTGAATGGTTTGATTCAAAAATATGATATTTTACGTACTGTTTTTATTCATAAAAACTTTCAACAGCCTGTCCAAGTAGTTTTAAAAGAACGTACAGTGACACTTCAATTTGAAGATTTGTCTCAATTACATGAAAACGAAATAAATAATTATATTGAAACGTTTAAGCAAGAGGATCGTAATAAAGGGTTTGATATAACACAAGATGTATTAATTCGTTTTTCATTATTTAAGGTAGGACAACAAAAATATAGGCTGATTTGGAGTCATCATCATATCTTGATGGATGGATGGTGTTTAGGCCTTATTCTAGAAGATTTATTTACATTTTATTACCAAAGAAAAAATGGTGAAAAGCTCTCGATAGATGCAAGTTTACCATACAGTAGGTATATAAAATGGTTAAAAAAGCAAAATAATGAAGCGGCATGTGAATATTGGAATCATTATTTAGAAGGATATGAAGAACTATGTGGTGTCCCACAGCAAAATATCATAAAACAAAATGCTAATTATAAGGGAGCAAATTATAAATTTGATTTAGGAAAGGTTTTAACTGCTAAGTTATCCCAATTAGCAAAAGAAAATCAAGTGACTTTAAGTACGGCTTTTCAAGTGGTCTGGGGTATTTTACTCCAAAAATATAACAGAACAAATGATGTTGTATTTGGTACAGTTGTATCTGGAAGGCCATCAGAAATCAAAGGTATCGAAGAAATGGTAGGGCTATTTATTAATACAGTTCCTGTACGTGTAAATACCAATAAAACAGATTGTTTTATTGATGTAATAAGAGAAATGCAGCAGTCTGCTATTGCATCTAATAAGTATGACTATATGTCTTTATCAGAGATTCAAGGAAATGCTTTGGGACATCAGGAATTGTTAAATCATGTGTTAGTGTTCGAAAATTATCCGTTAGATTTAGAAGCATTAGATAAAACTGCTACACATGGATTTAAGATTGTAAATATAGAGGCTTTTGAACAGACGAATTATGATTTTGATATCACGATTTATCCGGGTGAAAAATTAGAGGTTGTATTCAATTTTAATCAAGAAGTTTATGCTGAAGAGTTTGTTCAAAGAATGGCTAGTCATCTTCAAATGATTATTGAACAAGTAACTGCTACGCCTAATATAAGTCTGCAAAATATTGAAATTATTTCTGATCTAGAAAAAAATGAAATATTAGAAACGTTTAATTATACGGAAAAGAATTACTCACAGCAAAAAACAGTTCATGAATTATTTGAAGAGCAGGTAAGCAAAACTCCAGAAAATATAGCCTTAGTATTTCAAGAAACAAAGCTTACGTATCGAGAACTAAATGAAAAGGCAAATCAGCTAGCAAATTTATTGAGAGAAAAAGGAATAACGAGAAATGAATTTGTTGCTATCATGGTAGATCGGTCTATTGAAATGATAGTTGGTGTGTTAGCAATTATAAAAGCTGGAGCTGCTTATGTACCTATTGATTATTCTTATCCAATAGATAGAATTGAACATATGTTGGAAGATAGTAAATCTAAAATTTTGCTAACACAAAGTGGCTTAAGGTCTATTTCGGGATATAAAGGAGAAACGATTGAAATAGATACACTTTCGCTAGAAGATTATGATTCTGATAACTTAGATCATATTAATGATTCTAAAGATTTAATTTATATGATTTATACATCAGGTTCTACCGGGAAACCAAAGGGTGTAATGATTGAGCATAAATCAGTATGTAATCTAAGTTTGATGGCAGAATTATATGGAATCAGTGCTGGAGCTCGTACTGTACAAGTAGCATCTTTTAGTTTTGATACATCAGTAAGTGAGATTTTTGGTTCATTATTAAATGGTGCAACATTATATCTGATAACAAAAGAATTTCTTCTATCTGGTGAGAAGTTTGTGAAATGGTTAAAACAAGAGGCCATTACAACTATTGAATTTATTCCATCTATGCTACGAGTATTACCTTATGAAGACTTACCGCAATTACAAACGATTCGTACAGGAGGAGAAGCATTAACAAAAGATTTAATCGAGAAATGGGGAAAGGGCCGTACATTTGTCAATGCATATGGACCTACTGAGACTACCGTAGATGCGACAGTTGCAGTATTTCAAAATGATACTGAGAAAATTCATATCGGAAAACCAATATGTAATAAAAAAGCTTACATTGTCAACGAAGACTTACAACTTCAGCCAGTTGGAATTGCTGGTGAATTATGTATCGGAGGAGAAGGATTAGCTCAAGGTTATTGGAATCGTCAAGATTTAACAGAAGAAAAATTTATAGATAATCCTTTTATACCTGGAGAAAAAATGTATAAAACAGGAGATTTAGCAAGATTTCTTCCAGATGGGAATATTGAATACCTTGGAAGAATCGATGATCAAGTGAAAATAAGAGGGTATCGTATTGAATTAGGGGAAATAGAGTTAACTTTATCCAACTGTGATTTTATAAAAGAAGCGATTGTTACTACTTATCAAAATGAACAAAATGCTACGGAACTTTGTGTATACTTTGTGACACACACAGGATATACAGCTTCTGATATAAAACGGTATATAACAGCTAGATTACCAGATTATATGGTACCATCCTATTTTATAGAAGTTGATTATATGCCTCTTACACCTAGTGGAAAGGTGGATAAGAAAGCATTGCCAGCACCACAAAATTATAAAGGAAATGAAAATCAGCTGGTGCTACCTACAAATGATGTAGAAGAGGGGCTCTTGCAAATTTGGAGGGAAGTTCTCGGGAGAACACAGCTCGGAACAACAGAGCATTTTTTTCAAATAGGGGGACATTCATTAAAAGCGATGATGCTACATTCGCGCATTCATAAATTGTTTCATATAGAAGTTCCATTGCGTGAAATATTCGCACGTCCTACCATTAAAGAACTTGCAAATTATATAAAGGGAATGGAGAAAAATGAATATAAACCAATCTCACTTGTAGAGAAACGTGATGTGTACCCTGTGTCATCTTCTCAAAAACGAATGTATGCGATTCAGCAATTAGAGGGAGAAGGAACAACTTATAACATGCCTCTTGTATTTGAATTAACTGGTGAGCTTAATATTGAGCGTTTACAAACAGTCTTTCAACAATTAGTAGTACGACATGAGGCTTTTCGTACCTCTTTTCATTTGATGGAAGGAGAGTTGGTGCAAAAAATAGTTGATGAAGTTCCATTTACAATAAAATATAGAAAAGCTGCTGATTTGGAATGGAAAAGCATAATGCAATCATTCTTGCAACCGTTTCGATTAGAATCCGCTCCTTTATTAAGAGTGGAGCTCGTTCAACTTACTCATACAAAATATATATTATTAATCGATATGCATCATATTATTTCTGATGGAATGTCAGCTGATATTTTGATGAGAGAAATGATAGAACTATATAAAGGAAATCAACTGACAGAGTTGCGAATTCAATACAAAGACTACGCCGCATGGGAAAAAGAGATTATGGATACAGATGAGATGAAAAAACAGGAAGAATATTGGCTAAATCAGTTTGAGGAAGAAATTCCTGTTTTAGAAATACCTACAGATTATCCGCGTCCTGCGACTAAAACATATAAGGGAGATGTATTTAGTTTTACATTACAAGAGGAAGTTGGGAAAGAATTAAATCGATTTATAAAGCATAATAACGTTTCGCTTTATATGATGTTGCTTGCTTCCTACAATGTGCTTTTATCTAAGTATACAAGGCAGGAGGATATAGTTATTGGTTCCCCAATTGCTGGGCGTTTTCACTTGGATTTAGAACCTATTATAGGGATGTTTGCTAACACATTAGCGTTGCGCAATTACCCAATAGGAACAGAACGGTTTGGAGGTTTCTTAGAAAAAGTAAAGAAATGTGTGATTCAGGCTTCTGAGAATGCAAACTATCCGTTTGAGAAATTAGTGGAGAGATTAAATGTACAACGTAACTTAAGTAGAAATCCTCTATTTGATACAATGTTTGTTTTAGAGAATGCCCAAAAAGAAATGGAGCATGAATTTGAAGGTGTCACTTACAAAGTGCATAATATGGAGTGGAAAAACTCTAAATTTGACTTGACATGGTATGTGAAAGAGGAAGAAAAAATTGAAATCTTAGTAGAGTATAGTACAGATTTATTTAGTGAAGATACCATAGCACGTATGACAAATCAATTTTCTCATATTTTGTCACAGGTGATGCGAAGTCCTGATATGTTAATACAAGATATTGAACTAGCAACTGTTGGTGAAAAGGAACAAATACTAACAGTATTTAACAACACTAAACACGAATATCCAAGATATAAAACAATTCATTCTATATTTGAAGAACAGGCAGAAAAGACACCAAATCATATAGCTATTGAGTTTGGTAATGATAAATTAACATATCAAGAGGTCAATAAGCTTGCTAATCAATTGGCACATATGTTGCGTGATAAAGGAATTAATAGAAATCATATTGTTGGTATTTTTATGGAACGTTCTTTGGAAATGATGATAGGAATATTAGGTGTGTTAAAAGCGGGCGGAGCATATATGCCAATCTCGCCAGCTTATCCTGAAGAGAGAATTCAATATATGGTTAGGAATAGTGATGTTGATCTTATATTAACGCAAACACATTTATCTCAACATATCAATCATTTAGTAGAAGAACATATTTGTTTAGATGAGAAGAATGGAATCGTAGGAAGTGCAGAAAATCTAGAGCACATAAATGAAGGTGCTGATTTAGCATATGTATTATATACATCAGGATCAACCGGGAAACCAAAGGGAGTAATGATTGAGCATCACACTGTTTTAAATAGAGTTCAATGGATGGTTCATGAGTATGACATTCATGAAGATGATGTGTTACTGCAGAAAACACCAATTGTATTTGATGTTTCTGTATGGGAGTTGTTTATGTGGTTTTTTGTTGGGGCACGCGTGCATGTATTAGTACCTGATGGTGAAAAGTCACCTGAACAAATTATTAAGGCGGTCCACGAGCATAAAGTATCAACAATTCATTTTGTCCCATCTATGTTTAATGTGTTTTTAGAGTATCTGGAGGAAAATGAAGGATTAAAAAGATTAACTACCTTAAAACGAGTTTTTACAAGTGGAGAGGCATTAACTGCTGATCAAGTTTCTCGCTTTCGAAGCACAATGAATAATGTAAACCAAACACTGCTTTATAATTTGTATGGTCCTACGGAAGCAACTGTTGACGTTTCTTATTTTAATTGTCCGATGAACAAAGAACTAGACATTGTTCCAATTGGTAAACCAATTCATAATGTTACGTTATATATTATGGATTCTATCGGGAAGCTGCAGCCTGTAGGCGTTCCAGGAGAATTATGTATTGGTGGGAAATGTTTAGCTCGTGGGTATATGGGACGAGAAGATTTAACAAAAGAAAAATTTATAACAAACCCTTTCGTACCAAATGAAAAATTATATAAAACAGGAGATTTAGCAAGATGGCTGCCTGATGGGGATATTGAATATTTGGGTAGAATAGATAATCAAGTGAAAATAAGAGGTTATAGGATTGAATTAGATGAGGTAACAGGTCAATTACTTAAACACGAAAAAGTCAAGGATGGTGTTGTAATAGCACGTAATGATCATTCAGAATCTTCATATCTTTGTGCGTACTTTACTTCTAGTGGCACATGGAATATTACTGAGATGCGTCAACATTTTGCGCAAGGATTGCCGGATTATATGATTCCTTCTTATTTTGTAGAGTTACAATCTATGCCGTTAACACATAATGGAAAACTGGATCGTGGCAAGCTTCCGGCACCTGAAACACAAATAAGAGTATCTGAAACATCCATTGCTCCTAATAGTGAAATGGAAATTCTTCTAGCGGAAATTTGGAAAAAAGTATTAGGGCTTGAGCGGATAGGTGTTGAAGATAATTTCTTTGAATTAGGGGGGGATTCAATTAAGGCGATTCACGTTGTAGCACAATTGAATCAACATGGTTTAAAGGTAGAAATGAATAAAGTATTTAAACACCCGACTATTAGCGAGATAATTCCTTTTATTCGAATGAGCCAAATGAAAATAAGTCAGGATTCAGTAGAAGGTGAAGTGGCATTATCGCCTATACAGCACTGGTTTTTTGAACAAAAAATGATAGATGAGAATCATTGGAATCAAGCTGTATTATTACATCATCCAAAAGAATGGGATAGTAATATAATTCAAAGAACGTTTTGTAAAATAATGGAGCACCATGATGCACTAAGAATGGTATTTAAGCATACTAAAGAGGGAAGATCACAAATAAATCGTAGTATACGTAAGACGGACTTTTTATTTCATATGTTTGATTTGACAACCGAAGAAGATATTGAAAGTCGAATTGAGCAAGAAGCAAATCGTTTGCATCAAAGTTTTACGCTAGAAGAAGGGCCACTTGTTCAGTTAGCGCTTTTTAAATCCCAAAAAGGTGACTATTTACTCATTATTATTCACCACTTAATTGTTGACGGTGTTTCTTGGAGAATTATTATGGAGGATTTTTCTCATTGTTATCAACAAATTATGAGGAAACAAGAAATTGACTTACCGTTAAAAACAACGTCTTATCAGGCGTGGAGTAGAGAATTAAAGGAGTATGCGGATAGTAAAAAGTTAATAAGTCAATTGCCTTATTGGAGAGAAATGGATCAAACACATATTGCTCCATTACCGGTTGATTCAGATGTAACTGGGCATGGAAACCATGTAAAGCTGGTTATTGATGAAATAAATACAAAATCTTTACTTACACAAGTACATTCGGCTTATCAAACAGAAATAAATGATATTTTATTAGCGGTGCTTGCATTCACAATCCATGACTGGACGAAGGAAAAGAGAATGGCAATTATGCTTGAGGGACATGGTCGTGAAGAGATTATTGAAGGGGTAAATTTAACGAGAACAGTTGGTTGGTTTACTTCTATGTATCCTGTTATATGTAATTTAGAGGGATTAAGTGTATCACAAGTTATTAAAACAGTAAAAGAGACATTAAGGAAGGTTCCCGATAAAGGAATTGGATATGGGATTTTAAGATATTTATCTAACGCAGAACGAAAGGACAACTATACGTTTTCGTTACAACCGGAGATTATGTTTAATTACTTAGGAGAATTTGATCAACAGGGTGAAAAAGCAGAAGAGTTTATTATGTCAAATATTTCAACAGGAGAAGCCAATAGTGCTTCATCTAAAGAGGTATATAAATTAGACATAAATTGTGCGGTTATAAATGGAGAGATGGAGATTATTTTTGCTTACAGTAAAGAACATTATCACAATAAAACAATTCAAAATCTAAGCGAATCTTTTAAGAATAATCTTCTTTGTTTTATACATCATTGTATGAATCAAACGGAATCAGAGGCAACACCGAGTGACTTTAGTGTAAATGATCTTACATTAGAAGAGCTAGACGATATTTTCGAATCACTACAAAAATAAAATACTATATTTATATTTTATGAGGTGAAATCCGATGTTTGATAAAAGAAATATAAAAGATTTATATGAGCTTTCTCCAATGCAAAAAGGAATGTTATTTCATGCACTAAAAGACGAAGAGGCTCCTTCACATTTTGTACAGGGATATGCAAATTTATATGGGGTAGTTGATCCTAATATTTTAGAAGAAAGCTTTAATGGAATTATACAAAAATATGATGTTTTGCGTACTGTGTTTCTTTACGAGAAATTAAATAAACCGATTCAGGTTGTATTAAAAGAAAGAAAAGCATCATTACACTTTGAAGATATTTCTCACTTGAAGGAAGAGGAGAAAATACAATATCTTGAAAATTTTAGAGAGAATAGTTATAGACAAGGATTTAACTTAACACGTGATATATTAATTCGTTTATCACTTATAAAGGTCGTCCCAAATCAATATCAATTGATTTGGGACTTCCATCATATTTTAATGGATGGTTGGTGCTGGGGGTTAGTGTTTGATGATTTACTTACCATGTATCAACAACGTATGAATGGACAAGAAATCGAAATTCAAAGTGTAATGCCTTATAGTGAATATATTAAATGGCTCAATAACCAAGATTATGATCAAGGACGTGGATTTTGGAAAAGATATTTGAGTGGATATGAACAAAGCGTTGTAGTGCCTCAACAAATAGAAGGAAATGGTCATAAATATACATTTGGTGAAGTGAAATTTCAGTTAGATGAAGAAATAACATATTTGTTAGAACAATTTGCAAAGCAGCATAAAGTTACATTGAATAGCGTATTTCAAACGATATGGGGAGTGTTATTACAAAAATATAACCAAACAGATGATGTTGTCTTTGGTGCGGTTGTATCAGGGCGCCCTACACAAATTCATAATATTGAAAGTATTGTGGGATTATTTATTAATACGCTACCCGTACGAGTGAAAAACGAAAAACAGGATTCATTCGTTGATTTATTATACAAAGTGCATCAAATGAATATAGAGGCAAAGGATTATGAGTATATTTCTTTGTCTGATATTCAAGTGGATTCAGACTGCTTCGGGCAGCTCATTAATCATATTATAGTGTTTGAAAATTATTTATCTACTATGGATACAGTGAAACAGAAAAGTGAGAAAAATGGCTTCTCGTTTGTAGAAGGGGGATCATTTGAACCGAATAATTATGACTTGAGTGTTATTGTTCATCCAAATTCAAAATTAACAGTTAGTTTTGAATTTAATCAGGAAGTATATTCACAAGAATTTATAGAAAATATATCTCAGCATTTGAAAAAGATAATAGTTAGTATTTTAGAGAATCCATATACTCTTATTCGTGATATAGAGATTTTACCTGAGAAAGAAAAAAATCTTCTTATGATTGACTTTAATCAAACGGATGCGAACTATCCAGAAGACAAGACTATTCAAGATCTATTTGAAGAACAGGTAAGACAGAATCCTGAAAATGTGGCATTAGTATATAACAATGAAAATTGGACATATAAACAATTAAATAGTAGAGCTAATCAAGTCGCAAGAGTATTACAACGGAATGGGGTAGGAAGAGAAGTAATAGTAGGAATCCTAATGGATCGCTCTTTAGAGTTAATAGCTGGTATTTTAGGTGTATTAAAAGCTGGAGGATCGTATCTCCCGATTGATCCGTCATATCCTACAGAACGTATTCAATATACATTAGAAGATAGTGAAACTGATATATTATTAGTTTGTAAAAGTGAAATTATTCCAGAACATTATAATGGGAAAGTTATAGTGATGGAAGAGATAAACTGGGATGAGGAAAATACTACAAATCTTTTGAATTTGAATGAGCCTTCTGATTTAGCCTATATTATATATACATCTGGATCTACTGGAAATCCAAAAGGAGTAATGATAGAACATCGTAATGTAGTACGGTTGCTATTTAATGATAATAATTTGTTTGATTTTAATGCAAATGATATTTGGACGATGTTTCATTCGATGTGTTTCGATTTTTCTGTTTGGGAAATGTACGGTGCTTTATTATATGGAGGGAAATTAATTATTGTTCCACCTAATGTAGCAAGAGATACTACAGCATTCCTTCAACTTTTAAAAGAACATAGAGTAACAGTCTTAAATCAAACACCATCAGCTTTTTATGTACTATCAAATGAGGAAATGTTATGTGAGAATGAAAAAGATGTATGTGTCCGAAATATTATATTTGGAGGAGAAGCATTAGTTCCAAGCCAACTGAAGGAATGGAAAGGAAAATATCCTGCAACAAAATTAATTAATATGTATGGAATAACTGAAACAACGGTTCATGTTACGTATAAGGAAATAAATACTAAGGAAATTGAGAGAAATGTCAGCAATATAGGAACTCCTATTCCGACATTAAAAGCGTATATTTTGGATAGAAATAAAAAACTACTACCTCTTGGTGTACCAGGTGAACTGTATGTTAGTGGAGAAGGGGTAGGTAGGGGATATTTAAATCGATCGGAATTAACGAGGGAGCGCTTTATTGAAAATCCATTTTTACCGGGCGAACGGATGTATAAATCTGGAGATCTTGCACGGTGGCTGCCAAATGGAGAGATGGAGTATTTAGGAAGAATAGATGATCAAGTGAAAATACGTGGCCACAGAATTGAATTAGGAGAAGTTACAGGTAAATTACTCACATATGAAGGAATAAAAGAGGGTATTGTTGTAGCACGTAAAGATAATAAAGGAATGAGTTATTTATGTGCTTACTTTACAAGTGATGAAACATGTAATGTATCAAAAATTCGTCAGTATATGATTGGAAATTTACCGGAATATATGGTGCCATCTTATTTCATTGAATTACAATTGATACCGGTAACTTCGAATGGAAAAGTAAATCGTAAAGCTTTACCAGAACCGATGAACTATAGAAGTACAGAGGTGGAATATGTAGCTCCGGGAACAGCAATTGAATTTGCATTATCGCAAATTTATCAAGAACTTTTGGATATTGAACAAATTGGAGTCCACGATAACTTTTTAGAACTAGGCGGTCACTCTTTAAAAGCTACTATGCTAGTTTCTAGAATCAACAAAACATTAGAGGTAGCAGTTCCGCTTAAAGAAGTATTTTTACGTCCGACGATAAAAGAAATGGCTGCTTATATACAAGAATTAGAGTCTCATACAAGTGAAAGAATGCGACCAGCAATACAACAAGAATATTATCCTGTTACTTCTCAACAAAAAAGAATTTATGCAATACAAGAATTTGATAATACAGGTCTAAGTTATAATGTTCCTTTTGCTTTTGATGTAAAAGGAGATCTAGATGTAGAGCAATTGCGTAATGCTATACATTTACTAATAGAAAGGCATCAAGTTCTTTGTACTTCTTTTTATCTTATGGATGGAGAGCTAGTTCAAAAAATACATGCCGATATAGATATTAATATACCGTATATAGAAGCTCAGAATCTAAATTTTGAAGAAATGTTAAATGATTTTATCAAACCTTTTAACTTTGCAAAAGATAGTTTATTCCGTGCTAGGATAGTTAAAATAAGTAATCAACATCATATTTTATTATTTGATATTCATCATATTATAGTTGATGGCATCTCAATTAACATACTTATGCAAGACTTATCCTTACTTTATCAAAATAAGTTATTGCCAGTTCTACAAATTCAATATATTGATTATGCAATGTGGCAACAAGAATGGTTTCAATCTGAAGAGTTTAAAGAAGTGGAAGCTTATTGGATAGAAAGATTTTCGGGAGAGTTACCAATTTTAGATTTACCAACTGATTACGTCAGACCATCTATTCAAAAATTTGATGGCCGTAATTTGCTGTTTGAGTTAGATAAAGAAGTTGTTGTAAATTTAAAGAAATTAGCAATAGATACTGGAACGACGCTTTATATATCTTTAATAGCTGCATACAATATATTGTTGTCCAAATATACAGGGCAAGAGGATGTAATAATCGGATCACCACTTTCTGGAAGATTGAATGGGGATATAGAAAATACAGTAGGAATGTTTGCGAATGTTTTACCATTAAGAACGAAGGTAGATGGAGATACAACCTTCAAAGAATTAATTGCTGAAATAAAGGAAAACCTATTTAATGCATATGAACATTCTGAATATCCATTAGAGAGACTGTTAGAAAAATTAGATATTCAAAGAGATATAAGCAGGAATCCATTATTTGAAACAATATTTACTCTACAAGATACAGGAGGAAAAGCGAGTCTGGAAATACCGGCATTAGCTATTTCCAGTTTTGAAATGGAAGATCAAGCATCTAAATTTGATTTAGCTTGGGAATTAAACGATAACGGGGAAGTAATTCGATGTAATCTCACTTATAATAAACATTTGTTTAAAGATGAGACTATTGAGAGGATGGTTGAACATTTCACACAAATTTTATTGCGAATTATTGATAATCCAAGTGTCGCGATTAAAGAAATAGACATGTTGACTGTTTTAGAAAAAAGAAATCTATTATTGGAGTTTAATAATACAACTGCTAACTATGCGAAGGAAAAAACAATTATAGAATTGTTTGAAGAACGGGTAGAAAAATCGCCTCACCGTATTGCAGCTATAAGTGGAGAAAAAAAATATACGTATTATGAACTGAACAAGCGTGCAAATCAATTAGCTCGTGTATTACGAAAAAAAGGTTTAAAGAGAAATGAGATAGCTGCAATTATGACCTATCCTTCACTTGATATGCTTGTCGGAGTACTTGGTATTTTAAAAGCTGGGGGCGCTTATTTGCCAATTGATGCTACTTATCCAATGAAGAGGGTTCATTATTTATTAGAAGATAGTAAGACAAAATTCTTGTTGGTACAAGAGCAGACTTCTAAACCGACCGTGTTTGATGGAGAGATTATAAATGTAAATAATGAGCAGCTATATGAAGAAAACGGAGAAAACATAGAGACAATAAACGCTGCTGATGATTTAGCATACGTTATTTATACATCAGGATCGACTGGAAAACCTAAGGGAGTAATGATCAAACATCATAGTGTTAATAATCTGTGCTTGATTGCACAAGAATTAAAGATTGATAAGGATAGCCGAGTATTGCAATTTGCATCATTTAGTTTTGATGCATCGGTTTGGGAAATATTCCCTGCTATTATCTCGGGTGCTACACTATATATAGAAGATAAGCAGCAATTGTTAGGTACAGGTTTTACTGAATGGTTAAAGGAGAATAAAATTACGACAGTAACACTCCCGCCATCCGTATTAAGGTCCTTGCCTTATGAAGATTTTCCTGATTTAGTTACAATTGTCACAGCGGGAGAACCGTGTTCGTTAGATTTAGTCCAAGTATGGGGAAGGAAGTATAATTTTATAAATGCCTATGGCCCTACTGAGACAACAGTATGTGCTACGCTTGGACATTTAAACCCAGAAGTAAGATCTATTTCAATTGGAAAACCTATTCATAATACCAAAGTATATATTGTAGATAAAAACAACCAATTGCAACCAATTGGTGTACCAGGACAATTGTGCGTAAGTGGAGAGGGACTAGCTAGAGGATATTTAAATCGTTCACAATTAACAGAGGAACAATTTATAGATAATCCATTTGAGCCTGGGACAAAAATGTACAAAACAGGTGATTTAGCAAGATGGCTTTCTGATGGAAATATTGAATACTTAGGTAGAATCGATAATCAAGTAAAAATAAGGGGACATCGAATTGAAATAAATGAGATTACCGAAAGGTTATTACAGCATGAAAATATTAAAGAGGCCGTAGTTATTCCAGTTGAGGAAGAAAATAAGAATAAGTCTTTGTATGCATATATTGTTTTTGATAAAGCATGTTCGGTGTCTTTAATTCGCCGATATTTAAGTATGGACTTACCAAACTATATGATTCCGTCCTATTTTATTGAGATAGCAGATATTCCACTAACAGCTAATGGAAAATTAGATGTGAAGGCTTTACCAAAACCTGTTGTTGATCATTCTTTGTGCGTTTTACCAACAACAGAGGAAGAGCGAATTTTAGAAGAGATTTGGACAGCGGTTTTAGAAGTAACGCAAGTTAGTATCCATGATAATTTTTTTGAAATTGGTGGAGATTCTATTAAAGCTATACAAATAGCTGCAAAGCTTAAACAATATAATTTGAAATTGCAAATTAAAAATATATTTGAATATCCAACAATCTATGAATTAGCTCACTATGTACAACAGCATCATGCTCAAACAGAAAATGAAATAGTGACAGGAGAAACAACTTTGACACCTATTCAAAATTGGGTTTTTGAGCTTACTAGTAATCCCTCTCATTGGAATCAAGCAGTAATGTTAATGAATGAAAAAGGGTGGAATATACAAGCTGTTCAAAATGCTATTCGGAAAATTACTGAGCATCATGATGCACTTAGAATGGTATATGTCAACGGCAAAGATTGTATTACGCAAGTGAATCAAGGAATAAGTGGAAGTCACTTTACGATGAAAATTTTAGATTTGACAAATGAAGAGCATGTAGAAAATAAAATTCAACAAGAAGCAAATCTTTTACAAAGAAGTATTGATTTAAGCGAAGGTCCTTTAGTAAAGACTGCAATCTTCCAAACGAAACAAGAGGATCATTTACTAATTATTATTAATCATCTTGTTATTGATGCTGTTTCATGGCGAGTAATTATGGAAGATTTCGAGAATTTATATATGGCCGAACTTAATAAAGAAGAATACATTCTTCCGGATAAGACTACATCTTTTCAAATGTGGAGTCGAGAGTTAGAAAAATACGCAAGTAGTGATATGTTTTTAAAAGAACTTCCATATTGGAAGAGATTATTAAATGAGAGTGTGGACAAGTTGCCAGTCGAAAATGCCTCATTAGATTACAGCCATATGTTTAAAGAAATGGACATGATTGATTTACGGTTAACCGAAGCAGAAACCACACCGTTACTTACACAAGTTCATGCAACGTATAATACGGAAATTAATGATATATTATTAGCTGCTTTAGCACTTACCATTAAAGAATGGACGAATAGTAGTAAAGTTTCTTTCGATATGGAGGGGCATGGAAGAGAAGAAGTAATAGATAATGTAGATGTTACGCGCACTGTAGGGTGGTTTACATCATTTTCTCCAATCATTTTCAACTTGGAAACGAATAATCTATCACAAATTATTCCAAGTGTAAAAGAAACGTTACGTCAAGTACCTAATAAAGGTATTGGTTATAGTATCTTGAGATTTTTAACTCCACAGGAGAAAAAAGAATCAATAGAATTTAATTTACAGCCTGAAATTATGTTTAATTATCTAGGGCAATTTCAAAATGGTTTAGAGCAAGAAGAAATTCAATCATCATCCATGCCTTTAGGAGACTTAATAGATCCTATGATGAATTGGAATTACAAATTAGATATTAATGGTTATGTTGTAGATGGTAAGCTAGAATTTACTTTTCGATTTAATAAACATCTATTCTCTTACGTGACAATAGAAAATTTAGTGAAGCGCTATAAATATTATTTAAAAGAAATCATTCAACATTGTGAAAATAAGGAACTACTACAGTATTGATTGACAGTAGCACACCATATCAAGGCCTTCAATTTTTTAAAGTTGAAGGTCATTCTTTTATCTTGCTCTAATGAGCAGCAAAAGTATTCTCAACCTATAGTAGTTTCGATTAATAAATTATATATAAGTGAGATAGAACAAATATACAATATGAAAATAAAAAGCACGTAAATTTTATATAAAGAAGAATAAAAGTTAAATTATTCTTATGCTGTACTAATTAATAGTAATGCTCGTGATTAAGAATTCGTGAAGGATTTAGGTCGAGAATGAAATGCTTGTAAGATCCTGGATACGCAAGTGCTTGCTTGAAATAGAAGATGAAGAAAACTCGCTACTTTAAAAAGTTCCACTTTATATTACTATTTATTTTAAGGAGGAAAAATTTATGTCTATCGTATCGCTTCAAAATAAGTGGTTTATTCCTCTAGAGGATAAAACAAAAATTCGCACAAGATTATTTTGTTTTCCTTATGCTGGTGGAAATACGTCAGTTTATAGAAATTGGAGAGAGAGCTTGTCGCCTGAAATTGGCCTCTGGCCTGTCCAATTACCAGGCCGTGAACAACGGTTATTAGAAGAACCAATTTGTGATTTGTTTGAATTAGCCCGGAATATAGCTGATGAAATAGAACCTTTATTAGAATATCCCTTTTCTTTTTTTGGACATAGCATGGGAGCCCTTGTTAGTTTTGAGGTGGCCAGAGAATTAAGGCGTAGAAACTGCCCGCAACCGATAAAACTTTTTGTATCAGGAAGACATGCTCCTCAAATCGCTAATGTGAATCTACCTATCCATAATTTAAGAGAAGAAGAATTTATAAGTAAATTAAGAAAATTAAATGGAACACCAGAAGAAGTGCTAGAAAATGAGGAACTTATGCAACTCTTTCTTCCTATGATTCGTGCTGACTTCCAAGCGGTTGAAACGTATGAATACATTGAAGAACAACCTTTAAGTTCTTCAATTGTTGTTTTTTCGGGGATGGATGATACGGAGGTTTCTATGAATGAACTTACGAGCTGGAAGAAGCAGACTATAAAATCATGTAATGTGGAGATGTTTCCAGGAAATCATTTCTTTTTACATAAACAAAAAAAAGGGATCTTACAAACAATAGAAAATGAAGTGAAAGATTACTACATATAGGAATATGTATTTTCTATAGGAGAGAAAAGCGAACCTCCATCTCAAATTTAAGAGAGTTGGAGGGTTTGCTATTACTAATGAAAGTGCTACTTCATAGGCCTTTTTTATATAATTTAAGAGGATTTTGTATGGAATTTACTTAGATTTTACTTTCATCGACTATACTGATTACAAATAAACCTTTATTAAATGCAATCGTAGAAACAATTCTTTGCTTTATAAGGTGAGGAGGTTAAGATATGGAACTAATTATTGATCATGTAACAAAGGCTTATGATAAAAAAATAGCGCTGAATGATTGTAGTTTACATTTGAAACCAGGAGTTTTGGGCTTACTAGGTCCAAATGGTGCTGGAAAATCTACATTGATGCGCATTTTAGCAACAATTGAACAACCGACGAGTGGTAATGTAACATGGGATGGAGTTAATATTCAAAAAAAACCAAATCAATTACGAGCGCAACTTGGATATTTACCGCAAGATTTTGGTGTATATCCAAATATGAATGCTGTGGAATTTTTAGAATATATGGCTGCAATGAAAGGCTTATCAGCACGATCCTCCAAAAAACGTATCCATGAGTTGCTCGAGGCATTGAACTTAACAAATGACAGAAAGCGCTTATTAGGTGGATATTCTGGTGGAATGAGGCAAAGAGTAGGAATCGCACAAGCTTTACTGAACGATCCTAAATTGCTCATTGTAGACGAACCAACAGTTGGATTAGACCCTGAAGAAAGAATTAGATTCAGAAACTTATTATCTAGCTTATCTTCTGATAGAATTGTTATTTTATCTACGCATATCGTTACAGATATTGAATCTATTGCAACAGACATTGCATTATTGTCAAAAGGAAACTTACTAGCTCATATGCATCCAGAACAGCTTTTAAAGCATGTTGAAGGGAAAGTTTGGGAGTGGGTAATACCGGTTTCAGAGTTAATACATGTTCAAAAGAAATATACGGTAAGTACTGCGATTCATCGTAGCGACGGTATTCATGCACGTATTGTTTCAAATAAGGCACCTCATTCTACAGCTCGTAGGATACCTGCATCTCTTGAAGATGCATACTTATATTACGTTTCTGCGTTAGGAGAGGGTCAAATTGAACAATGTATTTAATCTATACTATTTAATTAAAAATAATTTAATAAGGCAAATGAGAAGCTATCCTTTCTTAATTGTTATTGGATTAACGATATTTTTAGGATATGCTTGTGTACCAGCAGCTTCTTCAGGATACGAAGTGTTTTATATTGGTGGAGTAAGAGGCGAATATAATTCATATTGGCTTGGCGGAATGGGAGCAATGCTTTCTTCCTTACT
The DNA here is from genome assembly GCF_039549175.1 of Paenibacillus sp. 102. Classification (NCBI taxonomy): domain Bacteria; kingdom Bacillati; phylum Bacillota; class Bacilli; order Caryophanales; family Paenibacillaceae; genus Paenibacillus; species Paenibacillus sp. 102. The sequence continues at coordinate 61,339 of NZ_JBCGHT010000002.1, read as the reverse complement.
TTTATGGCTATTTGGATTTTATATGCTAAGAAGTCAAGTTACTGATGATCAGCGATTAGGAGTAGGGCAACTAATTGCTTCATCACCAATTAGTAATTTACGGTACATTTTTAGTAAAACTATTTCAAATTTTGTTGTATTACTTGCTATTGAGACAGTATTAATTGTTGCATTTATTATCATGCAATTTATACGTGGGGAGGATCTTTCCTTCCAAATAGGTGGATATTTATATCCCATCCTTTATATTGTTTTTCCTTCACTTGCTCTTCTTGCGGCACTTACTACTTTCTTTGATGTTTGCCCGGGATTAAAAGGAGTAATTGGAAATATTGTATTCTTCTTCCTTTGGGTTTTTTTGGGGATTATTGCAATTGCAAGCCCAAACAGTTATTGGGACGTATTTGGTTTAGATGTCATAAGATCGGATATGCTTCATGATGCGGCAAGTAAATACGAATTTTTAAAGACAAGCGAAGAAGGTGGAAGTTTTGGGTATTATCCAGTAGATGGAAAAATACAAACATTTCAATGGGATGGGGTCGATTGGAATAGTGAAATTTTGTTGACTCGTTTTATGTGGTTTGGTGTAGCAATTTTATTTATCATAATTACTGCCTTTTTATTTAAGAGATTCAATACATCTCATTCTCAAAATGGTTTATTAGCAAAGGTAAATGAATTTGGTAAAAGAAGTGAAGTAGTTCTTGAAACGAAGCAGAACAATAAGCAACTTATATTAACTTCTATTACGAGAAGTAATCGCGTTAGTATGCTAAGAATGTTGAAAGCTGAATTGTTACTTATGTTGAAAGGTTTTACGATTTGGTGGTATGTAATTGCTATTGGACTTATTGCGTTTGGTTTACTGGTTCCTTTGCATATTTCAAAAAACTGGTTACCATTAATTATGATTTGGCCAATTGCAATTTGGTCACAAATGATAACTAGAGAAAAATTTTATCATACCGATCAAATTATTATTTCTAGCTGTTCTCCTTTTTATAAGTTTTTTTCAACTTGGATTTCGGGAATTATTGTTAGTTTTATGATTTCAAGTGGTCTTTTGGTTAAGTTTATCTTATCTGGGGAAACTGAATTTCTTATCTCATGGCTTTGTGGCATTGTATTTATTCCAACCTTAGCACTGGCACTAGGAATATGGAGTGGTTCCCGTAAATTGTTTGAAGTTATTTATATGTTATGGTGGTATTTAGGTCCAGTTAATGATATTCCATATTTAGACTTTTTAGGATTATCAACAGCACAGCCAATGGTGTATTTAGCCCTATCTGTTATTTTATTATGTGTCGCTATTATAGGACAACAACAGAAAACGGGGAAATTATTTTCAGTTTGAAAAATGAGATAATTAAAAGTTTATATTAAGGAGCGATTATATGAAAAATATAAAGAGTAAATTATGTTTAATTTCATTAACTGGTATGCTAGCTGCAGGATTGGTAGCGTGTGATTCGGCAGAAAGTGGTGCAGATGTAGGAGCAAGTAAAAAGGTTGGATCTCAAAATATTAGTGAAGTTTATGTGAAAACTGACGGACAAAATATAGAATTCCATTCTACGAATGAAAGTGAAATTAAAGTGGATTCGGGGAAAATAAAGAATCCAAAAATTAAAGAAGAGGGAAACAAATTAGAGATCGATGCAGGAGAATCTTCAGCAGGGATTAATTTCAAAACAGCAACAATGCATATATATGTTCCTAAAAAAACATATGATAAAATAGAAGCAACAACAGTATCAGGAAAGGTTACGGCAGAAGATATAAGTGCTAAACAACTGAAGTTATCTAACGATTCAGGTGATACTACACTTGAGAATTATAAAGGTGAAAATATTACAAGTACTTCTAAATCAGGAGTAATTACCTTTAAAGGGATTGAAAGTGATTTTGATATTCAAAATAATACTGGAGACGTTAATGTATCTATGGTGAAAGATTTAAAAAATGAAGGTAAAATCAAAACAGAATCAGGAAGTGTGGACATTAGTTTTACAAAGGAACCGAAAGGTCTAGCGGTTGATTTCTCAACACGGGCAGGTAAAATTAAAAACGAGTATCCTCTTTCTTCTGGTGAAAAAGGGAATGATAATAAAGTAAAAGGGAACATTGGATCTGAAAAATCGGATGGTGCAAAATTAATAGTAGAATCATCAACAGGAACGATTAACTTAAAGAGTGGAGAATAAAGGTATAGAAAAATATCGTTAGAGACTTGAAGTGGGCTGTGATAATGAGCAATGAAAAACACCTCCTTAATTCGCGTGCTAAAAATGCGGATTAAACGGAGGTGTTTTTCATTTGAAGAAAAGAGTAAATTCCCCAGAAGAAGCGGGATGTCTAAGTATCAAGTTCAGATTCAATTCAAAATCAAGGGGCTTTTTTAGTACTATGACAAGTATAGATTATGTAATTGGAAGTGTAATATAAAGAGAAGTTCCTAGGTTCACTTTACTTTCTACCTGAATCGAGCCACCGTGTGCACTAATGATTTTGTGGGCAATGGTCATTCCTAAACCAGTTCCTTCACTAGAAACATGTGTCGTCGTTCCTCGATAGTATTGCTTAAATATGTTTCGAACAGTCACTTCATCCATACCAATACCATTGTCTTCGATTATAATCTGTACATTCTCGTCTAAATAAATAGATGTTTTAATATGTGTTCCAATAGGGTTATGTAAAACACAGTTCATAAGTAAGTTTTGTAAGGATCGGTATAATAATTTTGTATCAATAGGAATTACTATATTTGTTACATCGGTGTGGAAATGAAAATGATACTGTGAAGAACAGGGATTGTTTGTAATATCTGCCACGATTCTTCTTGTAAATTCAACAATATTTGTTTGTTCTTCGACGAGCGGTATTTGAGAGTCGTTAAGACGAAAAGACAGATTTAAGTCTGCAATTAATTCTTCCATATGTGCTCCTTTTTCCTTAATTTCTTGTAGGAATTTTTGTTTTTCCTCTTCACTCCACTGATGTTCACGGGATAGCATAAGTGTGGAATATCCAGTGATGTAAGTAAGCGGTGTTTTTAAGTCATGTGAGATTCCAGCTATCCATTCTTGTTTCATATTGTCCAAGCGATTTCTTTCGATTTCAATTTCTCTTAATTTGCTTGCCAAATATTCAATATTTAAAATAACATCTTTATACAAACGGTAAGGTCCCTTTAATGTGTTAGATTTTTTGTTATAAATATGATGCGTTTTTGTGGGTTTTTCATCATAATGTCCTTTTGCTAAGGTGGAAATCCAAGAAATGATAATAAATAATGGTTTTCCAATATACCATCCATACACAATACTACCTAAAATAAGAGTACATATGAATATAAGTATTACAATTACATCATATGCATTATTTTTTTCCGTCATTCCAACGAGGGGGAAGATGAGTTCAAATGTTATCATTAAAGTAATGCCCATAAATATGAGGCAAATAAACAAGCTAAGGATGAAATGAAGGCTTAGACGTATGTTGATTTTCATTTTATTTGCTCCTTATTTGGTGGTATAAATTTGTAACCAATCCCTCTTAAATTAAGAATGAATTTTGGGTGCTTTGGGTCTTCTTCTATTTTTTTTCGTAATTTAGAAATGTGCATTACGACTGTTTTATCATCTCCGATAGAAGAGGTTCCCCATACATATTCATATAATTGTTCGGCAGTAAAAATCCGGTTTGGATGTGTACACAAAAACGTCAGTAATTCTAATTCCTTTGCTGTACAATGAACAGGTTCTTCATTGACGGTAATAAGACCTTCATCTGGGTAGATTGAAAATGAGTGAAAATGTAATTCAGATCTTTCTTCTTTGTTTTCGATTTGAAACATATTTTGTCTGCGAAGTTGTACGTTGATTCTTGCGACAACTTCTAGAGGATTGAAAGGTTTTGTAATGTAATCATCTCCTCCGATTCCGAGGCCTGTCAATTTATCTAAATCACTGGAACGTGCTGTAATGAATAGAATGGGGGTGGTCGTATAATTACGTATTTGCCTACACAACTCAAAGCCATCTATATCAGGAAGCATGACGTCTAGTATAATAATATTGAATACGCGAGATTTAATTAAATCTAAAGCTTCATTTCCAGTTTCAGCTGTTGTAATATGGGTGAAGTTTTCCTTTTTCAGTGTAATTGAAAGCATGTCCAATATTCCTTTTTCATCATCTACTAAAAGAATGTTTTCTGTCCTCATTATGTAACCTACTTTCTGATATTATATTTTTATGTTTTATCTATAAAATATATAGGATTGTTTTCTTCTTAAATAGTTTATCATAATTGAAGTGTTTGAAAATATGGAATTTTCGTGTAGAATAATATGTTTTCTTTGAAGAGGAAATGGTAATAATAAAATAAACAACAACGAGACTATTTATCGTTGTTGTTTTTGAAAACGAATATAGAATTAGTGCATTTGTACTAATGGTTCAATTTTAGCCATAAATGCTTGATGGAGCGCCTCTACACCATCGACTAAGTGTAGACGATCAATTACAACAGATACTTTAATTTCAGAAGTACTTACCATTTTAATATGAATATTTTCTTCTTTTAGTGTAGAGAACATGCTAGCCGCAACACCTGGATTAGATACCATGCCAGATCCTACAATAGATACTTTAGCTAGGTGATTTTCATATTCTACCGATTTATAATGAAGCGTTTCTTGATTTTGTTCTAATACTTCTAATGTTTCTCTTAAATCACTCGAATGAATAGAGAAGGATAGGTGTACAGTACCTTCATTTGTAATGCTTTGAATAATGATATCAACATTAATATGAGCGTTAGCTAATGTAGAGAAAACAGTTGAAAGCGATCCTTGTTCTAATCCTTTCATTGTTACACGTGTAATATTATCTTCAAATGCAATACCTTTTACGATCGATTGTTGTTCCATGTTACATTCTCCCCTTACAATTGTTCCATTTTCTCGTTCCATACTGGAACGAACTTCTAAAACGACGTTATGATTTTTAGCAAATTCAACAGCGCGTGGGTGCAGTACACCAGCTCCAAGGTTTGCGAGTTCTAACATTTCATCATAAGAAATTTCATCTAATTTATATGCGTCTTTTACAACGCGTGGATCAGTTGTGTAAACGCCTGTGACGTCTGTATAAATATCACATTTTTTCGCTTTAAGCGCAGCCGCTAAGGCAACAGCAGTTGTATCAGAACCACCGCGGCCGAGTGTTGTAATTTCGTTTTCTTCACTGAATCCTTGGAAGCCAGCGACAATTACAATCGTACCTTCTTGTAAATAGGACTGAATCCGTTCTGTATTGATATCAGTGATTCTTGCACTTCCGTGTACAGATTCAGTTGTGATACCAGCTTGCCAGCCCGTTAGTGAAATAGCTTGATATCCTTTTGTTTGTAGTGCCATTGTTAATAAAGAGATTGTAACTTGTTCGCCAGTTGTTAAAAGCATATCCATTTCGCGTTTACTTGGATTTTCGGTAATAGCCGTAGCAAGTGCAACAAGCTCATCTGTGCTTTTGCCCATTGCAGAAACAACTGTAACAACGCCGTTTCCTCGTTCATATTCTTCAATAATTAAATTTGCTACATGTTGAATGCGCTGGATACTTCCAACAGAAGTACCACCGAATTTTTGAACAATCGTTTCCATTGCAAATTCCTTCTTTCGTCCATTTTTATTAATCAATCAGGAAAGGTGTAAAAAACATATAAGAGAGATGTATAAGTCCCTAAATATTCCTGTAGTTACCGGAAAGAAAAACAAAAAACACCATCTCAAATAGGTGAGGATGGTGCTGTTACAGGAAAAGGGAAACAGAAAAAGGAGCTAATAAAAAAACCGCCAAAAAAGGAATATCATAATAAAACATGATATCTCTTTTTTGTAGATAGCTCTTCATACATACACGTCTGTACATATGACAGTTCTGTTTCTATTCGAAAACAGCCCCAATTGATAAATGCAGAGAAATTTATCAATTTCGGCAACGATTCCTTTCTTCTAAACTCATCGACATCTCTGTGTCTCCTTTAGAATACTTATAAGCGTTGCAACCTCTATCTCACGTTTTGGGCGAGAGTGTTTGGTTTATGAAGTTATTTGGTAACATTTGTTTTATAATAATTAAAATATTTTAGGAAATCAAGTGCTTTATTAATATTTTGAAAATTAAGTCTTTTTATAAAATGAAAGAATTGTTTGAAAAATATAGATGGAATCGAATTTTACGTATACATTAGTGATATAGAGGGAGTGGAGGGAGAGAGGATGAAGAGGCAGAAACCGCTTTATGTTCAAACAGAAATGGAAACATCAATGGAGGAACTATGGAGGTATACGCAAGATCCAACGTTACATACAGAGTGGGATGCAAGGTTTACTGAAATATCATATCTAGAGAGAAAAGAGGATGAACCGCAACGTTTTTTATACAAAACGAAAATTGGTTTTGGACTCGAAATAGCTGGTGAAGGAGAATCGGTAGGGGAATTACAAAAGGAAACAGGGGAAAGAATATCTTCGTTAAAATTTTGGACAGACAGTAAACTTTCATTGATAAAAATAGGAAGGGGCTATTGGAAATATACACCGAATGGAAAAAAGATTTGCTTTGAAACGCAGTATGATTATGAGACGAAGTTCGGCGTTGTCGGGAGAATTATAGATTCATATGTATTTCGGCCGCTATTAGGATGGGCAACAGCATGGAGCTTTGATGCTTTAAAGTTATGGTTAGAAAAGGAACTACATCCTCGCTTATTAATAAGAAGAACGATTACGCATTGGCTTACGTGTTTCTTACTAGCATTTGTATGGATGTATCAAGGGCTTGTACCAAAAGTATTATTTGCTCATCCAGAAGAGATACGGATGCTTTCTATACTTATTAGTTCAAACGAAAATAGCATTCTTGCTCTTAAAATAATTGGTTTTTTAGAAATAGTATTCGGGATCATATGGTTGTTGCCGTTCAAAAAAAGGAGATTGTTTTTATTTCATATTTTTATTCTAATAGGCTTGACCGTTGCAGCAGGATTCACAAATATTTTGAGTTTTATCCAACCATTTAACCCCATTACCTTAAATCTTATATTAATTGGATTATCAGTTATTGGTTATATGAACAGTGATGATTTACCAAGAGCGAAAAATTGTAAGAGAAAAAGAAAGGGGTAAATGCGTGACTAACATCTATGAACGATTATTAGGAGAATCTTATCAGCAGCTACATCCAAAATTACAAAAACGTTATGCAATTACGGAAAACAATCCTTTTATAGGTGAAGGGAAAATGGATGAAATTGATGAAGGATCGTTCTTTGTCAAAATACTTTTAAGAGTGGCATCGAAATTTCGCATGTTTTTTTCAGAAAGAGGAAAAGAGGTACCGTTTACGATACATAATACTGCTGAAAAGGATGCGAAAGGAACTATCTTTGTAAGGTGGAATAGGATGTTTCTGTTTGGCAACAAAAAACGTTACTTCAATGCTGTTATGTACTTGGATACGAAGCAGAATGAAATTATTGATTACTTTGGTGAACCGCATTTGCTTGTATCAACACTTGCATTTTATGTGGATAAAGAAGGAGCAATGCATATCTCATCAAAAAAACAATGGTTTTACATATTTGGGAAGAAAATACCACTACCAAAATTTTTATATGGAGAGGCGAAAATTACAGAGAGCTATGATGATGTGTTAAATCGTTACAAAATTCATGTTCAAGTACGAAATCCATTGTTTGGGCCGCTTTTCTTTTATAAGGGAACGTTTATAGAAAGGGATTAAAATAGATGAAAAATATAGTTGTTGGACTTATTTGTTATATGATTTTTCTTATATTAGAATGGTCCGTACTAAATCCTGTTGAATCGATTATATTACTATCTATTCTTCTGTTCATACCAATGTCATTGTGCATTGTTGATAAGGAGAAAAGAGATGGATCACAGGTTTTATTTTATAAAACGGTATCGTTACTTTATCCGGTTGCTGCAATCAGTGCGATGCTTGCCTTCGTAACAGAATATTTTTTATTTGCAATTATTTGGTACATATATACAGGCATTATTGCGTTATTCGGTGTAAGTAGACTGTTAGAAAGAGGATGGAAGCCGTTAGAAGAGACTGCAATTGATAGTGGATTTATTTATTTGTTTTTAGGTGGTTTTTGGTTCTATGCTTCTGTAGCAAATATATCAATTATGCAGTTTAGTTCTGATATTGTTTTACTTACAGCAGCTCACTTTCACTATTCAGCCTTTTTACTGCCTTTATCTGTAGGCTTACTTGGGAGAAAGCAACAAAAGAAAAGTAAATTATTTGAGATTGTTACATGTATTATTATGATTTCTCCGATGACAGTAGCAATTGGTATTACTTATTCGAGGACATTCGAGTTCTTTGCGGTATTAGTTTATCTCATTTCACTTTATGCTTATGGTATTTATGTATGGAAAACAAAATTCACTTCTATAAGTGCAAAAATTCTTCTTATCATTTCATCAAGTACACTTATGATAACGATTTTGTTTTCGCTCGTATACTCATATGGAAACTTGAAACAAGTTATGACGATCACCATTGCACAAATGGTTTGGATTCATGGTGTTGTGAATGGGATTGGTGTCGCATTACCTGCTTTTGCCTGCTGGATGATTGAAAAGAATGTGCCAGCTTATATTCACTACGGAAAACCGATGAGTCGTATGAAAGGAAAAATGAAAGTGGAAGGAACGAATGGTGTAAAAGAGAAGATATATACAGGTCTTGTAAATCAAATGAGTGATTTTCATAGTATGCAGTTTGATGAAAGGAAAGTATCTCCGCTTATCATAGATTTCTATGAGCATACGAAAAATTATCAATTAAAAGCGAATATTAAGTGGTCTCGCTGGTTTCGTCCCTTTGCCTTTCTCTATGAAAAAATGAGTAGGCATATGCAACAAATTCATTTAGGGATGGGGCATAGATGGGAAGCTATGCATGGGGATATCATTGCGATAAATGATGAATGCGATGGTAGAGAAGATGTGAGAGCATGGATCAGAAAAAATGAACAGGATAAAACAATCTTTGTAGCCCTTTACTCGCAGCATACATATAGCGGAGAAACCTATATGAATATCGCATTGCCATTACCATATTCGAATATGACAGGCATTTTAAAATTACGTAATGATAATAAGGACCTTATCATTACTAGCAGGTTAAGAAAAAGCACAAAAGGAGACGAAGGGGTTTACTTACATACTCGTTTCTTTACATTTCGATTACCGTTAGCTGAGACATTTACGATAAAAGAAAAAAATGATAGGACTTTGACAGCAAATCATCAAATGTGGATATTTGGTGTGAGGTTTTTAGAAATCGATTATGAGATTGAGAGAATGGAAGAGAAATGACATTAAAATACGTTTCTGTACAGGGCTTGGAGAATCTTCTAAGCCTTGTGTTATGTATGTGTATTTGTAACGGACACTTGTTTATCCAAATCTTTGTCCTATACACTTTAAGGTTTAAAAGTCTTAATTGGGTGAAAAAAAAGAAAATTAAATGTTATAATAAAAGGAAAAAGAAGGAAGATATTTAAAGGAAGGGGATACATATGCAAGGAGAGATACAGACAGAAAATAAGGGGAGTTATGTAAGTAATTTATTGTTGCCTGTTACAAAATCACGTCATTTTACTTTTTTATGGATTGGACAGCTTCTTTCCGTTCTAGGAAGTTCTATTACGATGGTAATCCTTCCGGTAGTTGTATATACATTAACTGGATCCACAGTTGTTATGGGAACGACGATGGCTATGTATATGCTACCGAATATTCTTGTCTTACCGTTTTCTGGGCTAATCGTTGATCGTATAAATCGAGTGAAGTTAATGTTATTTACGGATATTGTTCGGTGCATAGTGATGATCACACTTGCGGTACTTATGTTTACAAATACTTTAACAATCACAATTTTATATATGCTAGTAGCGATATATGGACTAATGGAGGGGATATTTCAACCTGCATATGCAGCAGTGCGAGCAAGGGTCTTTGTACCGGAAATTCGTAATGCGGCTAACGCATTAACACAAATGAGTAATCAAGGCGTTCGTTTAATAGGTCCAGCGCTTGGTGGTCTCATTGTTTCGGTTGCATCGGCCGGAATTGGATTTGGTTTAGATGCATTGACTTATTTGCTATCTTTTATTTGTTTATTATTTTTAAAAGATGTAACAGCTAGAAAAGTACAGGAACAGACAAATCAAAAAATGAATTTCAAAAAAGATTTTATAGAAGGGATCGTTGTTTTAAAAAGTCACCCGTGGCTATGGATTACAATTTTAGCATTTTCATTTATTAATATTTGCCATGCTGGAATTATCGTTGTATTAATCCCTTGGTTATTTAATATACATCATCATTTTGAACCATTTGTCTACGGACTTGGAATGGCGTGTTCTGGAGCAGGGGCTGTTGTGGCAGCTCTTATTTTTGGCGGGAGACAGAGATGGCATAGACGAGGATTGCTTGCTTATGGAGGTGTCTTCATTAGTGGGGTAGCACTTTTAATTATGCCTTTTGTTTCATGGGCTCCGGGATTAATAGGATTAATGGCACTTGAAGGGTTTGGAATCATGATTTTCGGTTTAATTTGGGAAACGAGCTTACAAGAGCTAGTGCCAGAAGAGGCATTTGGAAGAGTAGCAAGTCTTGATATGTTAGGGTCTTTTGCATTATTACCGCTAGGATATATAGTCGTTGGGTGGTTAGCAAGTGTAATTGGTGGTACTGTGACAATTACGATTTTAGCTATTGCGGCAATTGTCGTAGTAGCAATCGCGCTGCTTGTTCCGAGTATTCGCCAGTTTGATTAGTGTATATTTACAAAAAAACAGTAAGTTCTGCTAAAGGGCAGAGCTTACTGTTCGTGAAAGAAAAATATTTGTGAATACTGCTTTGCTTCTTTTTCAGGATGACCGTTATAACTAAATTGACTGTCTTCCCAGCTAATAAAAACTTCAAATGAATTGGCATCTTTATATAATGGGAATTTCATTTTTGAAAAACTAGTTTGACTATATGACACACTCATATCAGACTGATTGAAAGGTTTGAAAGCAGCTTTTGATTTTGGGTTATTGTGACGAATTTCAATTGATACGTTACTTACGTCCTTACCGATATTCTTTACAAGTAAGCTGTGTGTATGATACATATCTTCTTTTGATTGCAATGCTTGAGGCTCTTTAGCCTGATCAACTTCAATACGCCACTGCTTAGATTTTGATGTAACAGGGAGTTCTGTAAAAGTAAAGGCGCTTGTTTGAAGTGGAACTGCAAAACATATGAAAAAAAGTAACAACAATATTTTTCTTTTCATGTACCATTCTCCAATTTGCTATAGCTGATTATTTTGATTTTGTTAGCATGTTCTAAAGGTAAAAAAGTTATACATAAATATTTGGTTTAGTAGTTATAGAAATGTGATGTTACATTTTTTAAGTTTATATACTATATGTAACTATTTACTTCTTGTTTTTTAGATATAAGTTCATCTTTTAGCTATAAATATAAAAAGAATGGGGACGCTTTTTCTTGAACAACCTGATAGCTGTCCCGTTATTTTACAATATATTCATCTTTCATCGTTTGTGGATGTTTTTTTTCATTTTTTCTTTTTTATTTTTATTGCTTCCTGTCCGCCTTGCTCGTCGTTTCCTTTTCCAGCAACTCCGCTTCTCCCATTTCCATTTGCGAACTGTGATTTATTATTTGCGCTTTTACTACCATTTATAGCATTTTGTCCACCTTGATTTGCGTTTGTTCCAACATCTTTATTAATTTGTCCGCCGCCTTCTGCCCTTTGCTCAATGTTACCAGCATTACTGCCTCGGTCTGCGAGATTATAGATGTTATATATGGTAATATGAATTGAAAAATTGTTTTTATCGAGTTCGAAATAGATATTTTCGTTTGATTCATTTTTATCATAGTGGTTATCGCTTTTATCACTTTTATGTTTTTTATCGTTTTTCATAGAGTTTTTCCTTCTTTCTTCTTTGATTTGGTATATCTCTTAGTATTAATGTATTAAATTTGGTTTGTTTTTCTTGTATGCTTGTCTAATAAAATTCATGATGTATGTTATTAGTAAAAATTAAAGAAGAGAAAGTAAGGGAGAGATTCTTGCATTCTCAAATGATGTTAGCCACTATGCAGAGAAAAAGATGACAATGCGCTTTACAGGTTTATATAAAGCGAGTGTACCGATTATTTTGATTTGTGGTTTGGTTAGCTTGGTGTTGTATGAAGGGGAGTTCTGGGTTGGTAGGAGAAGAAAAGTTTTAATAAGTAAAGGTTAGAAAGTAAGTTTAATGAGAGAAAAACATTCCACAGATGCATTAGTGGAATGTTTTTTCTATTTTATATAAAATGGTTACTATCTCAAAGCTTTTTCCAAAATATGTTTTGAGCAACTTCTTTAAAATTCTTTTCCTCCCTTGGTACGATTGATAAGTCCTCATGCCAAATCTCAACAATTTTCCAGTTGTTTGTTTTATGAAAGCCTATAGCATCGCCGGCATAGTTATCACCAAATAGTAAAACATTTTTCAGTTCTGGATTGTCATCTACATCATATATTTCATCTGCTTCAATAAGTCCTCCGAAAAACATAAAATAGGAATTAGAAACAAATCCATAGCCGACTTCCTTTAAGAAGGAAATATAGTCTTGGGGTACACCGTTAAGCATGGATTCTTCCTCAATAATGGAATCAGTTAATGTACTAAAATCATAATCAGTTGGTGCATCATGAATTTTTTTTATAATATCTTTGTATACCATTTGTAAACACTCCAAACGTATTTTGAGTTTTAGTATAATGGTGGTTGATTCGTTACCTACCATATTTTTTACAAACTATTATAGAGATATAGACTAGCGAAGTATTGAAACAAAAGATATCCATACCAACTACATACTTCGTTTGTTAGTGTTTTAATGTTAACATACTATTCTGTTTTTCTGGAATGTACTATTTATATTTACCTTAAAGTGTTTCATATAAACACTTTAGATAAGTTGAACTGTCAAAATGGAAAGGAACCTTACAAAAATGTAATGTTTATGTCACGAAATAAGATAGTACATCGTGAGCAATCTTATTAAAATGGAATAGATTATGCTTTTTGGCTGGAAAGCAACGGAAAATATAGTCTGCTGCTAAATTACTTCAAGAGGTATATTTTATTAACATGTAACGTGAACGAAAGAATTAAAGGAGATTATGTAATGAATTTTAAAGATTTAGATTATGAATGGTTCCACTTTATAAATGATAAAGTACAGCAATATCCACTAATTGACAATGTAATGATACTACTTGCAGAATATGTACAATATGCTTTCGTGTTATTGCTTGCTCTATTATGGATAAGGAATAAACCTAATTTTCGTGTAATGGCTTTTCAAGCGATGGTCGCATTTACTTTGGCGTATTCGATGAATAGGATTATTGAACAATTTCTGTATAGAGATCGACCTTTTGTTTCCCATAACATCACACAACTCGTAGATCATGCTGCCAATTCTTCTTTTCCAAGTGATCATGCAACATCAGCTGTTGTCATTGCGGCTACACTATTGCTATCTGCATATCGTTTTAAATATACTTGGTTTTTGTTAGCGCTTGGTGTAGCTTTTTCGAGAGTATGGGTAGGCGTACATTATCCACTTGATGTAATTGCAGGAATTGTACATGGAGTATTGATAGCTCTATTTACACAGTATGTTGTATTTAAAATACGTCCTATTGCTAGATTAATTGCGAAACCCATTTTTCAAGGGGGAAACTAATTTTATAAAGTAAGATGCTTATATCTAAGAAAAAACTGTCCTAAATCAAAGTATTTAGACAGTTTTTTTGTTGGTCTCTTTTAGAACGAAAAGAACGGATGAAAATGTTATTGAATATGAATTGTTAACCATAGTACATTTAACAAGGGGAAAATTTTTCAAAAAGAAGGTGAGAAAATGCTTGATACAGCTGATGGTTCAATAAGAAGTCATATGTATACAGCTGAAGAACAACAAAAGCTATATAAAAGAACATTAGTAATCGTAAGTATTTCACAAATGTTCGGTGGTGCAGGGTTAGCTGCAGGAATTACAGTAGGTGCACTGCTTGCGCAGCAAATGCTTGGAACAGATGCATTCGCGGGACTGCCAGCAGCGATGTTTACAATGGGATCTGCAGGAGCAGCTTTAATAGTAGGAAGGCTGTCTCAACGTTATGGGCGCCGAATTGGGCTTGCGACAGGATTTATGGTAGGGGGGCTTGGTGCTATTGGTGTTGTATTTGCAGCTTTAACAAATAGTATTATTCTCTTACTTACTTCTTTGCTTATTTATGGTGCAGGTACGGCCACAAATTTACAAGCTCGTTATGCTGGTACGGACTTAGCGAATAAGAAGCAAAGGGCAACAGCTATTAGTATTACAATGGTTATGACGACATTTGGTGCAGTTGCGGGACCTAATTTAGTGGGTGTAATGGGGAATTTCGCTCTTTCCATTGGTATTCCAAAACTTGCGGGGCCGTTCCTATTATCAGCAGCTGCATTTTTACTAGCAGGGCTCATACTTTTCATTATGCTTCGCCCAGATCCATTAATAGTAGCGAACATGATAGAAACATATAAACAGGAACAAACAAATAAAGGAAATTCGATGACTAAGACGTCGATAGAAAATAAAAGAGGCGTTATAGTTGGTGCGGTTGTTATGATACTTACACAAATCGTAATGGTCGCAATTATGACGATGACTCCTGTACATATGGAACACCACGGTCATGGATTAAGTGAAGTGGGCCTTGTTATTGGATTTCACGTAGGAGCGATGTACCTTCCTTCACTTGTTACTGGAATCCTTGTTGATAAGATTGGTAGAATGGCAATGAGCGTTGCTGCCGGAGTTATACTACTTAGTGCGGGTGTGGTAGCTGCCATTGCGCCGAGTGATTCTTTAATACTTCTAATTATTGCTCTTTCTTTACTTGGATTAGGATGGAATCTTGGATTAATAAGTGGTACTGCTCAAATTGTTGATGCAACAGAACCTTTAACGCGTGCCAAGACACAAGGAAAAGTAGATGTTTTTATTGCGCTAGCAGGAGCTTCAGGTGGAGCGATGTCAGGAATGGTGGTAGCGAATTCAAGTTATGCAGCATTATCATTAGCTGGAGGAGCCTTAGCCTTGTTACTTATTCCTGTTGTGATTTGGTCTCGGAAAGGGAATAGATAGCGTTCACTAAAAGAATATAAAAGTGTTTTTTATAAAATGGTGAGGGCTATGTCTCTGTTTTGGGGGAGATACCCTTCTTTTGATTCAAGTTGTAGTTTCTTAGGGGGCTTGTCTGTAATCATATTAGTAATGCAATACAAAAGCTAGGGGTTAAAGGGCGTTTGTAAGCGGATATTGGGCTTTTTCGTAGGGGAGAACTCGAATTGTAATGATTGGGAGATGTCTCATAAGTCGTTAAAACCGACTTATGGGCAGTTCTCTTTTTTTATTTTCCTATTTGGACCTTGCAATTGACTATGACCTTATCCTGCACCAATACGTCCTTTTCAAGGTTCAACGCTTTTTGCCATATGAATGCTCCTTCCCTATGTGCTGATTGTTGTATGTTTTATATTATTTTGTACGAAAAATAATCATTAGATTTTTAGGGAAAGTATAATCCGTTATAAAACGAATAACTATTAGATAGGGGTATTAACTATGTCGTACAGTGACTTTAAATTACTTTTTTAAAGGGGGTTATCTGGAATAGTGATGCTTATAATAAAACTTGTGCGTATTGAGGTGAAAGTAATATATTTTAGATGAATTTTGTAAGGGTATTCATAAACTAATAAAAAAACAGTTTACAAATTTGTGTTCGGCTTATATAATTTGACTCATATAAAAAAGTTTCCTTAAGGAAACATAAGTTCAAATGTATAATATAATTTATCTTATATTTTTTTGCCTTAAAGTTGCCTTTATGCAAAATACTTATATGAACGAAAAAAAGAAAGGGGAATGCATAAAAAATGGCTGAGGCTATAGTTGTCAAAGATTTGTTTGTATCATATCAAGGGAATCAAGTGGTCCAAAACGTTTCCTTTGATATTGAAAAAGGAAAACTCGTTGGAATTATTGGTCCAAACGGAGCAGGGAAATCTACTCTGATGAAGGCTGTATTAGATTTAATTCCAAATGATAAGGGATATGTTCGGATTCTTGGAGAGGATATTCGAAGCGCTAGAAAGCGTGTTGCGTATGTACCACAAAGAAGTGATATAGATTGGGATTTCCCTATTACAGTTTTAGATGTCGTGCTAATCGGAACGTATCCATCTTTAGGTATGATGAAAAGACCAAAGAAAGAACATCGGGATTGGGCATTTGAATGTCTAAAAAAAGTCGGAATGGAAGAGTTTAAAAATCGCCAAATTGGTGAGCTTTCAGGAGGACAACAACAGCGTGTCTTTTTAGCAAGAGCTTTAGCGCAAAAGGCAGAGATTTTCTTCTTAGATGAACCATTTGTTGGAATAGATGTAACAAGTGAAGAGACAATTATTAAAATTCTTAGAGAATTACGAAAAGAAGGAAAAACCATTATTGTTGTACATCATGATCTAAGTAAAGCTGAATCTTATTTTGATAAATTATTATTATTGAATAAATGTTTAATCCATTATGGAGAAGTACAACAAGTATTGGAGCCAACTGTTATGTCAAAAGCGTATGTGAATCAGGGGATATTCTTTAATAAGTCAGCGGAGGTACACTCATCATGAAGATTGTAGAATTTATAGATGCATTAATGCAGTACGGTTTTCTACAAAAGGCGTTATTAACTTCCGTTATGGTAGGGATCATCTGTGGTGTAATTGGATGTTTTATAATTTTACGAGGCATGGCATTAATGGGAGATGCCATTTCACATGCCGTTCTTCCAGGAGTAGCGCTTTCTTATATGATTGGAATGAACTATTTTATAGGTGCGGTTTTAACAGGTGTTATCACTGCAGTTGGGATTGGATTTGTAAGTCAAAACAGTCGCATTAAACATGATATGGCGATTGGGATTATGTTTACCTCTGTATTTGCTGTAGGGATTATCTTAATTACCTTTATGAAGAGTAGTTCTGATTTGTACCATATTTTATTTGGGAATGTCTTATCGGTTCGTTCTTCTGATATGTGGATGACACTTAGTATCGGAGTTGTAATTATTGGTCTTGTGTTTCTATTTTACAAAGAATTATTGGTGTCTACATTTGATCCAACAATGGCACAAAGTTATGGATTGCCGAACAAATTAATTCATTATGGCTTAATGATTCTTCTTACGATGGTTACAGTTGCTTCACTTCAAACTGTAGGGATTATTCTAGTTGTTGCTATGCTTATCACACCAGCGGCTACAGCGTATCTATTAACAAACCGTTTGTGGGTCATGATCTATCTAGCAGCGGGTATTGGTGCACTTTCATCTGTAGTAGGGCTATACTTTAGCTTCTCTTACAATCTTGCTTCAGGTGCAACAAT
This sequence comes from Paenibacillus sp. 102, assembly GCF_039549175.1. NCBI lineage: Bacteria > Bacillati > Bacillota > Bacilli > Caryophanales > Paenibacillaceae > Paenibacillus > Paenibacillus sp. 102. The sequence continues at coordinate 43,707 of NZ_JBCGHT010000002.1, read as the reverse complement.
TGTTCTTGTTGCAACATTCTTGTTCGGATTGGCATTCTTTTTCTCACCGTCACAAGGTTTATTTTGGAGAGCTATAAAAATTAGAAAAAATAGAGCAGAGTTGTCATAATTGATTGGAGGATAAAGATGAAATTAAAAAATGTGTTGTTTTCGATACTTTGTATTTTTGTTTTTGCACTAACAGCATGTTCTAGTAATACAAATGGAAAAGAAGAAAAAAGTGGGAAATTAAAAGTTGTAACAACATATTCCATTATTTATGATATGGTGAAGCAAATTGGTGGAGATAAAGTTGAGATTCATAGTCTTGTTCCAATTGGCGCTAATCCCCATGAATATGATCCGCTGCCAAAAGATGTTATGAAAATGACAGATGCAGATATAGTGTTTTACAATGGTTTAAACTTAGAAGAAGGTGGAGCATGGTTTAAAAAACTATTAAAAACTGCAAATAAATCAGGGGAAGATGCACCTGTTTATAAGGTAAGTAAAGGTGTAGAGCCTATTTATTTAGAAACAAAGGGATTAGAAAAAGAACCAGACCCACATGCATGGATGAATATAAAAAATGGTATTCTATATGCTGAAAATGTGAAGAAAGCATTAATTAAAGAAGACCCTAAAAACAAAGAATTCTATACTGAAAATGCGAAAAAGTATATAGCAGAACTTCAAGAATTACATGATGAAACGGTGAACAGAATCCATCAAATTCCTGAAGAAAAACGTTTCCTAATCTCTAGTGAAGGTGCGTTTAAATATTTTGGAAAAGCATATGGAATTAAGACAGGATACATTTGGGAAATTAACTCGGAGAACCAAGGGACACCAGATCAAATTCGAGATGTTGTAAATTTAATTCAAACGAATAAAGTTCCAGCTTTATTTGTGGAAACAAGTGTAGATAGACGTAGCATGGAAACTGTTTCAAAAGAAACGAATGTACCGATTGCTGGTACAATTTTTACAGATTCACTTGGTAAATCAGGTGAAGATGGAGACACTTACTTGAAAATGATGAAGTGGAATACAGATACAATTATTAATGGATTACAGAAGTAGTATTAAGTTGAATAAAACAATAAAACAAGCACCTACGAAGGTGCTTGTTTTATTTATATTACTGAGGTGTAGTTACTACTACTTGTTTCTTCTTCCTGATTATTAATAATACTTGAGAAATACTTGTAAGTACAGGAAGTTCGATTAATGGTCCAATTACTAATGCTAAAGTGATAAGAGGTTTATTTGAGAATGCTGTTACAGCAATCGCAAGAGCAACAGGTGAATTCCTAGCTAAAGTTGTGAGGCTTAGACTAACTGTATCTTGATAAGATAAGTGCATGATACGTCCTACAAATTGTCCTAGTATAAAGTTAATAAGAAAGAACAGTAATACAGATATAATAATAGAACTACGTTCATGTTTTGTTATAAATATTTACCTTGTGATGCAAACATTGAAACAATCGCTAAACTTAAAAATGGAATTACTTTATTCTCTAATATTTCCGTCTTTTTCATTTTATTCATAATGAACTTTGTTCCATGTGCTAATACAAATGTGATACGAAGACTAAGGGTTAAAGGAATTCATAAGCGACTATCGAGCCACTTCGTATAGAAAAACTGAAATTATAATGGAGGGGCCAACTTTTTCTCAAAAGTTGATCTCTTCTTCTATCTACTTTCATGTCATACGAATAACAGCAATGGTGATTCCATAGGGGGGTTTCAAGGGATGTTTATACCATCTAAAAATATGAAAGGTATAAGGACTCCATATAAAGTTAGTATGCAAAATAATGTTAGTGAAGAAAAAACAAGCGTATATTTTATTGGCTTAATATTAATTTTGAAAGATAAAATAATTGATACGAGTATGAGTAAAACGAAAGGTAATGCAGATTCTATTTGTTCACGAGGTAATGAATGATCATGAAAACTTTTAACAAAAGTAATGATGATGTAGATAATTACTATTAAATTTGATGCAATTGACATAGAGGTTAGTATGAATTGATTCTTAGTTTTTTTCATTTTGTGAGTCATCCTTTTAATCAACAATTTAAATTATTTATTAAAATTCTTTGTTTGCCGTACGGATACCTCTTTCTTGAAATCAATTGTAAGGGCTTAACTAACCTGTGTTCATATGACTATACGAACTTTGCATATGTTAGTTCGTATCTTGATTCAGTTAGATTGGATTCATAGCAAAATGAATTGAATAAAAATCTATAGATCATCTCAATTTTCACATAATAAAATGAGGTGATTTTATGAAAAAAACATTTAGCCTGTTCATAATCGTAAGTATAATGACTTTAATTTCTTTTCCTTCGGTTCAAGCAAAAGAAGTCAAGTATATGAAAGATGATAAAATAAATGATTTTGATATTGATTTAACCAGCTATGAACTGTATTCGTTTGGTGACTTCAATCAATTAGGTTATAGGATAACGCCACTGACTCAATTGTTTTTAGGAATCGTTCAAACAGAGCGGGAGTGGATTGATGAACCAAGATTATATATTAAAGGGAGTAAAGGGTATTTTCACTTTTGGAAAGAAGATGGTACAAATGTACTTTATACAGTCGAAAAGAACGGCAGTATTTGGAAGATTATAGATGTTAAAAGAAAGAGAATTAACAGAATACCAGTAAAGAAAGAATTTTTAAAAGAGGTAATGATAAATCTCCTATTAGAGCCGATAAGTAAAGAAGTGAACAAGTATTATAAAGAACCCAAACTTTGGGACCGAGGTTTTGAAAAAGTAATTGAAATAAAAAAGGACGAAGAGAACTACATTTTTTATGTAACTGTTCAAGTTCAAACGTTTGAAGGTGCACATAATCCCCCTTATGGCGAAGACACAATTACTTTCCGTATAAGGGGAAATGATGTAGAAGCGATTCATTACAAACATAGAGAAATTCCTGAAGAAGAGCTGAAAAAGCTGAAATTAAGATGAAAATAAATTTTATTGAAGTCGAAACAGGACTATGGTAATGCAAAAGTTAAGGGTAAAAGAGTTCAAAAATAGTTATCATGTTTCTTCGTATAGTGGAATTTGAGTGATATTAACTAGGCCAACTTTGTAGAAAAAGTTGGCCATTTTTCTATTTTTCTTCTCTTTATACGAAGTACAGTATAGGAACAGGGGGTACATGTTGAAAATGTATGGTTAGCAACATTGTAAAATCAACCATGTATTTTCAAAGTTTCTTCTCAATAAATCTTCTTTTTTGATCCAGAAATACAATAGACCAGTGTCTCCCCAATCCATTTCCGACTCATCATTGGTATCAAGTTGTAACAGTAACATCCAATCTTTAGGGCTGCCAGGCAAAAGTTTTATTTCTTCATCTGAAGGGTATCCATTTCCTAAATAGATTCTGTTTGTAACAAGATGACACTCTTCCGCCATTTCTTCTGATTGTATAGCTTGTGCGGAGCCGAGTAAATGATGCAATCCATCGATATACAATTCTTCTATTTCTTTATAAAGATCCCATTCATCATCATGTGATAAACCTGTTTCGCCGACTTTTTCTTTTGCTAATGTCCACGCTTTTTGAAAGGAGATGATGGAGGGAGGGAACACTTCTGTTTGAAGTTCTCGTCGTTTTAGATTTTCTGTATTTTCCGTGTACAGAACGCGGTGTCCTCCGGTATCTCTTGGATCAAATCCCCACGGTTGTTCTTCTGCGTCATAAAAGAAATATAACATGCCTCTTGTAGGTAGTGGATTTCTTTTGTGATAGGGTTGTACATCCTCTAAATTCAGTTGTCCAATAAAGTGTAACGGTATGTCGTTGTATGTTGGAATCTTTAATTCATCAGGTAAATCTGGAAAACCTCCTAATTTTGATGTTCCCACTGCTATTTGTTCATCAGATTCTTTACGTAGATGAATTTGAATTGTTGGCTCAAGAGATTTTAAAATATGTTTTTCTAGATGCAGGGCACCATACTTTTCGAGCACATCTTGTAGCGCTTGTTTCATTATGTATCACCTCATTCTTAATTGTACAACAATTTAGTTGTATTTTCCGAATAAAGAAGAAAATGGTGAAAATTATGTTGAAATAGCGTTAGTGTAGGAAAAGGAGGATTATTTTATGAAAAAAGATCGTCTTGCCCAAGTAGATTTAACGAAAAGAATGGAATCAAAATCGAGGTATAATAAGAAACTTGAAAAGTATCAAAGGCGCTTATTAGCGTTGCAGCAAATTTTACAAAAAGAAAAAATAGCTGTGATTATCGCGATGGAAGGATGGGATGCGGCTGGGAAAGGGGGAGCAATTAAAAGAGTTACGGAGCATCTTGATCCGCGCGGCTTTCAGGTGAATCCAATTGGTGCGCCTGCTCCTCATGAAAAACGTTATCACTATTTGCAACGCTTTTGGCGCAAAATTCCTCAGTATGGTCAAATTACGATTTTTGATCGCTCTTGGTACGGCCGTGTATTGGTTGAGCGTGTAGAGGGGTTTGCTACAAAAGAAGAGTGGCAGAGAGCATATGATGAAATTAATGATTTTGAAAAACTATTAACAGATGATCATTACATAGTAGCAAAATTTTTCTACCATATTAGTAAAGAAGAGCAACTGGCACGATTTAAAGATCGAGAGAACAATCCTTTGAAGAGATGGAAAATTACAGATGAGGATTGGCGCAATCGTGAAAAGTGGGATGAATACGCCCGGGCAATGGAAGACATGTTTGAGAAAACAGATAAACCGAATGCAAGCTGGAATATTATCGCTAGTAACGATAAATTATATGCACGTGTGAAAACGTTGAAAGTGATTATTTCATTAATTGAGGATTATTTTGTAGAGCATGGAATAGAACTGCCATCATATTATCATGAAATGAAAGAGGAAAGCGAACGTGTGCAAAATATAAGTCATTAAATTTTCAAGGGATTAAACGCTATTCATCATAAGAAGTGTACACAAAAAATGAAGAATATAACCGAAAATTAATGAATTTGTTTATGCCCGTAATTGAAGTTTATTCTTGTGAAACCAACATAATTATGCTAAGATTTATGTAACTTTTAATGAACGGAGGGGTCTCCTTTGATTTTAATCAGATTACGTCTCAATACTTTGTGCCGATAATTGAATAGCGCTCAAAGGCTCTGTCTGTGTGCAGAGTGAACGGGATTGGTCTGCCTATTTTAAAGGAACCCTTTATTGAACGAATATGTGAAAAGAGGGAGGGACGAATACGCCCTCTTTTTGTTTTGCCTTTATAATAGAATGATGTGATATGATATATGTGTATGTTTTTTAGGGATACGTATATCATTTGTAACGTATTGACCATGTAGCAATTTGAAAGTTATGCTTTCTTTTGTTTATTTGTCGTACTTTCATCCGTTTACGAAAAACACAGGCAGTGACCTGTGTTTTTTATTTTACGTAATCGAAATGGAGGAATGAATATATGGAAGAACTAGTACAAAAAGCAATATTAGTCGGAGTGAATTTAAATAATGAAAGTGATTTTGAATATTCAATGGAGGAATTAAAAAATCTTACGGAAGCGTGTGATGTGGAAGTTGTAGGGCAAGTTACGCAAAATTTACACCGCGTGAATCCATCACATTATATTGGAAAAGGTAAAATTGAAGAAGTTTCCGCTTTTGTGAAGGGAGCAGATGCGAACATGGTGATTTTTAATGATGAATTATCGCCTTCGCAAATTCGAAACTTAGAAGCCGATTTAGATTGTAAAGTTATTGATCGTACGATTTTAATTTTAGATATTTTTGCGCAGCGTGCAAAGACGAAAGAAGCACAGTTGCAAGTTGAAGTAGCGCATCTGCAATATATGATGCCACGTTTAATTGGCCTTCGTGAATCTTTAGGAAGACAGAGCGGCGGAGTTGGTACGAAAAATAAAGGTGTTGGTGAGAAGAAATTAGAGCTCGATCGTCGTAAAATTGAAGAACAGATTGCAGTATTAAATAAAGAGCTAGAAGCACTTGTTGCGCAGCGTCAAACGCAGCGTAAACAACGTAAGAAAAATGAAATTCCTGTCGTCTCATTAGTAGGATATACAAATGCTGGTAAATCAACGATTATGAATACGATGCTTGAGATTTTTAACGGATCTGTAGAGAAGCAAGTATTCGAAAAGGATATGTTATTTGCGACGTTAGAAACGTCAGTGCGAAATATTGAACTTCCAGATAATAAATCGTTTTTATTAACGGATACAGTTGGTTTTGTAAGTAAATTACCGCATCACCTTGTTAAGGCCTTCCGTTCTACGTTAGAAGAAGTGGCGGAGGCGGATTTATTGATTCATGTGGTCGATTATGCAAATCCAAATTATGAACAATTAATTGAGATTACAAACCAAACACTAAAACAAATTGGTGTTGAAAATATCCCGACAATATATGCGTATAATAAATCAGATATGATGGATGTTGAAATCCCAAAAATACAGGAGGACCGAGTATATCTGTCTGCAAAACAACAAATTGGGATTGAAGAACTTGTAGAAATGATTCGTTCGCACATTTACAAAGAATATACAAAGTGTGAAATGTTAATTCCTTATGATCAAGGGAAAATTGTCTCTTATTTCAATGATTATGCACATGTTACATCTACGAGTTATGAAAATGAAGGTACGAAAATTTCACTTGAATGTAAGACGAGTGATTTTGAAAAATATAAATGTTTTGTCATTTAAAATAAAAAAGACGTTGATTTTATTTAGAATTTTTAGTTATACTAAAAGTATCATGAATGAAATGAAAAGAACGGAAGGGTGACCCAATTACATGAAGTACTAATCCTATTTACGAAAACAAACAATTGAAGGTTATTTTTAACAGATGATTATGCTGTTATTTTTGATGCCTTTAGTTTGCGTTTTTCAGAATAGGATTGGCTTTGTATAGTTGGATCTAAAGGGGATAGTCTCTTTTGGTATACACCTATATAATGATTTATGCCTCCTATTCTGAATGGATATAGGGGGCATTTTTTGTCTCCTAAACTTGATAAAAGGGAGATGTTACTATGTTTTTATTAGAAGCCAATCATATAAAGTACTATGTACAGGATCGTTTATTACTAGATGTGGATCAATTGCAAATTCAGCAAAATGCTCGAATTGGGTTAGTTGGTAGAAATGGAAGCGGGAAAACGACGTTATTCCAAATGTTAGCTGGAAAAATTTCTCCAGAAGAAGGGAATGTTATTCAACGTACTAGGTGTGAACTTTTACCGCAGCTTAAACGAACGGATACAACAAAAAGTGGTGGTGAAGTGACGCAAGAATATATTCAAGGAGCTCTTCTGAAAGATCCAGAGCTTTTACTTGCAGATGAACCGACCACAAACCTCGATACAGAACATATCGAATGGTTGGAGAAGAAGCTGAATATGTGGCAAGGAGCATTTATCATTATTTCACATGACCGCGCATTTTTAGATGCTCTTTGTACAACGATATGGGAATTGGATGAAGGAAAGATAAAAGAGTATACAGGTAACTATAGCGATTATGTAAAACAAAAAGAAATAGAGCTAAGTCAAGAACAATTAGCGTATGAAAAGTATGAGAAAAAGAAAAGACAGTTGGAAGAAGCATTAAAGTTAAAGGAGAAAAAAGCGGAAAGAGCAACAAAGACTCCAAAAAAGGTGAGTAAGTCAGAAGCGAGAATTACAGGAGCAAAGCCATATTTTGCAAAAAAGCAAAAGAAGTTACAACAAACAGCATCGGCTATTGAAACGAGATTAGAAAAGCTTGAAAAAGTAGAAAAAGTAAAAGAAATTCCACCGCTTAAGATGAACTTGCCGAATGCGGAAACATTCAAAAATCGAATTATTGTTCGCGTAAACGATGTAGCGGGAAAAGTGGGTGAGCGTGTACTTTGGAGCAAAACGAGTTTTCATATTCGAGGTGGGGATAAATTAGCAATTATCGGTTCAAATGGAAGTGGGAAAACGACACTTGTAAAAAAAATCATGAATCAAGAGTATGGGATTAGGCTTGCTCCAGCTGTGAAAATCGGCTATTTTAGTCAAAATTTAAACATATTAGATACGGAAAAATCAATTATTGAAAATGTCCAGTCCTCTTCAAAGCAGGATGAAACACTGATTCGAACGGTTCTTGCGAGAATGCATTTCTTCAGAGAGGATGTCTATAAGCCTGTAGGGGTTTTGAGCGGTGGTGAACGAGTGAAAGTAGCATTAACAAAGCTATTTTTAAGTGATATTAATACGTTAGTTTTAGATGAACCGACAAATTTCCTTGATATGGCAGCTGTTGAAGCGTTAGAGTCTCTTCTAAAAGAGTACGAAGGGAGTGTAATCTTTGTCTCACATGATCGCCGGTTCATTGAAAATATAGCTACACGAATTTTAGCAATTTGTAATCAAAAGATTGCATTATTTGAAGGGAACTACCAGCAATATAAACTAGGGCAAGTAGAAAAGACGCGAGATACGAAAGAAGATAAGCTTCTGTTACTTGAAACAAAAATATCGGAAGTGCTAAGTCGCTTAAGTATTGAGCCGTCCGAAGAATTAGAAATAGAATTTCAAAAACTTTTAAAAGAAAAACGAGAATTATAATTAAAGTTGATTGGAAAAAAGCACATGGGGTGATGTGCTTTTTTCCTTTTTGAACAACCTTTATAAAATAAAGAAGTCTACTGATGCAATAAAATTATTTTATTAATATATAAGTATAATGGATTAGATGATTTATATGAAATCTAAGTGGTGTTACTGGAAAAAGAAATAAAACCAGTATAGAATAGGAAATGTTTTAAAAATCAGAAATTATTACAGGAAGTGTAATGTTAATAAGTTGCATTTTCTGTTTTTTTAGGGAAGGAGAAGAACGAAATATGCAAGCCGTTTCAAAGGAAAATACAGTAGCCTCACCGACGATTTATCGTATTCTATTTGCAATTAGTTTCGGTCATTTTTTAAATGACTCGATGCAAGCTGTTGTGCCGGCGCTTTTTCCAATTTTGGAAAAAGCGATGAATTTGTCCTATATGCAGGTAGGGTGGATTGCATTTGCGCTCAATATGACGTCATCGATTATGCAACCGGTATTTGGGATGTATTCAGATAAGAAGCCATCGCCATTTTTACTGCCACTTGGTATGTTTTCAAGTATGCTTGGGATGATTGGCCTTGCATTTGCACCCAACTTTATTATCGTTATTATTTCTGTTTTATTTATCGGGTTAGGATCAGCAGTCTTTCATCCTGAAGGAGCACGTGTTGCTTATATGGCAGCTGGTGCAAAACGTGGATTAGCACAGTCAATTTATCAAGTAGGAGGAAATACAGGGAATTCTCTTGCGCCCATTTTTACAGCGTTAATTTTTGTTCCGCTTGGGCAAATTGGGTCACTTGGATTCACAGCTTTTGCGGCAGTAGGTATTGTGTTATTAATTTTCGTCTCAAATTGGTACAAAAATGAGTTAGTAAATGGTGCTGTCAGAAGAAAGAAACGAGCTGCACTTGAAGCTGAAAATACAATTGTGAGTAAACATATTAAATTTGTCATTGTTCTTCTTGTTTTCTTAACTTTCGTTCGGTCTTGGTATGGAGCGGGCATCGGGAATTTCTATCAGTTTTATTTAATCGAGCACTATGGTTTGTCTATTCAAAATGCGCAGTACTTTGTGTTTGCATTTATGATTGCTGGGGTGCTTGGCACATTCTTTGGTGGACCTTTGGCAGATCGATTTGGTAAGAAAAATATTATCATATTTTCTATGCTAGGTTCTGCACCGCTTGCACTTTTATTACCGCATGTTTCTCTATCGTGGGTTGTACCGTTATTTGTATGTATCGGTTTTATTAGTTCTAGTAGCTTTAGTGTTATCGTTGTATATGCACAAGAACTTGTTCCTGGAAAAGTAGGAATGGTATCAGGATTAATTGTCGGTCTTGCGTTTGGTCTTGGAGCATTAGGGGCCGTTGTTCTTGGGAAATTAGCAGATGTATATAGTTTGCAATTTATTATGGTATTATGTAGTTGTTTACCATTAATTGGACTTACATCATGGTTATTGCCGAGTGATCGGAAATCATGATATATATAACAAAATTAAAAAACACATCAAGCCATTCTTTTTAGGTGAGCGAAAGCATCCGGCCGTGCATAGAAGCGGTCGGTGCCTTTTTAGCCCCATGCCATGTGAAAACAAAAAGAGGAAATAAGTGGAGAACTGTTTTTGTTTTCATAGCCGCAGCTAATATGTGGAAAAATCAAAATAGGTTTATATAGAATAGGGGATGCGCTATGAAACTATGTCCAAACGTTACAGAATTAATTGGAGATACACCTGTCGTACGATTATCACGATTTGTTCCAGAAGATGCAGCAGATGTATATGTGAAATTAGAAATGTTTAATCCGTCTCGGAGTGTGAAAGACCGTGCTGCGTATAATTTAATTCATATGGCGGAAGAGCAAGGTCTCATTAAGCCAGGTGATACGATTATAGAGCCGACAAGTGGAAATACAGGGATTGGTTTAGCAATGAATGCAGCTGCGAAAGGATACAAAGCGATTTTAATTATGCCGGATAATATGTCAAAAGAGCGAATTAATTTACTTAAGGCATATGGAGCGGAAGTTGTTTTGACGCCAGCAGAACAAAGAATGCCAGGAGCAATTGCAAAAGCAGTAGAACTGCAAAAACAAATACCAAATAGCTTTATTCCGCAGCAATTTGAGAATCCAGCCAACCCGGATATTCATCGCTATACAACAGCACTTGAAATTTATGAGCAAATGGATGGGAATTTAGATGCCTTTGTAGCGACTGCTGGAACTGGTGGGACGATTACTGGTACAGGAGAAACATTGAAAGAGAAACTACCAAATTTATATATTGCAGTAGTTGAACCGAAAGGATCTCCTGTTTTATCTGGTGGTGTGCCGGGGTCTCATAAACTAGTTGGAACAAGCCCTGGGTTTATTCCGAAAAACTTAAATACGGAAGTGTATAATGAAATCATTCAAATTGCGGATGAAGAAGCGCTTGGTACAATGAAAAATCTAGCAAAGCAAGAGGGAATATTAGTAGGGCCATCTTCAGGTGCTTCAGTTTATGCCGCAATCATGATAGCGAAACGATTAGGTGCTGGTAAGAAAGTGTTATGTATTGCACCTGATACGGGAGAACGTTATTTAAGTATGGGATTATTTGAATAAGAAACGTAAAGAAAGAGATTGTATCGACTATATACAATCTCTTTTTATATTTTAAGAATATGACTTTAGTCTATTTCTTCAAGTGCAGTTCCTTTAGGTAAATTAGCACATAAACTTTCTAATGTTGAATATTTTTCTAGATTAGAAAATAAATAATACCCTAAACCATCGTGAGCAATCGTAATAAAGGTAGTGTCTTTTTCTGTTTTGAAATGGGGAACTGAACGCTCTTTTTTTCGTCTGAATTCGTAGGTGGTCTCTAGTGAAAAGAATAAATTTTGAGAATTTGAAATGGCATAAAACTCATTTTGAGAAGCTATCCAAAATGTTGCTTCTAAAGCGAGTGTCAATTCATTTGAATTAGCAATTTGTATTGTAAAGCAAGGCGGGTGATAGTGTATATGTTGGTTAGAAGTCCAATATGTTTGTACTTCATCTAAAAAGTTTAGTGTATAGGTAATCTCTAATTTATCAAGTGTGAATTGTATCGTTTCATAGTCAGCGTAATAAGTAAATGTAAGGTAAAGGGGATATGTATTATTAGTAATTAAAAAATTTTGTAGAAATATTTTATTCTCTTCGACATAATCCCCTTCGGTACCTTTACTTATAAAATAAATGGCACATATATGCCCATATATCTTTAAAGAGCGATTGAGTCTGTCTAAAAAGTGTTCATTCATTTCTTTTTTTTGAATCCATACTTTTGTCATGGGTTCCTCCCTGTAAGGAATAATTTAAAAACAAAGAAGAGGTGTAATATTAATCTGAGTTACACCTCTTCTTTGTTTTATTTTACTAATTTTTTCAATACAGGTAAACGACCAATTCGATCACCAAGAATATGTGATGCTAGTCCACTTGTTGATACGAAAGCCAGATAGACAATTCCTCCAACCGCGCCACAAACGATAACGATTAATAATGATTCGATATAAGATTGTCCCGGAATTAGCCATCCGACAATTGCTTTTAATCCCATTACGACAGCGGACATTGCTGTGGAGTAAATTGTAATAAGAAATACTGTTTTAGCCGTTTCTCTAATATCAAACTTTGCAAATTTAACGATGTAATATAGCATCATGATATCAGAAACGAGATACCCAAGAATTGTGCCAAGTACGGCGCCATGTCCACCTAATAAGTATAGAAGTGGTGTGTTTACTACAACTTTTACAAGAATACCAATGGAGAAAGCAATCATTGTTTTTCTTTGATAATCAATTCCTTGTAAAATGGCTGCTGAAACAGTAAAAATCGCACTTAATACAGCTGATGGTGCATAAGAAATTAAATATTGAGATCCTTCTAAAGCTTTATCAGGACTTACATAAACCATGCGGAATGCATCATATGCGATGCTAGCGAGTCCAAATGCAGCAGGGATTGTAAAGAATAATAACACTTGGAAAATCTTTGTGATTTGTCCTTGTAATTCATCTAGTTTCCCGCTTGTAAATGATTTTGTGATTGCTGGAATAATTGTAAGTGAAAAACCTGTTGCAAGTGAAGCAGGAATCATAATGAGTTTTTGCGCATAATTGGTTATATAAGCGAAAATCGCGTTCGCTGTTTCTAAAGGTTCTCCAAGCGCTCTAAGCGCATCAGCAACTGTATATTGATCCACTAGTGTATATAGTGGAATGGCAATCCCTACAAATACAATTGGAATAGCATAGCGAAGCAATTCCATATAGATATTTTTTAGTGATATATTAGATGATCTTGATTTTAGTTCACCTGCCGGCGGTTTTAAATGATTGTATTTTTTCCAATACATGATTAAAATTGAAACGCTGGCAATTGCCCCGATGACAGCGCCAAACGTAGCGACCGCGACAGAAGATGCCACAGAACCACCTAGCAATTTTGAAACGATAAAACTACCAACTAAAATGAAAACGACGCGGGCGATTTGTTCGACAACTTGGGAAACAGCACTTGGCTTCATATGTTGAAAACCTTGGAAATAACCGCGTGTAACACTCATTGCTGGTACGATAATAAGTGCGAAACTTAATGCTCGCATAGTAAGTGTGACGTCAGCGATAAACTCAGGATCTGGTGTCTCTGAACGAATAATAAATTGTGATATGTAAGGAGCTCCGATAAATAAGATTAAAAATCCAGCAAAGCCCATTAATAGCATCAATTTCACACTAGAATTATACAGTTTTTTACTTGTACTATAGTCGCCTAATGCGTTGTATTTTGCTACAAATTTAGATACAGCGATTGGAATGCCAGCTGTTGAAAAGCTAAGCAAGATGCCATACCAAGAATATGCATATCCATATAAAGCAACCCCTTGTGTACCAACTAATAGTTGAAAAGGGAAGAAGTATATAAAACCTAAAATACGCGAAATCATTGTGGCACCGCTTAGCAAAGCAGTTCCTTTTAAAACTTTTGAAGTAGACAAAATCTTTTCCTCCTACTCGTGTTGCGTTACAATTATCTTATACTACTATAAACCTGTCGGTATATTTAATAAAGGATAAACCATATGTGGTATAATAGTATGTATTGAAAAGTCATATTTTGAATTTTTATAATGGGAAAATAAGAATGAATACATAAATATTCAAAAAATGAGTTGACACTATTTTTAATGTGTGGTAAAAATGATAGTAATCAATTCGGAAAATAATATTTGGGCAATGAAAGGGTAAAGTAGTGAAAATCTCCCTATGACAGAGAGCTGATGGTTGGTGTGAATCAGTATATAGATTATTCATGAAGTTCGTCCTGGAGCATCTTTCATAAATCTCATACTGTGAGGAAATGAAAGACGGTAGTGTATACCGTTATCAAATAAAGTGGTGAAGAATTTTTTTCACAACTAGGGTGGTACCGCGATATATATCGTCCCTACGTATTTGCGTAGGGGCGTTTTTTATTTAGGGATTATTTTAGTTGTATTTTCATAACTAGGGTGGTACCGCGATATTTTATCGTCCCTACGTATTTGCGTAGGGGCGTTTTTTATTTCGGTAGTTTCTTAGTATTCTTCACAACTAGGGTGGTACCGCGATATTTTTATCGTCCCTACGTTTGCGTAGGGACGATTTTTTATTTCTGAAAGGAAGTGGTTACATTAGAAAGGGAAGAGGATAGAACAATAGGCATAAGGATGAAATGTCATAAAAAAAATAGAAAAAGAGAGGAGATAGAAAGATGAATTCACAGCAATGGACATCGAAATTAGGTTTCGTTTTAGCTGCAGCAGGTTCAGCAATTGGCCTTGGCGCAATTTGGAAGTTCCCATACATGGCCGGTATTGGAGGGGGCGGAGCGTTCTTCCTTATTTTCATCGGTTTTACTTTACTGATTGGTTTACCTTTATTATTAGCAGAATTTGTGATTGGAAGAAGCACACAAAAAGAGGCTGTTGATGCGTATAGAGAAATCGCTCCTAAAACATTATGGCCGTGGCTTGGTAAATTAGGAATTGTAACATGTTTCATATTGCTTTCTTTCTACAGTGTTGTAGGAGGATGGATTTTATTATATTTATGGAATGCAATTACAGGTCGACTATGGGAGGGAAATGGCGCATACGAAGCAACATTTGGTGAAATCATTTCCAATCCATATTTAGCAGTTGGATCACAGTTATTATTTATTCTTATTACTATTTTTATCGTAAGTAAAGGCGTACAAAATGGTGTGGAAAAAGTAAATAAGTATTTTATGCCAGCACTATTTGTTTTATTCTTTGTGTTAATTGTTCGTGCACTTACATTAGATGGAGCAGGGGAAGGTGTTCGCTTCTTCTTACAACCGGACTTCTCGCATGTAACATCTGAAATTGTTTTATATGCAATGGGACAATCATTCTTCTCGTTATCTGTCGGTGTAGCCGTAATGGTAACGTATAGCTCGTACCTACCGAAAGAAGAAAGCTTACCACGTTCAGCATTTTCAATTGTTGGTTTGACACTTGTTATTACATTACTTGCTGGAC
The DNA here is from genome assembly GCF_039549175.1 of Paenibacillus sp. 102. Classification (NCBI taxonomy): domain Bacteria; kingdom Bacillati; phylum Bacillota; class Bacilli; order Caryophanales; family Paenibacillaceae; genus Paenibacillus; species Paenibacillus sp. 102. The sequence goes on along the minus strand of NZ_JBCGHT010000002.1, from coordinate 28,510 downwards.
TTGCAATTTTCCCGGTTGTATTTGCGTTTGGAATGGAACCGTCTCAAGGACCAGGACTACTATTTATCGTACTGCCAGCTATTTTTAGTAAAATGGCATTCGGAAAATTATTCTTCATTATTTTCTTGTTGCTATTCTTCTTTGCCACTGTAACATCTGCGATTTCTATGTTAGAGATTAGCGTTGCCTCTTTGACAACAAAAGGTAAGGGGAAACGTGAAAAGATGGCATTGATTGTTGGATTATTAATTTTCGTTGTTGGGATTCCATCGGCGCTATCATATGGTGTATTAAGTGATGTAAAGTTCTTTGGAAAAACAGTCTTTGATTTAGCAGACTTTGCAGTAAGTAACGTTCTAATGCCGCTTGGCGTATTATTAGTTGCAATCTTCGTGCCATTAAAAATGAAGAAAGACACATTAATGAAAGAACTAGGTGTAAGTAAAAACAAAGGATATAAACTATTTGTATTATGGTTGTTTTTACTTCGTTATATAGCACCAATTGCAATTATTATCGTATTTTTAAATGTAATTGGCGTGATTTAAAGGACAAAAGGCTCAAGCATAACGCTATGCTTGAGCCTTTTCATTGTAGAATTATCTTTTCTGCAATTCGTTTACTGTAACAAATTGATACCCTTTTTTAGATAAAGAATCTAAAATGCCTTCAAGAGTCTGTAAATACTTTTCAGAATCATCATACATGGAATGTAATAAGATGATAGATCCGGGTTTTACATTTTCATTTACATATTTTATTTTGTCAGAAGGAGAATTGTAGTACGTATCAGGTTCGAGATCCCATGTAATTGTTTCGATATGATGTTTGTTTAAATAATAGGGTAGACCAATTAGTTTTTTTCCATTAGGTGGTCGGAAATCAATTTGATCTGTATATCCTGTTGCACGAATGAATGTATTTGTTTTTTCAACTTCTTCTTTAATAAAAGAAGGTGTCTTAAAAATCATTCGATTATGAGTATACGTATGATTTCCAAGTTGATGTCCAGATCTTACGATTGCTCGGCCAAATTTTAAGTTTTTCTCTAATTCATTTCCAATTACAAAGAAAGTAGCTTTAGCATTATATTTATCTAAGAGTGGTAATATTTCCTCTACCTTTTTTGTAGGACCATCATCAAAGGTTAGCGCAATAACCTTTTGATTTGTTTCTACTCGATTTGTTAATTCACCAAATAATTGATACGTTCGTGAATTCATGAGTTTATAGGCTCCGAATAGTAAGATGAGAAGAGTGATTAGTATAATGAATGATGTAATGATTCTTTTTTTCATAAAGCGACCTCACATTATCTTTAATTTCAATTCGTATGTATTATATCAAAATGAATAAATTATTTCTTGTCTAAAAAGCATGAGGATGCAAGAAAGAAAGAATTGTCATATAATAAAAAACAAACGGTATATTGGAGGTGTTCATATGGCGATTATAATACAATTGCCAGACACTGCAGCGTCTCATGCAAAGCCAAGTATGGAAATGGCGATACTTTGCGTGAGGTAGACAAGTAATATTCAATCGCCAAAATGAGCTCGTATCATTTGTTTTATATTTGGCTTTGCACCTTATTGAAATGAACCATAAAAAATAAGGGGCGAGCAGAAATGAGATACGTAAAAGCAACGACTGTTTTACCAGAAAGTTTAATTATAGAAATTCAAAAGTATGTACAAGGTGAAACAATTTACATTCCGAAACAAGAAAAGGAATATTATAAATGGGGTACACAATCTGGCGTGAGAAAGCAAATTGATGAACGAAATAGAGACATTAAACATGCTTTTAAAAATGGAACTTCCATTCATCAGTTAGCAGAAGAATACTTTCTTTCTATGGAAACGATAAAAAAAATCGTGTATTCAAAATCATAATAAAAAGCACTGATTATTTTTTTAGAAGTATGAACTGCACCCCAATTGTTAGACACAGTCTAACAATTGGAGGTGTAGTTTTTTTATGTATACTTTGTTTATGAATCATGTTTGGCATTTTATAAAACAAGTGTATTGTATACAATAAAAAGAGATTAACAATTTGTATGGAGTGATAGCAATGGAAGCATTTATTAGAAGTGATCAATATAATTTTATAAAATCACAAGCTCATATTCTAGCGAATGGGCATGCTACAGCAAATGATAGAGGAGTTATTGCTGCTCTGAAGTCTCTTGCGATAGAAAAAGTGTTACATGTTTTTGAAAATCTAACTAGCGAACAAAAAGAATTAATTGATACAATTTTGACGGTTAAAAATAGAGAGGACGCAGAATCGTTTTTACTCAAGTTAAATCCATATGTTATTCCGTTTCAAGAAATTACACCACAAGCGTTAAAAAAATTATTTCCTAAGGTTAAAAAACTAAAGCTTCCTGAAATGGAAGAAATAAATATGAAAGAAATGTCTTATTTAGGTTGGATTGATAAAGGAACCAGCAGAAAGTTTATTATAGCGAAAAATGGAAATAAGTTTGTTGGCCTGCAGGGAACGTTTCAAAGTATAAATAAAAAGAGTATTTGTTCATTATGCCACGGTCACGAAGAAGTAGGTATGTTTCTAGTTGAAATAAAAGGTGATGTGCCAGGTACCTTTGTTAAGAAGGGGAACTATATTTGTAAAGATAGTGTAGCGTGTAATCAGAATATGACTTCACTTGATAAGTTGTATGATTTTATTGAGAGGTTGAGAAAATAACTTATAATTGAAGTGATAAATATAGAAAACAAAAAGGGCAATTATTTTTGCTCTTTTTTTATGCGTTATAGCATGGACTATTCAACTTTGCATAGTCAAAAAAGGGCGGATAGAGTAATGAATCATTCTTTTGCATGGCATGATTTTTGCATTGTAATAAAAGAAAAAATTATTTAAGGGAAGTTTCTTTTGGATGTAAAAATCATGTTTAAAAGGGGAAATGAGAAATGAAATATCCACTAACACCTGATGTAAAACCAGAATTTTGTACGACAGGTACATTTATGAGATTGCCATCAAGTAATGAGCAAGCAAAGGTTGCTATTTTAGGAATGCCGTTTGATACTGCAGCTTCGTTTCGCGTTGGGGCGCGTTTTGCTCCACAAGCAATTCGTCAAGCATCTATGACGTTGTTTCCATATCATCCGATTCATCATGTGTACCCGTTTGATGATACAAATGCGATTGATATTGGAGATGTTTCTGTTATCCCGCATAATATTCATCGTAGCTATGATTTAATTGAAGAAGCTGTTTTTGGATTAATGAAGCAAGGGATCATTCCAATCGGGCTTGGTGGAGATCATTCAGTTACATTAGCAAGTCTTCGTGCAGCAGCAAAAGTTCATGGCCCAGTTGCGATGATTCACTTTGACTCGCACACAGATACATGGGATACATATTATGAAGAAAAATATTGGCATGGTTCGCCGTTTATACGTGCGCATGAGGAAGGGTTATTACAACCGGAAAAAGTATTTCAAATTGGAATTCGTGGAACATTGAATCACCCTGGTGATATAGACGCTAGTAGTGACTTAGGATATAACGTCATTACAACAGCAGAATTATGCAATCGTGGTTTTGAAAGCGTTCTTAGGCAAATGAGAGAAACGGTTGGCGATACACCATGTTTCTTAACATTTGATATTGATTTTGTAGATCCATCTTGTGCGCCTGGTACTGGGACATTAGAGGTGGGAGGATTTAATAGTCGAGAGACGTTAAATATGGTGCGTTCTTTAAGCGGTTTTAATTATATTGGTTTTGACTTAGTAGAAGTATTACCGCCATATGATCAAGCACAAATTACATCTCTTTTAGCTGCAACACTTGTTCATGATTTTGCTAGTTTAATTGCGTTGCAGTTGAAAAATGAGACGAATAAGTAAGTGGGGAATTATTATATCAAAATACAATAAAGGTCTATGAAATTACTTTTCATAGACCTTAAAATATTGATTTTTTATTTCTTTTCCCAGTTTTCTTTAATAAAATCTTCACGTCCAGATTCTTTACGTTCTTGTGCGTATTTTTCGGGATTCTTTTTATAAAAATGTTGATGATATTCTTCTGCTTCATAAAAAGGAGCTGCTGGACGAATTTCCGTTACGATTGGATCTTTAAACATACCGCTTTCTGCTAAAGCTTGTTTTGATTTTTCAGCTAGCTCTTTTTGATATTCATTGTGATAAAAAATTGCAGTGCGATAGGATGGACCGCGGTCAAAAAATTGTCCGCCATCATCAGTTGGATCAATTTGTGGCCAATATAAATCTAGTAATTTTTGATAAGGGAAAATAGAAGGGTCGAATGTAATTTGAACAACTTCTAAATGTCCAGATGTTCCTGTTTTTACTTGTTCGTATGTTGGATTTTTGGTGTGGCCACCAGCATAGCCGGAAACAACTTTGTGAATGCCTGGAAGTTCATCAAATGGTTTTACCATGCACCAAAAGCAGCCGCCTGCAAAGGTTGCGAGTTCGTATGTTTTTTCTGTCATTGCTGTAATCCTCCTAAATAGATATGTTTTATCTAGTATTATATAAATTGTTTTATTGCGCAATAAAAAAGATTTAAAACTATATGTTTTTTATAAGCAAGAACCACCGCTCACATCAATCAATTGACCAGTAACCCAACGGCTGTCAGGGGAAGCAAGAAATGCAGCAGTATCTGCAATATCTTCTACTTCTCCTAAACGGCCGAAAGCAGAGATTTCAGTTGCATATCGTTTCATCATCGGATCACTTAAAAGTTCAGCATTCATGTCGGTTTTAATAAAACCTGGAAGGATTGCGTTTACTGTAATCCCTCGTGCTCCAAGCTGTTTTGCTAGTGTGAAAGTCATTGTATTGATTGCACCTTTCGTCATGCTATAGGCAACGAAATCGGGTAAAGAAATTCGTGTTGCAGCCGATGAAATGTTAATAATACGGCCTTCATCACGTAATCGAGGTAATGCTTGCTGTATTAAGAAGAAAGGTGCTTTGGCATTTACGGAAATGATTCTATCAAAAAAATCTTCAGTTGTTTCTTCGATGAAAGCTCCAGAACCAATTCCGGCGTTGTTTATTAAAATATCAAAATGAGTCTCACCAGTGCGATTTTGTAATTCAGAATCTAAAGATTTGTAAAGAGATTCTACACCATGCAAGGATTCAAGATTTGCTCCAATAGAAAAAGCTGAACCGCCATTCGATTGAATTTCCTGTACTGTTTCTTCTGCATCACTTTTACGATTTCCATAATGCACAGCAACTAATGCACCATCACTTGCTAAGCGTTTCGCAATAGCACATCCAATTCCACGACTTGCTCCAGTAACCAATGCAACTTTTCCTTTTAACATATTCACATCATCTCCTTAATCATTTTACATATGTATGAAGCTGGCTTTTTTAACAGACAAGCCTTAAGTAATATATGAGTGTTTGATTGAGATTCATTCCTTTTTTATTTTGATAAAAAAATTAGATTTAAATATTGGGATTATAATTTAAAATATAAATTTTCAAAAAACATGTTGACAATGAAAAGAACAAAGTCCTATAATACGTGTAACAACTTAAAAGTTAATTAAGAATTTTCTAACTTTAATATATTTTATATGCAAAGAAGAGGAAAGTAGATGATTATGATAGTTTTAGAGAGCTGCCCCGTGGCTGAAAGGGTGGTAACGGTCGAATCATTGAAGATCACCTCGGAGCATCGCTTGCGAAAGGGAAACCGAGTAGAGGGCGGCGGTATCGTCTCCGGTAAATGGACGAGGGTCTGATAGGACCTGCAGAGCTTATATTTCGTGAGAAGTATAAGGAAGCTGAGTGGTAACGCGAAACTCTCGCCTCAGCAATCAAAGCTACTATAATGTAGTGATTGATTGCTGAGGCGAGAGTTTTTATTTTAAAAAAAGAGAATAGAAGAATGCAAAGAAGAGGAGAGTAAACGATATAAATTGTTTCAGAGAGCTGCCCCGTGGCTGTGAGGGTGGTAACAATTGTACTTGTTGAAGATCACCTCAGAGCACTGCCTTCGAAAAAAATGAGTAGAGAGCAGCGGAGTTGTTCACGATAAAAGAACAAAAGTCTAATAGGACTTACAGAGCTTGTATTTCGCGAGAAGTATAAGGAAGCTGAGTGGTACCACGATTCCCTCGTCTCAGCAATGGATTGCTACACGTTTGTAGAAAATCGATTGCTGAGGCGAGGATATTTTTATAATTAATTTACAGAAGATTTAGATAAAATATACTCTTCTCAGCAATCGATAAAAAGGTGGATTGCACATAAATAAAGAGATAAAAAAGAGGAGCGATGTAGGATGGGAAACCAATATATCTATATGAATGGGGAATTAGTAGAAAAAGAAAAGGCTGTTGTATCTGTTTATGACCACGGTTTTTTATATGGAGACGGCGTATTTGAAGGGATTCGTAGCTACAGCGGAAATGTATTTTGTTTAAAAGAGCATTTAAAGCGTTTATATGAATCTGCAAAATCGATTTTACTAACGATTCCGATGACAATCGAAGAGATGGAACAAGCAGTTTTACAGACACTACAAAAAAATGAATATGCAGATGCATATATTAGATTAATTGTTTCAAGAGGAAAAGGGGATTTAGGACTTGATCCAAGAAGCTGTACGAAACCAAGTGTCATCATCATTGCTGAACAGTTAAAGTTGTTCCCACAAGAGTTTTATGATAACGGTCTTAGTGTTGTATCTGTTGCGTCTCGCCGAAATATGCCCGATGCACTTGATCCGCGTATTAAGTCGATGAATTATTTAAATAACGTATTAGTAAAGATTGAAGCAGCACAAGCAGGTGTGCTAGAAGCGCTTATGTTAAATCAGCAAGGATATGTTTGTGAAGGATCGGGAGATAACGTATTCGTTGTGAAAGATGGAAAAGTAGTGACGCCACCTGCATACTTAGGGGCTCTTGAAGGGATTACACGAAATAGTGTCATTGAACTTTGTGAAAGACTAGGTATTCCTTGTGAAGAAAGACCATTTACTCGTCACGATGTATATGTAGCAGATGAAGTATTTTTAACAGGAACTGCTGCTGAATTAATTCCAGTTGTAAAAGTGGATTCAAGAGAAATCGGAAATGGAAAACCAGGAGAAGTAACGAAGCAGTTAACGGAAGAATTTAAAAAGTTAACGAGAGAGCGAGGAGTGCGCGTTCCGGGACTAGCAGAAAGTTTAGCTTAACGAATAGGGGAAGGAGTTAGTGAAATGGTGGAACATGCAGTGTGTAAGGAAGCGCGTCACGGAGGAGTAAAAAAAGTAACAGGTGCAGGACATGTGATTCACTGTTTAAAGAAATTAGGTGTAACAACTGTGTTTGGCTATCCGGGCGGAGCTATTCTACCAATTTACGACGCGCTGTATGGCAGTGGTTTGAAGCATATTTTAACGCGTCATGAACAAGCCGCAATTCATGGTGCAGAAGGATATGCGAGAGCTTCTGGAGAGGTCGGGGTAGTATTTGCTACCTCCGGCCCAGGAGCTACAAACTTAGTTACTGGTTTAGCAGATGCGTATATGGATTCGATTCCTTTAGTGGTAATTACAGGTCAAGTGGCGACATCTCTCATTGGAAAAGATGGATTTCAAGAAGCGGATGTTGTGGGAATTACAATGCCGGTTACAAAACATAATTATCAAGTACGAAATGTAAATCAGCTATCACGTATATTGCAAGAGGCATATTATATTGCTAAAAGTGGACGGCCAGGTCCGGTATTAATTGATATTCCAAAGGATATTCAAAATTCTATTGTAACGAACTTTTTTGAAGGGGAAGTTCAAGTTCCGGGTTATAAGCCACGGATTGAACCAGATAAAATGCAGCTGGAGAGCGTGGCAGAGGCAATTTCAAAAGCAAATCGCCCGCTCCTATATATCGGAGGTGGTGTCATTCATGCCGATGCATCCGAAGAACTTCTAACATTTGCAAGACAGAACCGTATTCCAGTCGTTTCAACTTTAATGGGACTTGGTGCTTATCCACCTAGTGATCCGCTGTTTTTAGGGATGCTCGGTATGCATGGGACATATGCTGCAAATATGGCAGTGACGGAATGTGACTTGCTTCTTGCATTTGGAGTCCGTTTCGATGATCGAGTCACAGGAAAGTTAGAGCTATTTTCACCTCATTCGAAAAAGGTACATATTGATATTGATCCAGCTGAGCTTCATAAAAATGTAACGGTAGAATATCCGGTTGTAGGGGATGTAAAGCGGTCGTTACACATGTTAAGAAATATGAGAGTAGAGTGTCAAACTGATGCATGGATAGAGAGAGTAAGAGTGTGGGAAGAAGAATATCCGCTCTCATATGAACAGAATGAATCAAAATTAAAACCGCAGCACGTGATTCATTTAGTAAGTGAATTAACAAATGGTGAAGCAATTGTGACCACAGAAGTTGGGCAGCATCAAATGTGGGCAGCACACTTTTATAAGGCACAAAAACCGCGAACATTTCTTACATCTGGCGGATTAGGAACAATGGGGTTTGGATTCCCAGCGGCAATCGGTGCTCAGCTTGCCTTTAAGGATAAGTCAGTTGTCTGTATTGCGGGAGATGCTTCATTTCAAATGAACATTCAAGAATTACAAACAATTGCAGAAAACAATATTCCAGTGAAAGTTTTTATTATTAATAACAAGTTTTTAGGTATGGTCAGACAATGGCAAGAGATGTTCTATGAAAATCGTTTATCAGAATCACAGATTGGATCACCTGATTTTGTGAAGGTAGCAGAAGCATACGGAGTAAAAGGTTTGCGCGCTACCAATCCGATTGAAGCGAAACAAATCATGTTAGAAGCATTTTGTCATCAAGGCCCAGTTGTTGTTGATTTTTGTGTAGAAGAGGGCGAAAACGTATTTCCAATGGTTCCTCCTAATAAAGGGAATCATGAAATGATTATGAAGAGGTGGGAAGAATGAGTCATACTTTTTCGCTCGTTGTCAATAATGATCCTGGAGTTTTACTAAGAGTAAGTGGAATTTTTGCTCGGCGTGGTTATAATATTTCTTCTTTAAATTTAAATGAAGGAGAAACAAGAGAGATTTCGGAAATGAAACTTACAACAGTTTGTACAGAAAATGAAGCGACATTGCTCGTAAATCAGTTGAAAAAGTTAATTGATGTCTTGCAAGTAAATAAATTATAAGGAGTGTATGAAAAGATGAAAACATATTATGAACAAGATGCAAATTTAGAGGTATTAGCAGGAAAAACAGTGGCGGTAGTTGGTTATGGATCACAAGGTCATGCGCAAGCGCAAAATTTACGTGATTCTGGCGTTCATGTTGTAGTAGGTGTCCGCCCAGGGAAATCTTTTGAGGTAGCGAAAGCAGATGGTTTTGAAGTAATGGCAGTTTCAGAAGCGGTGCGAACCGCAGACGTTGTACAAGTATTATTGCCAGATGAACAGCAGGCACATGTATATCAAAATGAAGTTGAAAAGAACCTTCGCGAAGGACAAATGTTACTTTTCTCACATGGATTTAATATTCATTTTGGGCAAATCGAGCCGCCAAGTTACGTAGATGTAGCGATGGTTGCACCAAAAAGTCCAGGGCATCTTGTTCGTCGTGTTTTCCAAGAAGGAAATGGCGTTCCGGCTTTAGTGGCAGTTCATCAAGATGCGACTGGAAAAGCATTTGATGTTGCTCTTGCATATGCCAAAGGAGTTGGCTGTACACGTGCTGGTGTAATTGAAACATCCTTCCAAGAAGAAACAGAAACAGATCTATTTGGCGAACAAGCTGTACTATGCGGCGGGGTAACTGCACTTGTGAAAGCTGGTTTTGAAACATTAACGGAAGGTGGATATCGTCCGGAAATTGCCTACTTTGAATGTCTACATGAGCTTAAGTTAATCGTGGATTTAATGTACGAAGGCGGATTAACGAATATGCGCCATTCTATTTCAGATACAGCAGAGTTTGGTGATTATGTAACAGGATCTAGAATTGTTACAGATGAAACGAAGAAAGAGATGAAACGAGTTCTTGCGGAGATTCAAAAAGGAGAATTCGCGAAGAAATGGATTCTAGAAAATCAAGCAGGGCGTCCCACTTATAATGCAATGAAAAAGGCAGAACAAAATCATCCGCTTGAAAAAATAGGAGCAGAATTACGAGAAATGATGACTTGGATTCAGCAACCAGAGGGGAAAGGTTTAGTGAAAAAGTAGTAGAAAATAGATAAGGGAAAATGAACAGGAAGGGATTTGGAAAAGATGAGAAGTGACATGATTAAAAAGGGATTTGACAAAGCGCCACATCGTAGTTTATTAAAAGCAACTGGTTTAAAAGATGAAGATTTTGATAAACCATTTGTAGCAATTTGTAATTCTTTTATTGAAATTATTCCAGGGCATAAACATTTAAATGAATTTGGTCGGCTTGTAAAGGAAGCAGTACGTGCAGCGGGAATGGTTCCATTTGAGTTTAATACAATTGGAGTAGATGACGGGATTGCGATGGGACATATTGGTATGCGTTATTCTCTCCCGAGTCGTGAAATTATCGCAGATTCAGTTGAAACCGTAGTAAATGCTCACTGGTTTGATGGGATGATTTGTATTCCAAACTGTGACAAGATTACACCAGGTATGATGATGGCAGCATTACGTGTTAACATTCCGACTGTATTTGTTTCAGGTGGACCGATGGCGGCTGGAAAGACATCAAAAGGTGAAGTAGTCGACTTAAGTTCTGTTTTTGAAGGAGTAGGTGCCTATCAATCTGGGAGAATTTCAGAAGAAGAATTAAAGGATATTGAAGATCACGGTTGTCCATCTTGTGGTTCTTGTTCGGGTATGTTTACAGCGAATTCTATGAACTGTTTATGCGAAGTGTTAGGGCTTGCGCTTCCTGGTAATGGCAGTATTTTAGCAACAGACCCAAGGCGTGAGGAACTAATCAAACAGGCAGCTGAAAAATTAAAAGTATTAATTGAACGCGATATTAAACCACGCGATATCGTGACAGAAGAAGCGATTGATGATGCGTTTGCATTAGATATGGCGATGGGTGGATCAACAAATACAGTATTACATACGCTAGCAATCGCACAAGAAGCGGGGCTCGATTATGACATGAGCCGCATTGATGCAGTTTCAAGACGTGTTCCTCATTTATGTAAAGTGAGTCCAGCTTCAAATTGGCATATGGAAGATATTGATCGTGCGGGTGGTATCAGCGCTATTTTAAAAGAGTTAAGCAGAAAAGAGGGTGTGCTCCATCTAGACCGTATTACAGCTACTGGTCAGACACTAAGAGAAAACATCGCTCATGCAAAAATTCAAGATAAGGAAGTAATTCACTCTCTCGAAAATCCTCATAGTGAAGAAGGTGGCCTGCGTATATTGAAAGGAAACCTTGCAAAAGATGGTGCTGTCATTAAAAGTGGTGCAACAGAGGTAAAACGATTTGAAGGGCCATGTGTTATTTTCGGATCTCAAGACGAGGCGCTTGCAGGGATTATGCTTGGAAAAGTGAAAAAAGGAGATGTTGTTGTTATTCGTTATGAAGGACCAAGAGGTGGACCTGGTATGCCAGAAATGTTAGCACCAACTTCAGCAATTGCAGGTATGGGATTAGGTGCAGATGTTGCTCTGTTAACAGATGGCCGCTTTTCAGGTGCATCACGCGGTATTTCAGTAGGACATATTTCACCAGAAGCTGCTGCTGGTGGAGAAATTGCGCTTTTAGAGCAAGGTGATATTGTATGTATTGATGTAGAGGAACGTTTACTTGAAGTGAGAGTAAGTGATGAAGAACTGGAAAAGCGCAGGAAAGAATGGAAAAAACCAGAGTTGAAAGTGAAAACAGGATGGCTTGGACGCTACGCACAAATGGTAACATCAGCGAATACAGGTGCAGTGCTAAAAATGCAAAATTTTGATTGAATCCATATAAAAAGAGATAAGGAATGATACGAGATGGTGCAAAATGTAAGGGAGAGAGTGAAAATCGAAGATATCCTTGTGGCTCATAATCACATGAAAGATATCGTCAATACAACACCGCTTCAGAGAGATTCCGTTTTATCTGAGAAATATGAATGTGATGTATATGTGAAACGGGAAGATTTACAAGTAATTCGTTCGTTTAAAATTCGAGGTGCTTACAATTTAATTCAAAGCTTATCGAAAGAACAACTACAAAATGGGGTTGTATGTGCGAGTGCTGGTAATCATGCGCAAGGGGTTGCTTATACGTGTAATTTATTGAAGATTCGGTCTAAAATATTTATGCCAACAACAACACCTAAGCAGAAAGTATCTCAAGTACAATTTTTTGGAGGTGCTTATGCAGAAATTGTGTTAGTTGGAGACACATTTGATAGTTCCTTCCAAGAAGCACAGCGCTATTGTGAGGAAAATAGCATGACGTTTGCGCATCCATTTGATGATCCGTATGTAATTGCGGGCCAAGGGACGGTTGCCGTTGAAATATTACATGACATGGAGAAACATGTTGATTATGTTTTCACAGCAATTGGTGGCGGTGGTTTAGCATCAGGTATTGGTACATATGTAAAAGGTGTGAGTCCCGATACAAAAATAATCGGTGTGGAACCAAAGGGAGCAGCATCGATGAAAGAAGCTTTTTTACAAAATGAAAACGTGGCCTTAGAAAAAATTGATAGTTTTGTTGATGGGGCAGCAGTTAAAAAAGTAGGGAAATTAACTTTTGAAACTTGTAAAGAAGTGTTAGATGATATTGTATTGGTTCCTGAGGGGAAAATTTGTACAACGATATTAGAATTGTACAAGAAAAATGCAATCGTTGCGGAGCCAGCTGGTGCTCTTTCTATTGCTGCACTCGATTTTTATAAGGATGAACTGAAAGGAAAAACAGTTGTTTGTATAGTAAGTGGTGGAAACAATGATATTGATAGAATGCAAGAAATGAAAGAACGCTCTCTCATTTATGAAGGGTTAAAACATTATTTTATTATTGAATTCCCGCAGCGTTCAGGAGCATTGCGAGAATTTCTTGATAAAGGTTTAGGACCAGAGGATGACATCACTCGTTTTGAGTATATTAAAAAACATAATAAAGAAAATGGGCCTGCGCTTGTTGGGGTGGAGCTAAAACATAAAGAAGATTATGAGCCATTAATTACCCGTTTTCAAGAAAATAATATTCAATTTATGGAGTTAAATAAAAATCCGGTATTGTTTGATTTGTTAATTTAATATACAAAAGAAAGGAAGCTTTTTAGTAAAAAGCTTCCTTTCTTTCTAACTATGTTTATTTTTAATTGTTCCAGTTTCATCAATTTCTACATCAGTTGAAACGGTTTGTAAATATTGTAAAGCTTTTTTCTTTTCATCAGGAGTGACTGGTGAAATTTGATTATTGCGAATGATATAAGGGTTAAATGACATTTGTACGTCTTTTCCTTTAAAAGTAAGGGTTAATACACCTGTTTCAGCACTTTTTCCTTTTACATAGTTAGGGAACAAGAAGTTTCCTAACGAATAAGCGACAGGGACTTTGTTGTAGTATTCAAATCCTTGTAACCAATGCGGGTGACTCCCAACAATCGCATCAGCACCAGCTTCGACTATTTTCGGCACATATTGTTTTTGATAGTCTATAGGTCTATTTGATTTTTCAACGCCCCAATGCATATATACAATCAGATAATCGGCGTCTTTCTTTTGTTCTTGAATCGTTTTTGTTACTAGATTGATATCATATCCATTTGCAACACCTGGTTTGTCTTTACCGGCTACCCAGGTAAAATCAGGCATAAAGCGAACAAAGGAAAGGAATTTGAATTTTTTCCCCTTTACTGTAATTTCTCTAGCTGTGTATGCATCATCTGCATTTTTTCCGGCTCCGATATAAGGAAGTTTTAGTTTTTCTACGTGAGAGATTGTATCCATTAAACCATCTTGTCCATAGTCAAGCGTATGGTTATTACCAATATTCACAATGTCATAGCCTGTGTTTTTAATAGCTTGTAATGTGGAAGGATCACTTTTAATCCAAAATAACTGGCCAGGAGCCTTTTTCTCCCGTGCTGTAAATGCAGATTCCAAGTTTATAAAGGAAATATCAGCTTTTGTTATTTCATCTTTTACATGTTGGAATGGATAATCCGCACCGTTTTTTTGAATAACCGGTCGCAATTGCCAATCAAACATTGTATCACCAGAAAAAGTAAGAGTAATTTCAGGATCTTCTTTTTTCTTTTTTTCGGTTTTCTTTGTATTGTCTTTTTTATTTTCTACTCCAGCCGTATCTTTTGCTTTTGATGTAAAGGAGTTATTTATTAATAAAACAATCGGTGTAATAAGAATTACTATTAAAATAAATCGTTTAAATAAAGTTGTCATAGTTATCTTTCCTTTTTCATTTTTATCCCGCTATTTGGAGGCAGTAAGACCCTCACTTCAAAATTCAGAGAAAGCAAAGAATATAGGTGGGAGGCGAGCTGCCCATAAAAGCCCGATTGGTGAGAGCTGATAATCAGTGGGGGAGGAAGAACCACCCATTCATTAAAGTTTCACTTTATATAATAAATGACTTTTAGAAAATCCGCTGATAAGAGTTTCATATAGTATGTAAGAAAATGAGTAAGTGCTTAATCGTTTATGTATGCTAGACATGATATGTAGGACGAAAAATGTTTCTGTTAGATTATAGGTATGTGTTGTGAGCTCATCTCATAGTGTATGCAATATTACGGTAACATGAAACGATGAAAAAATACAATACATAAGTTAATTTTACTTATAAAGTTTTGAAAATTCCGTTAAAGTTTTTTGTATTTTGTTGTATGTTATATATAAAAATTAAAAAAATAATGGTTGAAGAGGATGGAGAAAGCATAATGGTTATATTAGGAGCAATAGTGAACGGAATTTGTATCATAATTGGTACTATATTAGGTAGATTATTAAGCAATATTCCAGAAAGTATGAAAGGGACAGTTATGCATACAATTGGTTTAGCTGTTACTGTACTTGGTCTTCAAATGGGATTGAAAAGTGAAAACTTTCTTGTTGTAATTATAAGTCTTGTCATTGGTGCAGTGATTGGAGAATGGCTGGAGTTAGAAGAGAAGTTAAAAAGTTTAGGAGATTGGCTAGAAAAAAAGGTTGGCTCAAAAGGGGAAGGGAGTATATCCCTTGGATTTGTGACAGCGACATTAATCTTTGCCATCGGAGCAATGGGGATACTTGGAGCTTTAGATAGTGGCATTCGCGGAAATCATGATGTGCTATTTACAAAAGCAATTATTGATGGATTTATTTCTATTATTTTAACGACAACGCTTGGAATAGGCGTACTATTTTCAGCAATACCAGTCATTTTATATGAGGGAGGGATTGCGATTTTCGCAACGCAAATTAATAGTTTTGTACCAGAGAAGCTGATGAATCAGTTTATTGTGGAAATGACAGCTACTGGTGGGATTATGATTTTTGCAATTGGATTAAATTTACTTGGATTTATTAAAATTAAAGTAGCCAATTTATTACCTGGAATATTGGTAGTTGGAATAATTGTTTCTATTATGTATGGATATCATTTGTATGTTTAGTTATGTTGAATAGCCCAAAACTATTTTAAATAGCTTTGGGCTATTGGTATGTAAAAGGTTAATATGCTTTTTTCATAAAATGAACGAAGCCGCCTATAAATAAAATAACAAAGCTACCAATTACGACAAATATGAGTGTTTCAAAAGAAATATAAAATAGTTGTGAGTCCTCTTTAGGAAGCATAGCTAGAAATGGTTGTGCCCATGGATAAAAAGGACCAAATCTTTCGGAATTTGCAATCATTAGAGCTGGTATAGAAGCTATAGCATTTAAAGCAATCGGTGCAGCAAAACTGGACCAGATGGTTGATACCCATAATTGTAAAGCAATTAAAGGTAAAGTGGCGATTATCCCTCCTGTAATACTTTTAAGTGTAGGAATGAGTGGAAAAGGACTAGATAAATGCAACAGTTGTCCAACACTAACATAGCTTATGATGAAGAGAAGTTGCATTGTACCTACAAATAAAAGAATAAAGAAAAATTTTATGATATAGGTGTGATACCTTGCTATTGGTTGTACTAAAAGTTGTTTCCAACCACCATTTGAATGTTCATATCGGCAAATATATGAAGTGAAAATACCTGTTAATAGTGGGAGAAGTAACGTGCCATGCACCACTACCATGATATTATAAATTAACTCCCAATGCTGTTTATAATCAGGATAGTTTGAGGCATTCGCATAAGCAATTACTCCTGCTAAAATGGGGCTTAAAAATAGTAATGCCCATATTTTAGTTTTTTTTATTTTATAAAATTCAGCTTGTATACTTTTAAGCCAAAGCATTATTTATGCACATCCCTTCTAGTAAAATTGGCTGTTTCAATACATAACATACATATACCAACGATTAGACCTATTGCTACACATAGAAATGGAGGTCCCCAGTCAATGTGTAGGCTTGGCCATCTCCATATGAACCAATTGGGAAGCGCTACTGAAAACATAGTGAAAATAGTTCCTAAAAGTCCGATTGTAAATGCGATACTTTGGTTTTGAAATATGATAGCAATCCATAATTGAAGAGCTACAATTGGTAGTGCCGACCAGTAAGGATAGAAACTTATTTTAAATATAGAAAACCATGGAATTGAATCATCGAATTGTAATGTTAAACCCAATCCAACTATGCCAATCAATAATAAAGAACAAGAAACAGTAAGTAGGAAAAATACCAGTATGAATTTTACTAGAAAAATATGTCGCTTATTAATAGGTAAGGATAAGAGATGTTTCCATGAACTAGAATGATGCTCTATGTGAGCGATTAAAGAAGTAATAATAGTAGTACCTAATATCAAGGTTACTAAAGCAAGAGGTTGAACCTCAGAAAGAAGACCTCCCCATAAGTCTTTCGCATATTTCTCTGTTAACCAATCATAGCGGAGAAAAAAGTTACATGCTTGAAGGGAAATAACACCTATTGGCCCTAAAAAGATTAAAAACCAAACCCACTTCCTTTTTATTTTTAAAAGCTCAGATTGAAAGAGGCGTTTGTACATGTGTCTCTTCCTCCTTTATAAGCTGTAAGAATATCTCTTCAAGTGACTTTTTATTTTCTTCAATTCTAAACACGGAAATGTTATGTGTTACAAGTGTTTTGACAATCTCTCCAACAGTTTCATTTGATACATTTGATAGAATGATTTTCTCCTCTTCTTGTAAAGAAGGAATTCCTTTAGCGAGAATGAGCTTCCAAGCTGCATCTGGCTTGTCTGTCATAAGTGTAATAGAATGATGAGCGTGCTGACGCAATCTTCCTATTTTATCTTGAAAAATAAGCTTGCCTTTTGCAATGATTCCAACATAGGTTGCCATTTGATCAATTTCACTTAATAAGTGACTAGAAATAAGGATGGTAATCCCTCTTTCTTTCGCCAGTTGTTTAATTAGCATACGAATTTCGTGAATCCCTTCTGGATCAAGTCCATTTGTCGGCTCGTCTAAAATTAATAGCTGCGGATCGCCAAGTAAGGCAATGGCAATTCCTAACCGTTGTTTCATTCCTAATGAATACTCTTTTACCTTTTGCTTGGCAGCATGTTGTAAACCAACAATCTGCAGTACTTCCTCAATTTTTTCTTTCGGAGCATTTCTCAAAATCCGGTAAACTTCTAAATTCTCAATGGCATTTAGGTGGGCATAATAAGAGGGATTTTCAACGAGAGCTCCAATTTTAGATAATATAGATAAACGTTCTTTTGCCAAATCTTGTTGAAATATCTCGATATTTCCTTGTGTTGGCTTAATAAGGCCTAATAGCATGCGAATACTGGTTGTTTTACCAGCTCCGTTAGGCCCGAGAAATCCATAAATCTCTCCTTTCGGAATTTTTAAATCTACATTATGTACTACATAATCATTCCGATATTTCTTTGTTAACCCAGTCGTTTTCAAAATATAATTCATGTTCCTATCACCTCAAATGAAGTATAGGAAATAAAGGTTAATGTTAATGTTAGAAGAGTTTAAGTTTTGTTTAAATTTATACAGTATTCCCTAATTTTGGAGTGTACTAGTTTTCAAATTGTGTAGTATTCCTTATGATGGAAGAGAAGGGTTAAATTTATATATGAAGGTGAAAAAATGACACACATTTTGTATGTTGAGGATGATCATGAGATTGGAGAATGGGTCAAAAGAGAGTTGAAGAAACAAGAGTATGAAGTTACATGGTTTACTGCAGAGAAGGGTACGAATGAAGTATGTGAAATCGCAGATGTCATTGTTTTAGACGTTATGTTGCCAGGGCTTGATGGTTTTACGCTAGGTCAACGTTTTAAACGGGAATACCCAGATATCCCGATTATTATGCTAACTGCAAGAACAACATTAGAAGATAAAATATATGGATTAACATTTGCTGATGATTATATAACAAAACCATTCCACCCAAAAGAGTTGATGGCACGTATTGAAGTTTTACTAAGACGGTACAACAAAGATGGAGCAGAGGTGCAGCATGTGAAACATTTAAAAATATTTATGAAAGAATACCGGATTGTTGATACAGACACGGATGAAGAAATTACTTTATCAGGAAAGCAGCATCAAATCTTCTTTTATTTGATGAAAAATATGAATCGTACATTAACGAAAGAACAAATTTTTGAGGCAGTGTGGAATGAATCCTACATAGAAGGGGATAAATCATTGATGGTTCATATCCGTCATTTACGCGAAAAAATAGAGAAGAATCCAAGTAGTCCTCAAATAATAGAAACCATACGTGGAATAGGTTATCGGTGTAAGACATGATAAAAAGTACATCACTATTACGAAAGTACCTATTTATTATATTTGCAGCGATTATGTTGTTGCCTCTTGTTGTTCCACTCAGTTCGTTTCTCTTCATTAAATCTATCGAATGGATGGAGGGTTTACAAGTTACGTATTCTAGTGTGGAAATAGAAGAGGAATGGAGAAATAATGCGGAAAATTTAGATGAAAACAATCCTGAGAAAATTGAGCAAGCTTTTCAATCATTTCAAGAAAAATACTCAGAAGGAACAATGTTTTGGGTAGATAGTCAAGGGAAAACAAATCTTAAAATTCCTGAAAAACAAAATATACCACAAGAGTGGAGTGCAAGTGATGCAATTGCATTTATGAAAAAGAGTTTTGAAGGGGATCCATTTACAGTTGTATCTTACATTGGAAAAGAGAAACAAGGCGCATTTATGGTATTTCAAGTTTCGAGGAAATATGTAAATGCACCAATCGTTCAAATACGCGAAAGATATGAAGTTGTTTTTGAAATAGTTATTATTGGATGTTTTACAATATTTATTGTTTGTTCCATCATATTTTTTCTTAAGATTAGAAAAAGGTTATTAATGCTACAAAAAGCGATGGAACTTCCACAAGACCAGACACTTCCATTGCGAATTTCCATATCAAAGCAAGATGAGATTGGTTTATTAGAGGAGTCCTTTAATCGCATGGTAGAGGCTTTACAAAAAAGTAAATTGAAAGAGGAGGAGGAGGAACAATTTCGTAGAAAACTAATTGCGGATCTGTCTCACGATTTGCGAACACCTTTAACAGCAATGCGTGCACAAATTGATTCTTTAAAAGAAGAAGCCATCTCAGTCAAAGGACAGAAAACAATTGTACGAATGGATGAAAAAATTAATTACTTAGCGGAGTTAATAGAGAACTTACTATCGTATTCATTAATAACGGCAAAGAAATATCCTTATCATCCAGAGCAAACGGATATGACACGTTTAACGAGAAAACTTGTTGCATCATGGTATGACATATTAGATGAGAAAGGCTTTGAGATTGATATTGTGATTCCAGAAAAGCAATTATTTTGGAATATCGATGAAAATTGGTTTCAAAGAATTATAGATAATGTAATTCAAAATGTAGTTAGGCATGCAGATGATGGGAAATTTATAGGAGTATATGTAAACCATGAGGAAAAAACAATTACAGTTGTTGACCATGGGCCAGGTTTTCAAAATGCTCATTCGCCAAATAAAGGTGTAGGAATTGGATTATCCATTATTGCTGTTATGGCGAAAGAGATGGAGATTGAATGGGATATTGATTCTGATGATACGGGAGCTAGGTTTACATTTAAAAAATTACTATAAAGGAAGAATACATATGAAAGAATTTAAGTTTACAAAACGAGTAAATAGGATTTTTCAAATTGCAAGCAAAGAAGCTGAATACCATGAGCGTATTATTCAACCCCTAGATTTATTTATAGGGGCGTGTAAAGAAGGAACGGGAGTTTGTGGTGAATTGTATATGTATTTATTTCATTCTATAGGAATAGATTTTGTAGCGAAATTCAAACAATTACAACAGACGGAATTTCAAGATAAAAGATGTATAGAAGTACAAGAGTACAATGTTTCTTATAGGACAATGGAGATATTACAATTAGCTAAACGTAAGATGGAAAGGTTTAATCAAGTATATGTAAATGAAGGACATATTGTAAGCGTAATCCTTCAGCGAGATGAGGAGATTCAAAATTTAATAGGAGAAGATATGAGACAAAGGATTTTACACATTGTTTCCGTACCAAGAGATATGACTGTAGATTTGAAAGATTATAAAATACCGAGTATGGATGATTTAATTTGCAATATTAATCGGGCAAATCAATCTGATTTGGAAGAGCTTCTCCAGTTTGTTATGAATGAATTTGGCGAAAGATGGTTCGGAACGGTGAATAAAGGTTTTCGAGAATATAAAGAACCGCCAATTTACATTGCAAAGAAAAATGAAACGATAATTGGGTTTGCCTGTTATGATGTTGTAAGAGGAAAGAAAGGGCTGTTTGGACCAATGGGAACAGCTAAAAGTCATCGTGTAAAAGGTGTGGGAAGAGAACTGTTACATCGATGCTTGTCTGACATGAAGCAAATTGGTTATGAATATGCAATTATTGGTCAAGCAGGTCCACTTGAATTTTATGAGGAAGGCTGTCAGGCTCAATTAATACCAATTACAATAACGTAATTTTAATGTATATTTTAATCAAAGTTATGAACATACATTCTTTGATGATAGTACTCAATTATTAAATGAAATTATGATATACTACTTTGAATTTAATTGTGTTCAGGCAATGTTACAGAATAGGGACATAAGTTTAGAATTAAGGCAAGAAATTGCAAGTCAGTATGTAAAAAGAGTACATCAGGTTGTCTTATCTACATATGGGGTTCATTTATTCGAGACGAGTTTAATACAACATGTCCAGAAGTATGGAGAGATTTCCATAACAGACTTTTTAAGAATTCGAGAAGAGTATGACCAACATCCATTTTTTAAAGGTATACAGTTTAAAAATGAAACATACTCCTATTTAAACCCACTTTTGAAAACTTCATTTATTTTTGAATTTGGGGATCATGTTTTACCTCCAATTGCCTATTTACTTGCAATTGGCTTATGCTACGAACAAGACGAAGTAAGGATTCCGAAAGACATTCAAATGCAGGAGGCTTTATTAAATGGAGTGTATCGTACGGAAGAGTTTTTAGGTTATATGTCAAATGGAACAACTTATGGTGAAATTATGGAACAAGCCATTCATAAATGGGTACAAATTTTGAATCAACTCGAATCGTTCATGTTGGAAGATGTAGAACATTCTAGTTAAAAATGAAAATTGCTAATAAAGGTATACCCTTATTGGCAATTTTTATTTTTGTTTAAATTTTCTTTAAGCACATGACGTTTAATCTATGAATCATATTGCTAAACTTTTTAACAAAAAGGGTGTAGAATGGGTATCTAAGAAAGAAGGTGTGGAAATGGCCAGCTGGAAAAGAAATTTAATGATTTGTTGGCTTGGTTGTTTTACTACGGCAGCGGGTATGAGCTTAGTGATACCATTCTTATCCTTTTATATTGAGGATCTAGGCGTAACGGGTACATCCGAAATTGCACAGTGGTCGGGAATTGCATTCGGTGTAACTTTTTTAATGGGCGCGATTGTATCGCCAATATGGGGGAAACTTGGTGATATACATGGTCGGAAATTGATGCTCATTCGTGCGAGTCTTGGGATGGCAATGATTATGACGCTTATGGGATTTGTTACAAATGTATATCAATTAGTTGCACTTCGTTTTTTGATGGGGGCAGTGTCAGGGTTTCTTTCGACTGCAATGACATTTATAGCAGCGGAAACACCGAAAGAGCATTCTGGTTGGGCGATTTCTACGATATCAACTGGTGGTGTAAGTGGTTCCTTACTCGGCCCGATACTTGGAGGATACTTATCTGAACTTATTGGAATGCGTCACGTATTTTTAGTTACAGGAGCCTTTTTGTTTCTTTCCTTCATAATCGTCTTTTTCTTCTTGCATGAATCGAATCATTCTGTTCAAGCAAAAAGAGCGCAACCGAAAAAAGTGTGGACGATGGTTCCAGCGAAACATTTTATTACGAGCTTGTTTGTAGCAACTTTTATGATTCAACTTGCAAATATGTCCATACAACCTATTGTTACGTTGTATGTAAAACATTTAGCGGGTCCTCATACGGATCATATTGAAATGATTGCGGGGGCGGTGATATCTGCAACAGGTTTAGCCGTCATTTTAGCAGCTCCTAAACTAGGAAGATTATCGGATCATATTGGTCCTCAAAAAACGTTAGTTGTAGCATTGTTCTTTGCAGGAATTCTTTTTATCCCACAAGCATTTGTGACAGCTGCTTGGCAATTATTAATACTGCGTTTTCTATTAGGGATTGCACAAGCTGGATTGTTACCTTCTGTACAAACTCTACTAAAACAACATACACCACATCATGTAACTGGACGTATCTTTGGTTATAATCAATCCTTTCAGTTTTTAGGAAATATGATTGGACCAGTACTCGGAGGGCAGATTGCTGCGCATGCCGGGTTTCAATATGTATTTTTCTCTACATCATCACTTTTATTTTTGGCCTGCATTTGGGTATATTTCAATAGTAGAAGGGCAGAGGTACCAAAGAAAGAGCATTTGGAAGTTAGTTAATTAGGTGAAGAATATACGGTATAAGTATTGAATAGAAATAAAACAAAAAGGATGGAGCAACGGTGCCTCATCCTTTTTGTTTGAAATCAATTAAAACTGGAAGCAAAGATAACTTAATGTTCCAAGTTCATAGCTACGGTGAATGACTTTTCCTTCAGCATTACCGCTCCCCATAGCGATGAAAAGGGGGACAAAGTGTTCTGCTCTTGGAACAGCTAAATGTGCGTGAGGAGCAGCAGTTTCCCAGTTAAACAATGAATCTTTATCGTTATTTTGCATATGATTTATAATCCAGTCATCAAATTCGACAGCCCATCTTTCAGGTGTTGTTTGATCCCATTTGAGTGCACGTAAATTATGTACAGTAACACCGCTACCAATTATTAAAATATCCTCTTGTCCAAGTCCTTGGATTGCCTGTCCAATTTCATATTGCTCTTTTGCAGGAAGGAATGGATTTACTGAAAGTTGGACGACAGGTATATCGGCTTTTGGATACATACGATGTAATAGTGTCCATGACCCGTGATCTAATCCTCGAGTTGTATCTTTGCGAATTGGAATCCCTTTATTTTTAAATTTTGTTTCTAGCATTGTTGCGATGGCTGAGGAACCTTTTGCTTTATATTGTATTTCATATAATTCGGGAGGGAATCCGCCGAAATCATAAATTGTTTCATATTCATTATCTGAAGATGAGATAGTTAATACTTCATTTTCCCAGTGAGCTGTAAAAATAACAATTGCTTTTGGTTTATATGTTTCTCCAAGTGTTTTAAGAAAACGTGTATAATCTGTATCTTGAATGGCAAGCATGGGTGAGCCATGTGCTAAAAATAATGATGGTATCATAAAGGAAACCTCCTAAAAAATATTAATTACTTTATGTAAGTAACTATATAATTATATTTCTTTTTCGTCAAGATAATAGTTTAATAAATAAAAAATACAGTGTTTGTCATAATGGAAGCAATTGCATATAATACATAGTAAGAAGAATGAATGGTGATTCATTTTTAAGGATATAGATTGTAATAGAGCATATAGATTTGGAGGCTGTCAAAATGAACATACAGGAAAGCTTTGTTGCGGTATTGGATGGATCAGAAATTTACTTGCGCAAGTGGCTGCCGGAAAGTGAACCTCGTGGAATTGTACAGATTGCACATGGTATGACAGAACATGCTGGTGTATATACAGAATACATTGATGCCTTATTGAAAGCTGGGTATGGTGTGTATGCTCATGATCATCGGGGGCATGGGAAAACAGCAAAACAAGAAGCGGATTACGGTCATTTCGAACCAAATGTTGGCTGGAATCAGGCTGTTACTGACATAGTCTTTGTATCGGAATTGATTCGTAATGAACATACTTGCCCGCTCTTTTTATTAGGGCACAGTATGGGCTCTTTCTTATCAAGACGTGCTGTGCAACTTCGTGGTGAACTATATGATGGATTCCTTATTTCTGGGACGGGTGGAAATCCTGGACTTTTAGGTGTAATAGGTCATAAAGTAGCAACAATTGAAATGAAGCTTCGCGGCGCAAAAACAAAAAGCCCAATGTTGAACTTTTTATCATTTGGGAATTTTAATTCGAACTTTAAACCCAATCGGACAAAGTTTGATTGGCTTTCTTCAGATACAAGTCAAGTTGATAGATACATAGAAGATCCGTTATGTGGTTTTATTTGTTCAACGAGTTTTTACCGTGAATTATTTAACGGTGTGCTTGAAGTGAATAAACTAGAGGAATATGAGAAAACGCCGAAAGACCTTCCGATACATATTTTTTCTGGAGATCGTGATCCAGTAGGCGACATGGGAAAAGGTGTAAAAGAAGTATATAATATGTATAAAAATTGTGGTGTGAAAGATGTAACACTTCGTCTATATGAAAATGGAAGGCATGAAATGTTCCATGAGGTAAATAGGGATGAAGTATTCCAAGATTTGATTTCGTGGTTAGATGAACATATTATATAAAAAGAAACCTCACTTATATATTTATCAAGACCTAAATTATAAAAAAAGGAATGCCACATATTATACATAACTAATATGTGGCATTCCTTTTACTTATTAGTTCAGTTACATAAGGTGTTGGTTTTGAATAAAGTTTGATTAAAAAGTAGTTTATAACATTGATGTTTCATTAAAAAATGTTTTAGACTATTTCCGTAGTCTTTTCAGAATAAATTCCAAGTAAGTTTGATTAAACTTTATTCAAAACCAATAACAAAAGTTATAATTGGTAAAAAAGGCACAATCATATAATTGTGTGAAAAAGGATGTTTCTGATGCCAATTAATTCTTTTGAAAACTATCCGATGAGTTGGAAGCCAGCATTTGATAAAAATGAAAAGCCTATTTATAAGGCACTCGCAAGGCAATTGGAACAGGATATATTAAACGGAGTTTTATTACCTGGAACAAAACTTCCTCCACAGCGAGAACTGGCTGATTATTTGGATTTAAATCTGAGTACCATTTCAAAGGCTTTTAAAGTCTGCGAGTTAAAGGGATTGTTAAGTGCATCAGTTGGAAGTGGTACATTTGTATCGTATGATGCGTTATCGAATGCGTATTTACTTGAAGATACAAAGCCGAAGCATTTAATTGAAATGGGAGCAACACTACCAGATAATGCTTCTTATGAGCCACTGCTAATCCAACTAAAAAGTATGCTACAAGAGACAGATTATGATAAGTGGTTCGGTTATGGTCGTGCAGGTGAAAGCCTTTGGCAAAAGGATGCTGCTATAAAGCTAATCCGAAAAAGTGGGTTTGAAACAACATTTGATCACATTTTATTTGCCAATGGGGGGCAAAATGCGATTGCTGCTACACTGGCAAGCCTCTGTAAGCCTGGAGATCGCATTGGTGTTGACAATCATACGTACCCTGGATTGAAAACTGTTGCAGCAATGCTTAGTGTACAAATAGTACCCATAAAATCAGAGAACTATGAAATGAGTCCAATGTCCTTTGAAGATGCCTGTAAAAATGATAATATTAAAGGCATTTATTTGATCCCAGATTATCATAATCCGACAGCTTCCTTTATGTCTGTTGAGAATCGAAAAATGATTGCAGCAATAGCCGAAAAATATAACCAGTTCATTATTGAGGATGCATCGTACCATCTTCTCAACAAGAAACCTTTTCCAGCAGTCGCATCATTTGCACCTGAACAGGTTATCTATATTGCAAGTTTATCTAAAACATTAGCCCCAGGGTTACGACTGGCCTATTTAGCAGTGCCGAGTCAATTCAAAGAATCCATTTCAAAGGCACTTTATAATATAAATATAACCGTTTCACCGTTATTAGCAGAACTGACAGCACGTACGATTGTATCGAATCAATTTGAAGTCATAATTGAGGGTCATCGTGAACAAACCATTCGCAGAAACCAAGTCGTAAATCGTCATTTGGCAGACTATATGTGTCTAGGTGCTGAAACAGGTATCTTTCGTTGGCTATTGTTACCAGGCAAAATTACAGGTGCTGAATTTGAAACGTTAGCTGCAAAGCAAGGAGTACAAGTGTATGCTGCTGAACGTTTTGTAGTTGGAAATAGTTCTCCAGAAAGAGCTGTAAGATTATCTGTCTGTGCACCGAAAACGCTTGAAGAGCTTGAGCAAGGATTAATGATCCTTAAAGGTTTACTAAACGAGTTTTCTTAATATTGTTCGCCATACAATTTTAATATTGTATGGTTTTTTTGTTCGTGTTATGCTGATTCAAACTAAAACACAGTCAGAAGGAGGATTAAAATATGAACAATCCTGTAATCATTGTTGGTGCGGGGTTAAGTGGCCTAAGAGCTGCATCATTACTTACTGAGAAAGGCATTAAATGTAGGGTTATAGAGGCTAGAGATAGGATTGGTGGTAGGGTTTTGAGTACTTCTGATCCAAACAGACCTGACCTAGGCAAATTTGATCTTGGCCCGACGTGGTTTTGGCCACAATATGAGAGCCATATTGCTAACCTTGTTAAAGAATTAAACTTAGAAACTTTCGAACAATATAAGAAAGGCGAAATACTTTTAGAACGATTCCAAATCAAGCCACCAGAGCGCTGTGTTCTGAAAGAAAATTCTGACGAAAAATGGGTCCGATTGACTGGAGGGGTGCAGTCTCTTATCGATGCTCTAGCAGAGACTATTCCTTCAGAAATAGTTGATCTAGAAACGCGAGTTAAGAAAATTCAGCTGAATGAAGCTGGTGATATCACGGTTGAAGCAGAGCTTTCTGATGGAAAGAGAAAAAAAATTCATGCAGATGCTGTAATTTTGGCATTGCCACCTCGTCTTGTGGCGCATCACATAGAATTTTCGCCTTTCCTCCCCAAAAATCTTATTTCTGACATTGTAAAGAAACCGACGTGGATGGCGGGACAGGCCAAGGTAGTTGCAGTCTATGATCGTCCCTTCTGGAGAGAATTAGGACTTTCTGGATATGTATTGAGTGCAGTTGGTCCCTTAGAAGAAATTTATGATGCCTCTCCTAATAAAGGCTCTGGTGCATTATTTGGTTTTTTCGGAATGCCTCCAGAAGCACGTAAAAAAATGGGGCAAGATAAAATTTTAAAATTGGTAATTGATCAGTTAATTAAGCTCTTTGGAAGTGAAGCTAAAAACGTAAAGGCTATTCTTTATAAAGATTGGTCTAGTGATGCTGAAACGGCTGTTGAGGAAGATTTCAGTCCTCTTAAAAACTATCAGAGCTATGGTCAACCACCTGTAGGAGGTGTATGGGAAAAGAAAATTATTTTTGCTGGTACAGAGACAAATTCACAATATAGTGGACATCTTGAAGGTGCACTTCAGTCGGCTGAACAGGCAGTTTTTGAAATTGTCAATTTAAATAACAAGATTTAATGACACCATCTTTTCAATACAATAAATTTGATAAAACATAAGTCGTATCTGGGGTACAGTCACATGCCCATCAAGCTAAGCTTATAATAGTTTAATTTCACGTGAGATTTTTTCTTTTTTCTAAAGATGCAGTGTAGTTTCTTTAAAGATCTACATACCAAATAAACCCTATCGGGTTTCAATTTTTTGGATTACGCTACATGATTGTAAGACATAGAATAGTTATATACGACACCTAAGATATCAAAGACTGTTTTCTTCTCATACCTATGGGATTTTCGTCCGTTTTTCTGTAAGAGATTGAACAGACGAAACAATATCTTTGTTAATTCTTTGGTGTCTTTTTGTAAAGATTGATAAATAAATAGAAAATAATCTTTTATGATGGGGTAGCACCACACATCCATCAACTTAAGGTATATTTTCATACAAAATGCGGTCTTTTCATATAGTTTATTATTATCTTTTATAGATTTTATAAAAGTGGGCATATCAAATAAACCCTGACGGGTTTCAATTTTTTTA